>NZ_LT629752.1:1761250-2372500 GCF_900105145.1 Polaribacter sp. KT25b | reverse complement strand
TTAGAACATGTTCCTTTAAAATGGTATTTTACGCTAGATAATCTACAAAAATGGGATATTTCTGTTGAGAATCCATCAGAACAAACTACTGATTTAGAAGGGAATATTACTACAGAAGAAATTGGTTTTGTTAGTAATACTTTTAGACATTTTGTATTAGGAGCAGAACTATTTCCTGAAAGTGCAATAAATTTAAGAATGGGTTATAATTTTAGAAGAGCGGCTGAATTAAAACTACAAGATATTAGAACTTTTGGTGGTGTTTCTGTTGGATTTGGTATAAAAATGAATAATTTAAAGTTTAATTATGCGTATTCTAAATTTCATTCGGCTACAAATGCTAGTACTTTTAGTTTACAATTGGATTTAAATAATAGATAAATGAAAAGAAAAATTACGATTGCTATTGATGGATTTTCATCTACAGGAAAAAGCACTATTGCAAAATTATTAGCAAAAAAATATAATTATATTTATGTTGATACTGGTGCAATGTATAGAGCTGTTACTTATTTTGCTATGAAAAATAAGTTAGTTAGTAAAAAAGTTTTAAATGAAGAAGTACTAATATCAAAATTAAAAGATATTAAATTAACTTTTAAATTCAATAAGATTTTAGGTTTTGCAGAAATGTTTTTAAATAATGTTAATGTAGAAAAAGAAATAAGAAGTCTTGCTGTATCTCAGTTAGTAAGTAAAGTGGCAGCTATTTCTGAGGTTAGAAGAAAATTAGTTGCAGAACAACAATTAATGGGAGTAAATGGTGGAATTGTTATGGACGGAAGAGATATTGGAACTGTTGTTTTTCCAGATGCAGAATTGAAATTATTTATGTCTGCTTCTGCTGATAAAAGAGCATCTAGACGTTATAAGGAATTGATTGATAGAGGTGATGATGTTAGTTTTGAAGATATTCTTTTTAATGTAGAAGAACGAGATAGAATTGATTCTACAAGAGAAGATTCGCCATTAATAAAAGCAGAAGATGCAATTGAATTTGATAATTCTGATATGGGAATTGAAGATCAATTTAATAAAATATGTACTTTAGTAGAGAAGAAACTTTTATAAAACAAAAGCTATTAAATAAGCTTAGCTCTGATTGTAAACTTTCTACTTCTCTCAAGACGGCTTCATCCTTTTTATGCTGATTTTTTTCAGCATAAAAAGATATAGTGTAAAGCAGTAAATAGCTTATCTAATAAAGCACTAATGAAAAAAGTTAAGTAGTTTATGGTATATTTAAGTATTTATGAGTTTGTAAAGAAATTTTCCATTTAGGATTTTTCATAACATAATCGACAATCTTTTCTGTCATTTTTTCTTTTTTACTCCATTCAGGTTGTAAATAAAGTTCACATTTTTCTCCTACTTTTGCAGCTTGTTCTTCTGCAAAATCAAAATCAGAAAGATTATGAATAATCATTTTTAATTCATCTGCTTCAGGGTAACATTCGGCTAAAGGAAGCTTCGTTTTCTTTGGAGATAAACAAAACCAATCCCATTTTCCAGAAAATGAATACGCTCCAGAAGTTTCTATATGTGTTTTAATATTATTTTTTTGAAGTTTTTCTGTAATATAATCCATAGACCACATTAAAGGTTCTCCACCAGTAATAACAACTGTTTTAGCGTGTTTTTTTACATTTTCTACAATAGTATCTGCCAATGTTGGTGGATGTAAATCTGCATTCCAACTTTCTTTAACATCGCACCAATGACAGCCCACATCGCAACCGCCAACTCTTATAAAATATGCAGCTGTTCCGGTATGAGCACCTTCACCTTGTATAGTATAAAATTCTTCCATTAAAGGAAGCATAGTGCCTCTGTTTACTAAATCTTTCGTCTTTTTATCCATCTTCATTAAAATCAACCAAAAAGGTTTTTAAAAGTGCAAAGGTAGTTTTTTGATTATCAAGAATAAAAAGAAAAATTAATTAATTATAATTTGCTAATAATCAAATGATTTTAGTAAATTTGCACTCCTTTTTACGATAACAGATTTATAAAAGGAAATTTATACAATTTATATAAAACAACTCTTGGCGTTTTATCGTTAAAAATCTGAAAAACAAAAAGATACAAAAATTATTTTCAGAAATGTCTGAAGAAACAAAAAACACTGAAGAGCAAGTAGTTGCTACTGAAGTACAAGAAAAAGCAACTCCAGCTGTAGATCCACAACAATTTTTAGCTGATTTTGACTGGCATAAATACGAACAAGGTATTGAAGCTGTTGATGAAGAAAAATTAAAAGAATTTGAAACAGCCTTAGTTGGTACTGTAGGTTTTGTTAACGAACGTGATGTAATTGAAGGAACTGTAATTAGAATTACAGACAGAGATGCAATTATTGATATTAACTCTAAATCTGAAGGAGTTATTTCTTTAAATGAGTTTCGTTACAACCAAAATTTAGCTGTTGGTGATGTTGTAGAAGTTTTAGTTGATAAAAGAGAAGATTCTTCTGGTCAATTAGTATTATCTCACAGAAAAGCAAGAGTAATTAAAGCTTGGGAACGTGTTAATAACGCACATGAAACTGGTGAAGTTGTTAACGGTTTCGTTAAATGCAGAACAAGAGGTGGTATGATTGTAGATGTTTTCGGAATCGAAGCATTTTTACCAGGATCTCAAATTGATGTTAAGCCAATTAGAGATTACGATCAATATGTAGAGAAAACAATGGAATTCAAAGTTGTTAAAATCAACCACGAATTTAAAAACGTTGTTGTATCTCATAAAGCGCTTATTGAAGCTGATATTGAATTACAGAAAAAAGAAATTATTGGTCAATTAGAAAAAGGACAAGTATTAGAAGGTGTTGTTAAAAACATTACTTCTTATGGTGTCTTTGTTGATTTAGGTGGTGTTGATGGATTAGTACATATTACTGATTTATCTTGGTCTAGAATCAATCATCCAAATGAGGTTGTAGAATTAGATCAAAAATTAAACGTTGTAATTTTAGACTTTGATGATAACAAATCTAGAATTCAATTAGGATTAAAACAATTAACTGCTCATCCTTGGGAAGCTTTAAATTCTGACTTAAAAATTGGAGATAAAGTAACTGGTGAAGTTGTTGTTTTAGCTGATTATGGTGCGTTTGTAGAAGTAGAACAAGGAGTAGAAGGGTTAATTCACGTTTCTGAAATGTCTTGGTCAACTCACTTACGTTCTGCACAAGATTTCGTGAAAGTTGGTGATAAAGTTGAAGCTCAAATTTTAACTTTAGACCGTGAAGACCGTAAAATGTCTTTAGGTATCAAACAATTACATCCAGATCCTTGGACAGATATTACTACTAAATTCCCAGTTGGTTCAACTCATACAGGTACTGTAAGAAACTATACTAATTTTGGTGTGTTCGTAGAATTAGAAGAAGGTATTGATGGTTTAGTTTATATCTCTGATTTATCTTGGACTAAGAAAATTAAACATCCATCAGATTTCGTAACTGTTGGTGATAAATTAGAAGTTCAAGTTTTAGAATTAGACGTAGAAAACAGAAAATTAAACTTAGGTCATAAACAAACTAAAGATAACCCTTGGGATGTTCATGAAGATACTTACGCAATAGGATCTACTCATGAAGGTGTCGTTAAAGAAAAGAATGATAAAGGAGCAGTTGTAACTTTTGCTGATAAAGTAGAAGGTTTTGCACCATCAAGATTCTTAGAAAAAGAAGACGGTACTACTTTAGAAAAAGGTGATAAAGTTAATTTTATCGTTTTAGAATTTTCTAAAGAATATAGAAGAGTAGTAGTTTCTCATACATCTTTATTTAAAGAACAAGAGAAAAGAAATGTGAAAGCAGCAGTTAAAAAAGCAGCAGAAGCAGAAAAAACTACTTTAGGTGATATTGGAGGTCTTGCAGACTTAAAAGCACAAATGGAAGCTAAAGCTAAAAAGAAAAAATAATTTTTCTTTAAGTTTATACTTTAAATATTTAAAAGCCGATACATTTTTGTATCGGTTTTTTTATGGAATACAGCAAGTTTCATAATTTGGGCGTTCCCAAAATGGCGGGATTTACATTGTATCTTTTTATTTTTGCCATTGCTAAGTTTGTTTTTTTTAAACTTTGGCAAACTCATAATTAATAAACAGATTACTTCGTTGCTCTCGTAATGACGTTTATTTAAAAACTATAAAAAGAATGCTATTTACTTTTATTTAAACACGAATTTAGAAACTTTTACAACATAGAGATGGTCATAGTAATTTTTTATTCGTTAATTGTTTTTTCAATTTTTATTAAACTTTTTTTCAAAAATTCATTTCCAATTCTAATTATTGCAGCCCAGATGATTATTTCTATAATTGTTATAATTAAAACTGAAATTGAAAAATTAATATTATAACCTTTCCAAAGTATCAAAGTCAGTAATATCCCACCTAAAACAGATATTAGAAATTGTTTCATTAATATTAATTCAAATTTTATTGAATTTTCATTAATCGTTATGATTCCAGAATCAATAGGTGTTAATTTTTTTTGAATGGTTTCCCAGCCATTTGATTCAAAACTATATATTTTTTTCAATCTACATTTTACTTTAGATATCCAATCTGTTTTATACTTATTAGTAAAATATAAATTCAAAATTTGAATAATTTTATCTTCAGATAATGATTCATTTTTCGCAATACTCTTTGTTATTTTAATCATCCAAGCTTTAATTTATATAATGTATAAAGTGCCATTTCTATTTTGCTCAATTTGTAATAACTAAATAGTTTTATCTAGATAAGATTGCATTCCTTTTATTTTTAAACCACTTTGTAAGTTCTTTAGAATTAATTCTGGTTCTTGTCTTTATCAGTGAAGTTATCTAATGTCTTTTATCGAACATTATAATTTACTGTAATTTAAAAACTTTTATTTTAAAGAATCAGAATTTAAAAGAAAAACAGCATTTGCTAAAAACAGCTTTCCATTATTCCAAAAAGATCTAAGTAAAATATTATCAACTAAATAAACAATACTTCCGCGTCCTTTTTGTTGTTCTCCAAATAATAAAGATTCCGGAATATTTTTTACAGCTTGGCTGCCAGCGTAACCAGAAACATTTTTAGCATCTTTATCAAAATAAGCAACATTAAAACCATCAATTAGATATTTGTAAGAATTGCTACTTAATTTTAAAGAAAAATAATCGCTTTTGTAACCAAAAGCTAACGGATGCGTTACATCTACTTTACTCTTAAAAATTGCACCTGTAATACGATTTTTAACTCCTTTTCTCTCAAGATCTGCATATGGAGTTAAATTAAATTTATTAGTATCTTTTTTTACTTCTTTACTTTTTACGGCAAATCCTTTTTTATCAGCAAAAGCATTTACAGCATTTCCCATAGTAATTAATGTGCCTCCAGAACTTATAAAACTTGATAATTTTTCTAGATTATTTTTGCTAAGAAAGCTACCGTAATATCCTTCAGGAATAATTAAAACATCATATTTAGAAAGATTTATACCACCAAAATAATCTGAATTTAAATTAGTAATTGGGTATTTTAACTCAGTTTCAAAAAAGTGCCAAACTTCTCCAAAATTTAAAGAAGAAGTTCCTTTTCCAGAAAGTAAAGCAACCTTTTGTTTGTTAATTGGTTTTACAGTATAAGAACCAAAATCTAATCCAGCATCTACAAAACCAGTTGCAACTGCTTGTACTTTTCTTTGATGATTATTGGCAATTTTAATTAATTTTTTATCAAAATCAGCAGTTCTATTATCATTTCTTAAGATGATTAACGAACCTCTATCATAGTTTTTGCCTTCTAATGAAAAAGGTTTTCCAGCAAAACGTGGTATTATATTTTGTTGTAATAAAGCGCTTAAAAATGCAGCATCTTCAATACTATTCCATTTAGAAATATAAGCGTACGCATTTTTATCAATAGTATTTATATTGTTTTTAATTGTAGTATTTGTTGTAGAACTTACTTTGTTTTTTGATGCAATTGCATCAAAACCATGTGCATAAGGAATTGACCAAGCTGTAATATCATAGGTTAAAGAATCGACTAATTTTGCTTTTGGTTCAAACAAAACTTTTACCATTTTACCTTTTGGTTGATTTGTATGAATTACTAAATCGCCATCATTAATAGTTGCTTTTTCTTCTTTTTGTGTGTTGTAATTATATCCTTTTACAGTTCCGTTTGTAGCGTATTCGTATTTAATTTCATGTATATCTAATAATCTTTTTAATCGATTCGTTTTATCTTGATTATCATTTTTTAATACATAACTTTTGTATTCAAAGTTTCTATTATCAAAGAATTTTTTAAATTCAGAGTTTAATTTTTCTGCATTTTTAGCAGCAATTTCAACTGTAGATAAACCAGTTGTTAAATGATGACTTGCTCTATCTTTTAAAGTTAAAACTTCGCCTTCATCAGTTTTAATTCCTAATCCAGCTCTAGAATGACCAGCTTGTTCATATGTCATACCAATTGCGCCCATAAAAGTAGGATACGTATCTCCATAACTTGGGTATAACAAATCGAAACTTTCTTTTGTAAAATATAACCAACCTTCTTTATCAAAGTATTTAGCATGATTTTTTCCTATCTGTGTTTGAAAATTTCGTTGCCAATCAGAAATTATTTCATGAAAAGGTTCTGCAGCAGGAGCAAAATAATAAGGACTATTAATACCTTGTTCGTGAAAATCTACATGAACATGTGGCATCCATTTATTGTAAACAGAAATTCTTTGCTGCGTTTCTACTTGTGTTGCCCAAACCCAATCTCTATTTAAATCAAATAAATAATGATTTGGTCGTCCTCCTGGCCAAGGTTCATGATGTTCTTTAGCGTCTTGTGCAATATTAAAAGGTGTACTTTTTACTTGATTATACCAATTTACATATCGGTCTCTTCCGTCTGGATTTACACAAGGATCTATAATTACAACTGTATTCTTTAACCACGTTTTTTTGGAAGTAACCAATTCGTAAAGTGTTAACATTGCCGCTTCTGTGCTAGAAGCTTCATTTCCATGCACATTATAACTAAGCCAAACAATGGCAGTTTTATTTTCTTGATTTTCGTCTAAAATACCTGCTTGAGATAAATTAGATTTTCTAATTTTTTCTAAATTACTACTGTTTTCTTCTGATGAAATTGTTGCTAAATACAAAGGTCTTTGTTCATTTGTTTCTCCGTATTTTTCTAGTTTAACATTAGATAATTTATTGCTTACATATAAAAAATAATCAACTACTTTATGATGTCTTGTAAAACGAGCACCAATTTCGTAGCCTAAAAATTCTGATGGTGATTTAATTTCTTGAGAAAAAAGGTTGCTAAAAGTTAGTAAAGAAAGTAATAAAAGAGATTTAAATTTCATGAAAAAAGTTTATATAAATATCAAAAATAAGGAATAATTTCTACTATTTATTACTGATGATTCTTAATCTAGTTAAAAATTTGTTAGATTGTTTTTCAAATTACGACAAAGCCTAAAATAATTGTATTTTTATCAAAAAAATAATCAACTACATGAATTCTTCTTTAGAGCCTGAATGTTACATAAACTGTGCACTTTAAATATGAAAGTAACACAAATACCTTTTCAAAAAACAGGTTTCTTCTCTAAAACAATGCACGATTATTTAGAGAAAAACGAAAACATAAAACCTTTTTACAATAATTTTCCTGATATTTCTGGATTTCATAATCAAATTGAAGAAAAGCAAAAATCATATAGATTACAATCAAGATTAACTTTGGTTAATGCTTTAAAAACACAATATAAATCGTTCGTTACATCAGAAAAAACTAGCGAAAATATTGAGTTATTAAAACAACAAAATACATTTACAATTACAACAGGTCATCAATTAAATTTGTTTACTGGTCCTTTATATTTTTTATATAAAATTATTTCTACCATAAATTTAAGCGAAGAATTATCAGAAAAATTTCCTGAACAAAATTTTATTCCAATTTATTGGATGGCAACAGAAGATCATGATTTTGATGAAATAAATTATTTTAATTTTAATGGTAAAAAAGTACAATGGAATCGTGAAGATGGAGGAGCAGTTGGCCGATTTTCTACAGAAGGTTTACAAGATGTTTTTGATGTTTTCTCTAATCATTTAGGGAATTCTAAAAACGCACAATTTTTAAAAGATTTATTTTCTGAAGCTTACTTAAAGCATACTAATTTAGCGGATGCAACTCGTTTTATTGCCAATGAATTATTTAAAGAACATGGTTTGGTAATTATTGATGGAGATGATGCGGGTTTAAAGCAATTATTTAATCCTTATATAAAAGAAGAATTAGAAAAACAAATTTCATTTCTAGAAGTTTCTAAAACGATTGTAGAACTTGAAAAAAATTATAAAATTCAAGTAAATCCTAGAGAAATTAATTTGTTTTATTTAGGTAATGATTTTAGAGAACGCATTATTTTTGAGGATAATATTTATAAAGTAAACAACACGAGTATTACGTTTACAAAAGCAGAAATTTTAGAAGAAGTTGATAAAAATCCAAAAGCTTTTTCGCCAAATGTAATTATGAGACCTTTATATCAAGAAGTAATTTTACCGAATCTTTGTTATATTGGCGGAGGAGGAGAAATGGCTTATTGGTTTGAATTAAAAGCATATTTTGAGAAAGTAAATATTCCTTTTCCGGTTTTGTTGTTGCGTAATTCTGTACAAATTGTATCAGAAAAACAAGCAACTAAATTAGAAAAATTAAATATTTCGTTTGAAGAATTATTTTTAAATCAGAATGAATTACTATCAAAAAAAGTAATAGAAAATTCAGAAATTAAAACTGATTTTAAAGAGAAGATTCAATTTTTACAAAATCAATTTTCTGATTTAAAAGAAGTTGCTAAAAAAACCGATGTTTCTTTTATAAATGCAGTAAATGCACAAGAAAGAAAACAAATAAAAGGATTAGAAAATCTCGAAAAAAGATTGTTAATTGCAGAAAAAAGAAGACAAAAAGACTTGGTTACTCGTATTACTATACTTCAAAATGAACTTTTGCCAAATCAATCTCTGGAAGAAAGACAGCGTAATTTTTCTGAGTATTATCTAGAATATGGAACATTTTTTACTTCCGTTTTAAAATCGTCATTAAAACCTTTATTGCTAGATTTTACCATAATTACATTGTAAATTTAGATTTTTGTTGAATTTTTTAATTTTCTTTTATTAAACTTGAATTTTAGGCCCCTAACTTTAATTATAATTATTTTAACTTTTTCTTTCTGTTCAAATAAAACAGATAGTCTTGAAATAAATATTAACAATCTAGAAGAAAAAATAGATCAAGCTTTTTTAGATTCAGAATTACATGATAATACTCAACCTTTAATTCCAGTATTATTTTTTATAGATAATCATAAAGTTAATTTTACAGATCCTTGTATTTTAAGTAAAATAAATCATTTAAGAGCATTAAAAAAATACACTTTAAGTAAATCAGAAGATTTTTTAGGAAATCTAAAAAAAGGAGTTGACGAGGCTGAGTTTTGTAATGATTATGCTGTTAAAACTGCGCTTAATAATCTTTTAGGAATTTTTTATCATGGTAAGAATAAAAATTCTTTATCGGTAGAATATTATAATAAAGCAGTTTATTTTGGCGAGTTAAATAAAGATAAAACCTTTGTTGTAGATACTTATTTTAGTCTTTGTCGTTTATATACAGAAGAAAATGATTGGAAAAGAGTTTTAATAAATGCAGAAAAAGGAATTATTGCAATAGGAAAAAGTAAATCAAAATTACCAAGATTAAAATATTTTCATATATTTTTAGCAGAAGCTAATATAAACTTAAGTAAATTTAAATTGGCAGAAGCTAATTTATTAATAGCTTCTAAACTTACTAATAAACTTGCAGACACTCTTACTACTATAAAAGAAGAAGAAGATTTTTTAAAATCTAGTAGACAAATATCTTTAACTAATGCCAAGTTAAATAGAAAACAAAAGAATTTTGATTTAGCTTATAAATATTTAAAAGCATCAGATTCATTGTTAATCTTAAATAATTTATCCCAAAACGAATTAAATAGAGCTTTTTTAAGCACAGAATCAGAACTAGAAGATAAATTATTAAAAAGTAATAAAGCGGTTATATTTAATCAAAAATTAATTCTTGTTGGTAGTATTTTATTTTTACTGATTTGTTTTTATCTAATATTTAAAAGTAATCAGTTTTCTAATAAATTAAAATTTGCTTTAAAAGAAAAAGATAAATTGAATGAAAAACTGCACAATAATTATGATAAATTAGAAGAAGTCCATTCTGGTTTAATTGCAAAAAATGCAGAAATAAACACGTTATTAAAATATAATGAACAAACATTATTTACAAAAACATTAAAAATTTCTAATTACAAAGATGCAGTTAATAATGTTGTAAAAAATATTGATAAACTTATAGAAAATAAAGAAACTATAGAAAGTGTTAAAATGCATTCTGTTAATAGATCTTTGCAACAAGTTATTTCCGAAGAAGAAATTTGGGAAGATTTTAAAATAGAGTTTGAAAAAAACAGACCCGATTTTTTTGAAAAACTAATAACAAAATGCGAAAGCTTGTCTATAACAGAACAGAAGCATTGTGCCTATGTTGCTGTAAATTTAAAAAGTAAAGAAGTTGCGAGTATTTTAAATTTGTCTCCTAGAAGTGTAGAAACTACAAGATATAGAATTAAGAAAAAATTAGAATTAGAGGAGTCGCTTCAAGGTTTTTTAAATGGTTTATAAAAAAATGCCATTTGAAAAAGTTTCAAATGACATTTATGAAATTAAAAGAATTGGGGGCTTTTAATATACATATAAATCTAATCAATCATTTTGGGTTATTAAAGCAATGTAGTATTAATGTAGTATGTTTGTACAGTGTGTATATTGGTTTTTAATTGTTTAATTAATTGTAAATTAATAACATAATTGTTTTAAATATCTTATTTATATTGATTGTAATTAAAGGTTAAGTAGTAAAAAAGACCTAAAAAGTCAAAAAAAGGTTGAAATTTAAGTATATTAAACAGTAAAATATGAAAGAAAAAAGCCTACATCCACAAAATAAATTTAATAAAGGTTATAATTTTGATGATTTAATTATCAAAAATCCTCAATTAAAAGAGTTTGTTTTAGAAAATAAATTTGGAGCAATAAGTATCAATTTTTCAGATCCAAAGGCAGTAAAAGAACTAAATAAAGCTTTGCTTTTTACTTTTGATAAAATTAAAGTTTGGCATTTTTCTGATGAAAATTTATGTCCGCCAATTCCTGGTCGTTTAGATTATATTTTGCATTTATCAGATTTACTATCATTAGAAAAAGAAATTAAAATTTTAGATATTGGTACAGGTGCAACTTGTATTTATCCATTATTAGGTGTTGCTCAATTTAATTGGAATTTTGTTGCTACGGATATTGATTTAGATTCTTTAGATGCAGCACAAGATATTATTGATGATAATAATTTAGAGTCAAAAATTGAATTGCGTCAACAGTTAAATGAGCAACAAATTTTAAAAGGAGTTCTAAAAGATGATGATTTATTTTCTGCTGTAATGTGTAATCCACCTTTTTATAAATCTGCAGAAGAAGCACAAGGCGCTAATAGAAGAAAAACCAAAAATTTAGGTAATAATGCTGTTAGAAATTTTTCTGGAAATAATAATGAATTATGGTTTCCTGGAGGAGAAAAAGCCTTTTTACATAATTATTTGTATGAAAGTTCTTTGTTTTCTAAACAAAGTATTTGGTTTACAAGTTTGGTTTCTAAAAAAGAAAATGTAGAAAGTTTACAAACGTCATCAAAAAAACTAGGAGCAAAAGAGTTTAAAGTAATTGATATGAATCAAGGAAATAAAGTTACTAGAGTTGTTTGTTGGCGGTTTTAGTAAGTGTTTTAAAGGTAAAAATGAAGAATTAATTTTTTTTAGTTAAAAACAATATCATTGATTTTATATTTTTTGCACACATAATGTAAAATTGAATAGACTAACATATGTACAAATAACAGACATATAAAAGCATACAACGGAACGCCTAAAAGTTGATAAGGCCAATAATAAGTCCAAACACCTAAATAAATTGTAATAACTTCGCCAAAAGCGGGTAATATTAAAGCTAATATTATTGCTAAAACAATTTTATTTTTTTGCGATTGATTAGATAAAAGCGGAATTAAATTGCGTTCTAATTTATACAAGTAATGAAAAGCTAACATCCAAGCAAATGGCAACCATAAAGGCAACTCTCTTGTAACTTTATTATACTCCCAATATCCATTAGAAACACCCCAAGTTTCACCAACAATTCCGCCAAAACCAGTTAATAACATCCCGATTAAAAGCAACCAGTTTTTGTTTGTTTTTGGTTTTATAATTTCTGTATAGATATTATGAAAAATTTTTAAAAGTAAAATAAAGGCAATTATAGCATCATATTCTTTTAAAACTCCAATAAAAATACCTGCAATAATTAATTTGGCAAGCGATTTTAAAATTTCTTTATAAAATTGTTTTTTGTTAGTGATCAAAATGTTGTTTTTCTTTTTTTAGTTTTTGATACCTTTTTTCGTGAATGCGAAAATCGATAAAGTAAGTAAATAGGTAATAAATAAAAAATGAAATGCTAAAAAGTAAAATGAATTTTAAAGATATTAAGTTTTTAAGACCATAATTTAAAATGCCCAAAAATATAGAAAAAGGAATTATAAAAATACAAGCTTGAAAAAAAGAATATTTATGTTTATTTTTTCTTTTATCGTTCCAATAATTTATAAAATTTTCGTTCTTTTTTTCATAATATTTCTTTGAATTCATAGCTTTATTACATCAACAAAATAAACACACATTTACCTATTTGTCAAAAATAAAAAAACCGAAACAATTTGTTTCGGTTTTTAAGATAATCTTTTTATAATCTTATAGATTAGGAATAACCAATTCTTGGCCAGGATGAATTACATCTGGGTTTTTTAAGATGTTTGTATTTGCATTAAAAATAACAGTGTATTTACCTGCACTACCGTAATATTGTTTTGCTATTTTACCTAAAGTTTCTCCACTTTTTACAGTATGATTTGCAAAAATTGTAGTGTCTGCTACTTTAATATCTGCCATAATATCTGTAGGGTTGTCGCCTCCAATTTCTTTAATTTTATCCCAAATTAAATTTTTTTCATATTGCGTAGCAGCAGTTCCTTTTACAATTAACTTTCCGTTTTCTTCTTTAACATCACCATTTTGAATGTTTAATTCTTGACCTAAATCTAGTACACTTTGATATTTTGCTTTCATATTATTGATTTTTGTTTAATATATAATTTTTTTATCTAATAGTTTTGACATCATCTACATAATATCCTTGTTGAGTTAAATCTCCATCCACTTCACCACCTAATTTTTCTTTTCTTCTCTGTAAATATATTTCTTCATAATCTTGTGTGTAATGAGCAGAAGTAACGACATTTAAATCAAATTTAATGGTTGTAAAAGTTTCTTTTTCTGTATTTGCTCTAATCATTATATAGAATTCTACATAACCAATATTTTTAGCACTGTCATAATCTAAGGTTATAAAGCCAAAATCATCCTTACCAATAGAATTACTTGGAAAATCTAGGGCAATACAACCACAAGATGCTTGTACATCATAAATAATTAAAGGAGCATTACCTCTATTATAAATTTTGTAAGTTGTGGAAATTTCTGAACCACGTAATATTGGATAATAGTGACGCTCTGGATCTTCAATTTCCATTTTGGTTTTCTCGACTTTGTCAATATCAGGTTTTCTTAAATCACAAGAAACCGTTATCAAAGCGATTAATAAAATAAAATATATATTTTTCATTGAAGTGATTTTTTAAATTTTAATTAAATATAATTTCATCACAAGCTAAAGCTTTTTTACCCTTTGTTATGCTTTTAGTTATTTTAACGATAAAAGTGTTTGGTAATTGTTCGTCATCAAACTTTGTAGGTAAATCTATAGATATTTCTTTTGTAGCTAAATCTGTGTTATCTACAGTAAGTTTTAATTTTTTTACTACTTTATAATTAGTGTCTAATATTTCAATTACACTAGGGTAAAATATAGCATGTTTTGTGTCTTGTAAAAATGAAAATGTTATTTTTTTAGATTCTTTAATTTGTTCTTTATCAATCTTTAATATTAAATCATCTATAGAGCAAATTAGCCAATTTGTATTATAATCTTTTAGACCAAATGCCGCATCATTTAACTTGCTTATATCTCTATAATCTTCATCTAATTTAGACAAAACTTTAAACGGTTTTTTGTAAAAATAATGTTTTCTTTTATGATATCTAAAAATATTTTGTCTCCAACTTTTTATGTAATCGTCTAAGGTGAATTTTAATTCATTGTATGTTTTTAATTTAGAAGATTTGCTAAAAGCAGTTAATCTATCTAATAAAAGAGCTGCTTCATTTTTTACAATTATTTGATCTTGTTTATTTAAAGTAGCAAAACCATAAGTACCTAAGCCATAATCTCTCATTATTTCTAATTTAAGAAAGGTTAGGGCAGTAGCAATTTTTAAAAACTCTTTATCATATTTGTTTTTCTCTGTATTAGCATCAAATTCTTCATAAAAACTAAAAAATAATTTAGGATCTAAATATTTTTCTATGGATTGATGAATGCCGCTATAAATACCTAATTCCTTTTTATTTATAAAAAATGAATTATTAACAAAAGAATAATAATTGGCTAATGCACCTGCTAATTTTTTTGGATATTTCTCATGAAAAAAAGTATCAATTTCATTGTCGATATTAATATTGGTATTCCATAAAAGTTTCGCAAATAAAGTAGCTTTTAAATCTTGAAAAGCACTGTAATCATATTCGCTTCCGTGCAAGAAAACACCATTAACACCAAGTTTTTTGTATAATTGTAAGTTAAGTTGTGTTACTCTTATTGATGGATAAATATCAAAGTAATTATCAAAATTTACGGTATAATCCCAAATATAAACGTTGTTAACGTAGCTACGCCATTTTTTAATATCGTTTTCAAATTTCTTATAATATTTAGAGAATTCAATAGGCACACCTTTTTGAATATTTATAGTACTGTAAAAAAGACCAACATTAGGTTCTGCTTTAAATTTAGGAATTTCTTTAACAGTAACATAAGCAGTTGTAAAAAATGATAAGTTTTTATAATTTTCAGCTAATTTATTTAAAAAAGTAAATATTGCTGGCGCTGCATCTTTTGTAGTATTTCCTACAGCTTTACATGTGTTACAAGTACATACAATATTATTATCATTTGGTAAAATCATGTATTTGTTTAATGCATGATCGCTTTCATATGTATTTTTAACATGTTCATTTACGTATTTAAATAAACTATCGCTTGTAAAACAATACTGATTTTTAACTCTTCTATTACCAAATTGAGCATAAACTGTTTCTGGTAAATTGTGTTTTTTTAGAATCTTAGATATATTATGCCCCCAAAGTCCCCATTCTAATTCTAAGTAATTTGTTTTATTCCAACCTCTAAAATTTGGGTCAAAATTAGTAGAAAAATATGGTTCTCTATATTCAAAATCTGGATAAGAGCAATGGCTAAATTTATTAGGAATTTCTATTTCATTAGTAATGGTATTTTCTATAACTTCTTTGGTTTTATCCTTAAATTTTAGCGGTGTATATTTTTGAAAAAAAGCATTAATTCCAAATACTAAATTTTGCGTATCAAATGCTTGTATTGTTATGTTATTATCTTTTTTATAAAAGCAATAATTTTCTTTTTGTGTAGGGTTTACTCTTAAAACAATGTAATTATAGTTGCTATTTAAACTATTACTTCTTTCTATATCTATAGAATGACCAGTAATTTTCTTAAAATTATTACGAAATTCATTTGCTGCTTGCTCAACAAATTTGTCTGCAGCAAGAGGAATATTTATTTTTGGATAAATTTTATGTTCTTTAGAATATAAGGGTGCATTTTTTTTTTGAGCACAAGAAGTAATGCTTAAAAAAATCATGATTATATAAATGCTTTTATTAAACATATGGAGGTAGAATTATTTATGTTTAGAATTTTGTTATTATTGATACCGATAAATTATATTGATTAATATAAGCCAATGCAGTGCTATCTGTTATTGGACTTTTAAAATTAATCCATGATCCATTTAATAAAAGCAATGTTTTTGCAGAAATATTATGTCCATAACCAGCACCAACAAGTACATTAGAAAAATCTAATAAAGCAGTTTCACCTTCTGGTAATTGATCGTTAAAAGGAGCGCTACCAAAAGAAACTATAAAGCTTATATAATCTTGTTTGGGATTAATATTTATTTTAGTTTGTGTGGCAAAATTAAAATACATATTTGCAGGATAATTCTCAACATCAGTAAATCCTGTAATAGCATTAGTTACACTAGTAGAATAGCCAGAAGAAGACATAAGCTGTAATTTAGCATTTAGCCAAATGTCTTCCCAGTTTTTAGACGCGCCAAGATTTAAGGTTATAAAACTAGAGTTATTTTGTAAATAAGAATAACGTAGTCCTGCTTGTGCTTCATACCCGTTTTTTAATTCTTTATATGCATTACCATATAATATAAATTTAGGAAAAAACTTTGATCCTAATAAAATACCAACATCAGCGTATAATGTTGGGTTAATAATTCTTGAGTAATTTAAACCACCTTGAACACCAACACCAGATCTTCTTGCAGCATAATTTAAATCTGCACCAAAGGTATTTTTATTATCATATTTATGAGAATAAGCTAAACTTGCTAAAGAAGTACTAAAAGGTAAAGAATCTGATGTAGCTTTTGTAAAAGAAGCAGCTAGTTTGTTTTTAAGTTCTGCTGCTTTAAGTATACTTAAAGAAGAATTCCATTCACTTCTTTCAAAAGGATCATCAACAACTCTAAATTTTTGATAATAATAAGCAGAATCATATTGCTTCATTAATTCAAATACAAGTCCTTTTTTATATTTTAAAAAAGTATCATTAGGATATTTTTCTATTTTTTCATTTATAATTTCTAAAGCTTCATCATTAGGTTTTTGAACAATATATAAATTAATCATTCTTTGTAAAGAATAGTTTTCTGCAGGATTTAGAGAATCAGACATATTATAATTTTCTAAAGCCTCGTCGATTAAACCTTCTTCCTCTTGATTTTTAGCTCTAAACCATAAAACTTCAGCTAAAGAATTTTTAATTGTTCTATCGTATTTATAAATTGTTTTTAATGAATCTAAAACAACTATAGCTTCATCATATTCTTTATTTTGAGCAAGTAGACCAGAAAGTTTTAATTTAAAGTTTTTATTTTGTGGATAAAAACTCAAAGCACTCTTGCTATAATTTATACCTCTTTCAAAATCAGGAATTGCAGAAGATGCATTAATTGCCATATCTAACAATCTTTTGTTATTGTTTTCTCTAGTTAACCCATCATCAATAACTTCTAATGCTTGACTATTTCGCTGTTCTTTTAGTAAAAAACTTGCATACTCTTCAACTTGTTGTACGTAAACAGCAGGATATCTTAAATTTAGAGGATATTTTTGCTCTAAACTTCTGGTAATGTCTAAAGCATCATCATATAATTCCATTTTTTGATACAAAGTAGATTTTCTTAAAAGGTAATCTGGATTTTCTGGATCCAAGCCAATTAATTTATCTATTTGATCTGTAGCTTCATCATATCTTTCTAAAGATAAAAGAATTCCAAATATTTGTTGTTCTGCAACTTCTTGAAAATCAGGAAAAGAAACTAATTCTACAAACATTGGTAGTGCAATGTCATATTGTTTATCTCCAACATATTCTTTTGCTCTATTGTACATAATATTATTGTATGCAGAAGTAATGTCGTCATCATTAGGAAATTTTTCATGCAATGCTAAAACCTTTTTTTCATAATTTTCATCAGTTTTAATGGGTTTATAAAGTTCCATCTCTTGAATTAATAATTTCTTACTATTCGGACTTTTCTTTATCGCTTTAGTTAAAAAATATTCTGCATCAACATCATATCCTTTTCCTAAAGCATTTTTGATAACATAATCTTGAGATTCTGAATTACCATTTAACTCTACTAATTTTTTATGTGTTTCATACGGATCGTTAAACTCATTAAAACCAGCAGTTTGTTGCATTAAGTAAGGCAATGTAATAGAATGAATATCTGGAAACTTGTCTTTAGGAACCTGTTTTGAGTCGTTTATAAAAGCAATTGCTTGTGCGTGCCTTCCTAATTGTTCTAATAAACCAATTTTTTTTTCTATTAATTGTCTATCATGCTCCATTACTAATAAAGCTCTATCTGTAAATTGTAATGCAGATTCTGGGTTTCCTTTTAATAATTCGTTTCTTATAATACCTAAGTATGCTTGTTTACTTTCAGGATTATTATCAATTACAATTTTATAGATTTCATTAGCATCATCATATTTTTTTTCTTCTAAGGCTTTGTTTCCATCGCCAATCATAATATAATTATAAGACTCTTTTATCTCTGTATCTTCTGGATATATTTGATAGATTCTTTTTAAAGCTCTTTCTGCTTCTTCAAAATTACCCATCTCTTTATAAATTGCAATTTTACGCAACCACCAAGTTTTACTGTATGGGGTTATTTCTAAAAGTTCATTTACAAAACAAATAGCATCAGAATATCTTCTTGTAGTTTGCTCAATATTAACCAGATATTTTAGAACTGTTGTGTTTTTTCTGTTTTTATCATAAACTTGTCTTAAAACGTATCTTGCAGTATCATATCTACCTAATTGTAAATTTGCAGCACCTAAAATAGTTTTTAAATCCTGATCTGTTGGAGATATTTGTAGACCTCTCCAGCTCATTTTTGCTGCTTTCGTAAAATTTTGTTCAGCAATATCTTTCTTAGCTTCCTGAAAATATAAATCGGAAGATTCATATACTTGAGCATAAACTTTTATTTGTGATAAAACAATCACAATAAAAATATATATAAATTTATTTACTTTCATATTCAATATTGAGGTAATTTTATGTTTTAATGATATCAGAATCTGCCGAATTCTTTTTCTTTTTTAATCTATCAAAAAGACTTTGTTTTTTTTCATTTGTATTAGGCTTATCATTATTATCCTTTTTCTTATCTTCATTATCAAACCCTTGTCTAGTCATAGTTCCCCAAGCAAGCTCTCTAGATGTAATATAACTAAAATATCCTTTTAAAGAAAAGAATAAAATCATTGGGTGATATAAAATAGGTTCAATAATTGCTGTTATAAATAATGTAACTACTTCTCTGGTAGTATTGTAATATTTAAATGTCATTTGATCCCAAATAATTACTATTGATGAAATCATAATAGCAAAAGTATAGGAGTATAACAAAATTAAAGGCGCAAAACTCCAGTTTACATAACCATAAAGCACTAAAAATATTGAGAAAAGAATACCAAAAGCTTCAATAATTGGAGCTAAAAATTCAAAAATAAAAATATATGGAAACGTGATTAATCCTAGTCTTTTATAACTAGGATTAAATAAAATCTTTCTGTGATCACTAAACATTTGGAACAATCCACTGGCCCATCTTGTACGTTGTCTACCTAAAATTTGAATATTTGGCGGACCTTCTGTCCAGCAACAAGAAAGTGGTATATAACCAATTTTATAGTCCATTCTGTTATTCATCATATGAGCTGCCATTCTAGTTAACATATCCATGTCTTCTGCATGAGAATCAGCTCCATATCCACCAGCTTTAACGGCAATTTCTTTATCAAACATACCTAAACCTCCAGATACATTAGGTACAGAATTAATAAATTCCCAACCCATTTTTCCTAATAGGTAAGATCTAATATATTCTAATTCTTGAAAACGAGGTATTAGTGCTTTTGGTGGTCTAACCCTAGTAATAACTCCTTCATCAATTTCACAGTTATTAGACATTCGTAAAGTTGCACCTACAGCAATAACCCTTACTTTAGAGTTTAAAATAGGCTTAATCATTTTTGTAAGTGTATTTCTTGCCAAAATACAATCTACATCTGTGTTTAAGTAATATGGAAAAACGGAAGCATTTAAGCCAGCATTAAAAGCATCTGCTTTTGTACCACCATTTTCTTTATCAATAACTGTTAATATCTCATACTTAGGGTTTTCTGATTTAAAAGTTCTTTTGTAAGGTTTCGATTTAATTTTCTCTACATAAGCAAAAGGTGCTTCAACTAATTCGAATTCTTCAATTAAAAGATCTAAGGTTTTATCTTTACTACCATCATTTACAATAATTACCTCAAACAATGGGTAGTTTAATGTAAGTAAAGATTTTACATTAATAATAATTGTTTTTTCTTCATTATATGCAGGTGCAATTACCGATATACCTGGTGCAAGATTAGAATTTAATAACTCTTCATCATCTATATCTGTATTATAACTTTTATATTTATTAATTGCTATAAATGAAAATACAGATAATATTAGGTAACTAAGAATTAATGCAGTTGCATAGAAAAAAATAAAGTATTCGTAAACTTTTACAAAAATATCAAACATTTATTTATATTTTATTAAAGGAGTTTCAATATGTTTTAAAATTAACAGATCAAATCCTTTTAATGAATTTTTTAGGGTTTGAAAGGCAATTTGTCCTTCATAGCTATAATTTAATATTGCTTCTGCAATAATTTTTTTTGTATCTATATTATTTGTTTCACCAAATATTTCTTGTAAAAAACTTAAAGATTTACCTGTATTAAGTTTTTTAATTGTTTTTACAATTGCTACTTGACAAACTTCTGGCTCTGTATAGTATCTTTCAATAAGTGTATCTTCGGTTTCTTTTATATCTAACTCTCCTAATGATAATATAGATTCTGCTCTAATATTTGCATTATCATCTTCTAATTTTTCTAATAAAATTTCATCAATACCTTTTTGTTTAAAAAAGCCAACCATTTTTATTAGAAAAATAACTAATGAGTCATTTTTAGAATAGTTAATCCATTTACCTAATCCCTCTAGATTACCTCTAATATTTTGTTGTTTTAAGTATTGCATTAATTCTATCTCATCCCATTTTGTTAGATTTCCTTCAAAATCATCAAAAAAACGATAAGGGTCATTAGAGCTTAATGCTAAGTAAGAGTTTCTAGCTTCACTTCTAATTCTTTTATTTTTACTATAAGCATATTGTAATATTTTAGAATCGAATCTATTTAAGTCTAAAACGAATGCTTCTTGAAAAGCATCCATTTTTTCACTATTAGATCGAGAGTCAAACTTTTCTTCTAAGTGTCTTACAATACCTAAAGCACTAATAATTAGTGGGTATTTTTCTGATTCTTTGTCGTCATTTTTAAATTGTACAAGGACATCTACACCTATATCTAAAGATTCTCTATTAACATTACCAACTATATCTTCAAAGCTATCAAAAACTTCTTGTTCAGAAAATTTTTTGTCTGTAAACAAAATTTGTTCAAACAGAGCTATTATATCTGGTACACTGTCTTTAAGTTTTTTCTGCAGTTTATTGTACCTTCTTCTAATAGTATATATAGTAATTACTAGTGCCAAAGTTGCAATTATAAAAAACACTGTTAAAACAACAGTTATTTGTATAATTAGAGGAAATGTCTTTATTTTATAGACAAATGAAAGAAACCACTCAACGAAGCTCATTTATTTAATGAATTATATATATTAAATTGCTTAAGTTGGGGATAGGTAATTATATTTGACGAAAGTAATAAAAAATCACCAAATACAGCTGTATTTCTATGAATTGTATATTTTTATAGGTGAATGACTTCATCATAAGCATCAGCAACAGCTTCCATTACTGCTTCACTCATGGTTGGGTGAGGGTGAATTGTTTTTAAAACTTCATGACCAGTTGTTTCTAACTTACGTCCCAAAACTGCTTCAGCAATCATATCTGTAACTCCAGCACCAATCATATGGCAACCTAACCATTCGCCATACTTAGCATCAAAAATTACTTTTACAAAACCATCAGGAGTTCCAGCTGCTTTAGCTTTACCTGATGCAGAAAAAGGAAATTTACCAACTTTTAATTCGTAACCAGCTTCTAAAGCTTTTGCTTCAGTTAAACCAACAGAAGCTATTTCTGGAGTAGCGTATGTACAACCAGGAACATTTCCATAATCAATTGGTTCTGTATGTAAACCAGCTAATTTTTCAACACAAGTAATTCCTTCTGCAGAAGCAACGTGTGCTAATGCTTGTCCAGGAACAACATCACCAATAGCATAATAACCAGGTATATTTGTTTGGTAATAATCGTTTACTAAGATTTTATCTCTATCAACTATAATTCCAACATCTTCTAAACCAATGTTTTCTATGTTCGATTTAATTCCAACTGCAGATAATAAAATATCAGCGGTTAAAGTTTCTTCTCCTTTTTTAGTTTTTACAGTAGCAACAACGCCTTCACCAGAAGTATCAACAGACTCAACAGAAGAATTTGTCATTACTTTAATTCCAGATTTTTTAATAGAACGCTCAAATTGTTTAGAAACATCAATATCTTCTACAGGTACTACATTTGGCATAAATTCTACAATAGTAACATCAGTTCCCATTGAATTATAAAAATGAGCAAACTCAACACCAATTGCACCAGAACCTACAATAATCATAGATTTTGGTTGATTTGGTAAACTCATTGCTTGTCTATAACCAATTACTTTTTTACCATCTTGCGGTAGGTTTGGTAATTCTCTAGAACGCGCACCAGTTGCAATAATAATATTGTCTGCACTATATTCAGTAACCGTTCCGTCTTCTGCAGTAACATCTACTTTTTTACCAGTTTTTATTTTACCAAAACCGTTAATAATATCGATTTTATTTTTCTTCATTAAAAAAGCAACACCTTTGCTCATTCCTTCTGCAACACCACGACTTCTTTTAATAACAGCTTCAAAATCTTTATCAATTGCTTCAGCTTTTAAACCATAATCATCAACATGTTTTAAGTAATCATACACTTGAGCAGATTTTAACAATGCTTTTGTTGGTATACAACCCCAATTAAGGCAAATACCACCTAAAGATTCTTTTTCTATGATGGCAACTTTAAAGCCTAATTGTGATGCTCTAATTCCAGTTACATATCCTCCAGGTCCACTTCCAATAATAATGATGTCGTATTTCATTCTTAATTTTTTTTATGTTTAAAGTTTAAAATAATGATAAACTATAGTTTTATTCTACTTAATATTTTGAATCGCAAATTTATCGATTCTAACTTTAATTTTATATAAAAAAAGTTATATTTTTTTTGGGCGTTTTAACAGGCTTTCCGTTCTATCTTTTTAAACTGAAAAAAGTTCAGTTTAAAAAGGATGCCACTTCAATCCCTAACGCGCTAATTTACTAATTTTTGTTTATACAACCAACTGTTTTCTGCAATTGCAAGCTATTTTACATTCTCTCAGGAACTTTAATTCCTAATAATGAAAATGCAGATTTTATAGTCTCAGCAACTTTATTAGCTAATTGAACTCTAAATATTTTTTTATCTTGAATTTCTTCACCTAAAATAGAAACATTTTGATAAAAAGAATTAAATTCTTTTACTAAATCATAGGTATAGTTTGCAATAATTGCTGGTGAATAATTTGCAGCAGCGAGTTGTATCGTTTCTGGAAATAATTCTAATTGTTTTAATAATTCTTTTTCCTTTTCATGTAAATCTATAGAAACAGATTTTGAAAAATCAAAGTCTGCTTTTCTTATTATAGACTGAATTCGTGCATACGTATATTGAATAAAAGGACCTGTATTACCTTGAAAGTCTACAGATGATTTTGGGTCAAATAAAATTCTTTTCTTAGGATCTACTTTTAGAATAAAATATTTTAATGCTCCTAAACCAATCGTTTTGTATAAATCTCCTTTTTCTTCCTCAGAATACCCTTCTAATTTACCTAATTCTTCAGAAATTTCTTTAGCAGTATCTGTCATTTCAATCATTAAATCATCAGCATCAACAACAGTTCCTTCTCTCGATTTCATTTTTCCAGAAGGTAAATCTACCATTCCGTAACTTAAATGATGCAATTGTTTTGCCCAATCGAAACCTAATTTCTTTAAGATTAAAAACAATACTTGAAAATGATAATCTTGTTCATTACCAACTGTATAAACCATTCCGCCAACATCTGGGAAATCTTTTACACGCTGAATTGCAGTTCCAATATCTTGAGTCATATAAACTGCTGTTCCGTCTGAACGTAACACAATTTTTTCGTCTAAACCATCGTCCGTTAAATCGCACCAAACAGAACCATCTTCTTTTTTATAGAAAACTCCTTTTTCTAAACCTTGATTAACAACGTCTTTGCCTAATAAATAAGTATTGCTTTCATAATATAAAGTGTCAAAATCTACCCCCATGTTTTTATAGGTGGCTTCAAAACCTTTATACACCCAAGAATTCATTTCTTTCCAAAGTGCAACAATTTCAGCATCTCCAGCTTCCCATTTTAAAAGCATTTGTTGAGCTTCTATTAAAAGTGGTGCTTCTTTTTTGGCTTCTTCTTCGGTTTTTCCTTCGGCTATTAATTGAGAAATTTCTTTCTTATATTCTTGATCGAATTTTACATAATAATTACCAACTAATTTATCGCCTTTTAAACCTGAAGATTCTGGAGTTTCTTCGTTTCCGAATTTTTGCCAAGCCAACATCGATTTACAGATATGAATTCCTCTGTCGTTAATAATCTGAGTTTTATAAACTTTTTTACCAGCTGCTTTTATAATTTCTGCAACAGAATAGCCTAATAAATTATTACGAACATGACCTAAATGTAAGGGTTTATTGGTGTTTGGCGATGAATATTCTACCATAATGGCTTTTTCATCCGCCTTTGGTAAAACGAGACCAAAACTAGCATCCAAATAAATAGTATTGAAGAAATTGGTATAAAAAGCATCGTCAATTACTAAATTTAAAAAGCCTTTTACAACATTGTAATTTGTAATTTCTGTTACATTTTCTACTAAATATTTTCCTAAATCTTCGCCTATTTGTACTGGGTTTCCTTTCTTGAAACGCAACATAGGGAAAACTACAACTGTAATATCTCCTTCAAATTCTTTTCTAGTTGCTTGAAATTCTACTGATGGAATTTCGATATTATATAAAGCTAAAAAACCTTCTTTTACTTTGGTTTCTATGGTGTTTTGAATGTTCATGTACGCCTAAAAATTAAGTTGCAAAATTACATAATTTTATTTGTTTTTCATTACTGTTTTTTAGAGCTTATTATTTGTATTTTTGCGCAATGGAAAAACGCTTACAAGAGCTTCCTAAATTAGCTGAACAAGCTAAAAAAGAAAGCAAAAAATATTTTACGAATCTAAAGAAAAGAACTCCTAAAAATTTAGATTATATAATGCAAGAATTGCATGATAAAGAGTTTGAAAAAACAGATTGTTTAGCATGTGGAAATTGCTGTAAAACGTCAAGCCCTATTTTTATTGATAAGGATATTGAGCGTATTTCTAAACACTTAAAAATGAAAGTTGTTGATTTTGTTAGTCAATATTTACAAAGAGATGAAGATGATTTTATGGTGTTAAAATCGGCGCCTTGTACTTTTTTTGATGAAACTGATAATACTTGTTTTATTTATGATGTTCGTCCAAAAGCGTGTGCAGAATATCCTCATACTAACAGAGTGAAATTTATACAAATTACAGACTTAACAATTGCAAATACGGCAATTTGTCCGGCAACTTATAATATTGTTGAAGCGTTAAAAAAACGTATTCCTTTAGAATCTAATGAAAAGAGAAAAAGAAAATAGATTTATTTATATATTAAATATTTATTTCTAATTAATTTAAATTCATTTAAATCTTTTGTCCAGGTTTTTCTAATTTCTTTTTCAGATACACCTTGTTCTATTTGTTTTTGTAGTTTTTCTGTTCCTGCTAATTTAGTAAAGAAAGTGTTAAAAAAATCTTTTTCTTTAGCATAGTTTTTATGACCTTTATAAAAATCAATTAACCATTTTAATTCAATTTTAGTTAATTTTTCTTCATTTCTTAAATCATATCCATAGCAAATTTCACCTTTATGTTTTGGATATTTAGCGCCATTATTTGGTTTTGGCTTAAATTCAAAATAAAATCTTTTTAATTTTAAATATGGACTTCCTGCAATTTGGAACTGCATTTCAGTTCCTCGACCTGCAGAAACGGTTGTTCCTTCAAAAAAACAAAGGCTAGGATAGAGGTTAATACTTTTATCGTTTGGTAAATTTGGCGATGGTTTTACAGGTAAACTATATTCTGTTTTGTGTGTATAATTTTCTAAAGGGATTACAGTTAAATCGCATTTAATTTCGTTTTCTAACCATTTTTCTCCATTAATCATTTTTCCATATTCGCCAATTGTCATTCCGTAAACAACAGGAACTTTGTGCATACCAACAAAACTTTTATGAGCTAATTCTAAAACTGGTCCGTCTATATAATGACCATTAGGATTTGGTCTATCTAAAATAATAACCGGAATTTTAAGCTCTGCACAAGCTTCCATTACATAATGTAAGCTAGAAATATACGTGTAAAAACGAGCACCAACATCTTGAATATCAAAAACAACAACATCAATATTTTTTAATTGTTCTGCAGAAGGTTTTTTGTTTTTTCCATATAAAGATATAATTGGTAAACCTGTTTTTGTGTCAATTCCGTTTTTTACAATTTCTCCAGCATCAGCTTTTCCACGAAAACCATGTTCTGGCGCAAATACTTTTTTTACTTTAATGTCTAAAGAAAGTAAGCTGTCAACCAAATGTCTTTGTACTTTATTTTTTGAAGTCGTTTGAATAATTGAAGTTTGATTGCCAACAATTGCAACATTTTTTCCTTTTAATAAATTAAGGTACAAATTAGTTCTTTCTCCGCCAGTTTTTAAAATGGAAGCACTAACTATATTTTTTTCAATTGTTGTATTTGGTTTTTGAGCGCAAGAAATTAGGGTAAAATTCATTGCTAAAAACCAGCATAAATATGTACTTTTGAAAGGTTTAAAATTTATCATCAATTTGAATTACGAGTTATTTATAGCCAAACGTATTATTGCTGGCAAAAAGTATAAAAATAGTATTTCGTCGCCAATAATAAAAATTGCAATCACAGCAATTGCGTTAGGAATTATTATTATGCTAATTGCAGTAGCAACTGGCGCAGGATTGCAGTATAAAATTCGCGATAAAATGGCTGGTTTTAAAGGTCATATTCAAATTGTAAATTATGATGCCAATAATTCTGATGTTTCTATAACGCCTATAAAAAAAGAACAAGAATTTTATCCGAAGTTTAAAAATATTGATGGCATAAAAAATATTCAAGTTTTTGCAAATAAAGTAGGAATTTTAAGAACAGAAACAGATTTTGAAGGAATAATTTTTAAAGGAGTTTCTACAGATTACGACTGGTCTTTTTTTAAAGAATATTTAGTTGCTGGTAAAGTACCTAATTTTAATCAAGACAGAACCAGAGAAGTATTGCTTTCTGAAACAGTTGTAAATCGTTTGCAACTAAAATTAAACGATACCATTTTATCAACCTTTGTTAAAACAGCTAATAGTAAATTACCATCCAACAAAAAATATATTATTTCTGGAATTTACAATACAGGTTTTTTACAGTTTGATAAAAACATGATGATTGGCGATATTAGAGAGGTTCAGAAATTAAATAAATGGACAGAAAATGAAGTTGGTGGTTTTGAAGTTCTCATTGATGATTTTAACGAAGTTGATAAAAAAAGAGAAGAAATTTATTTAGAATTACCTGCTACTTTAACTAGTAAAAGTATTGTAAACGCATATCCTAATGTGTTTGAATGGATAGAACTTTTTGATAATAATGTTTGGTTTATTATTGCCATTATGATTTTAATTGCAGGCATAAATATGATAACTGCTTTGCTCGTTTTAATTTTAGAACGCGTACAAATGATTGGTATTTTAAAAGCTTTAGGAAGTAATAATACAAGTATTAGAAAAATATTTTTATACAATGCTTCTTATTTAATTTTAAAAGGACTTTTTTGGGGCAATGTTATTGGTTTATCAATTATATCTATTCAATATTATTTTGGGATAATTACCTTGAATCCAGAAACATATTATGTAACAACAATGCCAGTTTACATCTCTTTTTCGGCTGTTTTACTGTTAAATATTGGTACTTTACTTTTATGTTTTTTAATGCTGATAATTCCGTCTTATATTATTACAAAAATACTGCCTTCTAAATCTATTAAGTTTGCTTAATTTTAGTTTCTAGCTTGTTTTTATTTTGGCGTTCCGCAAGCGGCGCGCTTTCCGTTATATCTTTTTATGAATAAAATTTTAGAGTTCATTTGTAAATTTAGAATTCATTTAAACTTATTCTTTTATTTAAAAATTCCGTTTACATAAAAAGGATGCCACTACAATCGCTAACGCAGACTTTTTACAAACTTTTAGACACTTTTTATACTAGTAGCAAATTTGCGTTAGCGATTGAATGGCGTGTTTGAGCTCTTTAACACTTTAATAAAAAAAGTGTTAAAAGCGAGTAATGAAAGCGCGACCTTTTTTAGGTAACGCCCAAAAAATACGTTTTTATAAGTTAGATGTATACTCAGAGCCAAGAAATTGTTTAAAGTACTGTTTTGATGATTCCCTTTATAAATCAATTTTAAGGAATAAAAAATGGTATTTAATTTACTTTTTACTAAACGGAATTTTTAGTCTTTTCAAAGTTATTGATTTGCATATGAACGATATTTAAAAAATAGAATAGATATAAGTAGTTTCTTTGTTGTGTAATTAATAGCAAACTAATTTTATAAGTTGGGGGACTTTTTAATATTAGTTCGAGGTCGTCTAAAGATTTATATTTTAGGCGATTCTCTTTTTTTTGTCAATTTTTTAAATTCAACGAGTTTTATATACCGTTTAAAGAGCTTTATTTACAATTCAACGAAATCGTTGCGTTAAAGACATATAAAATTGTTTCTTTGATATGTATTTAATTATACAAACATATTTTATAAGTTGGGGAATTTATAAATTGTAAATTTAAACCGTTTAAAATTAATTTTTTAAACGGTTTTTTTATTTAAAAAAATGAACAGAACTAAGTTTAGACTCTTTATGGTTTAAAGCCTTTTTTATAATTTTATAGACGATTTAGTATTTTCCTTAAAAAAGAAAAGCCCTATTTTTCAATAGGACTTTAATAAAACTAAACTAAACTTAATTTCTTCTTTTTCTAGTGGTTTCTGTCTTTCGAGAATTATTATCTGTTTTTTTATCTAATTTTTGAGTTGTACTTCTTCTTGTATCTTTTATAACTTCAGTTCTTTTATCATTTGTAGGTTTTCTGTACGAATTATTAGAGTTTCTTTTGTCTGTATTTCTATCAATCGTTGAAGTTGTATTTCTTCTCGTGTCTTTTATAATTACAGTTCTTTTATCATTTGTAGGTTTTCTGTACGAATTATTAGAGTTTCTTTTGTCTATATTTCTATCAATAGTTGGAGTTGTGTTTCTTCTCGTATCTTTTACAACTACAGTTCTTTTATCGTTTGTAGGTTTTCTATAAGAATTATTAGAATTTCTTTTAATATCTCTATTTCTACCAATAGTTGAAGCTGGTTTTCTTCTTTTTATGATAGTACTTCTTTTACCAATTTTAGCATTTGGGTTTGCTTTGTAGTAATAAAAGTTTGCATCTTCTCTAAAGCGATTGTAGTTTCTGCTAAAATCTGATCTATAAAAATATGCGTTATTGTAATCGAAAATATCACCAAAATTTATACTAAATCTTATTCCGTTATTGTAATAATAATCTCTTACATTTCCGTAAAAAGCAGGATTTCCAAATCTATCATAACGTATATTTAAATCGCCAACTTTTGTAAGTCTATCTCTATAATATCTCATAAAAATAGAACCAACTCTAGAAACATTTCCTCTATAATCATAATTAATAAAAATATTTTCTATTCTAGTAATTCTACCTCTGTAATCTCTATCAATTCTTAAACGGCTGTTATTTTTAATTCTTGAGCCATTATAATCATAATAAGTATCATTTTCAAGAGCGTTAAAATCAAAATCACCATTTGTAAAAATAAAGAACTCAATGCCGTGTTCAATAAAATTTACAGCATTATTATAAGTGTAATTTGCCTCAATTTTGTTAGGTAATTCGTAGTTTGTCTTAGCTTTAACTGTAGTAGTCATAATAAACATTCCTACTAAAATAAGTATACCTTTTTTCATAATATATGGTTTTAAGGGTTTTGCCTACACTAATTGCTTTTCGGCATCCGCATTTGTTTTTAATATTTTCAAAGAGCGTGCCAAAATTAGAAATGGTTTAAAGGTTTTAAATAATGTTAATTGTATTTTTCTGATTTATAGTGTTTTATTTGTATTCAAAAAAACATAATTAACTAGTATAATTTTCTATATTTTTACGATTTATAAAGAAATAATTAGAAAATGACCGAAGCCATTGAGAAAAGTCTAAAAAGAGGAGTTAAGTTATTAAATAATATTTCTGATGATGAGTATTCTAACATAATCCTAGAACTATTAAAAATAGTTAATCTAAGTTGTTTTTTATTTTTATCAGTATTTATAGAATTGATAAATATTTATCATTTATAGTAAAATAGAAAAATATACTCTAAAAATTAGTTCTTAATTGTTTGAAAATAAATTTTTTATCTCCTTGTTTAATGTACATTTCCCTACAGTTTGAAGGGTGTAAAAATGTATAATTTTTAGTAATGTCAAAAAAAGAATTATCTACAGTAAAACAACCTTCAAAATCTTTTTTACCACATTTAGCGTGTCTCGAAATTTTGTATTTTTTATCTTCTAATTTCTCATCAATATGAAACCAAGCGCCACTGCCAATACCAGATAACCAAGTGCCTTTTGGTAAGTTAAATGTTTCAATATCTGGTAATTCTGTTCCGATTAAATTAAGTTGATTATCAAATTTTTTAAAAAAAGCAGCATTGTATTCTTTTAAAATAGATCTGTTTTTATAAATCTCTATTTTTTGATTTTTTACATTGTAAACTTCTTTAACCGTTTTCCCTTTTAAAGTATTACCAATAGGACTTGGAGTTAGTAAATAAGAGCTTTTTAGCTTTAAAGTAATCCTTTTATTTGTACAAGAATAGATAAGTGTATCAGTAACAAATCGTGCACAATTGCTGGCTTTTTTCATAAATGCGCCATAAGGATATTCTTTTTCAGTAATTAAATTATGAATAAATTGTAATGCATTATCGTAGTTTATTTCATCATTTATACTTGCAATTAATCTGCCTTCTCCATGCGTTTTTTCTGGATGTTTTTCCAACCACAATAAAATGTTGTCTAAGTTTGATATTTTATTATTTTTAAACGTGGCTTTTAAAGGAATATGAAGCTCAGGATCTGTTGCTACAGATCGAACGCGTCCATTTCCATAAGAAGTTATATATCTACCAAAATCGAAATATTTAATTTCAGATTCATTTTTTTTTATCAACAATAAAGCAGCATGTCCTGCTTGAACTGCATGCTCGCTACCAATGCCAATTTTTGGCCAAAATTTACTTGAAGATTCCCAATAAGCAGGTCTAACAACAGTATCAGGATAAGATAAAATAACTATAATTGCATTTTCTAATTCACTTTTTTCCATTCAAAATTATTCTTTATCTAAATGTGAAATTTAGATAAGTTTTTTTTAATGTTTTAGTTATTGTCGAAAATTGCGTTTTTAATAATTCCAAAAGTTTTAAATGCGAAGTACATGGTAAAAAATAATAATGCTACACCAATAAAAATAATAGCATAGGCAACATATAATTTTGGCGCTTCTGTAAATTTATCTAAAGCTTTAAAACCAAATGTAATTATGATTGGCGTAATGATAAATAGAAATATCAAAATACCTAACCTAATTAACCCTTTGCTTAATAAATTTAAATCTGTACTCATTTTTTATAATTTTGAATAGCATTTCTAACACTTCCAAATTTTTGCAATAATTCACTAGCTTCTTTTTGGTCGATATTTAATTCTTTAACTAACATTTTTTCACCTCTATCAACTAATTTATTATTTGATAATTGCATGTCAACCATTTTATTGCCCTTTATTTTTCCTAACTGAATCATCGTTGCTGTTGAAAGCATATTTAAAACCATTTTTTGTGCAGTTCCAGCTTTCATTCTAGAACTTCCTGTCACAAATTCTGATCCAACAACTACATCAATAGGAAATTTAGCAGTGTTTGATAACGGGCTATTTGCATTACAAGAAATGCAACCAGTAATAATGTTATGTTCATTGCATTTTTCTAAAGCAGCAATTACATACGGCGTTGTGCCAGAAGCAGCAATGCCAACAACAACATCTTTATTAGAAATTGAATGTTCTTGTAAATCCAACCAACCTTGATTTGTAGAATCTTCGGCAAATTCAACGGCTTTTCTAATGGCATAGTCGCCACCAGCAATTAAACCAACAACCAATTCATGAGGAACGCCAAACGTTGGCGGACATTCTGAAGCGTCTAAAACGCCTAATCTTCCTGATGTGCCTGCACCAATGTAAAAAAGTCGTCCACCAATTTTTAGTTTATTAACTATTTGTTCTGTTAACTTAGTTATTTGTGGCAAAGATTTTTCTACAGCCAAAGGCACAGTTTTGTCTTCACTATTAATATTTCTTAAAATAGAAGATACAGACATCATTTCTAGATGATTGTATTTCGAATCTTGTTCGGTAGTTTTTATAAATTTCATGAATTCAAAAATACATTTTTTTTATGAAGAATAGATTTTAAAGCCTTTGTATTGTAAGTAAAATACATAAGTTTTTGCAGTTATAAAGAAGTAAATTTAATTTAGATTTTACTCTAAAATCCATGTTATAAAATCTTCTTTGTCAATAATAGACCAAGAATGAGGATGCCTTTCTCCATTTGCTCTATAGCCTTTATTTTGAGTTTCTATCAATTCTATATTAGATTCTCCAAATTCTGATTTTAATTTTTCTGATAACTTTTTAATATAAAAAGCATTTAAATCTTCATATTTATTATTTGCTCTTTTTTTCCACCAAACTAAATCTGGTTCTGTGTAAAATCTAATTTTTAAGTTTTTTAAGCCAGTTAGATTTTCTATATTTTCTGATTCAAATGTATATGGAGCGTTTTTTTCGTACGGTTTAATTCCATCGGATGGATTTCCAAAAATAGAATCAAATTGATGAATTACCCAAGTAGATTCTTGTATCGCAGGTTTAGAAACGTTCTGCTTTAAATTCTTTGCAGACACTCTATATAATGCTAAAAGATCAATAGGAGCATCGACAATAAAAACACCTTTTGGTTTAATTTGATTTTCAGATTTCATGAGATAATCAGTAATTAATAAACTCACATTTCCACCGCCAGAAAAACCACCAATAAAAATATTTTTTTCTGATATTTTTTCTTTACGAATTGTTTCTGTTAATAAATTAGCTAAATCTTGTTTTTCGGTTTCTGTTAAATATAAATGCAAATTAAAATTCATGTACAACACAGAAATTCCGTTTTTACTACTTATTTCTGCAATATTAAATTCTGATTTTGTGTTTTCTAAATCGCAAGGAAAACAAGGAAATAAAATTAGTAATCCGTTTTGTTTATCAGATTTAACTAATTCATATTCAGTAGTTTTTATTGTTTTTGATGAGGTTTTTTCGGAAATCGTTTCCTTATTTTGTTTTTTGCAAGAAATAAAAAATATAAAAATGATGATAAAGTATTTATGCATTTTCTTTTATTTTAGTTTGAAATAAATGAAATAGTTCTAATTTTTCTCAACCAAATCTAGCGTAAAAGTATCCGTTTCTGAAATATGAAAATATCCCAAAGGAAAATTATCTTCATTCGTTGTGTTAATCATATTACCTAACAATGAAGAAGGAACAGATTGAAAAGGCCCTCCAGAATTTTGCCCACTTTGACTATTTAGTATTTCAAAAAAAGTATAAAAATCTTTCGTAATTCCAGACATTTTTACGGTAACTCTATTAGGTAATTCTATTTCATCTTCTTGATAAAAAAAAGAAAAATTATAATCATTACCATCAAAAAATCGGTCGTCAATTGATAAAAATAGATTTTCTGAAAAATCAAATAAATAATAATTTTCTACAATTGGTTCATCAAAAAAAGATACTTTTAACTCTGTTTCTTCGCCAGAAAAAAGTGTTTCATCTCCTTGATAAACATCAGTAAAAGGTGTAGATTTTACTTTTGTAGCAAATCCTTTATAGGTTTCATTATTATAAATTACAGTTAATTCATAAGATGTATCATCAGCAGGAATAAATGAGTTTATAGGTTCGTAATTCCCATCAGAATTTGTGTTCGAAAAATTAATAATTGTATTTGTAGATACGTCTGTTAAAAACACTGTTGCACTTGTAACAGCAGGAATTGTTTCATCAAAATAATCTGCAGAAGACGATAATTTTACAATCGTTTTTGCAGTTACAGGGCTTCTATTAAAATAGACTTCAAAAGAAGCGTCAATAATTAATTTTGGTTCAATTGAAGGTACGTCAACATCTATTACTTTTTCGCAACTTGTAAAAAATAAGATGAATAAGATAGGAAGTATATATAGTTTTTTCATTTTTCTAAAATTTAAAATTATAAGTAACAGAAGGTACTAAGCCAAAAATTGAAGTCTGAATAGCTTCATTTCTATAGGTTTCTCGATTTTGACTAAAACTAATAGAAGCGGCATTTTGTCTTCCATATAAATTATATATTCCGAAAACCCACTCACCTTGCCATTTTCTATTTTTATTACTTTCTGGAGTTAAAGTTGCCGAAATATCAAGTCTGTGATAAGCTGGCAATCGATCTGCATTTCTTCTATTGTCATCATAAATTGGTACATTTAAACCTTGAAATTCATATTGTCCTACAGGATAATTTGTTGGCTGCCCAGTTTGAAACAAAAAGTTGGCGTTAAACATCCATTTTTTAGACAATTCATAACTCGCATTTAAAGAAATATCGTGCGTTTTATCATAAGCGGTATTATACCATTCTCCTTGATTTATTCCTGGTTCACTAGCAGTTCTTCCTGGTGTTTTTTGTTCAGATTTAGAAAGTGTATAGGAAAGCCAGCCTTTAAAATTTCCTTCATTTTTTTTAAATAAAACCTCTAAACCATAAGCTCTGGCTTGTCCGTTTAAAATAACAGTTTCAATTTCGTTATTGGCAACTAAGTTGGCGCCATTAATATAATCGATTCGATTTTGAATGTCTTTATAGAAAACTTCTGTTTCTAAAGAATAATCTCCATTTTTGATAGATTTAAAATAACCAGCAGCAAATTGATCTAGTAATTGCGGCTTTATATATTTGCCACTTGGCGCCCAAACATCTAATGGAGTAGGAGATGCCGTGTTGGAAAGTAAGTGTAAATATTGTGCCATTCTGTTGTAACTTAATTTAAATGAAGTTTCATCATTTAGTAAATAAGACATAGAAAGTCTTGGCTCAAAATTGTTAAAAGTAGCAAGAACATCGCTTCTTTTATATGATTCTGTTGATGTTGCTTCTGCAGATTCATACTTTTTAAATTGCGAATTGTAAATTACAGGATTGTCGTTTGCATATACATTTAATTCATCTTGTCCTAAACGTGTAAAGTTGCTAAAACGCGCGCCATATTGCAAGGTAAGTTTGTTATTAATTGAATGTTCTGCTTCTAAATATGCTGCAAATTCATTGGCATATTTGTCAATTAATTTTTCTGATTGTATACCAGAATCTTCTCTATTTGGAACAATTTCTCCTGGATTAAATTTGATGTAAATATTATTGATTCCATAACTCAGTTTTAAATTTTCATTTAAATAATGTTTAAAATCGTATTTTAAGTTGAAGTTTGTAATTCCAGAATCCCATTCAAAGCCAACAAAATCGAGGATTAACCCGTAGAAATAATCAGAATATATTGCAGAAAGATTAGAAAATATTTTATCAGAAAATAAATGATTCCAACGTAAGTTTACAACATTGTTTCCGTATTTATTAACGAAGTTATCACTAATTCCAAAAATGTCTTTTCCAAAATAAGTGGATAAGAAAACATTGTTATTGTCGTTAAATCTGTAATTTATTTTAGTATTTAAATCATAAAAATAGGCTGTGTTATCATTATCAAACAGTGGTAAAAATAAATGTGCATAAGATGCTCGTCCACCAATAACAAAGGAACTTTTTTCTTTTACAATTGGACCTTCTGCTAATAATCTGCTAGAAACTAAACCAATTCCTCCCGTTAAATTAAAATTTTTACTATTTCCTTCTTTCTGATAAATATCTAAAACAGAGGATAATCTTCCTCCAAAACGTGAAGGAATTCCACCTTTATATAATTTTACATCTTTAATTACATCCGGATTAAATACCGAGAAAAAACCAAGTAAATGAGAAGAGTTAAAAACAATTGCTTCATCTAACAAAATTAAGTTTTGATCAGCTGCGCCACCTCTAACATTAAAGCCAGAAGCGCCTTCACCAGCACTTGTAACACCTGGTAAGAGCAATAATGATTTAATAATATCTGCTTCACCTAAAACTACAGGAATTTTTTTAATCGTTGCAGCTGTTAATTTGTTAACACTCATTTGTGGAGTTTTAACATTTAGTTTTTCTATGTTACCTTCAATAATAATTTCATTTAAACTTTCGGTTTCTTCTGATAGTTTAAAGTTTTTTGTTATTTTTTCTGATAAGTTAATAGTTTCTGAAATTGATCTAAATCCTAAATAACTAACTTGAATCTTATAAGTTCCTTTAGGTATTGTAATGGAATAAAAGCCATACTCATTTGTTGTGGTTCCTGAGTTTAATTCAGGAAAATAAATAGAAACTCCAAATAAAGTTTCATTATTATTAGCATCATAAACAGAACCACTAATTGTTGTTTTCTCTTGACTAAAAGTAGATAATGAGAAAAGAAAAAGTATAAAAAATATTTTTTTGAGTTGAATCATATTTTTTTGTTTAATATAAATGGTTATTTAATCAACAAAAATACAGTTTAATAATGTTAAAAATTGATTAATTATAAACTATATCTTCAACTTCAATTTTTTTATTTTTTATAAAATCATACAAAGTTAATCTTCGTAAAGTGAAGTAATCTATCCAAAATTTTTCTAAAGAATTTAAATATTGTAATACAGAACTGTCTTTTTCTTGTAATGCTATATTTAAATCTGTAATTGTAATTTTACCAAGAACAAACCTTTTTTTAGTAATTTCATATCTTCTTACAGCAATTTCTTGCGCCTTTTTTGCTGTTTCTAAAAAGTTACGCTGATTTTGCCAATTTAAAACATGAAGATAAATTTCTTGTTCAAATTCTTGTTCGTCTTGCTCAATATTTGTGTTTACTAAATCTTTATTTGCTTCTACTAATTTTCTTTTAGATTTAGAAACACCCCAATCTAAAATAGGTATTCCTAGAGATAATGATACATTTTGTTGTTGATTATAGTCTTGAAATAAATCGTTAAAAACTGCACCTTGCTGAGAAATTCCAAAATTAGCATTTAAACTTAATTGTAACCTATTGCTGCCTTTTACTTCTGCAACATCTTGTTCTGCTTCTAAGCGTTTTCTTCTAAATTCTATAACAGCTTTTCTGTTTTCTTTTGCTTCTTCTAACGCTTTTTCTACTGTAACAGTAAAGGTTGATAATTCTTCTGGAATATTTAATAAAATACTTTCTGTATCTAATGATAAATATCTAGATAAATTTTGAGACGTTCTTTTAAAATTTATTTCATTTGTTGTTACATCATTTTTAGAGTTTAATACAGAAAGTTCTATTTGAAGTAAATCATTTTCTGCTATTTTTCCCATTTTAAATCTCCCTTTAGAAATTTGAAATAAAGTATCTTGATTAGATAAATTAGATTTTGCAATTAAAGTTTGAACTTGCGCTTTTAATAATGCAAAATATTTTAAAGAAGTGTTGTATGAAATTTGTTCCATATTTTCAATAAAATCTCTTTTCGCTTCTTCATATATTAAAGGCTCTATTTTTTTATTCCATTTATACTGATTATAGAAAAGAGAATTTTGTCTATAATTTATAGAAAAAGGTACAACAGCATAACCCGTTGAAGCATTATCGCCAAAAACACTAACTCTTTCTACTTGCGTGCTAAAAGAAATAGTACCACCAGTTAATGGAATATTCTGATTTAAAGATAAACTACCATCAATTCTAGATTGATTAGATCTAACAAAAATATCTTGTCCATTATCATTTGTCATTCTATTTACCGCGTTTGAATATTGAGGTAAAGTAGCATCTAAACGTAATTGGGGTAAAAAACTAGCTTTGTAATTTACAAATCTCCAATAACTAGCTTCATTTTGATTAAGAAGTGTTTTGTAATCAGGAGAATTTTTTTGTGCAATTGTAATTGCTTCTTCTAGTGTTATTTGTCTTTGACTAAAAATTGTAAATGATAGAAATAAACAAAATGGTATTAGTAACTTTTTCATTAATTTTAATTTTTTAAAAGAGTATTTTATTACAATTTATATGTCAAAACTAAATTTTTAACATTCATTTTTTATTCTGATCTTAATGCTTCAATAGGTCTTTTTTTTGCTGCTGCTTTTGCAGGAAATATTCCAAAAGTTAGGCCAACCATCACAGCAATAAAAAAGGAAGCGAAAATTGATGTTAAAGATAATACTGTTTCTATACCAGAAAAAGCTTCAATAACATAGGCTCCAATAATGCCTAAAATAATTCCAACAATTCCTCCGCCAACACTAATAAGAACAGACTCTGATAAAAATTGTAAAACAACATCTTCTTCAGTTGCGCCAAGAGCACGAATTATTCCTATTTCTTTGGTTCTCTCTAATACGGATGCAAGCATAATATTCATAATTCCTATACCACCAATAAGTAGTGATATTCCTGCAATTATGCTTAATACAATATTGAAAATTTGTTTTGTTTTTTGTTGTTGTTTTAAAAGTTGAATTGGTATCGTAATTTCAAAATCTAAAACATCATTATGTCTTCGTTTAAGCATTTTACTCAAAACTTCTGCAGTAGCTTTTAATTCATTCGAATTTGTAACCTGAATAGTTAATTTATCAATTTGATGATAATTACCTCTTAAGTTTTTCTTTTTTGGTCCGTTTTGATTTGTGTTTCTAACATTAACATCATCAACAATTATTTTTCGATCTTTATATCTAACCAAAAATGTATTTGTAGGTATGTAAATATCTTCGTTTAAATCTCTTATGCCTAAATTTTCTTGAGCTTTATCAGAAATTAATTTTTCTTCTATTACGCCAATTATTTGCAACCAAACATCTTTAACTTTTATATGTTTGCCTAAAGCACTTTCTCCTGTAAATAGTTTTTTTTCAACTTTTTTACCAACGATACAAACAGGTAAAGCATTTTTAATTTGATATTTAGAGAATGATTTTCCTTTTTCTAATTCAATATTTGTTGATTCTAAAAAGTTAGGTGTAATTCCCACAAGTTTAACAGGCAGTTGTCTTCCGTTATTAATAACATACGTGTTTAGTATTATTTCTGGACTAACAATCTTTACACTAGGAATATTTTTTTGAATACTTTCTGCATCTAAGATATCTAATCCTTTAGAAAATCTTTTATTTTCTGTTTTACTACTTTCATCTTCATTATCATTTTCATTCTCTTTTTTTTCATCAGGTATTGGTGTTACCACAATGTTATTTACACCAACTAATTCTAATTGAGATAATATTTCTTTTTCTGCTCCGTTACCAATTGCTAGCATTGTAATTACAGATGCAACACCAAAAATAATACCTAATGCTGTTAAGAAGGTTCTAACTTTATTTGTTTTAATAAACCAGAAAGCTTCTGTAAAATTAGAGATTAATTTTTCTAAAAGTATTTTGCTTATAATCATTTTTGCAAAGGTGTTATACTTTTATTTTCTAAATCTTCTGGTTTGTTTAGGTAAACAATATCATCTACGTTTAAACCTTTATTTATAATTATAACTTCATTATTAGATAAACCTAATTCCACTTGTTTTTTTTCGATAGATAATCCTGTTTTTACATAAGTGTAACTTATGGAATCTTTAGCAAAAATGGCTTCTAAAGGTATCATTAAAACATCTTCTATTTTTTTTGTAAGAATTTTATTAGCAGTTGTCATTCCTGGTCTAATATTTTCATTTGTTTCGTTAAGTTTAATTAATACTTGAAACAATTTAATATCAGAACCAGCTCTAGTTTCGCCAACATTAGCAACTTCTGTAACAACACCTTCTATTTCTATATCAGGAAAAGCATCAAAACCAATTTTAGTTATAAGTCCTTTTTTTATTTTTCTAATATCAACTTCGTTACTATATGTTTTAGATTCCATTTTGTTTAAATCTGGTAAACTAGCAATTGCAGGTTCCCAAGGCGATATTGTAGAACCAACTTTTTTCTTAGTTCCATTCCATTCTTTAACATAAGTAACCATACCATCGTCTTCAGAAAAGATTGTGAATTTTTTTTGCAAATCCATTAAGTCTGATATCTTTTTTCTGATCTTAGAAACTTCTGTACCTACTTCAATCATTTTAGCATTTGCCTGATTTTTTTTAATTGAGTAGTCTTCTTTTTTTTCTTTTAAATCGCGTTCATATTTTTCTATTTTAATTTCTAGTTGTCTGATTACTCCTGGAGCTTCAAATTGAGATTGTTTAAATTCTAATTTGTTTTCTTCAATATCAAATAATAGATCTTTAATAGAATTACGTTCTTGTTTTAAAGTAAGTGTTGTATCTAATTGTTGTTGAGTGTATTTAGATTCTGCTTTTTCTAAATTTAATTGTGCATCAAGAATTTTACCATTAAGTTCTGACATATCTAGTTTTCCTATATAGTCACCCTTTTTAACAACGGTACCTTCTGGTACTAAATCTTGAATTTTGATGTTGTATAAACCAAATCTTTGAGCATTACTTGGTCCATTAATTTGTTTTGAACTTGTAGATTGGGCTTCACCAGAAATATATACTTCGTTTACAAATGTGCCTTTTGTAACTTTGGCTGTTAAGTACGCATCAGCATCAGAAGAAGAGGAAAAATAATTATAAATTAAGTAAGTTCCTACAATGATTATGATGGAAATTATAGCAAATTTTTTCTTATTCATTTGTTTTAGTGTTTGTTGGAAACCAAAACTAATGAAAAAAGAGTGCTAAAAAGCACTCTTTTTTGTTAATGTTTTAAGAAAACGTAAATTTATAACTATTTTAAAATACTATTTAAAGTAGAATTTGGTCTCATAGCAGCATCTGTTAAGTCTTCATTTGGAAGATAATAACCACCTATGTCTACAGAGTTTCCTTGAATAGAATTTAATTCTGAAATAATTTTAAGTTCATTTTTAGTTAGAGTTTCTGCAATAGATGTAAACTCAGCTTTTAATTCTGCGTTTTTATCTTGATTAGCTAAAGCTTCTGCCCAATATAAAGCTAAATAAAAATGAGAACCTCTATTGTCTATTTCACCAACTTTTCTTGAAGGTGATTTGTCATTTTCTAAAAATTTATCAGTAGCATCATCTAAAGTTTCAGCTAAAACCAATGCTTTAGAATTATTAGTAGTTGTACCTAAATGTTCTAATGAAACTGCTAATGCAAAAAATTCTCCTAAAGAATCCCAACGTAAATGATTCTCTTCTAAAAATTGTTGCACATGTTTTGGAGCAGAACCTCCAGCGCCAGTTTCAAATAAACCACCACCACTCATTAAAGGAACAATGGATAACATTTTTGCAGATGTACCAACTTCTAATATTGGAAATAAATCTGTTAAATAATCACGTAAAACATTTCCAGAAACAGAAATAGTGTCTTCTCCTTTTATAATTCTTTCTAAAGTAAATTCAGTAGCTTTTATTGGTGATAAAATTCTGATATCTAAACCAGTAGTGTCATGGTTTGGTAAATATTTATTTACTTTTTTAATAATTTCTGCATCGTGTGCTCTATTTTTATCCAACCAAAAAACAGCTGGTGTATTTGATGCTCTTGCTCTAGTTACTGCTAATTTAATCCAATCTTGAATTGGTAAATCTTTCGTTTGGCACATTCTCCAAATATCTCCAGCTTCAACTGTATGTTCCATTAAAACTTTTCCAGCGGCGTCTATAACTTGAACTTTTCCATCAGATGGAATTTCAAAAGTTTTATCATGAGAACCATATTCTTCTGCTTTTTGAGCCATTAAACCAACATTAGGTACAGTTCCCATTGTTGTAGGATCAAAAGCACCATGTTTTTTACAGAAATCAATTGTTGCTGAATAAATACCTGCATAAGCACTATCTGGAATTACAGCTTTTGTGTCTTGTAATTTTCCTTCTGCATTATACATTTGTCCAGAAGTTCTAATCATTGCTGGCATAGAAGCATCAACAATAACATCACTTGGTACGTGTAAATTGGTAACACCTCTGTCGCTATTAACCATTGCTAATTCTGCACTATGATCAAGCGCAAAACGAATGTCTTGCCTAATTTCATCACGTGTATTTTTTGGTAATTCGTTTAATTTACCAAGAAGGTTTCCAAAACCATTATTAACATCAACGCCGATTTTCTTAAATGTTTTACCGTATTTTTCAAATAAATCTTTAAAATAAACACGAACAACATGACCAAAAATTATTGGGTCACTTACTTTCATCATTGTTGCTTTCATGTGTAATGAAAACAATACGTTTTTATCTAAAGCATCTTCAATTTGCTCTTCTAAAAACTCAAGTAAAGCTTTTTTACTCATTATTGTTGCGTCAATAATCTCACCATCTAACAAAGCTAATTTATCTTTTAAAACGGTAACTTTATTTGTAGTACTTGTATGAACTATTTTTATTGTAGTTCCTTTTTTTAAGGTAACAGATTTTTCATTATGTGCAAAATCACCTTCGGTCATTGTTGCAACATGAGTTTTAGAATCTTTAGACCATTTACCCATAGAATGTGGGTTTTTACGAGCAAAGTTTTTTACCGCTTTTGGAGCTCTTCTGTCAGAATTTCCTTCACGTAAAACTGGGTTTACTGCAGATCCTTTTACTTTATTATACAAAGCAGAAACAGCTTTGTCTTCATCTGTTATTACTTCTTCAGGATAATTTGGTATAGCATAACCCAAAGCTTGTAATTCTTCAATAGCATCTTTTAGTTGCGGTACAGAAGCACTAATATTTGGTAATTTTATAATATTAGCATCTGGCTGATTTGTTAATTCACCTAAAACAGCTAAAGCATCTTCAACTTTTTGATCATCAGTTAAATAATTAGAAAAATTTGCTAATATTCTAGATGCTAAAGAAATATCTTTAACTTCAATTTCTATATTAGAAGATTTTGTAAAAGCTTTTACAATAGGTAAAAATGAACGTGTAGCTAATGCTGGTGCTTCATCTGTCTTTGTATATATAATTTTGGCTATTTTGCTCATAAAAATGTTTTATTTTTTCTAGAATATTAATTGCTTTGCTGTTACGAAATTGATTTCGTTTAAAAAGCGGAACAAATTTATGAATTTAAGGTGAGATTTTTAATGTTAAATTAGTATTAATTTTTATTTATTATAAAGGTTTCTATAAAAAAAACACTCTTTTCTTAAGAAATTGATACTAAGATAAAAAGCCATATCTTACAATTGTTTGTAGAGATATGGCTTTCTTTGAAATAGTCTTTTACACTTTTTTGTATTTCTACAAATAAAATAAGAGTTTGCTCTTATATTTCTTATTTAAAAGAAATTATATTTTTCTATTTCAATGTTTGAAACATTCTTAAATTTAAACAAGCATTCTACTTTTTTTAAACTTTTTATTGATGTTTCTGTAGTTACCTTTATAGATAAGATATTTCATTTTTGTTAATAATTTTCATAATTAACTAAGTTAAAGCAGTAAATGTTATTTTTTAAATAAACATTTACAGCACTATCTTATTTTTTAGATAAAAACAATTTATAAAGAACGTACTTTATATTTTAATACTCATTTTTTAGTTTTTGAAGACTTAAAGTTGAATGAATATGTAAATTATACTCAAATATAAGTTGCTTTTTTAAATATACAAAAAATTTAAAATATTACTAATCAACATAATATGAACTGTAGTTGTTAACATTTGTTTATAAAAAAAAAGCGTTGTGAATTTTCACAACGCTTTTTTTTATTATTCTTTAAAAAGATATTATCTTCTTTTTTCAGTAATTCTAGCTTTTTTACCAGTAAGACCTCTAAAGTAGAAAATACGAGCTCTACGTACTTTACCTCTTTTATTAACTTCAATTTTTTGAATAGAAGGTAAGTTTACAGGAAAAATTCTTTCAACACCTACAGTTCCAGACATTTTTCTAATTGTAAAAGTTTCTGAAAGGCCTGTACCTTTTTTCTGTATAACAACTCCTCTAAAAAACTGAGTTCTTACTTTTTCACCTTCTTTAATTTCATAAAACACAGTAATTGTGTCTCCAGCAGCAAATTCTGCAAATTCTTTTTTTGTTACAAATTCGTCTTGAACAAATTTAATTAAAGCTTCCATTTCTTTATGTTTATAGTTTTCGTAAAACAACATTCACGATTTTTTCGTCAGAGGTTAATTTAGCGTTTGCAAAAGTAGTAATTATTTTTTGTTAGTAAAACTAAAAAGTATTATTTTTTGTGCTGATAATTAGTACAATAGAAAACCCAAAATTTACGAGATTCTTTATTGTTAATTTTTATAATAATAGGTGCTAATTCTGTAACATTTTCAAAGTATTCACTTAATAACGGATTTATTTCTCCTTTTAGTTTGTGATCTTTAAAACGTTTGTCAGAATCAATAAAAATAGCGTTTTTGTTTTTTAAAGTAGATAAATCATCACCTAAAAAATCGAAATGTAAAGCAGGTAAACCTATAATGTTTTGTGCGTAAACTTTATCATCCATAAAAAAGTTTAAACATGCTGATGTTTTATAATTATCTTCAGAAAATACAAATGTGTTTGGATATTTTTCTTGCAATTTAGTAGTTTCAATGGCTAATTCTTTCCATCCAACCCAAGTGTCGTCGCTTTTTATAGGAACTAAATAAAAGATAATTTGCAAGCTAAAAAGCACGTGAAATACAATTGAAAAGATAACTTGAATTTTTAATAATTTCTTATTGATAAACATTCCAGCTAAAATAATTCCTGTAATATACGAAGGCATCATCCAATTTAATTTTACCCAATAAATAGGAGTGAGGCTAAAGAAGCCAACAAAAGTTGGAATAAAAAATGCTAATAAGAATAAGGTTTTTGCTTGCGGAATTTTAAATTTTAATAAAGCTCTTTTTATATATTTATAGGTAAACGTAATAAATATCAGAAATAAAACAGGCAATAATAAAAACATTTGATGCCCAATTGCGCCAAAGAAATAGGATGTAGAAAATTTAAATTCTGATATTGAACTTGTTCTATCTGATGATTGAAAAGCAAAAGATGCAAACTCGTTTTGATAATTCCAATACCAAACAGGAAAAGTTACTGCTGCAGAAATCAGTAAGGAAAACCAAAGCCAAGGAGAAATTAATAATTTTCTGTATTTATTTGAAAAAAATAGAAATGCAATAAGTCCTATTTGTAATAATAAAGCGGTGTATTTGCTGTCGAAAGCTAAACCCATTGCAATTCCGCCTAAAATCCAAAACAACTTTTTACCTTCAAAAATTGCTTTGTATAAACAGATTAAACTCAATGTCCAGAATAATAAAAGTGGAACATCAGGAGTAGAATTAAAAGATAAAATGGAAATAAATATTGTAGAAGCTAATAAAACAAAAGCGCGTTGTAATTTTTTTTTGGATAAAAAGTAAGACGCTAATTTGTGAAAACTTAAAATGGTTAAAGAGGTAATTACAAAGTCGGCAAATTTTATGGTAAAAATTGATTGCCCAAAAACATCTGTAAAGATTCTTAAAATGTAGCCAATCATTCCAGGATGATCAAAATACGATAAAGATAAATTTTGACCGTATAAATAATAATAGGCATCTTGTGGCATTAATCCCATAAATGGGAGTAAAATCAAACGAAAAATTTGAAATCCTAAAACCCAAGAAATGGCTTTATTGTTTTTTATATATGATAAAAACTTATTCATCTTCAAGTAAATCTGGTCTTATTTGCTGTGTTCTTTTATAAGCTTGATCGCTTCTCCAATCATCAATTTTTGGAAAATTACCAGATAGTAAAACAGCCGGAACTTTCATGCCTTCAAATTCTGCTGGTCTTGTATACACAGGTGGTGATAATAAATTATCTTGAAAAGAATCTGTAAGCGCAGATTGTTCATCCCCAATAACACCCGGAATTAAACGAACAACAGCATCTACTAAAACTGCAGCAGCTAATTCGCCACCTGTTAAAACATAATCTCCAATTGAAATTTCTTTGGTAATATATTTATCGCGAATTCTTTGATCTACACCTTTATAATGACCAGTTAAAATTAAAATGTTTTCTTTTAAAGAAAGTGTATTTGCGGTAGATTGATTTAAAGTTTTTGCATCTGGCGTCATGTAAATTACTTCATCATAATTTCTTTCTGATTGTAATTTTTTAATACAACTTGCAATAGGTTCTATCATCATAACCATGCCAGCGCCGCCACCAAACTGAGTGTCATCAATTTGTTTGTAATTGCCTAAACCGTATTGGCGTAAATCGTGAATTACAATTTCTGCTAATCCTTTGTCTTGCGCACGTTTTATAATAGAATGATTAAAAGGACTTTCTAATAAATTTGGCGCTACTGAAATAATATCTATTCGCATCTTGCAAATGTAAGTTTTTTAAGGAGTTTTAAAAGAAGGTTTTTTTATGGATTTTGAAAATCAGAATCTATAATTTATATGTAGTTTAAAAAAAGTAACTATTAATTTACAGCAATAAAACTTACATTTTTTATTGAAATGTATAAAAAGAACTTTAGACTTAGTATTCTTAAAAAAAAGTTCTAAAATTAATCTACAATAAGTGTAAATGGGATACTATATTTAATGTTTACAGCTTTGCCAGATTGAAATCCTGGTTTTATTTGTGGCATTTGTAGCATAACTCTTTTTACTTCTTCTTCAATTTTTATATGAGGAGCTCTAACTTTTATATCTATAACATCTCCGTTTTTATCTATTTTAAAAGCAATAAAAACTCTTTTTCTTCCTTTTGATAAACCTAGTTGTTTTGGTAAATCGGCATTAAATTTTTTAGCAAAATGCATTTGAACACCTTTGCTAAAACATTTTTTTGCTGCTTGAAAACTTTCAGAATTTTCGCATCCAGGGAAAATTGGAATCTTTTGATAATTAATTACCGTATTTGTGTTTATGATTGATTGACTTCCATCAAAAGAAAAAATTTGTAGAATGTAACTATTAATGGGGCTTTTATCAGTAAAATTTAATTTTTGAATAGGATATTCTTTAAAAGCTGCAATTATTGCTGATTCTATATAATTTGATCTTGCTGATGTTCTTATATTAAAAGGTTTATCTTTATTATCAAGTTCAAAAAATAGATTTAATTTATTATTTAATCTGTTTAAATTTACTTTTTCTGTAATTCCTTCTGGTAATTTTTGAACTAAATATTTTGAAAATTCATTATCTGTAGATGGTTTAGAAAAAGAATCTGGATAAAGATTAGGTTCTTTGTAGATATTTTCTTCGCCTTTTTTATAAGGAATTGAAATTCTATAAGAAGTCTTGCTTAATTTGTTATTAAGCATTCCAGGTGTTTCAATTAGAGGAAAAGATGCAATTGTTCTTTTAATTTCATCACTATATTTTATGGTTTTTTTTGTTTTCTTTAGTGATAAACTACCATTTTTATTTAAAGTACATTCAAAGAAAATATTGGTTTCATTTTCGGTAACAATAGAAAAATTAAAAGTGTTGTAAAAATGTTTTTTAAATTCTATTTCTAAACAATTTTCTATGTCTTCAAAATAATCTAAATCTTCACAAGCTTTGCAAACAGGAGGCGTTTTAATAATTATTATTGAGCTACAATTAAAAATGTTTTTAGAACCTTTTTTAGAAATAATTTGAAATAAATAACTATTTTTTCTATCTAAGTTTTCTATGTTTAACTTTTCTAAAGGATATTTTTTAAATGCTTTTTTTACTTCATTATCTAAATCTACAGAACCGTAACTAGAAACTTTAATATTGTAGGGTTTGTCTTCTTTATTGATGTTAAAAGAAAGAAGAATGTTATTTTTATCTTTTAAATATCTTACTTTTCTTAAAAGTTTTCTTGGGATTTCTTTTTTGAAATATAGCGATAATTCGTTTTTTGGGTTTGGATCAGAAAGTGTTTCGTAATCAAAACTTTCATTAGATTGCGAAAAACTCATCAGAAATGAAAATAGAGAAAATAGTAATAGATAGTTTTTCATAAAAATTTATTTTTTAAGGTTTCAAAAATATGAAAGCTTATATTATTTTAATTATTTACACTTACATGAAACAAAGCTTCACCTTTATTTACAATCGGAGTTTTATTTATGCAAAAAATATAGCAATCAAACGGTGCGTAAATACGCTTTTTAAATTCACCAAACGGATCTTGAATAACTCCTAAAAGCTCTTTCTTTTTAACATGAGAACCATTTTTAGCTAAAAGTTTAAACATCCCAGAATAACTAGAACGCAACCATTTAGATTTATTAATAAAAATAGTTTTTTCAGTTAAGGAAATTTCTCCGTCAATAAAACCTAAATGAATTAACACATTTTTTGTTCCTCTAATTCCTTGATTTATAACTGTATTGTCTAAGTTTTTAGATTTACCACCTTCAAACAACAATACGGTTTTACCCATTTTTTTAAGTGATTCTCGTAAAGATTTTGCAATATAACCAGAGTGAACCACAAAAGGAGGGTTAAAAATATTGGCTAATTCTAAGGTTTCTTTCTCAGAACTTTCTAATCTAATTTGTGAAACATTATCACGCTCACCACCACCAGTATGATAATCAATAACATAATCTACAAAAGGTGCAATTTCTTTTGTAAATTGATATGCAAATTGACTTGCTAAAGAGCCGTTTAAAGATCCTGGAAACATTCTGTTTAAATCTCTACCATCAGGAAACTCTCTAGTCTGAATTAAATATCCAAAAATATTAAATACAGGAATACAGATAATTGTTCCTTTTTTTGGGACGTTTAATTTTTGGTTAATAATTTCTCTAATAATACTAACGCCATTTATTTCATCTCCATGAACACCAGCTAAAAGTAAAATTACAGGGCCTTCAACTTTAGAGCGTTCAATAATTACAGGTACTTTTACCGTAGTTCTTGTGTGTAATTTGGCAACTTCTATGTCTAAAACGGTACGTTTTCCTTCTGGAATATTTTTACCTAAAAGTACTAAAGGTTTATTCGACATGTATTTCTAAGTATCTAATAATTTCTTTTGCAATATTTTTTCCTGTAGCAATTTCTATTCCTTCTAAACCAGGAGAAGAATTAACTTCTAAAACCAAAGGTCCTTTAGAAGATTGTAACATATCTACACCAGCAACTCCTAAACCTAAAGCTTTTGTTGCTTTTAATGCTGTTTTTTCTTCTTCGTCTGTTAATTCTATAACAGTTGCATTACCACCTCTGTGTAAATTAGAACGGAATTCGCCTTCTTTTCCTTGGCGTTTCATTGCGCCAACAACTTTACCATCAACTACAAAAGCTCTAATATCTGCGCCACCAGCTTCTTTAATAAATTCTTGCGCAATAACCCTTGCACCTAAGCCATTAAAAGCTTCTAAGACAGAAGTTGCTGCATTTTTAGTTTCTGCTAAAACAACGCCTAAACCTTGTGTTCCTTCTAACAATTTTAAAATTAATGGAGCTCCACCAACAGATTCAACAACATGTTCTACATCTTTTGTGTAGTTTGTAAAAACAGTTTTTGGTAAACCAACACCTGCTCTTGCTAATATTTGTAAGCTGCTTAATTTATCTCTTGATTTTACTAATGCTTGGGATGAAACTGCAGAAAATACTTTCATCATTTCAAATTGACGAATAACTGCTGTTCCGTAAAAAGTTACAGAAGCTCCAATTCTTGGAATAATGGCATCTATATCTGTTATATATTCTCCTTTATAAAATATTTTAGGAGATCTTTTTTCAATTTCGATATTGCATTTTAAATGATCTACAACCAAAACTTCATGTTTTCTTTTTGTTGCAGCTTCGACCAATCTTCTTGTTGAATATAATTTCGGATTTCTAGATAAAATTACAATTCTCATTTATTCTATGTTTTTTAATTTATAGGATAGATTTTTCTTTGCAGTATCTATCACAAATTTTTTATTTAAAAATTTTCTTCCCAAAAGTATTGGAAAAGTCATGTCTTTACGTTCACTTAATGTTAAATGTATAGGAAAAGATTTGTTGAAAATAATTATTTTAGTTTCAATTAAAAACCTTTTTTCAGAAATTCCATTAGAACTTTTTACCATTTTTGATGCATAGTTTTTGGTAGAAAATTCTTTATTATTGTAAAACTCGTGTTCTGGATCTAATAACGTAAATCTAATAAAATTATCGCCTTCAACCTCTATTTCTTCTATATTAGAACAATGTATAGACGAAGTATAAGCTCCAGAATCTACTTTTAAATCAATATCTTGTAAATGTAATTCAGGAAAATCTGCTTTATCAATTCTACCTATTGTAGTTTTCATGTATGTGAATTAAACTGTTGTAAAATTAGTTATAGTTATTGACTTTATAACTAAAGATGAAAAAAAAATTAAAAAGCAGCAATTGCAGCTTCTGCACAACGTTCTCCATCCATTGCAGCCGAAACGATTCCACCAGCATAACCACCGCCTTCTCCACATGGAAATAATCCTTCAATTTCTGGATGCTCTAAATTTTCTTTTCTTGGAATATTTACTGGTGATGAAGTTCTAGATTCTACACCTATAATATTTGCTTCGTTTGTATAATAACCATGCATTTTTTGTCCAAAAGCAGCAAAACCTTTGCGTAATCTACTTCCTATAATTTTGGGCAATAAAGAATGCAAAGGAGCAGATTTTAAACCTGGTTGATAAGAACAATCATTTAAATCTGATGATAGTTTTCCATCAACAAAATCTACCAACCTTTGTGCTGGTGCAGCTTGTGTTCTTCCGCCAGCGAAAAAAGCTATTTTTTCTAAATCTTTCTGAAATTCTAATCCTTTTAAAGGACCAAATTTTTCATATTTTTTAAAATCTCTATCAATATCTAACTCAACAACAATTCCTGAATTTGCAAACTTATTATTTCTTCTAGATGGCGACATTCCGTTTACAACAACTTCACCATTTGCAGTTGCCGCAGGAACAATAAATCCTCCAGGACACATGCAAAAAGAATATACACCTCTATTATTAACTTGATGCACTAAACTGTAAGCTGCAGCTGGTAAAAGTTCATCTCTTTCTCCTGAGCAATGATATTGAATTTGATCTATAATTGTTTGCGGATGTTCTACACGAACGCCCATAGCAAATGACTTTGCTTTTAATGCAATTTCTTTTTTATGTAGCAATTCGTAAATATCTCTAGCAGAATGACCAGTTGCTAAAATAACAGAATTTACTGACATTTCTGTTCCGTTTAAAAGCTGAATTGCCTCTAATTTATTATTCTTTATTTTAAAATCTGTAACTCTTGTTTCAAAATGAATTTCGCCACCAAACTTTAAAATATTTTCACGAATATTTTCAATAATTTTTGGTAATTTATTGGTTCCGATATGAGGATGCGCATCAACCAAAATTTGTTCTGTAGCGCCATGAAAAACTAGGTTTTCAAAAATTCTACGAACATCTCCACGCTTTAAGCTTCTAGTGTAGAGTTTTCCATCAGAATACGTACCAGCTCCACCTTCGCCAAAGCAGTAGTTAGAATCTTCGTTTACAAAATGATCTTGATTTATAGCTTTTAAATCTCTTCTTCTGTCTTGTACATTTTTACCGCGTTCTAAAACAATAGGTTTAAAACCTAATTCTATACAACGCAAAGCAGCATACATTCCTGCAGGTCCAAAACCAATTATATGAACTTCTTTTGCCTTAGAAACATCTTTATATTCAAAAATATAATCAGATTTTTCTGGAATTTGCTCGTTTATATAAACGGCAACTTTATAATTAAAGATGATGTCTTTTTTACGAGCATCAATAGATTTTCGTAAAACTTTTACAGCAGAAATTTCAGAAACATCAATGCTAAGTTGTTTAGAAGCTTTGTATAATAGTATATTTTCTTTGCGTTCTTCTATTAAATTTACACGAAGTTGCAGGTCTTTAATCATAAGTAATTTTAGAAATTTATAGAGCTTCTAATCTGTCTAAAATTAATTTATATTCAATAATGCTAGCTCTACAAATAGGTATAACAAAATTTAATTTTTCTTTTATAACATCTTCGGGGTCATTTGCTTGAGCTTGTTTTTCGAGTTCTGTAATTTCGGCTAAACATTTAACTCCCATTAAACCAAAAGAAGATTTTAAAAAATGGCAAATGCTCCTCACAGATTCGTAATCCATTGTAGTTAAACTTTCCTCTAAAGTATCAACTCTCGGAGTTGTATCAGTTAAATAAACACCAATAAGTTGAATTAATGAATCTTTATCCGAAGAAAAGTATTCTTTAAGAGAGGTTAAATCGACAATATTACTGGTTAAAATTTCTTGAATATCCATGCTTTTAGTAAAATAGGGGAATAATAATATAATATTTAATAATCGGTAAATATAAATAAAAACTTGTACTAAATTTTTGATAAATATCAGTTAGTTAATATTTGTTCATTATTTTTGATATTTTCTTTCTAGTTCAATAGTTTTTTTACTTCTGAAGCTATTATTTTGTTTCCAAATTTTTGTGCAAGTTTGTCTCGTTCTTTTTGAGTTGCACCTTTATCCATTGATTTTATAAGACCATTTTTACCATATTCTTCAAGTTTATCTTTTGTGATGATTTCGTTGTTTACGATTATAACATAAGCTGGCTTTTCTATTTTTATATTTTGTCCGAAGAAATTAAAACCATAGAGGATAACAAGTAATACAATAATTTGTTTCATGTTTTTTAATAAAAAGTGTAAGCGAAGTTATGTTTTTTAGGTTCAAAATAAAAAAGCCGTAAAATGATTTCCATTTTACGACTTTTAAACGTTTTATAAATTTTACTCTTAGAGTAATTAAATCCTTTTTAATTTCTATCAATTACACTACCAGAGCCAACAGATTTAATATCTATATCTGTAGGATTTCCTTTATAGTAAACGCTACCAGAACCAACTACTTTTGCTTTTATTTTAGTGTCAACAGTAATTTTTACACTACCAGAACCCGCAATATTAGTGTTTAAAATATCTGTAGTTAAGTCATAGCTTTTTAAGCTTCCAGAACCTGCAATAGAACAAGTTAATTCGTTTGATTTTCCTGTTAATTCAATGTTTCCAGAACCTGCAATATTTGAACTAATTTCATTAGCTTCAACATTTAAAGTAATGTTTCCAGAGCCGCCTAAAGCCACCGTAAAATCGTGATTTTTTATAGTTTCATTACTTGTGATGTTTCCAGAACCAGCTAAAGAAATTTTTTCTATACTTTCAAAATAAACAGTAACTGTAAGTCTTTTGGTAGTATTGATATTTGTGTTTTTCTTAAATTTTATTTGTAAAAGATCTTTTTCTATTTCGGTTACTATATAAGGTATAATATTTTCTTCACCTTCAATAATAATTTTGCCTTCTTTTCCTTTTACAAGAATAACATCAAAAGAACCACCAACGGCAACTCCATCATAATTAGAAGTTGTTCTGTTTACTGTTATTACTTTTCCGTTTCCTCTAATTCTTTCGTTTTTTTGTGCGTTAACAGCAATTGTTACTGTAAAAATAATTGCAGTTAAAATGATTTTTTTAAACATGATTTTATCTTTTTTGGTTGATTTTTTATTAATATTCTCTAATTGAAACACCTCCGTATTGAGATCTTATTTTTAATTTAGAATTAGAGTTTCCTTTTCCAAATTTACCTTCGTAATATTTTTTTGCAGATTTTGATATTTTTTTATAAAATGCTACTTTATCATTTTCGATTTTAAAACCAGCATATTGCAAATCTACTTCGAAATCGAATACTGCATTACTTTCAACACCAATTTTAACACCTGCATATTGAGCATCAATTTCTACATTTTTAAAATTTTTGGTTAATTTTTTTACAGAAATAGAACCATAATCAGTGTCAATTATTAAATTCTTTTTAATGGTACCAAAACTCATACTTACATAATCAGAATTCCCGTTTATACTTGTAGCTTCATCAATTGATAAAGAACCATAATCTGCATTAAAATTAATATCTTCAACTGTACCAAATTTTAACGTAGAGTAATCGCCATTTATTTTTAAATCGCCAGCTTTGTCAATCGTAATTTTAGAATAATCAACATTTATATTTCCACTTTTTATGTAACCAATTGTAGATGAATTACAATAATCAAGAATAATATTGTTATAATTAGCCGTTAATTCGCCAACAGAAATTTTACCATAATCACAATCTATAGTTGCTTTTCCAGATAAATAATCTAAAAAGATACTTCCATAATCATTGTCTAAATCTACGGAATTAGATTTTGGCATTCTTATTTTGTAGTTAATTTGATAATTTATGTTGCTGCTTTTTTTCCAGAAAGACCAACTTTTTTGTTCTTTTTCAAAATTAGTTTTTGCAGAAACAAAATTAGAAGAAGCATCAAAAGCAACATCAATAGCTGCAAGTTTATCTTCTACGCTATCTAAATCATCACCTTTTACGGTAATTGTAACTTCAATTTCTACGCTGTTTTTATCCCAAGTAGTAATATTTAAATTTCCATATCTATTATTAATAGACACTTTAGCATCTGCATTTACAGTATATTTTTTCTTGATAATTTTCTTTTTTTCGTGCTTTTTTTCATCAGTAGTTGCTGAGGTAATGAGCGGAAAAAGTAAGAAAAGGAGTGTGATTTTATATATAGATTTCATTATTCTTAAGGTTTGGGTTTTTTATTTCTTCAATTTGGAGAAGCACATTTTCTAAAACTTCTAAACGCTGTTGATAATTTCTAATCATTGCATTTATAATTTTTCTTGTATTACCATCGGTATTTAGCTCCTTAACAAAAGTTTTATAATTGTCTTCTAATTCTTCTAATTGCTCTAAAGCTTCTTCAATAATTGTTTCTGTTTCTAAACTTCTGTTTTTTTCAAGATCTTTTAATTCTTGATGAATGGTAGAGACAAAATAGTTTTGCACTTCTTCCATTTTTGGCGAAACATCTGCTAAATCCATTTGTTGTTGTTTATGATTGCTGCCCAACCAAAAACCCAAAACTAAAACTACGGATGCTGCAACACTTAACCATTTCCAAGAAGTTTTATTTTTTTTCTGTGGTTGATTTAATTTGCGCTCAAAACGTTCTAAATGCCCTGAATGTGGCTCTTGAAAATCGAAATTATTTTCAGAAAAAAAATCATTTAATTTATTTTCCATATGCTTGTCTTTGTGTATTTTCTGCAAGTAAAACTTGCTTTAATTTTTTCTTTGCTCTAGAAATTGTGGTTCTCACATTTTCGTTTGTATAATTTAATATTTGTGCAATTTCCTCATAATCATAACCCTCAATTAAATTTAAAGTGAGCACAACTCTGTAATTTTCCTTTAAATTTTGTAAAGTATTTAAAACACTTTTTGGGTTTAAACCTCTATAATCTATTACCTCTTCTTCTATTTCATTATTTGGTATCACTTCCATTTTTACTTCTTGATACCTGTTGTTTTTCTTTAACTGAGTTAAACTTTTATTAATTACAATTCTTTTTAACCAAGCACCAAAAGTAACTTCTCCTTTATAAGTATTTATTTTTGTAAATACAGTTAAAAACGCTTCTTGCATTATGTCTTCTGCTTCATAATTATCTTTTAAAATTCTGTGCGCAGTATTATACATTGCTTTATAATAAGCTTTGTATAAATCTAACTGCGCGTTTTTATCCGACTTTTTGCAGCGTTCTATAAGGTTGGTTATATGTGGTTGATTAGTTTCCAATAAAACGTTTCTATATTAAAGACAAAATTGTTTTTAAGTTGTGACAGTTTGTATAAAATAATTTTTAATTGTTTTTTTTATATCAAAATTAAAGGTTGTTTAATATTGATTCTAAATTCGATTTATCTTCTATTTGATGAAATTCCCAACTTAAATTATAGGTTATTTTTTCATCAATTTTAAGCTGTTTTTCAGGGCTTAAACATTCTAATTCTGTAAATAAATGATTACCAAAAATAGTTACAGAAGTTCCATTATCTGGATACGTTGCTCTGTCATCAAAATTAAATTTTTCTATAAATAAAGTATCATTTAAATAACCAGCAACCCAGTTTTTGGCATCTAAACCAATTTTTTGAGGCAAGTCTTTAGATGATTTTAAAGATAAAACTCCGTTTTTTACAGCTACATTTTCTTCGGCATTATTTTTTGAGTCAGGCCATTTAGAGATTGTAAAACCATCTTTAAATTTACTGTTATCAGAAATTGGTGTGTAACAAATATTAGGAGTTTTAATTTTTGATAAACTCCAAATAGTTAATGGTATTTTTTCTAAATCGATATTTTTTGCAAGTTTCTTTTTTATCAATTCTTGATTGATATGTACCTGAGTTCCTTTTTCTGAAATTGTAATTGTTCTATTAATTTGAATCCCTAATAAATCACTTACCGGACTTTTTAAAACAACGCCATTTTTTAATAATGTAACAGAATAAGAACTCGCATTTATATAAGGATCAGGAATATGTCTAGAACCCGTAATTAAATGAAAATAATCTTCAGAACAAGGTAAAACTCTATTTCCACCAACATTTGGCGCTTGTTTTATGCTGTTAATAGAAAAATAATTTCCAATTTTAAAGTTGATACCTTCAAAATCTTCGTTTTCATAAAATACGTTTTCTCCATCTAAAAATCCGAAGAAAATAATTCTTCCAGTTTCTGGAGTTACAATTAATTTAATTTCTAAATTCGAAATTTCAATAGCCTTTTGCCAATTTTTGTAAGTTATATTTTTTACTTTAATCACGTATATTATTTTTCTTCATCACAAAAATGATAAAAAAAAGTGAAGTATTTATTTTAGTACTTAGTAAAAAATAAAATTGGTTTATAATACTTTTTGGTTTAGTTGTATAAATAAAGGTTGATTCTCCTTTTTAGTTTAACTTTAAAATAAAAATCAAAAATTATAAAGTTTGGTGTAGCATTATTATTTTAACCTTGGCATAACAATTGACTTAATTATTAAAGATAATTACTATTTGTTTTTTAAGTATTTAATTATCAAGTTTTTATAATTATAAGCGAGATGTTGGTTTTTCTTATTTAACAAAATCAATGTCACAATGACAGATATACAGCATATGAGCAAATCAAAGATAATAAAATTAGACAGTTTGTCGTTTCAAAATATGATGAACGAAGATTCTGAATTAATCCCGTTAATGACGGCAGAAGATGAAGAAATTATTAACAAAGAGAGCGTTCCAAAAACATTACCAATTCTTCCGTTAAGAAATACAGTTTTATTTCCTGGTGTTGTAATTCCTATTACAGCGGGTAGAGATAAATCAATTCAATTAATTAAAGACGCAAATAAAGGCAATAAAATTATTGGTGTTGTAGCACAACGAAATGAAGAAGAAGAAGAACCAACGTTAAAAGATATTCATGCAACTGGTGTTGTTGCACAGATTTTACGTGTTTTAAAAATGCCCGATGGAAATACAACGGTAATTATTCAAGGAAAAAAACGTTTTGAAATAGAAGAAATTATTCAAGACGAACCTTATTTAAAAGCTACTGTAAAAGAAGCGATTGACGATAAAGAGGTTACAGATAAAAAAGAATTTGATGCAATTATAGATGCAATTAAAGAGCAAGCTTTAGAGGTAATTAAAGAAAATCCCATGTTGCCTTCAGAAGCATCTTTTGCAATTAAAAATATTCATTCTGATGCATTTTTGGTCAATTTTATTGCATCAAATATGGATTTAACTGTAATGCAAAAACAAGTAATTTTAGAAAAAGACAATTTAAAAGAACGCGCATTACTTACTTTAAAAAACTTAAATAAAGAACTTCAAAAATTAAAATTAAGAAATGATATTCAATCTAAAACTCGTGAAGATTTAGACCAACAACAACGAGAATATTATTTAAATCAACAATTAAAAACCATTCAAGATGAACTAGGTGGCGTTTCTAATGACGAAGAGTTAGAAGAAATGCGTAAGAAAGCTAAAACAAAAAAATGGAGCAAAGAAGTTGCAGAAACGTTTGAAAAAGAAATCAACCGTTTAAAAAGAATGAATCCACAAGCTGCAGAATATGGAGTTCAAAGAAGTTATTTAGAGTTGTTGTTAGAATTACCATGGGGAATTTACTCTGAAGATAAATTTGATTTAAAACTGGCAACAAAAGTTTTAAATAGAGATCATTTTGGATTAGAAGATGTAAAAGACAGAATTATTGAACATTTGGCTGTTTTAAAGTTAAGAGGAGATATGAAATCGCCAATTATCTGTTTATACGGACCTCCAGGAGTTGGTAAAACTTCGTTAGGAAAATCTATAGCAGAAGCTTTAGGACGAAAATATGTTCGTATGTCTTTAGGTGGTTTGCGTGATGAAGCAGAAATTCGCGGTCACAGAAAAACCTATATCGGCGCAATGCCAGGAAGATTAATTCAGAACTTGAAAAAAGCAGGAACTTCAAATCCGGTTTTTGTATTAGATGAAATTGATAAGTTAAGTAATAGTCATCAAGGAGATCCTTCTTCTGCAATGTTAGAAGTTTTAGATCCAGAGCAAAACACTTCTTTTTACGATAATTATTTAGAAGTTGGGTACGATTTATCAAAAGTACTTTTTATTGCAACGGCTAATAATTTAGGGCAAATTCCTTGGGCTTTGCGAGATAGAATGGAAATTATAAATGTTACTGGTTATACAATTGAAGAAAAAATAGAAATAGCCAAAAGACATTTATTACCAAAACAATTAAAAGAACACGGTTTAACAACCAAAGATTTAAAGTTAGGTAAAAAACAATTAGAACAAATTGTTGAAGGATATACTCGTGAATCTGGAGTTCGTGGTTTAGAAAAGAAAATAGCAAAAGTGGTTCGTTTTGCAGCAAAATCTATTGCTTTAGAAGAAGAATATGATATTCATATTTCATCAGAAAAAGTAGAAGAAATTTTAGGAACGCCAAGAAATAGAGATAAATTCGAAAATAATGATGTTGCTGGTGTAGTTACAGGTTTAGCTTGGACAAGCGTTGGTGGTGATATTTTATTTATTGAATCTATTTTATCTAAAGGGAAAGGAACGCTTTCTATTACAGGTAATTTAGGAAATGTAATGAAAGAATCTGCAACAATTGCTTTGCAATATATAAAATCGAATGCAGAAGAATTTGGAATTAAACCAGCAATTTTAGAGAAGTACAATGTGCACATTCACGTACCAGAAGGCGCAACACCAAAAGATGGGCCAAGTGCAGGTATTACGATGTTAACTTCATTGGTTTCTTCTTATACGCAACGTAAAGTTAAAAATAAGTTAGCAATGACTGGCGAAATTACTTTACGTGGAAAAGTATTGCCTGTTGGCGGAATTAAAGAAAAAATATTAGCTGCAAAAAGAGCAAATATTAAAGAAATAATTTTGTGTAAAGAGAATGAAAAAGACATTTTAGAAATAAAAGAAAGCTATTTAAAAGGCATGACTTTTCATTATGTTACAGATATGAAACAAGTAATAGAATTGGCGCTCACAAAGCAAAAAGTAGCCAATGCTAAGAAATTAGTATAAATTTAAAAGCCTCTCAATTTTTTGAGAGGCTTTTTTTATGCTTAAATGTTATCATCAGTTTAAAAAGTAAACTCTTAATTTTAAAATAGAATATTTTTTTGAAGCTATTTCCTGCTTTCAGCACTCGCTTTTTTTATTCAGAAAAAGAATAAAAAAGAGCTCAAACAAATGCTTCAATCAGGGCTAGGCTTGTTTATTGGCTTTCTGTTTTTTTTAAGTTTTATTTTTTACTAGCAATTCTATTGTTTTTATTAAAAGATGTTTACGGAATTTGTTTTTTGTAATATTAAATTATTTCGTAGCTCTTTTTATAATCTTTATAGGTAACAAATTAAGTTGGTTTTTTACTGTAGAATATTTAAAAAGTAAAAACTACTTATTTTTTAAAAATGTAAATTACAGTTGTTTATAAAATTAATTTTATTTTAGATTTAATAAGATGTTAATACTGATATTTTTTGAAAGAAATTTATTTTGTCTAAATTTACTTTTTTATCATTTGAATAATCATCAATTATGAAGCAGTTTTTACTATTTTTTTCAGTAACGATCTTTGCTATTTTTATTGGTAGTCAAATTACAGAAGGTGTACTTTTAGTTCCATATTGGCAATCTTTATCAGCAAGTGATTTTTATACATTTTATAATAATTTTGGATCTTCTATCTCTCAGTTTTACACAGTTTTAACTATTGTTGCTGCATTAATTCCTGTTATATTTTCCGTTTATTGTTTGTCAATTAATTATAACGCTTTAAAATTTTCGTTAATTTCTGCGTTTTTTTCTCTACTTTTTGTTGCTAGTTTTTATATCTATTTTAAAGGTACAAACGAATTATTTTATCAAGCAACTTTTAATGAAGTTGAGTTAAAAAAAGAATTAATAATTTGGAGTTACTGGCATTGGGGAAGAGTTTTTATAGAAAGTCTTTCCTTATTATTTTTGATTTTAGCTTGTGTTAAAATTCAAAAAACAAATAGAGATTACACTTTTAAATAATTGAAAATATTATTCTAAAAAAATAAAACCTAAAAGCGTCTTTTCAAAATTTTGAAAAGACGCTTTTAGGTTTAAGAGACTTAATTTTTTTCTAAATGATTAAACGAACTCCGCCTAATTCTTCGATTTTATAAGGAAAACGATCTCCAGGAGAACCAATAAACATAAAGTTAATAGGAATTTTCCATCTTTTTGATAAACTTGTAATTAATTCTGGAGAAAATACACCTTCTTCAATAATAAACTCGATGTCTATTTCAGGATATTCTCTGTCTAGAAAATCAATTTCTAGTGCAAGGTTTTTAGGAATAGGATTACTTTCATTCGTTACAAATACAAGTTTTAATTTTTTTGTGTGCTCGTTTTTAGAAATATATAACATTACTTGGTTTAAGTTTGCAATATTATCTCCTTTCGTAAAGAAAACAAACTCTTGAGAATTAATACGATGAATTACAGCAAGTAGTTTTTTATCAGTTAATATTACAAACCTTCTTATAGGATCAAAAACAGTGTGTATCAGCTTTAATAAAAATTTTAATAATAAAGTTCTGTTTAGCATAATGCTAATAAAAATAATAGAAGGTACAAAATATTCTAAAAAGACAGATAAATTACTTGGTACACCTTCTTTTGGTTTCATTATTAAATTTCCAAATAGAGCAAAACAAACTGCAGTAAATGCAATTAAAATACCCATCCATCTTGCTTTTTCAGGACGAGGTAAACTATTTCTTTTTACTTTTAATAAAACGTTACCAATTGCAAATAATGCCATTACAGATAAAAAAGAAATAGTGTAAACACCAGCCAATAATTTTACATTTCCATTTGTAATTAATAACACAGATATCGTTAAAATTAAAAACACAATAATAATACGATAAGAACTTCCTTTTTTATTTTTCTTTAAAAAATACTGAGGCAACACACGATCAAGTGCCATACGTTCTAATAACCCAGAAACACCAACAAAACTCGTAAGTACAGCTCCACTAAGTACTAAAAAAGCATCAATACCAATTAAGATTGCTAGCCAATTACCACCAACGTGAGATGCCATTTCTATTAATAATGTATTTTGATATGAATCGCTTTGTAATAAAGGCATTGCAAAAAGTGCAAGCGCAAATACTGCTGCTAACGGGTTGATAACACTCACTACAACCCACATATTTTTTAATGTTTTTGGAAAAACCCCTTTTTGTTGTTCTTCAACAAAATTGGCAGAACTTTCAAAGCCAGAAACTCCAAGCATTGATGCTGCAAAACCAAGAAAAATTGCCTTAGTTATGCTGCCGCCAGTTACTGGTAAATTCCAGTTTTCAATAAAAGTTCCGAGTCCGTGAGATATTAAAAAATAAGTTATAAAAATACTTAATATTAGAAAAGAAGATAAGTGAAAAATAAAAATTCCGATGGCAACTTTAGCGGATTCAGAAACACCACCAATGGTAAGAATTGCAAAGAAAAATAATAGAATTATCGTAGCAATAATAATGGGAATTGACGGAATTAAATGGTGTAAATAATGAATTGCTTCATTAGCAGAAATAACAGCAGTTGCCATGTAAGATAACAGCGTTAAAGTAGCTGCAAATGATGCAATAGACTTACTTGTTGTGTTTAATAAAGCATTATATGCACCACCATTTAAAGGTAAAGCACCAACTACTTCTCCATATATTTTTCTAAAAAGAAAGAGTACGGCAGAAACAATTAGTAGCGTAATCCAAGCATATTGGCCAGCAAAAGCAATTGCTAATGCAGAAACATATAAAACCGATGAACTAATATCGTTTCCACTTATAGCAGTAGCTGCTAATACAGATAGTTTTTTATGAGTTTTCATTAATTAATTTTTGTTTACTGAGAATTTTAAGTAGTAAAAATATTTTAGTGTATAAAAATATATTCAGTTTGTTGCTTTATTATTAAAAAAAAACCAAGCTAATCTACTAGTTTATATAATCAATAAATAAAAAAGCAATTCCACTGTAAAATTAATATTAAAAAATCAGAATTATATTAAATTATTAAATTATTAATTCTAGATAATTCTTCTTCAGAAAAAGTAGTGTTTTTTATCGCTTTAACACTATCTAAAATTTGATCTGTTTTACTTGCTCCAATTAAAACAGAGGTAATTCTATCATCTTTTAAAATCCAAGAAATTGCCATTTGTGCTAAATTCTGATTTCTACTTTTGGCAACTTCATTCAGCGCATTAATTTTAGGAAGCATTTCTAAAACTTGATCGGTTTTTAAATAACGACCATCTTTTACTGCTCTGGAATCTTTAGGTAATCCTTTTATGTATTTATTAGTTAACATCCCTTGTGCTAAAGGCGAAAAACAAATGGCACCAACACCAGAATTCCCTAATAAATCTAATAATCCATTTTCAACCCAACGATCAAATAAACTATACCTTGGTTGGTGAATTAAACACGGAGTTCCTAAGTCTTTTAATATTTTAAATGCTTTTTCTGCTTCTTTTGGTTGATAATTAGAAATACCAACATATAAGGCTTTTCCTTGTCTAACAATTAAATCTAAAGCACCCATAGTTTCTTCTAAAGGCGTGTCATAATCTGGTCTATGATGATAAAAAATATCCACATAATCTAACTTCATTCTTTGCAAACTTTGGTCTAAACTAGAAACTAAATATTTTTTAGAGCCAAAATTTCCATAAGGACCTTCCCACATATCATAACCTGCTTTTGATGAAATAACCAATTCATCTCTATATTTTTTAAAATCTTTTTTTAAGATTTTTCCAAAAGTTTTTTCAGCAGAACCATAAGGAGGACCATAGTTATTTGCCAAATCAAAATGTGTAATTCCGTTATCAAAGGCACATTTTAATAAATTCCGAGCATTATCAAAATCATCATTTTTACCGAAATTATGCCATAAACCTAACGAAAGTTCAGGTAAAAGCAAACCGCTATTTCCTGTTCTTCTATAGTTCATATTATTGTATCTTTCTGAATCTGCTATGTATTTTGCCATGATTATTTTTAAATTAATCTCTTAGAATAATTATTAATATTTAGAGTTGTATTCTATTCTCAAAGTAACAAAAAAGCAACGATTTTACAATCATTGCTTTTCATATATTTCCGTTAAATATCTTTTAGAAGTTTACTTAATTTCTTTGGATCTTCTTTTTACTGCCAACTGAAACTGAAAACTGAATACTAAATAAGTGCTTCTTTTAAAATTGTAATTGGGTGTTTTGCAATACGATTTGTTCCATCAAAAATTTGATGTCTACAGCTTGTTCCTGCCGCCACAATTTGAGTGTCTTTTGGTGTATTTCTAATTTTAGGAAACAAAGTATCTTCACCAACTTGCATAGAAACTTTATAATGTTCTTTTTCATATCCAAAAGAACCAGCCATTCCGCAACAACCAGAATTAATGATCGTTACTGAATAATTTTCTGGAATATTTAAAATTTGGAAACTTGCATGCGTTCCAGACAATGCTTTTTGATGACAATGTCCGTGGATTTTTAAAGTCTTAGCGTCTGATGTAAATAAAGAAGTATCAATATTTCCTTTTTCTAGTTCTTTGGCTAAAAACTCTTCGAACGTAAAAGCATTTTTTGCTATTTTTTTTGCGGATGTTTTATCATCTGCTAAACGAATGTACTCATCTCTAAAACCTAAAATAGCAGAAGGTTCAATTCCTACTAACGGAGTTTTATCAGTAATAATATCTTTAAAAGTATTTACATTGTTATTACAAATTTGTTTTGCTTCTTTTAAAAATCCTTTAGAAATATGACTTCTTCCACTTTCATCATGTTTCATCGTTTTTACTTCGTAACCTAATTTTTCTAATAAAATAACGGCATCTTGTCCTATTTCTGCATCGTAAAAATTGGTAAATTCATCATTAAATAAATAAACTGCTTTTTTAGATGTTTTTGGGTGATGTTTCTTTAACCAACTTTCTAATGTTTGATTTGCTAATTTAGGAACTGAGCGTTCTACAGCAACTCCTAAAACTTTTTTGGCAATAATTGAATTGGTAAAAAAGTTAGTAATTGAAGGAAAAGCACTTCCTAATTTATTGTATTTAGCATTATTTGCGAATAATTTATTTCTAAAAGAATACCCATTTACTTCTTGATATTGATATAAAAACTCTGCTTTCATTGTAGCAATATCTACATTACTTGGGCATTCTGATGCACAAGCTTTACAGCTTAAACACAAATCAAAAACTTGTTTTAATTCTTTATGATTAAATTTATTTGCTTGATCAGAATTTGTTAAAAATTCACGCAACGTATTTGCTCTTGCCCTTGTAGTATCTTTTTCATCTTTTGTAGCTCTATAACTTGGGCACATGGTTCCGCCAGCGTCTACAGGTTTTCTACAATCTCCCGTACCATTACATTTTTCTGCAAGTTTTAAAATTCCTTCATTATCAGAAAAGTCTTGAATTGTTTTAATTTCTGGTTCAACTCTATCAATTTCATATCGCAGACTTTCATCCATAGCAAAAGCATCTGTAATTTTTCCTTGATTAAATACATTATTTGGGTCAAATGCTTTTTTAATTCTTCTTAAAAGTTGGTAATTTTTATCACCAATAATTAATGGAATAAACTCTGCACGTACAATTCCGTCTCCATGTTCACCAGAAAAAGAACCTTTATATTTTTTTACTAATTCAGCAGTTTCAGTAGTAATTTTTCTAAATAAAACAACATCTTCTTTTTTCTTGATATTTAAAATAGGACGTAAATGTAATTCTCCAGCACCAGCGTGTGCATAATACACTGCATTTTGTTGGTATTTGGCCATGATTTGAGTGAATTCCTCAATATAATTTGGTAAATCTTCTAAAGCAACAGCAGTATCTTCTATACAGGCAACCGCTTTTTTATCGCCCACAATATTAGCTAAAGCACCTAAACCAGCTTTACGTAAATAATGCACTTTCGCAATGTCTTTACCATACACTTTAGGGTGATAATAGCCAAAGTTATTTTTCTCTAAATCAGTAATTAATTTATTTGCTAAAATTTCTGTTTCTTCCAAAGAATTTGCAGAAACTTCAAGCATTAAAACAGCTCCTGGATCTCCTTGCAAGAAGAAACGATTTTTAGCTAATTCTCTATTGTTTTTTGTGCAGTCTAAAATAGTTTTATCCATTAATTCACAATTATATAAATTGTGATTCATGGCAATTACAGTAGCTTTTAAGCTCTCGTTTATGGTTTTAAAATGTGTACAAACCATAATGCTTTCCTTTGGAGGTAAAGCGTCTAATTGTAAAGTAATTTTAGTAGAAAAAGCTAAAGTACCTTCACTTCCTGCTAATAATTTTGCAACATTTATGGTTTTTGAATTCCCTCCAAATAAATCAGAACTTAATAATTCGTCAATAGCATAACCAGTACATCTTCTATGAATGGTTTCTTTAGGAAACTCATTTTTTATTTCTTGTTGATTTTCAGTTAAAGAAAGTTCATCAAAAAGATTTTTATAAATTAGACCTTCTTGGGTGTTTTCTTTTGTTTTTTTGATGAAATCTGCCGAAGAAACCTCTTTAAAAATAGCTGTACTTCCATCACTTAAAATCGCGTCGATTTCTAATACTTTGTCTCTAGTTACTCCGTATTTTATAGAGGTACTTCCAGAGGAATTATTACCAACCATTCCGCCCATCATACAACGGTTAGAAGTGGAAGTATTTGGGCCGAAGAACAAACCAAAAGGTTTTAAGAAAACATTTAAAGAATCTCTTACAACGCCTGGTTGTAAAGTTATAGTTTTTGCTTTTTCATCAAATGAAATAATTTCTGTAAAATGTTTAGAAACATCTACTACAATTCCGTCTCCTACACATTGGCCTGCCAAAGAAGTTCCTGCAGTTCTTGGTATTAAAGTAATGTTGTTTTTTGTAGCAAAAGCAATTAAGGTTTTTATATCTTTTTCATCCTTTGGAAAAGCAACTGCTAAAGGAATTTTCCTGTAAACAGAAGCATCTGTTGCGTATAAAGTTTTGTGTAAATTATCAAAAAGAACATCACCAGAAAGTGAGTTGTTTAATGTTTCTAGAGTGGCATTATCAATCATCAAAAATGTAATTTATCTAATTAACAAATATCTGAATTATATTATCATTAAAAGAAAATAGGATAGGAGTTTACGTATTTTTATTGAATTGATAGAAAATGAATTAAAATGTTGCTAAATTGTTTAAATAAATTTTTCTATGCAATATTAATTTGATGATTAATAATCTTAATGTTAAATTTAAATGTTTAAAATTATTTTTTTACTTTTTTATCAATTTTTACCTACAAAAATGCTTGTGTTTATTTCGTTAATATCAAAGGCTAATTCCTCTCCATTAGTCCAAAGAATTTTTGCTTCTTCAATTTTATTACATTTTCCTAAACCAATATGAAGCGCAGTATTTAAGCCCTGACTGTAAGGAGAAGAGGTTGCGCCAACAACTCTTTTGTAAATATTATTACAGGTTTTTATAGTTAAAATTGCGCCTTGCGGACTTGTGTCTTTATTAGGAGAATTGCCAACTTTTATGGTAATAAAATTATTATTATTTATACTGTTGTTTGTGTATAAATGCCAGTTTCCTCGTTCATTTGCGTAAATAATATCTTGATCTCCATCTGCATCATAATCTATAGTTTGTGCTTGGCTACCAACAGCGCCTAATTCTTTAGAAATAATGTTATGATTTTTAATATTCTTAAAAGATTTTCCTTTTTGATTCATTAATAAAATCTGTTTGTTTTCTGATGCTGGATTTCCAAAACGAACAACAAATAAATCAGAAAAGCCATCATTATTAAAATCACCAACTGTTGCACCAGTAGTTTGTTCTGGAATAGAAATACCCATTTTTGTGGTAACATCAACAAAAATACCATTTCTGTTTTCTAGTAATTTTGCGTGCATTTTTTCTGTAGAAATTAATTCTGGAGCTTCTATAACATTATGAATTACACCAGCTGTTGGCGCTGCTTTTGTGTCTGCATGTACTTTCCAATACCCATTGCCAACATAACCAATGTAAAGTCCATTTTTTTTAGTTTCAGAAGGAAAACCTTTTGCTTCTTTTTGAGTTAAGCTAAAGTTTTTATAATCTTTAGACATATTTTTTATATCTAATTTTTGTTTATTTTTCCCTATGAAAACATCAAAATTAGGATAAGACATTTGTACGTTTTCTATTTTAAAATTCCCATCAATTTTCAATTTTTCAATTGTGTAGGGCTTAAATCTTTCAAAAAAAGCAAAACGTTTGTTTTCTTTATCATAAAAATCGATGTTATTAAAGGCGTGAGCTGCAGAAGTAATAAATAAATCAAAATCTCCATCATTATCAAAATCAATTTCAGAAATAGAACTAGCTTCAATAGTTTTTGCAGCATCACCTAAAACATTTTTATCTGCTTCAGAAAAAGTCATTCCTTTTTCTCCTTTTACAGCAATTATATTTTTACCTCCATAAAAAATAAAATCAGAAATAGTATCATTATTAAAATCGGTTAAGAGCGTTTTATAACTTAATCTATCTCCTTTTGGTAATTTGTTTAAAAACGTAAAATTTCCTTTACCATCATTACTATGAAAATTATTAGCACCATTTTTAAGTTGTTCTGGAGTAGGGAAACCAGTTATTAAAAGATCTAAAATACCATTAGAGTCGTTGTCTATTAATTTTGAAGCTCTTCCTCGCATTTTTTCTAAGCCTTCAATTTGACTTCCACGAACTATAGTTCTGTCTTTATTTATTTGATACAAAAGCGGATTTCTTGGTTTAGAACCACCGCCGCCACCTTGAACAACAATAAGATTAATAAGACCATCAAAATCATAATCTGCAATAGTAACGCCATGTAAATCTCCCTTAGTAAGTACTTTAGGTTTGCTAAAAGCTCCTCCATTATTCCAGAAAATTAAAACACGCCAGCTATGTTCTATTAAAATCATATCTTGTAAACCATCTTGATCTAAATCGCCAATAATTGCATTGTCCCATTTTTTTCGAGGTCTTTTTGCAATAGGTAATATCTCTTTGCCAGCTTCTGTAAACTGTAGTTTTTCGTTGCCAGCATTAGTAACTTTTTTTGAGTGCTACAAGAGATTAATAGAAGCAAGCATAAAATTGTTGTTAAGTTTTTAAGATTGATGAATTGAAGCATAATTATAATTTTATTTTAACAAAAATACTAAACTACGTAAGCGAAGGCTTTAAAGAAATTAACAAGAAGTACCTCAAAATTACCTTGTGTAAATAGAGGAATTTAGAAAATTATGATTTGTTATATTTGTAAAGAATCAAACTATCAATTCAAATGAAAAAACTACTGTTATTTTTTTTCTTATTTACTATTTCTTTATCAGCACAAGAAGTTGATTTGTCTTATTACTTGCCAAAAAATACAACATACAATCAAAACATACCAACACCTAAATCTGTAATTGGTCATGAAGTAGGTGAGTGGCATATTACACACGATAAATTAGTGGAATATATGAAAGTTTTAGCTTCTTCTTCGGATAGAATCTCCATCGAAAATAGAGGCACAACTTATGAGAATAGACCTTTATTATTACTCACAATTACATCGCCAGAAAATCATAAAAATTTAGAAAACATTAGACAAAAACACCTTGATGCAACAGATGATGCTGCTGTAGATATTTCTAAAAATCCAATTGTTGTCTATCAAGGATTTTCTATTCATGGTAATGAGCCAAGTGGTTCTAATGCTGCTTTGGCAGTTGCTTATTATTTGGCTGCGGCAGAAAATATTGACGAATTATTAAACAATACTGTTATCCTTTTTGATCCTTCTTTTAATCCTGATGGATTGCAACGTTTTGCATATTGGGCAAATACAAACAAGAATAAAAACATAAATCCAGATCCAAATGACAGAGAATATGCTGAGGTTTGGCCAGGTGGAAGAACGAACCATTATCAGTTTGATATGAACAGAGATTGGTTGCCAGTTCAATTGCCAGAAAGTAAGGCAAGAATAGCAAGTTTTCATAAATGGTTGCCAAATATTTTAACAGATCATCATGAAATGGGAAGTAATTCTAGTTTCTTTTTTCAACCGGGAATTCCGAGTAGAACAAATCCGTTAACACCACAAATGAACCAAGATTTAACCAAAGAAATTGCAACGTATCATGCAAAAGCGTTAGATAAAATTGGTTCTTTATATTATTCCGAAGAAAGTTTTGATGATTTTTATTATGGAAAAGGTTCTACGTTTCCAGATATTAATGGAAGTATCGGAATTTTGTTTGAACAAGCAAGTTCTAGAGGTCATGCACAAGAAACAGAAAACGGAATTTTAACATTCCCTTTTACCATTAGAAATCAATTTACAGCAGCTTTATCAACTTTAGAAGCGGCAAAAAATATGAGAGTAAAAGTCTTACAATATCAACAAGATTTTTATAAAGAATCTAAAAATTCTGGAGAGAAAAAAGCCATTGTTTTTGGTGATGAAAAAGATGCAGCTAAAAGTTTTTTATTGGCAGAAGTTTTAAAACGTCATCAAATTAAAATTCACGAAGTTGCTTCTGATTTTACAGAAAACGGAAAAAAATTTAAAAAAGGTTACAGTTATGTTGTGCCAATGAATCAGAAAAATCAACGTTTGGTAAAAGCAATGTTTGATGTAAGAACAAAGTTTAAAGATAGTTTGTTTTATGATGTTTCTGCCTGGACTTTTAATCATGCTTTTGGCGTTGATTATGTAGAAAATATTCCGCTTTCAAAAGCAGGAAATGAAATCACCGATTTGAAAATGAAAGTTGGTAAAGTTTCTTCTAAAAGTGATTATGGATATTTAATGCCTTGGAATGAATATTACACGCCAAAAGCGCTAAATGCAATTTTACAAAAAGAGTTACGCGCCAAAGTTGCTATGAAAAACTTTAAAAATCGAGGAAACGATTATGATTACGGAACGATTTTTATTCCTGTGCAAAATCAGAAATTAAATGCTGATGAGTTACATCGGTTTTTAGAAGAAGTAGCAATAGAGAGTAATGTAAAAATTACAGGAGTAACAACGGGTTTAAATGATGGAATTGATTTAGGAAGCGGAAATTTTAAGGTAATTACAAAACCAAAAGTAGCTATGTTGGTTGGTGATGGAATTGCAGGCAACGATTCTGGAGAAATTTGGCATTTGTTCGATCAACGTTTTGATATGACTTTAACGCGTTTAGATATGAGTTATTTTAGAAGAATTGATATCAGTAAATACACGCATATTGTAATTCCGAGTAGCAATATATCCAGTTCAGCTATCGATAAATTAAAAACTTGGGTACAAAATGGCGGTGTTTTAATTGGCTATAAAAACACAGCTAAATGGTTAGCAAGTAATAAAATGATTAGTTTGAATTTTGAGAGTTCAAAAATTGATGAGATTAAAAATGTCTCTTTTGAAGATCGTTCTTTACAATCTGGAGCGCAGTATATTGGAGGTGCTATTTTTGAAGCAACTGTAGACAGATCTCATCCTATCAACTTTGGATATAAGAATGAAAAATTAGCCTTATTTAGAAATTCAACAATGTTTATTACTGCGGATAAAAAGAGTTATAATAATCCGATTCAGTATACTTCAAATCCGTTATTGAGTGGTTATATTTCTAAGGAAAACTCAAAATTAATTAAAAACACAGTTCCTTTTAAAGCGCAGAGGTTAGGTAAAGGTAGGGTTATTGTTTTTACTGATAATACAAACTTTAGAGCTTTTTGGTTCGGAACAAATAAATTGCTCATGAATACTATTTTCTTTGGAGATATGATGTAGGTTTTTTTAGTTTCAAAGTTGCAGAGTTTCAAAATACATGCTGTCAATTCGAGTGATTTTCGACTTTATGAGAAAATTGTATCGAGAAGTTTTATTGATTAAGAGTCAGGTTCTGCAATTTTGAAACGTTGTAATTTAACATCTAAATTGTAACAAATTAAATACTTAAGCGTCTTATTTATGTAACCAACAATTTATACAAATGAGTTTCTTTAGAGTTTTATTCGCAATAATTTTTCCACCATTATCTGTTATTGATAAAGGTTGTGGATCTTTCTTTATCATTTTTTTGTTAACACTTTGTGGATGGATTCCAGGTGTTATTGGTGCTTTGGTAATTCTTAATAATCCGAAAAATTAAATTAAGTTTTACAATTAAAAAATGAGACTTATAAAGTGTATACTTTTTGTTTTACTTATCAATAGTTTTAATATCTATTCTCAAGAAACAGAAGTTGCTTTAATTGGAGTTTGAAGTTTTAAATCAGAAATAAATAAAAATCATTTTATTTTATCAAAAAAAGATTCTTTAAATTTTAGAAATATTGGATATCAATTTTTAGAAGAAGAAAAGTTAATTGTTAGACACTTTAAGAATTCTAGTATGTGTATGTTATCAGATGTAAGATTTATGAATTACAATACTAGTAATTGGAAACTTAAAGGCGATAATTTAATGATTACTTGGAAAAAGGAAAACCAACGTATTTCAGAAAAATGGAAAATTATTCATTTATCAGAAAAAGAGCTAGAAATAAAGATTTTAAGCTACATTATTAGCGAATAAATAACACCAAAAAAGAAGTTCGTGAAGTTTAAATTTGAAAATTGCTAACTAACTTTCTCTCCATTTTTAACGCTTTTAGAAGCTTGTAATAAAACCACATTTTCATCGATATTGTAAACACCTAAAATCAAACATTCGCTCATAAAATTAGCAATTTGTCTTGGTTTAAAATTGATAATTGCAGCAACTTTTTTATTTAGTAATTCTTCTTTGGTATATAAATCTGTTATTTGTGCACTCGATTTTTTAATGCCTAAAGCTCCAAAATCTAACTTTAATTGATAGGCTGGTTTTCTAGCTTTTTTAAAATCGTTAACTTCTATAATTGTTGCTATTCTAATATCAACTTTTAAAAAATTTTCAAAAGAAATTTCTTCATTCATTATTTTTAATTTTTTATCAAGTTTAAAGTAATCGAGAATATTATTCTTTCCATCCTTTGCGAATCATCAACTGTTCTATATGAGCAAAATGATGATTGCAATGCCAAGCATACATACCAATGTTTTCTTTTAAAGTAACTTTTTCATTACTTTCTGGATGAATAAAATAGCGTTCTAAATCATCGTTATTCAACTCTTTTAAAAGATAAATCCATTTAGCATGTAGCGCTTTTAATCCATCAATAGATAAGAAAATAGGAGCTGTTTTAGAATCTTGTAAATCTGCCCAACGATCTTCAAAATAAGCTTTAATAATTGGTTTATCTTCTGTTAAAGTCCATTTAAATCTAATGTAAGAGTTTAGATGACTGTCGAAACAATGATGTATAACTTGCCTTATATTCCAGCCATTTTCTCTGTAAGGAGTATCTAGTTGGTTTTCTGATAATTCACGTGTTAAAAACTCTAAATTTTGAGGGAAAGTTTCTAAAACAATAAGCCAATCTGCTATATGTTTTTTGCTGATATGTGTTGGAATAGTTGCTTTTCCTATCGGATATTTTAAGGTTTCTAAATCCATTTTTACTTGGTAACTTTAGTTAAAAATCGCTTAGCACTTCTGTTTTCTGGATTTATAGATAAGGCCTTTTTAAAATTAATTGCTGCATTTAAAGTATCTTTATTACGTAAATAAGCTTCGCCTAAACTATCGTAAACATTCGATTTTTCTGGGTGTAAAGCAACATTTATTTTAAAAACTTCAAGAGCAGCTTCAATGTTGTTTTTTCTCAAATAATTATATCCAAGACTATTTATTTTATTTTCTTTAATAATGGGACTTAAAGAATCTTGTTTTTTAATTTCTAAAAAAGCGGTTAATGCCTTTTTATAATCTTTGTCTTTAAAATATTCACTTGGCGTTTTTTCATCAATCTTCATTTTTCTAAAATGATAAATAATGCCATCGTGTTCTGTTTTAGGAGCTAATTCTATATGCATTTCTGGTTTTTCTACAAATATCATTTTTTCATTTAATGCTTTCATGTAGAAAGAGTTGTCTGTTACTTTTAAAGGTTTAATGTTTTCGTTTCCTCGCCATTTTGCGTATAATATATGCTCTTTAAAATAGATTTCTATTACTTCGTCGGCATTAAATAAATAGCGTCCAGAAGCGTTTTTTATAAAATCTTCAGAGTTTTTTTGAGAGGTACAATTAGTCAATAAAAGTAGGGTAATTAGTAGATATAAAATTTTTTTCATGGTTGGTTAGCTAAAAGGATTTTATTCTTTAGACGACTAATTTAAAGGTTTTGTTACAAAATATAGCAATTTATTATAGTAACTAATGTAAATTTAATGAGAAATTCTAAAATGAAAATGCTTTAATTTTCTATATTCACCATATAAAATAGTATTGTTGTTTTTATGACAGATAGTGAAAAATCAATCAAAAAAAAGAAAAAACCTTGGCCTACTAAAGATGCTATGGAGCAGATTTATGAATTAAAACTTTGGGGAGATAATAAAACTAAATTTTACTCAGGATCAGGATCTCATCAACCAGAAATATTAAATCCATATTTAGATGTTGTTATTGCATTTTTAATTTCTTTTAAAAATCCTATAACTGTTTGCGATTTGGGGTGTGGTGATTTTAATGTTGGTAAAAAATTAGTAAAACATGCTAAAAAGTTGATAGCTGTAGATATTGTTTCTGAGCTAATAGATTATAATAAAGAAAAGTTTAAAGAAGAGAAATTAGATTTTCTTTGTTTAGATATTGCAAAAGACGATTTACCTAAAGCAGATTGTGTTATTTTAAGACAAGTTTTGCAGCATTTGTCAAATAAAGAAATTAAAAATATTGTACATAAACTAACTGATTTTAAATATGTTATTATAACAGAACATATTCCTTTAGGAGATTTTATGCCAAATAAAGATATTATTTCTGGACAAGGAATTAGAATTAAAAAACAAAGTGGTGTAAATTTATTGCAACCACCTTTTAATTTAAAAATAAAAAGAGAAAAGGAATTATTAGTTACTAAATTAAAGGATAATAAAGGGGTAATTGTAACTGCTTTATATCAGAATTTTTGAGGCTTTTTTGGTAATAAAAAGATTTTATGTAATTTGTTTTAATTAAAAAATATGATTCAAATTATCTCGTTCTATATCTGTTATTAATTTTACAAAATTTAGTTGATCTTCTTTTGATAATTTATTAAAAAGTGCATCGCCTTCTATAATCATTTCAAGACCTATTTCTAATCCTTTAATTTGACTTTGAGAATAGTTAGCAGAGTTTTTTTGCATTGCTACTATGAGATGTTTTATAACTTCTTTAATTTTTTTAATAAGTTTTTTATCATTTAAAATCTCGAATAAAGTAATTGAGCTTTCAATAAATTTATCAATTTCTTCACGAGATAATAATTTTATAAGTCCATCAATCTTAGCCAAATCATAAGGTGCTTTTATGTTGTTCTTAATAGCTTCATTTACTAAATTGTTTTCGAAATTTGTAGCAGCTTTAAAAGTCTTCATTGCATTTAATCCTGCTTGTAATATTTTTGGCAAATGTCTTCCGTATTTAAAGATAAGTTTAACAGCTTCTAGCAAAAGGCTTAATAATTTTTGAGGATGTTTTATATAATCATCCAAACTATCAAAAGCTGCATTTAACGTTTCTCTTTGCTCGTATGTTGGATACATATAAGTCAAAAAATACTCTCGAAGTTGATTTACGGTGTTTTTATCGATAGACTCAGGAATTCCGTAAGTATTTTTAATATGTTGATATTGATATCTGTGAGAAATAGTATTTCTATATCCTTCAATTATTTCTGCTAAAACTTTTTCTCTAGTCATCTACTTCTAGACTTTATAAATTCTCTTGCAAAATTACTAAATAATAAAAAGCTTTGGTAAAAGTTGAGGTTTAGTCTTGGTGTTTCATAAACTACTTTTTTTGATAGAAATTATAAACATAACACTCAATATTGATTTCTGTTTTTTACTTTAAAACAATTTTTAAACATTATTAATAAATGTATATTTACATCAGAAATTTATAAAAGATGAAAGTAGTTACGCTTACCATAAATCCGGCTTTAGATAAAAGTGCAAAAGTTGCAGAAATGATACCTTTTGATAAATTAGATTGTTTAGATATAACATATCATCCTGGAGGTGGAGGAATTAATATTTCTAGAGTTTTACATCGATTAGCCATAGAAAGTCATTGTGTGTTTCCTTATGGCGGTAAAACTGGTGAGCATTTAATAGAATTATTACAAGAAGAGCGCGTATTTGTTTATTCGACTCCAATATCTGTTTGGACAAGAGAAAATTTTGCAGTTTTTGAAAACAAAACTAATTTGCAATATAGATTCGGAATGCCAACAGAATCTTTTAAGGAAGATGAAATGGAAAATGTAGAAAGATTGATAAACGAGCAAGTGGCAACAGACGATATTTTTGTAATTAGTGGTAGTTTACCAAAAGGATTACCTACAGATTATTATTCTAAAATAATTAAAAATTTAAAAGCAAAAGGAGTAAAAGTTATTGTGGATACTTCTGGTCCTGTTTTTAGTGAAGTTTTAAAAAACGAGTTATTTTTAATAAAACCAAATCAAAAAGAATTGGCACGTTTGGCAGGTAAAGAATCTTTGTCTAAAGAAGAGCGTGAGGCATTTGCTATGAAATTAGTAACTTCAAATGTGTCAAAATATGTGGTAGTTTCTTTAGGAAAAGACGGTGCATTTATGGCGCATAAAGACGGAATAGAATATGTGGCCGCTCCAGAAATTTCTGTAAAAAGTACTATTGGCGCAGGAGACAGTATGGTTGCAGGTTTAATTTACGCAATTGTAAAAAACGAAACTCCAAAAAATATGTTACGTTGGGGAGTTGCTTGTGGCGTTTCTGCAACTTTAAGTGAAGGTTCATATTTAGCGCATAAAGTTCATATTGATCAGGTTTTAAAAAAAATATAATTTTTTTAATAATATTGAATATTTTTTTTGAAGCTATTTCGAGCATTAACTACTCGCTTTTTTATCCTAAAAAGGAATAAAAAAGAGCTCAAACAGAGAGCCTGGCTTGAGCGAAGTCAAAAGGTTCAATCTGGGCTAGATTTAATTAGAAATGTCAGTGAAAAGTAGTTTTGAAAACTTAATTAGTAATTAATTTTTGTCTTTTTTATTAATTTCCCCTTTTTGATATTTCGTCTTCAGTTATAAAACCATCTCCATTTTTATCTCTTTTGTCAAAGTTCTCTTTCAGTCTACCTTTTACTTCGTTTTTACTAAGTTTTTGATCATTATTGGAATCCATTTTTTCTAACAATTCAGAAAACTTAGGAGGTGTATTATTATTTCTAGCAGGTTTTTGTTTATTTTGTTTTTTTGCTTGTGTTGTTTTTATTGTTGCCGTTTTTGTATCAATTTTTGTAGTTGGTTTTATATCTCTAACCGCTCTTACGTAATTATAAACATATCTCACATCACCCTGTGGTCCAAAATATTCAGGATAATTTTCTTTCACTCCACTTTTAGGATCGCTTCTTTGAGCGCCTGCGCCATGAACATCCATTACTTTATTTCTCATTTTTCCTTGTGCTTCACCAAAGGCAATGTAAACTGCACTTGCATTCGGATTTCTTCCATCTAAATGTGTTGTGCTTGTCCAGAAATAAGGATATTGTTTATTTCCATTTGGATCTTTAATTTCTGTAGTTTCAAAAACAGGATTGATGGCAGCAGAATTCATGGTTTGTAAAGATCTTGTATAATCAACTATACTTTGTAATTCTTTGGCATTTGGTAAACGCCAATCAGAATGAGATGCAAGTTCTAAATTTTCTGCATAAGACAAAGAGATTTCCCAATCTTTACCAATTCCATCATCTGCTTTTTGCCACATTAAACCTGTTGCTAAATCACTGATCGTTCCGTCATTATTATCAACAAAATTATTATTACCATACGCAGTATTTCCACGAACCATTCTAAAATACATTTTATTTTCACTTTTAGTTCTTGGGTTGTATTTTGGGTATCCTTTAATTCTTCCATCAACAAAATTAACACCAAAAACAGTTGCATCAGCATTCATTGTTTTACCAACATATTCAGTTGCACTCCACGTTTGTGCGTCAATTTCTCGTTCATTAGCATTTACATTTCCTAAAGGCTGATTAAAATATGCTGTATCAATAAACATTTTAATAGCGTGTTCACCTTTTACTTCTCCTGTGAACAAAATAAGGGAATAAAGTTCTTTTATAGTTGGAATTCTCCAATCTGAATAGCCGCCTAAAGTACTAGAATTTGCTTTGGTAAAAGCTTCATCAAAAGTCATTTTTTCTCCCATATCTTTTTGCCACATTAAGCCAGTAATATTGTCGGTTATTGTATTATCATTATTATCTGTGTAAGATGGTGAGTTCCCTATATAATGAGCATCTTGACCATAAAAAGGGTCATTTTCTAATGGTTTAGAAATGTTTTCTACATCAGAATAATAGTTTTTTACATTGGTATCTACAATTGGGTATGAAGATTTTTGAGTTGTTTTACTTTCGATTATAGTGCTTTTATCTATAGGAATTTCCATTAAATCTTTTGCGAAAAAAATGTTTCCGTTATAGTTCTTTCTAATTTCTGATGTTGTAGCAGCTTCATCAATATCTGTAAAATTAAAGTGTGTTAGCACTAAATTTTTAACATTAGCTTCTTTTGCCATTCGCGAACTTTCATCCAAATTTACATGTGCTTTTTGCGTGTTCTTTTTATTATTTTGGTTGTTATTTGTTCTTGGTTTTGATCCCATTTGTATCGCTCCACCAGAGTCTATAATTAAGTAATCGGCATTTTTAGCCAAAATAGGTAAGGATTTAGAATAGGTTAAATCTCCAGAAATTACAATAGATTCATTGCCAACATCAAAACGATATGCCAACGTAGCAATGGTATGATTTACTGGTGTGCACGTAATTTTAATATCTCCAATAGAAAAAGATTCATTTCCTTTTAAATCTTTATAAATACTATTTTTGGTGGCGCTTTCTAAATTTCTTCCAGATTTAGAAAGTCTATAATTAATATCAGCTTTATAAGTATCTAAAATATTGTTGACCATTTTTGATGTTGGTTCAGGACCATAAATAAAAGTCTTATTTCCTCCCAAAAGCGATTGAATAAAAATAGGTGTAAATTCTTCGTTATGATCTAAATGGTGATGCGTAAATAATAAACCATCAATTCTCCTTATTTTGGTATTATTTTTATCTAAATTGGCTTGGGTTCCATTTCCCATATCTACTAAAATCTGTGTGTTTTTGTATGATATTAATACAGATGGCCCAGAGCGTTCTCTATTAAATTTTGGGGAACCAGAACCTATAATTGTTGCGGTTAAATGATTGGTGTTTTGTTGCGCTAATATTGGTAAACTTAACCAAAGTAAGATTAAAATAAAATATGGTCTCATGAATATATTTTTAAATTAGACCTTTATTTTTATGTAAGGTTTAATTATCAATTAAGATAAAAAAAAGTTAAATGATCTCTAGTGTGTTTTAGGCTAGAATGATAAGAATATGTTAGTTTGAGTAATTCTGAGGAATTAAGAATTGTATCGAGAGCTAATTTGAGATTTAAAAATAGGTATTCTCGATACAAATTTCGCTTTTTTTTATCAGTAAATTTGATTCTAATTGATAGAATTTATCAAAATCGAAAAAAGGTTTAAATACAATTTATGCATTAAGTTGGTTAAAAAAGTTTTTGTAATTCGGCAAAGTCATCCACAACTATAGTAGGATTGTAATTGGCTATATTTTCATTGTAGTTATACCCGTAACTAACACCAATACTTTCTATGTTTGCATTTTGACTGGCAAGAATGTCGTTTTTAGAATCTCCAACCATTATGCTTTTTTCTAGACTTGTATTTAGTTCTTTTATGATGTGTAAAAGAGGTAAAGCACTTGGTTTTTTTTCGGCTAAAGAATCTTCACCAACCCAAATTTTAAAGAATTGTTTAATTTTTAACCCGTTTAAAACAGGTGCAATTAGGTTGAGTGGTTTGTTTGTACAAATTGCCATTTTGTACCCTTTATTATCTAGGTATTTTAATGTTTCTAATACTTCTGGATATAAAAATGTATTTTTACAAGTAACTTCTTTGTAAGCAGAAAGGTAAATTTTAAAAGCTTCGTCTACTAAGGTTTCAGCAACTTCTTGTTTTTTCATTGTGTAATTTAGTGCTCTTTGTACTAAAGGTTTTGCTCCGTTACCAACAAATGGAGTCAGTTCTGCTATGGTTAATGGAGATAAATGATAATGCAATAGCATTTTATTTATGGCTAAAGTTAAATCAGGAATACTGTTAATAAGTGTTCCGTCTAAGTCGAATATTATAAGATTTTTTTTAGTGAAATTCAAGGTGTTTATTTTTTAGGATTAAAAAATTTCTATAATAGGTTCTTTTGTTAACAATGCAGGAACAGCTTCTATAAAACGTTGAAAATGTTTAGAATTATTGTGAATTTCTATAGCACTTTCATTGTCGTATTTTTCGTAGATTACATAATTATTTTCTCTATCAATCTCTTTAAAAAAGCGATAAGTAATGCAGCCGATTTCGGTATTAGAATCTTTAACTAATGCTTTTGTTATTTTTAAAAAAGCAGTTGTTTTTGCTTCTTTTACATTAAAATGTGCAATAATTGTTTTTTTCATAATGTAATAATTTCTTAACAAAGGTAAAAATCTAAAGGCTCTAAAGAGCTAAAAAAAAATAATATTTTGTTACCAAGATAAAAATAATAACTATAAAATTAGAAAAAGGTTTTTAACTGATTTACTCAATTAAAAAATAATAATTTAATGGCCTATAAAATAAATAGACATCGTATTTTTTATCAGGATAACCAATTGTTAGTCAGTTGTATAAAAGCCTTTTTAACAGTTGGGTATAATGTAGTTAAACGTTTCAATATCAGCAAAACACAATAAAATTGTACTTTTGATAGCTGATACCTAATAATAGCAATAAATATCAAGAAAAATGGCAAAGACATTATTTGACAAAGTATGGGATTCACACGTGGTACGTAGTGTAAAAGACGGACCAGATGTGTTTTTTATAGACCGTCATTTCATCCATGAAGTTACAAGTCCTGTAGCTTTCTTAGGATTAGAAAGTAGAGGAAACAGTGTAGTATATCCTGCACGTACATTCGCAACTGCAGATCACAACACACCAACTATAAATCAACATTTACCAGTTGAAGATCCATTATCAGCAAATCAGTTAGATGCTTTAGAAAAAAATGCTGCAAAACATGGTATTTCTCACTGGGGTTTAGGTGATTTAAATAATGGAATTGTACACGTTGTAGGTCCAGAAAACGGAATTACATTACCTGGTGCAACAATTGTTTGTGGAGATTCACACACATCTACACATGGTGCTTTTGGTGCAATTGCCTTTGGTATTGGTACATCCGAAGTAGAAATGGTGTTGTCTACGCAATGTATTATGCAACCAAAACCTATGAAAATGCGTATCAACGTAAATGGTAAATTAGGTTTAGGAGTTACACCTAAAGATGTTGCTTTATACATTATTTCTAAACAAACTACTTCTGGAGCAACTGGGTATTTCGTAGAATATGCTGGTGATGTTTTTGAAGATATGACAATGGAAGGAAGAATGACAGTATGTAACTTATCTATTGAGATGGGTGCGCGTGGTGGAATGATTGCTCCAGATGCCAAAACATTTGAATATATTAAAGGCCGTTCTCAAACTCCTAAAGGAGCAGATTGGGACAAAGCAATGAAATATTGGGAAACTTTATCTACGGATGAAGGAGCAGAATTTGATGTAGAATTTAACTATGAAGCATCTGATATTGAGCCAATGATTACTTATGGTACAAACCCAGGAATGGGAATGGGTGTAACAAAATCGATCCCTTTAGCAGAAAATGTAGAAGGTGGAGTAGATACCTATAAAAAATCATTAGGTTATATGTCTTTCAGCGAAGGCGATGCTATGATTGGTAAAGAAATCGACTTTGTATTCTTAGGTTCTTGTACAAACGGACGTATAGAAGACTTTAGAGCATTTTGTTCTATTGTAAAAGGAAGACAAAAAGCAGACAATGTTACTGCTTGGTTAGTACCAGGATCTCACAAAGTAGTAGATCAAATTCAAGCAGAAGGATTAGATAAAATAATTACAGATGCCGGTTTTGTTTTAAGAGAACCAGGTTGTTCTGCTTGTTTGGCAATGAATGATGATAAAATTCCGGCAGGAAAATTATCAGTTTCTACATCAAACAGAAACTTTGAAGGAAGACAAGGACCAGGATCTAGAACATTATTAGCATCTCCATTAGTTGCTGCAGCATCTGCAGTAGAAGGTGTAGTTACAGACCCAAGAACTCTTTTGGTATAGTTTGCAGTTAGCAGTAAGCAGTTTTTCAGTCAAAAACTGATGTTTTGCTAATGAAATAAAATTTAAAATAATTATAATGACTGCCAACTGAATACTGGCAGACTGAATACTTAAAATATGGCTTACGATAAATTTGACGTACTAACAAGTACAGCATATCCTTTACCTACAGAAAATGTAGATACAGATCAAATAATTCCTGCTCGTTTCTTAAAAGCAACTGAGCGTAAAGATTTTGATATCAATTTTTTCCGTGATTGGAGATTTGAACAAGATGGAACACCAAAAGCAGATTTTCCTTTAAATAAAGAAATTTATGCAGGTTCTAAAATTTTAGTTGGAGGTAGAAACTTTGGTTCTGGTTCTTCTAGAGAGCATGCAGCTTGGTCTGTGTACGATTTTGGTTTACGTTGTGTAATTTCTTCTGCATTTGCAGATATTTTTAAAGGTAACTGTTTAAATGTAGGTGTTTTACCAGTACAGGTTTCGCCTAAATTTGCAGATACTTTATTTGCTGCAATTATGGCAGATCCTAAAACAGAAATAGAAGTTGATTTACCAAATCAGAAAGTAACTTTAGTTGCAACTGGCGAGTCGGAATCTTTTGTAATTAATACTTACAAAAAAGACAATATGTTAAACGGTTTTGATGATATTGATTATTTAAAAAACATCGAAAACGAAATTTCTGCATTTGCTGAAACAAGACCATTTTAAAAAATAACTTTTTAAGGTTGATGTATGGCGAGTAGAAAGATTGAAATAATGGATACGACACTGCGTGATGGCGAACAAACATCAGGCGTGTCGTTTTCAGTTTCCGAAAAATTAACAATCGCTAAATTATTACTGGAAGAATTAAAAGTAGATCGTCTAGAAATAGCTTCTGCAAGAGTTTCTGAAGGGGAATTAGAAGCGGTTAAAAAAATAACTTCTTGGGCTACTGAACAAAATTTTTTAGATAAAATTGAAGTGCTAACTTTTGTTGATGGAGGAAAATCTATCGATTGGATGCTAGATGCTGGCGCTAAAGTTCAGAATTTATTAACCAAAGGTTCTTTAAATCACTTAACACATCAGCTTAAAAAAACACCAGCAGAACATTTTGCAGATATCAAAGCAACTATTGATTTAGCTGCTAAACACGATATAAAAACCAATGTTTATTTAGAAGATTGGTCTAATGGAATGCGTAATTCTAAAGAATACGTTTTTGAATATTTAGATTTTTTAGATACTCAAAATGTAGAACGTGTTTTATTACCTGATACTTTAGGAATCTTAACTCCGGATGAAACTTTTAATTTTATTACAGAAGTTCGTCAAAAATATCCAAACTCTCACATCGATTTTCATGGTCATAATGATTATGATTTAGGTGTTGCAAATGTTATGGAAGCTGTAAAAGCAGGTGCAAATGGTTTGCATTTAACCATAAATGGGATGGGAGAACGTGCAGGAAATGCACCAATGGCAAGTGTAATTGCAGTTATTAACGACTTTTTAAAAGAGGTTAAAGTTTCTGTAAACGAAACAGCTTTAAATAAAGTAAGTAAGTTAGTAGAAACGTTTTCAGGATTTCGAATTCCGGTAAATAAACCAGTGGTTGGAGCAAATGTTTTTACACAAACAGCAGGAATTCATGCAGATGGAGATAATAAAAACAATCTTTATTTTAATGATTTAATGCCTGAACGTTTTGGTAGAAAACGTAAATATGCATTAGGAAAAACATCAGGAAAAGCAAATATCCAAAAGAACTTACAAGATTTAGGAATTAGTTTAAATGATGAAGAACTTAAAAAAGTTACCCAAAGAATTATTGAATTAGGAGATAAAAAAGAGGTGGTTTCTCAAGAAGATTTGCCTTATATTATTTCTGATGTTTTAGACAGTGACACCATTGAAAAACGTGTTATTGTAGAAAATTATGTGTTAGGACATGCAAAAGGAATGAAACCATCTACTACTTTACAATTAAGAGTTGAAGGTGTTTTGTACGAAGCACATGCACAAGGTGATGGTCAATTTGATGCGTTTATGAATGCATTGCGTAAATTGTATAAAAGACATAGCAAAAAAGATTTACCAGCTTTAATCGATTATGCAGTTAGAATTCCGCCAGGAAGTAATTCTGATGCTTTGTGTGAAACAATCATCACTTGGAGAAGAGAAAAAAACGAATTTATTACTCGTGGTTTAGATTCAGATCAAACAGTATCTGCAATTAAAGCTACAGAAAAAATGTTGAATATAATTTAAAATAATTGTCATTCCGAAGGAAGAATGATTGAAGGAATCTCTTAATTATAAAAACAGATTGCTTCGTAAACTCGCAATGACGAAATAAAAACAAAATTATGAAATTAAAAATCGCAGTATTAGCAGGAGACGGAATTGGGCCTGAAGTTATAGATCAAGCAGTAAAAGTATCTGATGCAATTGCTAAAAAATTTAATCACGAAATTACATGGAGACCAGCATTAACTGGTGCAGCAGCAATTGATGCAGTTGGTGAACCTTATCCAGATGAAACGCACGAAATTTGTGCATCTTCGGATGCTGTTTTGTTTGGTGCAATTGGGCATCCAAGATTCGATAATGATCCATCAGCAAAAGTTCGTCCAGAGCAAGGATTATTAAAAATGCGTAAAAAATTAGGTTTATTTGCAAATGTGAGACCTACGTTTACATTTCCTTCTTTATTGGGTAAATCTCCTTTAAAAAGAGAAAGAATAGAAGGAACTGATTTGGTTTTTTTACGTGAATTAACTGGAGGAATTTACTTTGGTGAAAAAGGTAGAAGAGACGAAGGTGAAACTGCATTTGATAATTGTGTTTATACAAGAGATGAAGTTAAAAGATTAGCTGTAAAAGGTTTTGAACTAGCTATGACTCGTGGTAAAAAATTATGTTGTGTAGATAAAGCGAACGTTTTAGAAACATCAAGATTATGGAGAGAAACTGTGCAAGCTATGGAAAAAGATTATCCAGAAGTTGAGGTTTCTTATGAGTTTGTAGATGCAGTTGCAATGCGTTTAGTACAATGGCCAAATAGTTATGATGTTTTAATTACAGAAAATTTATTTGGAGATATATTAACAGATGAAGCTTCTGTAATTTCTGGTTCTATGGGATTAATGCCAAGTGCATCTTTAGGTTCTGAAATTGGTTTATTTGAACCAATTCATGGTTCTTACCCACAAGCAACAGGATTAAATATTGCAAATCCAATGGCTACTGTGTTATCAGCAGCAATGATGTTCGAAAACTTTGGTTTACAAGCAGAAGGAAAAGCAATTAGAGATGCTGTAAATAATGCTTTAGATAAAGGTATTGTTACAGAAGATTTAGCTGATGGTGGAAAAGCTTACGGAACAATCGAAGTTGGAAATTGGATTGCAGAAAATATCTAAAAATTAGATTTTAAAGTTAAATATATTTTTTGAAGGTGCTCGAATTTCGAGCGCCTTTTTTTGTGTTTTAATCAATTAAAATAGTATAAATTCCGTTTGTATTATCAAAAGTATAATTTGAATTTTCAATTCTTATTTCTTCAAAATGTGTAAATGAACAGCAATTTTCATTTACTCTTTTTGCATCTGCATCTACATAGAGTGTTAAAATATCTTTATCAGCAATTTTTAAAGAATATTCTACGGTTTCTGTTTGCCAACTAATAGAATTAATACTTAAAATATTATAATCATTTTCATCAATAAAAGTGAAGTCAATATTCTTGTTATCAGTTAAATTAATAACTTGAATTTCGTTTTTATTAAAAGTATTATTTATAAATAAATTTTCATTGGTTGTAGCATCAACAAACTCAAATTGAAAAGAATTTGGAGGTGTAAAACATGCTTGACCGCAATCATTTAAATTGCAATTTTGAAATAAAATAATGCTGAAAATTGAAAGTAAATTTAAAATCTGCTTCATTTTTTTAATTATATAAAACCTAAGTAATATAATTGTTTAAAGTTTTATAGCTTCTTCTATATGATTTAATAAATCTTCAGGATCAAAAGGTTTAAAGATAAAACCATTCATACCACTTTCTTCCATTCTGTCTTTTACTTCCATAAAAACCGAGGCAGAAAGGGCTAAAATTGGTGTATGTTTATTAAATTTTCTTATTTCTTTAGATGCTGTGTAGCCATCCATAATTGGCATTTGAATATCCATTAAGATAACATCATAATCATTTTCTTTTACCATGTTAACTGCCATTAGACCATCATAAGCAATAATTACTTTTAAGTTTTCTTTTTCTAAAATTTGTTGAGCAACCATAATATTTATTAAGTTGTCTTCAACTAATAGCACCGTTTTTTGTTTAAAATCATGCTCTTTTTTAGAAGTAGTATTTTGAAAGTCTTGATCTGAAGCTAGTTTTAAATTTATTTGAAAATAAAAACGGCTTCCTTTGCCTATTACACTATCAATTTTAACTTCTGCTCCCATTGAGTTTACAATACTTTTTACAATTGGTAAGCCTAAACCTGTACCACCATATAAACGATTTGTTGTGCTTGATGCTTGTGTAAAAGCTTCCCAAATAGTCTCTTGTTTTTCTTCTGGAATTCCAATACCGGTGTCAATAATTTCTGTTAATAAATCTAATGAATCTGGATGTTGTTTTATTTTACGAATTCTTAGTGTAACACTGCCTTTATCTGTAAATTTAATGGCATTTGTTACCAAATTATTTATAACTTGATTAAATCTTACAATATCTAACCAAACGTTTTGTATATCAGGATCTATTTCTAAATTCATAGTAATTCCTTTTTTTAAACAAGAAGCTTCATGAATTTTTTTGATTTGTTTTACAGCTGCAGATAAATCAACAGGAATGTTATCTAATTCAATATTAGTAGATTGCATTTTGCTGAAATCTAAAACATTGTTAAGTAGATTAAGTAATATTTTACCAGAATAATTTAAAGCTTCAATATTTTCTATTTGGTCTTTTCTTGGTTTATTTTCTCCTAAAATATGAGAAAGCCCTATTACAGCATTTAAAGGAGTTCTAATTTCATGACTCATTGTACTTAAAAACTGCGATTTAGAATTTGATGCTTCTAAAGCTTCTAGTTCTCTTTTATGTATTTTATTAAAATAGTTAGAATTTAAAATAACAAAATAAATTAAGAGAAATAATACCAAAGATATTGCACTAGCTACAGCAATAGGATATACAAATTCTCTAGCAATTATTGGATCTAATTTTGTGGTTGTAAAAAGGTTATAATCTGTTTTGTAAAGAAGTGTCCATAAAATAAGGGGTAATATTGAAAATAAAATAACTAATATTCGTTCTCTTCTAAAAGAGAAAAATATAAATGGTAACCCAATACTAAACATATAAATAAACTCAATACTACCATTTTTACCGGCATAAGATGAAATAATTGCAATGCCAAAATTACTGGTTAATAAATAAAGTATTCTAGCAATATTTAGTTCTTCTTTTTTTGCAAGATAAGCAACCAATACATAAGCTAATATATTAAGAGCATTATAGTTTCTTAGCCAAATAAGATCAAGTTTGTGAGAAAAGAATGAAACGAGTATTGCAAATCCAATATTTACTAGAGCAATATTAAATACGAGATTAATTCTTCTTTGTGAATATTTTGACATATTTATTAGTTATTTATAGCTTCCTCAATTTTATCTAATAAATTTTCAGGATCAAAAGGTTTGTATATAAATCCGTTCATACCAGCTTCATTAATTTTATCCTTTACTTCCATAAAAATTGAAGCCGAAAGCGCTAGAATAGGTAAAGTTGTATTAAATTTTCTTATTTCTTTGGTTGCTGTATAACCATCCATAATGGGCATTTGAATATCCATTAAAACAACATCATATTTATTCTCTTTTACCTTGTTTACAGCTGCTAAACCATCATTAACAACGTCTATTGTAAGTCCAGATTTTTCAATAATTTGTTTACCAACCATTACGTTAATTAGGTTGTCTTCTACTAAAAGTAATTTTTTACCTTGAAAGTTTCTTTCTTTTTTTTGATTTGTTTTAACTAACTCTTTTTCAGAAGCAAGTTTTAAATTGAGAATAAAATAAAACCGACTTCCTTTGCCAAATTTACTGTCTACTTTTACTTTAGACCCCATAGCTTCAACAATACTTTTTACAATTGGTAAACCTAAACCTGTGCCGCCATATAAACGATTTGTACTAGATGAGGCTTGTGTAAAAGCGTCCCAAATTGATGCTAGTTTCTCTTTCGGAATTCCAATTCCGGTATCAATAATTTCTGTAAGAATGTTTATGCTATTTTTAGTTTCGTATCGTTTATGAATATTTAGAGTCACACTACCTGTGTCTGTAAACTTTATTGCGTTGGTAATTAGGTTATTAATTATTTGATTGTATCTAACAATATCTAACCAAACTGGAGGAATATTATTATCTATTTTTAAATTCATAGAAATTCCTTTTCGTAAACAATTGGGTTCGTGAATTTTTCTAATCTGTTTTAAGGCATTAAGAATATCTGTAGGAATTGCATCTATTTGTATGGTAGTAGATTGCATTTTACTAAAATCTAAAACATTATTAAGAAGGTTTAATAAAATTTTACCAGAATAATTTAACGCTTCTATATTTTCTATTTGATCTTCTCTTGGTTTAGTATCGCCTAATATATGAGATAGCCCAATAACAGCATTTAAAGGTGTTCTAATTTCATGACTCATTGTACTTAAAAAATCAGATTTTGCTTTTGACGCTTCTAAAGCATCTTCTCGACTATTATGAATGGAATATGAACTATTAAAGTTAGAGTACGAATATTGCATCAATTGAAAAGCAACTAGAATAATAGTAGTAATTATTGAAATAGGATAAATAAAATTAGCAGCGATTTTTACATCTATTTTTGATGTAGTTATCAAATTAAAATCTGTAATATATAAGGCTGTCCAAAGTAAAATAGAGATTAAAGAATAACTAGCAATAGAAATTTTTTCGTGTCTAAAAGAAAATACCATAAAAGGTAAACACATAGAAAACATGAGCATAAATTCTATACCTGCATCTTGACCAAAATAAGAAGCAGTTGTAACTATACCTGCATTTAAAATAATTAAATATAATAATCTAGAGATATTTAAATTTCCTTTTTTAGCAACAAAAGCTGTTATAGTAAATAAAAAAGTGTTTAAAATATGAAAATATATTAAATCATTAATTTTAAGTTTTATTGATAATAAAGTACACATAATACTAACAATAATAGCAATTAGCGATAATGCTAATATCATTTTAGTACGTCTTGGGGAAAAATCTGACATATTGTATTTATCTTAATGACCTAAATATACGAAATCTAACTCTATTAGTTAATTTTAATTGCATCTTCTATTTGATTTAATAAATCTTCTGGATCAAAAGGTTTAAATATAAAACCATTAATGCCACAATCTTTCATTTTGTTGTTAACTTGCATAAAAACAGATGCAGAAAGGGCAAGAATAGGAATATGTTTATTAAATTTTCTAATTTCTGTGGAGGCTGTGTAGCCATCCATAATCGGCATTTGAATATCCATTAGAATAATATCAAAATGAGAATTTTTTACCATATTTACGGCAGATAAACCATCTCTTGCAACTTCAACTTTTAGATTTACTTTTTCTAAAATTTGCTGTCCAACCATTACATTAATCATGTTGTCTTCTACTAAAAGAACCTTTTTACCTTTAAAATTGTAGGCTTTTTTGTAAGTAGTTTTAAATAACTCTTCTTTTGAAGCTCTTTTTAAATTTAGTTGAAAATAAAAACGACTTCCTTTATTTATTTCACTATCTATTTTAATTTTAGATCCCATCGACTCCACAATATTTTTTACAATTGGTAAACCTAAACCTGTACCACCATATAAGCGATTGGTAGTGGTAGATGCTTGTGTAAAAGCTTGCCATATTGTTTCTTGCTTGTCTTCTGGAATTCCTATTCCTGTATCAATAATTTCTGTAAATAAGTCAATAGAATCTTTCGTTTCATTTACTTTTTTAATTTTAAGTGTAATACTACCCTTATCAGTAAATTTAATTGCGTTAGAAACTAAATTATTAATAATTTGATTGAATCTAACAATATCTAACCAAACAAATGGGATATTTTCATCAATTTCTAGATTCATGATAATTTTTTTTCTTAAACAAGATGCTTCATGAATTTTTTTAATTTGTTTTATTGCTGATGATAAATCTACAGGAATATTATCAAGTTCTATCTCTTTAGATTGAATTTTAGTAAAATCTAAAACGTTATTTAATAAATTTAATAATATTTTACCAGAATAGTTTAAAGCCTCAATATTTTGTGTTTGATCTTTTCTAGGGTTATTATCACCCAAAATATGAGAAAGACCAATAACAGCATTTAAAGGTGTTCTAATTTCATGACTCATAGTACTTAAAAATTGCGATTTAGCATCTGATGCATCTAAGGCTTGTTGTTTCGTAGAATGAGCATTTTTATTTGCAAATGAATTTATATATGAATAATAAGTTAGTTGAAATACTGTAAAGATTAGTGTAGCTGTTATAGAAAAATAGTAAATGATATTTTTTATTCTAGTTGGATTTTTTAATTCAACATCAACAAAAGGTTTAAAATTGGTAAAAAATAGTAACAACCAAAGTAATAATGGTAGAAGACAAAATAAAATAATATATACTTTTTCTCTACTAAATGAATAGAAAATAAAAGGCATACCAACAGCAAAAAATAAAAAAAACTCAACACTAGCTTCTTTGCCTAGGTAAGAAGAAATAAAGTAAATAGAGAAATTAAATAACATCAAAAATAAAGATCTTGCAATTTTTGGATATCCATTTTTAGATAGAATAGCAGTGGTAAAAAATAGAGCAGCAGCAAAAAGTAAATAATAACTAAGTATATTAATTTCTAAATAATTGGTTAAAATAAACCAAATAACAGACATTGTTAAGCACACCATAGAAGTAGTAAAAATCATTTTTATTCTTCTTTTTGAAAATGGCCAACTATTTGTTTCTAACATTTTTTTGAAATTAATTACGGGTAAATTTTTCAATTTGACTTAGTAAATCTTCTGGTGTAAATGGTTTAAAAATAAAACCATTCATACCACATTCATCAATTTTATCTTTTATTTCTGTAAAAACATTAGCAGAAAGGGCAAGTATTGGTAGTGTTGTATTAAATTTTCTAATTTCTTTTGTTGCATTATAGCCATCCATAATTGGCATTTGAATATCCATTAAAACAATATCAAAATCTTGTTCCTTAACTTTATTTAAGGCAGCTAAACCATCATTTGCAACATCTACTTTTAATTTTTCTTTTTCTAAAATTTGTTTACCAACCATTGCGTTAATAAGGTTGTCATCAACTAATAAAACTTTTTGACCTTTAAAGTTGTATACTTTTTTTACGATTTTTTTTTCGATAATATCTTTGTCTGCAACTTTTAGTTTTAGTCTAAAGTAAAAGAGACTTCCTTTGCCTGTTAAACTACGTATTTTTACTCTAGAACCCATTACATTAATAATGCTTTTTACAATAGGTAAACCTAAACCAGTACCACCATATATTCTATTAACAGTATTTGATTCTTGTGCAAAAGCTTCCCAAATTAATTTTTGTTTATTTTTTTGGATGCCAATACCAGTATCTTTTACTTCAATTTGAAGTATTGCATTACGTTTTGTGGTTTTAATCTTTTTTATAGTTAATGTTACACTTCCTTTATCAGTAAATTTAATTGCGTTAGAAACTAGATTGTTGATTACTTGACTAAACCTAACAATATCTAAATAGACAAAAGGAATATTATCATCAACTTTAATTATTAATGAAATACCTTTTCTTAAACAAGCTGCTTCGTGAGTTTTTATTATTTGCTTTAGATCTACTGTAATGTCAGTTGGTATGTTATCTAGCTCAATAGTTGTAAATTGCATTTTACTAAAATCTAAAACATTATTTAATAAACTTAATAACGTTTTACCAGAATAGTTTAATGCTTCTATATTATTTATTTGATCTTCTCTTGGATTATTATCACCTAATATATGAGAAAGCCCAATTACTGCATTTAAAGGTGTTCTAATTTCATGACTCATTGTGCTCAAAAATTTAGATTTTGCCATAGAAGCCTCAAGTGCTTCTTGTCTTTTTATGTGAATTTTCGAATAGTATTTGGTGCCTAAAATAGAAAAATAGACTAATTGAGTTACAACCATAGTAAACAAGCAAACTATAGAAATAGGGTATAAATATCTGCTAGCAATTTCTACATCAATTGGTGTATTTGTAAATAGTTTAAATTCGGTGAAAGCTAAAGCTATCCAAAGAATACCAGAAAGACTAGAAAAGAAGTACACATACCTTTTTTCTGATTTAAATGAGAACACAGAAAAAGGTAAAGCAAGTGAAAAAAGAAATAAATATTCTGAACTAGCTGCTCTACCATAAAATGAAGCTGTTATTGTTATTCCTAAATTTAAAAGGATAAAAAAGATAATTCTAGAATAATAAATTCTACCTTTTTTTGAAAGATATGCACAATATATATATACAATAACTGTAATTAAATGGTAATATCCTAAATTATGTAAACCTAAATTAAAAGAAGCTATACCAGATAATAATGCGAAACCACCAATTAATAAACTAATAGTATACATTAGCTTATTAAGCCTTTGTGAAGTAGGTTTTTTTTTGTCTCTGGACATAGTTCTATAAGTTTATAAAAACCTATCCCAAATAAAAATAAATGAATCTTTTGGGGGGAAGATTTTTATTTTAAAACACTATATATTTTATAAAAATAAATATAAATTTAAATTATAATCTATATTATTAAATACACATTATAATAGCTACTAAGTTAGTGAAAATAAATGTAATATTCTTTATAAAAAATAAAAACTCTCGAATTTCGAGAGTTTTTATGCATTTTGAAAATGTAGAATGGTTATTTTACATTCATTAATTCAACGTCAAAAATTAAGGTTGCATTTGGTGGAATTACACCTCCAGCACCAGCAGCACCATAAGCTAAGTTAGATGGAATTACAAAACGAGCTTTATCTCCAACTTGTAATAATAAAATTCCTTCATCCCAACCAGCAATTACTTGTCCAACACCAACATTAAAGTCAATTGGTTCTTTTCTTTTGTAAGAAGAATCAAAAACAGTACCGTCTAATAATTGACCTTTATAATGTACAGAAACATTAGCACCTTTAGTAGCTTGTTTTCCAGTTCCTTTTTGTAAAATTTGGTAACGTAAACCACTTGCAGTTTCTTCGTAACCAGCAGCAACAGTATCTAATAATTCTTTTTGTTTTGCTTTTTCTTCTGCCTCACGTTTTTCTCTTGAACCTTCAAAAGTTCTAAAAGCTTCTACAGCATTAAAAGCTTCTGCTTTTGCACCAACTCTAATAATTTCTACTTTCATGTCATCGCCTTGTGCAACTGCATCTACAACATCTTGGCTATCTATAACTGTACCAAAAACTGTATGTTTACCATCTAACCAAGGAGTAGGAACATGAGTAATGTAAAATTGACTTCCATTTGTTGCTGGACCAGAATTAGCCATTGCTAACTTTCCAGGAGCATCGTGTTTTAAATCTGGATGAAATTCATCATCAAACTTATAACCAGGGTTACCTGTACCTGTTCCTTGAGGACAACCTCCTTGAATCATAAAATCTGGGATTACTCTATGAAATTTTAATCCATCATAATAAGGAGTTCCTTGGTTTTTTGCTGAGTTTTCTAAGTTTCCTTCTGCTAAAGCTACAAAGTTACCTACTGTTCCTGGTGCTTTTTCGTGTTCTAATTTTACTAAAATTTCACCTTTTGGTGTGGTAAATTTTGCGTATATTCCGTTATCCATGTTTAATTATTTTACTATTTAACTTCTCGCGCGCAGTCGAGAAATGTTTTTATTTGTATTAGTTCTTGACTGCGCTCGAACTGATATTTATTTTAATCTTATAAAAAAGTAAGATTATTTTTCTTTTAAATGATTTCTAAAACAAGCTTAGATTCTCTTATTTTTTTGTGTTTAAAATTGATAAATTATATGTAAAACCTATATTTAAATTTGTAGAGTTTACATTTCCATAAGGTGTTCTAGTTTGTCCTGCTGCAATATTGAAAGAAAAACTATCACTTAAATGGTAATTAACACCAATTGTTGGTCTTACTAAAACTCCCTCGCCAGTATCAACACCAGCGCCACCAGCAACGCCTCCCATTAATTCAATAAAAGTTGAAATTTTACCACTTAAAAATGGATTGCTTCTAACTCCTAATCCAAATATTCCATGAGCATAACCGCCAGATTTACCTTCATAAGCAAAAGAAGTTTCGCCAACTAAATAAAAACGTTTATTTAAGTCGTAGAATAATTTTAGTGCAATCATTTCTAAATCAATCGTTGTATTATCATCTTTAGCCATTTTAAAATATGTCTGATTCTGAACACCAACTCCAACTCCGTGAGTTTTTATTTTTGATGCACTTTCTTTAGAAAAAGGATCTTTTAAACCACCAGTTAATCCATAATATTTTAAACTTACACCAGCAGTGTAGGCTTCAAATGTTCCGCCAATTGCTCTATGATAACCACCATGAGCACTAATTCCTAATTTATCATTTAAATGAACATCAAAACCAGCGCTAGGGTACATTGTTAAACCGCCTTCAGGATAAATTCTTCCTCCAGCAGCACCAATTCCCATTTTTGCAAAGAAGTTAACGTTTTTAGTTTCAATAAAATTCTTTCCAATACCAAAAAATAAATCCATAAATCCAGATACCAAACCACTATACATGGTGTCTACATGAGCATATATAAATGTATTTGAAGTTAAATATCTTTGATATTCGAAACCAATAATTGATAATGTTTCTGTGAGTGGTTTGTATTGAGGGTTTGTAGTAATATCTGCTCTTGACATTCCTATTGGAAAGAAATAATCAAAAGTTATTTGTTGTACACTTTTTACAGCTGGTTTTGCCCAAAATTCATCAATTGAGTTATCATTTAAAATAAAGGTTTTTTGAGCATCTTTATACGAACTTAGTCTTAATAGACTTGGAATTTCTACAAAGAAAGAAATGTTGTCATTTTTCTGAATTCCAGTAAAAAAGTTTACATAACCATATTGAACACCAAAAGAATAGCCGTTTTTTTTATACTGTAAACCAGCATTTGGGTAAATCATTCCACCACCATTTACTAAGCTTCTAAATCCGCCACCGCCACCAAAATGTACATTTGCATCAAAATATAAATTTTTATAAATGGGTGTATTTACACCTAAATTAACACCTAAGGTAAATAAACCACCTTGATCTCCTGTAATTGCGGTATGAAAACCAGCACCCGTGTACAACCAATCATTTAATGGAATATTGTAGTTTAGACCAATAAATCCTAAAGTTGGAGCTAATTCGTAATTTACTTGTTCAAAAGGCTGATGAACCAAAATATAATTTAATCGAATACTATTATGTAATTCTTTTCCTTTTAATTCAGTTAAATTAAACGTCTGAGAATAATTTTGAAAACTCAATAGAACAACAAATAGGAACAATAAATTTTTCATGAATTTTAACTTTTATACTCGCTAGTAAAGTGTAATTTTACTGATGGATATTTACTTTGAGTCATTTGTATGGTAAATTCAGAATCCGCTAAAAAAACCAATTGACCTTGTTTGTCTTTAGCTAAATAGCGTTGTTTAACACGTTTAAATTCTTTAAACTCATCATTTTTAATATCTTTAGGTTCTACCCAACAAGCTTTATGAACTTGTAAATTTTCGTAAGTACATTTTGCACCATATTCGTGTTCTAATCTGTATTGAATTACTTCATATTGTAAAGCACCAACTGTACCAACTACTTTACGACCATTCATGTCTAAGGTAAATAATTGCGCAACACCTTCATCCATTAATTGATCTAAACCTTTAGATAATTGTTTAGATTTCATAGGATCTGCATTGTTAACATATCTAAAATGTTCTGGAGAAAAACTTGGAATTCCTTTAAAATTAAGTATTTCACCTTCTGTTAAAGTGTCTCCAATTTTAAAGTTTCCAGTGTCATGAATACCAACAATATCTCCAGGATACGATTCATCAACAATTTCTTTTTTCTCAGCAAAAAAGGCATTCGGACTAGAAAATTTTACTTTTTTACCGTTTCGAACATGTAAATAAGGAGAATTTCTTCTAAAAACTCCCGATACAATTTTTATAAAAGCAAGTCTGTCTCTATGTTTAGGATCCATATTTGCATGGATTTTAAACACAAAACCAGTTAAATTTTTTTCTTTAGAATCAACTAGACGTTCTTCTGCTTTTTTAGGTTGTGGAGAAGGAGCAATTTCAATAAAAGCATCTAATAATTCTTTTACACCAAAGTTATTTAATGCAGAACCAAAAAATACGGGTTGTAATTTTCCTTCTAAATATTCTTGTTGATTAAAATCTGGATAAACCTCGCTAATTAATTCTATTTCTTCTCGTAAAGTTTCTGCTGCTTTATCACCAACAATAGTATCTAATTCTGGGTTTGATAAATCATCAAATTCAACTCCTTCAGAAATTGAAGTTTTATTATCACCAGAAAAAAGATTTAATTTCTTTTCCCAAATATTATAAATTCCTTTAAAGTCATACCCCATCCCTATAGGAAAACTCATAGGAGTTACTGTTAATCCTAATTTTTGTTCAACTTCATCTAATAAATCAAAGGCATCTTTACCTTCTCTATCCAATTTATTGATAAAAACCAACATTGGTATATTTCTCATTCTACAAACTTCAACCAATTTTTCGGTTTGTGGTTCTACACCTTTTGCAACGTCAATTACAACAATAACGCTGTCTACAGCTGTTAAAGTTCTAAAAGTATCTTCAGCAAAATCTTTGTGACCAGGTGTGTCTAGAATGTTTATTTTTTTGTTTTTGTAGATGAAAGCTAACACAGAAGTTGCTACAGAAATTCCTCTTTGGCGCTCAATTTCCATAAAATCGGAAGTTGCACCTTTTTTAATTTTATTATTTTTTACAGCCCCAGCTTCCTGAATTGCTCCTCCGAATAATAACAACTTTTCTGTTAAAGTAGTTTTACCAGCATCTGGATGCGAAATGATACCAAATGTTCTTCTACGTTCTATTTCTTTTAAAAAACTCATCTACAAAATTTGAGGTGCAAAGATAGGTTTTTATTCTATATTTTTTTATCATCACAGAGATTTGAATATAAGACAGTAATTTCATAGTTTTAAGTATTGTTACTCAATATAAAATAAGAACTAATCTTTCTGTATTTTGATAATAATCAAATATAAAAATGAAGTGTTTTTTTAGTTTTATCCGTGGTAATCTGTATCAGATAGAATTTCTATCAAAAAAAGTATATGAGAATTAATTTTTATTCTAGAATTTCTATCGTCATTTTTATGTCTTTGATAGGCCATTCATCTGCACCAACTTTAACTTTAGAAATTTTATCCATTGTATCAAAACCAGAAATAACTTCGCCAAAAACAGTATGTTCATTATTTAAATGATGAGCGCCATTTCTATCATGAACCATATAAAACTCAAACGGACTTGATAATTTATTAGGATTGTTTTCCCAATATCTTGCAGCTGCTAACGCACCATATTTATGTTTTCTATTTTTTCTAAATTCTGGTTTTAATAAATAATTACCGTATTTTCTTCGTTGTTTTTGCGTGTACATATTATCAGAATTACCTCCTTGAATTACAAAGTTTTTGGCAACTCTATAAATAACAGTTGTATTAAAATATTTAATTTTTGTTAGAAATATAAAATTAGCTCTGTGTATAGGAACATCATTATATAATAGTAGTTTAATATTACCAAATTCTGTTTTTATTATAACTTTTGTTTCTGTGTTTTGTTTACCATATTCAGTTAAAAAAGCTTCTGTGTTTTCATTATTTAAACTGTCCCAAGGTTTTATTATTTTTTTTTCTAGAGCAGTTTTTCTCTTTTCAATTTCAACAGAATTTTCTTTTCCAACTTTATTATTATCACAGTGATAAAAGGAAATTATAAATACGAGGAATACTATTTTAAAGAAAATTTTCACTTTAGGATTTTATTTTTACGAATCCTCAAATATAATTCATCAAAATAAAACTATAGAAAAATCTCAAGGTTTTATTATATTTTTAAGTTTTAAACCTAATTGAATCTATTATATTTGCAATTATGGAGGAACTAGTGATTTTAGTTGATAAGAACGACAATCAAATAGGCGAAATGCCTAAAATGGAAGCGCATGAAAAAGCTGTTTTACACAGAGCTTTTTCGGTATTTATTTTTAATATTAAAGGTGAGTTAATGTTGCAACAAAGAGCAGCACACAAATATCATTCGCCTTTATTATGGACAAATACTTGTTGTTCTCATCAAAGAAGCGGAGAAAGTAATATTGAAGCTGGAGAAAGAAGATTACAAGAAGAAATGGGTTTTACAGCAAGTTTAAACGAAGTTTTTTCATTTATTTACAAAGCCCCTTTTGATAATGGCTTAACAGAGCACGAATTAGATCATGTATTAATTGGCTATTTTGATGACGAACCTAATATCAATAAAGATGAAGTTGAAGCTTATAAATGGATGCAATTAGATGATGTAAAATCGGATATCGAGAAAAATCCTATAATTTATACTGAATGGTTCAAAATAATTTTTAAGGAATCTTATGATAAAATCAAGAATTACAAAATATAAGTTTTCGTATTAAAACAAATTAAAAATCTGATTATGCCCAAAGTTACTGTTCATAGAAAAGCACATTTTAATGCAGCTCACAGATTATATAGAAAAGATTGGTCTGATGAAAAAAACTTTGAAGTTTTTAGTAAATGTAGCAACCCAAATTTTCATGGTCATAATTACGAATTAATAGTTTCTTTAACAGGAGTTATTGATAAAGAAACTGGTTACGTTTTCGATTTAGGTATTTTAAGTAACTTAATTAAAGAGTATATCGAAAACAATTTTGATCATAAAAATTTAAACTTAGAAGTCGAAGAATTTAAAAATTTAAATCCAACTGCAGAAAATATAGCTGTTGTTATTTATGATAAATTAAGAAAACATTTACCCAACCATTTAGAGTTAGAAATTACTTTGTACGAAACACCTAGAAATTTTGTAACCTATTCTGGGTAGTTTTTTAATTTTTACTGTAAGTATAATAATTTACAGATCTTTCGAGAATAGAGTAGGAGTGATAACTAAAGCCATCAAAATTTAATTTCTTTTTTAGGTTTGCATTTATACTATTCATTTTGTCAAAAAACTTACTTTCTCCGTTGTCTAAACTATCAAATTTTAACCAATAACCAAGTTTATCCATATTGGTAGAAAAAATGATTGAAGCTTTTATTTTACTATTCGTTTTATAAAGATTTTCTAAGTTTTTTTTAGCAAACGAAAAACTTAATTCAGGGCTTTTACCATGCGCTTGTATAACTAAACGATCACAGTTTTTGCTGATTTCTAGAATTTCGTTTTGCGTATAATAACCAACATAAGCATCAACTTTTACACTATGCTTTTTATTCTTTGTAAGTAGTTTTAGATCTTTTAAATTATCAATAAAATATTTAAAAGAGCCTTTTCTAGTACAAGGAAGTTTATTTTCTTCTAAATAATTTACACAATAATAACCATCAATTCCAGACGCATTTTTAGACCAATATTCGTACTCTAAATTATAAATATCAAACTTTTCTTCGGATTTATTTCTAGAAGTATTATAAATATCAATCCTATTTTTAAAGAAAGTGGCAGATTCTCCAGACGCGCCAATACGCTTTATATTAAACTTGGTTTTAGCTTTTGATATAAATTCTGCTAAAATGTTGTTTTTTCTAGGATCTGTTAAAGAATACAATTTGTCAACTTTATTTAATTGATATAATATTAAAGTATTAAAGTTGTTTTTACTAGCAAATTTTAGAAGTTTATCTTCATTTGATGGGCTACCTAAAATAGAATTAAAATTATCTACATACAAAGTTCTTTCAAGGGAAAAAAGTTTAGTAAAAAACAGAACAAATAGAATTAAGAATACTTTTTTTTTCACTTTAGTAAATTGATAAATTAAAACGATAAAGATAAATAAAAAACCTAGTTCTCTTCGGATAAATTACCCTAATTTTCCATCGCCATCAATATCTTTACCAAGATGCTTTTCTAATGTTACAAGTGTTTTTCTTAATAATATTTTAGTGTTTTGCAGTTCTTTTTCTAAAATTAAAACCCTTTCTTCTAGATTATTTGCTTTATCACTTTGTTCGTTTATTTTACTTTGCTGAATTAAATCCCAGAAAAATCCCATATATTTATTGTTATATTTGTAATTAAATCAAAGTTAATTATTTTTTTATTACAATAATTGTATAGAAGAAGTATTAAATTTGTTTTATAAATATATATATATGAAAATAAATCAGTTAATAAAATTTAAACCTATTTTAAAGGATAAAATTTGGGGAGGAGAAAAATTAGCAACTTTATTAAATAAAAAATCAACAAGAAAAGATATTGGCGAAAGCTGGGAAATTTCTGATGTTGAAGGAGATACATCTATTGTTACAAATGGAAAATTAAAAGGAAAAAATTTAAAAGAACTAATTTCTGAGTACAAATCTGATTTAGTTGGCGATAAAATTTATACTCATTTTGGAGAGAAATTCCCGCTTTTAATTAAATTTATTGATGCAAAAGAAGCGTTAAGTATACAATTACATCCAAATGATAAATTGTCACAAGAACGCCATAATTCCTTCGGGAAAACAGAAATGTGGTATGTAATGCAAGCCGACGAAAAAGCGAATTTAATTGTTGGTTTTCAAAAAGAAGTTACATCAGAAGAGTATTTAAAACATTTAGAAAATAAATCGTTATTAGATATTTTAAATGTTGATGAAGTACAAAAAGGCGATGTTTATTTTATTCCAACAGGTAGAGTTCATGCAATTGGTGCAGGCGTTTTGTTGGCAGAAATTCAGCAAACATCAGATATTACTTATAGAATTTATGATTGGGACAGGCCAAATCCTGATGGAACTTTTAGAGATTTACACACAGAAGAAGCAATTGATGCCATCGATTATTCTGTAATAGATTCTTACAAAACAGTGTATTCAGAAAAAGAAAATGCAGCATCAGAGATTGTTTCTTGTCAGTATTTTACAACCAATGTTTTGCCAATTAAAGGCGAGATTTCTATCAACCATCAAGAAAAAGATAGTTTTGTAATTTATATGTGTGTAGAAGGTAGTGTTGAATTTCAGTATGAAAATCAAACCGAAAAATTACAAACAGGAGAAACTATTTTAGTTCCTGCGTGTATCAAAAACATTAAAATTAGTTCTGAAGGAAAATCAGAATTATTAGAAGTTTACATCAAATAGTTTATGAAAATAATTGCCATGATTCCTGCACGTTACAGTGCAAGCCGTTTTCCAGGAAAGTTGATGAAAGATTTAGGAGGAAAACCTGTAATTTTAAGAACGTACGAAGCTGCCTTAAACGCTAATTTGTTTGATGAAGTATATATCGTTACAGATTCTGATGTTATTTTTAAAACGATAAATAGCGTTGGCGGAAAAGCAATTATGAGTAAAAAAGAACACGAATGTGGTTCTGATAGAATTGCCGAAGCTGTAGAAAATATTGATGCAGATATTGTTATAAATGTACAAGGAGATGAACCTTTTATAGATGAAGTTTCACTTTCTAAATTAATTGATGTTTTTAAAAAAGATAGTAAAAAAGAAATTGATTTAGCTTCTTTAAAAGTGCAAATTACAAACAAAGAAGATATTGAAAACCCTAATAATGTTAAGGTAATTACGGATGTAAATAACTTGGCAATTTATTTTTCTAGAAGTGTAATTCCTTTTCATAGAGATCTAAATGTTGATGTAAAATATTACAAACATAAAGGTGTGTATGCGTTTAGAAAACAAGCTTTAATCGATTTTTATCATACACCAATTACGCCTTTAGAAGCATCAGAAAAAATTGAAGCAATTAGATATCAAGAAATTGGTAAAAAAATTAAAATGGTAGAAACAGATGTTGAAGCTGTTGGAATTGATACACCAGAAGATTTAGAAAAAGCGATTAAATATTTAAACAAATAATGAATTCTAAAATTAAAGTAATTGCATTTGATGCAGATGATACTTTGTGGGTAAATGAAACTTATTTTAGAGACGCAGAAAAAGAATTTGCACAAATTTTATCTGGGTATGAAACCGAAAATAAAATAGATCAAGAGCTCTTTAAAACCGAAATTAAAAATTTATCAATTTATGGTTACGGAATTAAAGGTTTTGTGCTGTCTATGGTAGAATGTGCTTTGGAACTTTCTAATTATCAATTAGAACAAAAATCGTTTGAAAAGATTTTAAATATTGGTAAAGAAATGTTAGAAAAACCAATAGAATTATTAGACGGAATAGAGGAAGTATTACAATCTTTACAAGGTAAATATAAGTTGGTTGTTGCCACAAAAGGCGATTTGTTAGACCAAGAACGCAAGCTAGAAAAGTCAAACTTACTTAACTATTTTCATCATATAGAAGTAATGAGTGATAAAAAAGAGAAAGATTATCATAAATTAATAAAACATTTAGATATTGATCCATCAGAATTTTTAATGATTGGAAACTCTTTAAAATCTGATGTTTTACCTTTGGTAGCAATTGGTTCATCTGCAATTCATGTTCCTTTTCATACAACTTGGGCACACGAAAAAGTGTCAAAAGAAAAAGAATCTAAAACAAACTATGTTACTGTTCTAAATATTAAGCAAGTATTGTCTTATTTATAATAAATAGACTACTTTTGCATCTTTAAAATAAAATAAATTATGTCAAGTATAAAAAACTTAAAAAAAGATATCAATTACGTTTTAGGTGATGTTATTGAATATGCAATTGATGTTGCAGCTTTAAAAAATCAACAAAAAGAAGGTAATGTAATTATTGATGAAGCTATTGAAACATTTGATGCTTTAATTGCTAACGTTAATACTAAAAAAGTTGAAAACAAAAAAGCTCATTTTAAAGCTATAAATGCAGATTTAGAAGCTAAAGCTAAAGGTTTAGTAGAAAAAATTAATAGTTTATAAATTTAACAATTTTTAAACAAAATATTAAGACCAACATCTGTAAAAGATGTTGGTTTTTTTGTTAACTTTGGTCTATACTAAAACGATTTAGTTTACGTTCTAATATTATAAACTTAATTTTTTAAAAATATGGCTAGAGCAATGTTTGAGTACACCAAAACTGTACTAAAAAAAGTGAGCTTTAATTCAGATTTATTTTGTAAAGAATTAGAGAAAGCTTTAAATATGCTGTTACCTTTTGAAGTAAAAGAGTTAACAATTTGGATAAAAGAGTATACAGCAAACAAGCCAGAGTTATACGCTTGTATGTATTTAATAAAATAAAAAAAACAAAGGCTGTCTATTTAGATAGCCTTTTTTAATGGTTAGAATTTTGATAAAAGTGTTTAATTTTTAGTCAACCTATTTCAGGAAAGTATAGTTTGTATTATACTGATATAGGTTGACCTTTTTTTTTATTAATTTACCCGTTCAAACTATTTTTTTTAGCCGTTTAGAAGGCAAAAAAATAATTTGAACTAGCTTTTAGATTAAATTTTAAGTTCAGGTAAATTTACTTTATTTTTTCGATATGATTTGTATTTGATGTTAGGATTTAAATGTACGTCAGCAGGATTTCTTAAATCTAGGCTAAAATGCTTTCTCAAATTATTGTATATATCTACAGCTTGTTTTGTGATTTCTTGAGCAATAGCAGTGTTTTTAATACAGTTTCTAAGTCCATATTCATATTTTAAAGTTCTATTAATTCTCTCAGCGATTGCATTTTCGTAAGGATCATATTGTTCTGTCATACTCATTATCATTCCATTTTCTTCGGCAAATGCTGTGTATTTAGGATTACAGTATTGAAAACCTCTATCGGAATGATGAATTAGTTTTTCATTAGGATATTTTCTGTTTTTAATAGCCATAGCAAGAGCTTCTGTACAAAGAGATGTTTTCATGTTGTTATCTAATTTATAGCCCATAATTTGCTTGGAATAAGCATCTGTTACGATTGCTAGATAATTGTGTCCATTTTCTGTTTTAATGTATGTTATATCGGTTACCCAGAGTTGTTCTGGTCTATTAGGCACTTGGTCTTTAATCAGGTTTTTATATTTTCTAAATTGATGATTCGAATCTGTTGTTGTCACGTAATTTTTAAGCTTAGGGACGAGCAAATTATGGAGCCTTAAAAAGTCGTAAAATTTATCTCTTCCCATCTTTATGTTTTGTTTTATGAAGTCAGATTTTAGTTCATCATACAGCTTAATACCACCAGTTCTCATGCCTACTTTTTTGCGATAATCTAGTATCATTACAATAAGTTTATCATAATTTATTTGTTTGATTTCTTGCTCTTTACATCTTTTGTAGAAGGCTTGTTTACTAATCCCAAAACATTCATAGAACCACTTTCTTTTAAACGGTTTTTCTTTTTTAGCTCTATCTCTTTTACTAATGTTTTGGGCAGCGACTTTTTTGATAAATCGACTCCTGTAATGATTTCCATATCGGCAATAATATCTTGCTGAAAGTCTTTGATAAACTCAAGGGCTTCAATACGTTCCTTTAATTTTTTTATTTCGTTTATTTTGCTCATTCCTGTATTTTGTTGCACTAAAGTACTATATTTTTTAATCCAATAGCCAATGGTAGTTCTAGGAATGTCATATTTTTTAGAAGCGAAGTTGGTTGAGATCTGACCATTTTGAATTTGGTCAACGACTAATAATTTAAGCTCTAAAGTTACTTTTTCGTAAGTTTTTTTTCGGCAGTGTTCATTTTGTGTTTTCATAAGTGACTATAATTAAGTGTTTAATTTTTAGTCAACCTATTTCAGGAAAGTATAGTTTTCAAATGTTTGCTAACGTGTTTGTATATGGTTTGTTGCGTGGTTAAGCACCTAATTTAGCAAATAAAAACCGAATAGAAAATCCGCGAGGATTTTCGTAAGTAGGCTAGAACTAGCAATAAATTATATACGATGTTACCTACAGTTATTTATTTCCAAATTTTACTAATTCAGGTTTTATTATTATTAATTCACTTTTTCTTGGAAATTTTCCGTGTTCAAAAGTCAGTTCGACACTATTCTCTTTCTTTTCGAGCATTTTTATGTCAACATCATAAAAGTCCGAAATCACGAACGTTTTATTTTCATAACCTAATTCAGTCGGTTGAATTAAAATATGAATATCAGTTTTAGAATTTTCGGTTTCGATAGGTAAACTTTGTCCATTATAAAAAGTCATTACTCGTACAAAAAAGTCATTTCCATATTCCGATTTAACTTGGTCAAAATCACGCAAGACTGATTCAAATTCCGATTCAGACGTTTGAGTGATTTCAGATGTGTGTTTATAAACGAAAAAATTGTCTGATATGTCTAAAGTATCTTTAAAGTCCTTTTTATCGATTAATTTTTGTACTCCGATTTTTAATTTTTCCGCAACATTTATTTCAGAGTCAGTAGTTTCCACGAAGCGATAATAGTCAGAAGTTTGAGTGTTCTCAGTCCGCTTATTAATTTTTTCTAAATTCTCAATTTGACTTTGCAATTCCGAAATCCGATTTTCTTTTTCGTTAAGTTTTTTTGTTAATTTTTCCAATTCCGATGAAGTTTGTTTTGAATCGCAACTTGCAATTAAAATCAATGTTAAAATCAGTAACGGAATGTTCTTCATAATTGTAGGTAACGTTGTTGTGTATTAAAAGTTGCGATTTTGTGAACGAGGAATTTCCAGCGGAAATTCAGAAGTTTGCAAAAAAGCAACAAGTTTTAGTTTAGCTAAATATAGCAATTTTTTATACACGGTGTTAGGCACTGATGGTTATTTTTTCCAATAAAAATGTATCTGAATTAATTCTCATTTTATTAAAGATAATATTATTTTCACCATAATTTAAATTTATTTTTTTCATAGTTTGGTTTATATCATTTTCAGGTACCATACAACCAAATATTATTTCTGAAACATATTTTCTTTCAAATTCTATAAGTCCGTATGAATTAGTATTCTTACTTTGAGTAATAGCTCTAATCTCTTTTTCATAACTCCACCTTTCCGACTTTGTTGTTAACCAATATAAAATAACTTTTGTGGCTTCCGATTCTCCATCTAGTTTCTCGATTTTTTCCAGATATTTTATTGGGCAAAGAATAAATTTCCCTGGATATTGATGAGGGAAACTAAAACCAATACAAATTCCTCTATGTTTATCGGAATAATGAGACCACATTAGGGTTTCATCTGACTTTTCTGAGAAACAAGCTAATTTGTAATCCTTTTTCGTTTCTTTCATCTGAGAAGATATTGTATTGGGATTAGTTATTTTTTTAATTAGCCTTGTTCTTTCATTTCTAGTTAATTTTTGCTTTGAATCTTTAATTTGTTTTATAGCAGACTCTTTAGTGATTCTTAATTTTAACAAATCTTCATTACAATCAAAAGGGTCATTAAATTCATTCGGACTAGAAAATTTTAGATTATTATTTAAAATTATTTTTTCTACTCCAATTTCAAAATTTGAATAATGATATACAATATTAGTATTCAGAACTTTGAGAAGATCTTTTCTTATTATTCTATCTATTTCGTCTAATTCGATCATTGAATTTGTGCCTAACGTGATTGTGTATGGTTAGTTGCGTGGTTAAGCAACTAAGTTAGTAAACTTTAACGAACCCGTGAAAATTCCGCAGGAATTTTCGCAAGTAGGCTAGAACCTAGCAATTAATTATACACGTTGTTGCCACACGTTTTTTTATTTCCAATAACTTATTTTTCTCGTATCAACATAAATTGGAACGAATCCCTTTGAATTATTAAAATGTTCTTTCAATGATACATTTTTCTTAATCCAATTCCCATTCTTGTCAAATTCATAATCAAATTTCAATTCTCGGTTTAATTTTGAATCGTCGAATTCTTTTGAATTGATAGGATTATATAAAATATCAAATTCAGTTATGTTGTTTGTATGCTTTTTTAAATCCGCTGATATTGTATAGGAAGTTTGTTTAAAAATTCTTCCATCTTTCCATTCCGTTTCGCTTATCATTTCCATCCATTCTGTTTTATATGACGATTCTATTAGGTTGTTGTTATTGTCATATTTAAACAGATTAGTTGTCATTGATTTGTCATTCCCTTTTTCTTTTTGTGTAGAAGATATTATTTTATCATTATCGTCAAAAACGTATTCTAAATTAACTTCGGTTGTATCATTTCCTTTAATAGAAATTCGCTTTATTTGATAATCATTTTTTCCATAATAAAAAGTTGTTTTATGGTCAATTGTATCATTAACGAAGACACTCAATTCACTTGTGTTTTTGATAGTATCATATTCCGAAATTTGAATAATATTTGATTCGTTTGATTTGTTAATTGAAACACTTTTTATGAACTCTTGGTTTTTGTTATAATCAATATCATTGGTTTGTGTAAGTTCTCCATAATTATCGAAGTATTCTACTTTTTTCAATTCCCCAAAATCGGTGTATTCTTCTATTTTGTTCAGAACAGGTTTATCTTCATTTTCTATGTTCTGAAAAGTTGTTTTGTAATATTCAATTTTTTTAACTTTTCCATACAGATTGTTTCCTTGTAAAGCGTTTTTCGAATCTGAATAAATTGGCTGTAAATCAGTTCTCAATTCCGTTTTCTTTTGGCAGTTAAATAAAATAATTGACATTAAAGTCAGTAAGTAAATTTTTCTCAATGTTCTTATTTTCAAATGTGTGGCAACGTGTTTGTGTATGATAAGTGGCGTGTTTAAGCACCTAATTTAGCAAATAAAAACCAAATAGAAAATCCGCGAGGATTTTCGTAAGTAGGCGTGAACCAGCCATTAATTATACACGGTGTTAGCTGTAGTTTTTATTATTCCTAATTCTATATGTTCTTATTAAATTCTCTAATTTTTTAGGACTAATATTGAAATCATCAATTTTTATTTTTTCAAAACCATTTGAATAATCATAAATCATATAAAATTCCTTATTTTTTCCATAACCTTCTATAATAATCTCTTCATTTTTTATTTCACTCCAATTTTTGAATTCAGTAGTAGCTGTTTTTATTCCTTTATTATCTATTGTTATTTGTGGACTAAAATTAAAAACTTTTTTTATTTCCTTAAAACCAAAATATGTTCCAGATAAAACTAATAATGTTCCAATTATATAACTGTCTGATTTAAGAAGTAAATAAATTCCACCACCCAAAGCTATTAACATTATTAAAAATTCATAAGTATTTTTAATTTTCGAGTAATAAATAATTGATTTTTTAGAAACAGATTGATCTTCTTTAAAGACATCTTTTTTATCAAATTTTTTCTCCAAGACTTTCCATTGCAACTTGTCAGAGTTAGTTCTTATTTCAGTTTTATTAAACCAACTATCGTCATTCCACATTAAACCTTGTTCGATAGCTTTCTTTTTCAGTTCGTGAACATTTCTAACTTTATTAAATGCCCAAATTCGCCATTTCATAATCATAAAACTCCAAGTTAACCAAGCAAGTGTAAATCCAATTACAAAACTGACTCCAATTCCCCAATTAGGAATTAAATTTTCAGCTGAAAAATAAAATGCTAGAGCAGGAATTCCAAACATAGATATACAAACTGGAAGATTCACAATTAAGTGACCTCTGTTTATTGCTTTACTAATTGAAATTCTTTGTTCCATAAGGTTTCGAGTGGTTAATTACAGCTAACGTTGTTGTATAAGCTTTGTTGCGTTGTTTAACGCAGTGAATTTACTAAATAAAACACGAACGGCGAAATTCCGGAGGAATTTCCCAAGTGAGCCAAAACCAGCAATAAAGTTTATACGGTGTTGGCAACAGGCTTTTATTCAGACTCCTTAATTACTTTTGTAATTCCATTTATATATTCTTTAATTGCTTTCGGAAAAGTTTCAAATTTTGACTTTGCGTTTTTATCAATGATACAAATATCAGACATTAAAAGGCAAGTCATAATTGTAGCATATTCAGTTGTTGGTTCTGTATGTTTGTCAGATATAATTTTCCCACGAGTATCTTTAAATTCTGCTAAAGCAGGAAAATTCGAGTGAGAATGAATTGACGTATATTTATATAAGTTAACAAAACCTTTTTGTTTACAAACGTGTTTTACTAATTCAAGTATTTTTTTTGGTTTTATAAGGTCATTTTTAATTAAAAACTTCCAATTTGCACTTTTAAAATTAGGATTATAAATTTTTATAGATTGTTCAGAGTTTAATTTCTTAAAGAATTCAGATTGTTCTATTTGTTTTTGAGTGTTATTTATTAATTCATTGTCTTTTTTAAGTATTTCCTCCGCTTTTTCAAAATCAGATTTATCAATATCATATTTCCTTTTTTGATAAAGTCCATCAAGTTTCCAAATCAAAAAACGTAATTCTGTTTCTTGCTCAGATTTTGGTTCAACAAAAAGATTATGAAATGTCACATAAGTTTCTAATAATGCTCTAAAAGTTGTGTTTACAGTAAATAAATCATAACCATTTATTCTCTTTTTTTCGCCTGATTTTCTATGTTCAATAATTCCTTTTGATAAATGGAAGAATGAAGATGAATGTATTGCGAATTTGTCAATAAGTAGATTTGAAAAGCTCATCCAATCAGAAAGTTCAGTCTCTTTTCTTGCAGAATATAATTGCATTAAAGGACCTAAAAGTAATTTTTCATAAAAATCAAGAGTAGAATTATTTGAAGGATTTTCGTTCATTTTTTTCAGCTTGTTGCCAACGTTGTTGTGTATTAAAAGTTGCGATTTTGTGAACGAGGAATTTCCAGCGGAAATTCAGAAGTTTGCAAAAAAGCAACAAGTTTTAGTTTAGCTAAATATAGCAATTTTTTATACACGGTGTTGTAAAACGTTTTTTATTTAAATTTTCTATAGTTTTTTTCAGCTTTCTTTTTTTAATTATTTTATTCAGCATTTTTCTTATGTTATCTTAATTCTATTTCAATTTCTGATTCAAATTTTATTGGAATTTCGGGTTTATAATATGAATAAATTATTAATTTATTATTTTCGGCTTTAAAGATAATTTCTAAAAATTCTTTAAAAACATAATCTGAAATAGTTTCAGTTTCAAATTGGAATTTCTTTTTTTTTGATATTACAGTAGTTTGGTGATTTCCTGTTATTCCACAAGTTTTTCTTTTCAGATATAAAGACTCTCTTTTTTCGGGAAAGTAAATTCTTTCAATTTTATATTCAGGTTTAAAAGTTTCATCCAATTTTGTAAATTTACGTTCAACTCTCATTCCCAACCAAAGGAAAATTCCGATTATTATAAACGAAATAATAATTAAATATCTTTTTTCAAGGTCTATCTCGGGTTTTTTTTTTAATGTTTAACAAGTTGTTGTGGGCAATTAAAAAACCTACATATTTCAAAGTTCTTCGCCTTTAGTAACTCCTAATTCTTCAAGAGTGATACGAAGGTTCTTAAGTCCATCAACATTATATAACTTTCGCTTTTCCGGATCGTTTAAAATCTTATCTACATAATCAATAAGTGTTTCTTTTTTACCATCTATAATTTCATAGGTGTTCATATTAATGGAATAGTCGTCGCTTTCAGCTAAGTGATCAAAGTACACATAAGCGTGAAAAGCAATAGCTCTTTTAAAGAAATGCTCCCTTTTTCTAAATTTTTGTCTAGTGTCGTCACCGCAAATTAGTCTGTCATGATTCTTATTAAAGAAGTCTGAAATTTTTTGGGATCTCAGTGGGTCATCGGCTTCAACTCCTATTTCATTTATTATAGTCATTTCTAGAGCTTTAACCGGATTTGCCCCTCCCCAAGAAATATAACTTGCTCCACATATTTTATTAGCTAAATCGTTATTATCAGAGTTTATATTTAATTTTTCATTGGTTTTTTCGTCTACAGTTTGGGCGAAAGAGAAATTACTAATGAGTAATATTGACAAAAGAAGAATTGATTTAATAAAGTTTTTCATACGGTTGTTTCTTTAAAATGTATTAAATAATGTTTTTTTACTTGATGATAAAATTTCTTTTAATATTGTGTTTTAAATATGGTGCACAATGTTTTACAACGTTGTTTTGTATGGAAAGTTGCGATTTTGTGAACGAGGAATTTCCAGCGGAAATTCAGAAGTTTACAAAAAAGCAACAAGTTTTAAATTAAACTAAATTAAGCAATTTTTTATACAAGGTGTTGGCAATAGTTATTAGTTATATTCTTTTATGTTTATTAAAAACTTTTTTTCGTTCTTTTCTAATATGTCACCATATTCTATATCTGTATTTTCGTGCTTGAAGCTTAAACAAATTTTTTCTATATAATTCATATTAACTTTTGGATGGATTAGTTTAGAAAGTTCACAACCAATTTTAGTAAATGATAATACTTGGATATTTCTTTCTGGTGAATTCTGTTTTCTTTTTATTTTAAATCCTTTATTGCCATAAGTAATATAAATATTTTTATCATTGTTATTAGTTGGTTCAAAACTAATTACAAAACTGTTTTCACTTGAAATTAAACCTAATTCAACCATTAATAAACAATCATTAAACGTAATGCCAAATTCTTCTTTTATAAATTTTCCTTTGTCATTATTTATAATTACAGTATATTCATTAACTTTAATTTTTAATTCCGCAAATTTTGTAAATATTTCAGCTTCTTCTTTAGAAAGGTTTTTCAATACTTCTAAAGTTCGTTTAGAATAGGATTTTGGTTTTTTTGTTTCTCCTGCAAGAATTCTTCCCCACAAAGCCTGCATTTCCTCATCAGTAGTATCTTGGACTAAATTAAAAAATCTTTTAGACCAATCTTTATCTACAGGTTCTTCAGATATATTATCTTCATTTTTTAGCTGTTCAGCAGCAATTTCAACAACATTATCTATGCTCTTTTGTCTTTCAGTTTCGTTAAAAAGTAATCTTTCTTGAATTCTTAAATACGTTTCCGCTTCTAGTACTTTTCCTTCTGCAAGAGCTTTTGATTTAGCTTGTTCAATAATTCCAATTTCATAGGCTTTAGAATCTGCCTCTTTTCTGATTGCTCTAGGTTTGTATAAGGTTCCTATTCCTTTACTAATAACGTCAATTAGTTTTTCAAAGGGTTTTCCTTCTAATTTGATAAGGTTAATTTCAGGCATAGATTTTTTTTTTAATTATTGCCAACGTTGTTGTATAAGAAAAGTTGCGGTTTTGTCAGCGAGGAATTTCCGGAGGAAATTCAGAAGTTGGCAAAAATGCAACTGCCTTTGATTAAGCACTAATTTAGCAATTTTTTTTATACGGTGTTGGGCATAGTTTTTTTATTCCTCTTTTTTTTCCCTTTGTTCATAATATTCTCCAAATATTTCACCACATAAATAACCAGTTGCCATTGAAAATTTTAATCTTATCTCATAATCAGGATTAATAAAATCCTCACTTGCAATTTGACTAACAGAATTGACATATTCTTGAATTAGTTGTTCGTTAACGGTCAATGTATGTGCAATTCCGTTTCTTATTTTATTTAATAATCGAAGAGATTTTACTATTTCTAAAGTTCTACCACCAAATTTTCCAAAATGTTCAATCATTCCTATTTTTAGACTATGATTATATCTTTCTTTGAAAAAATTTGCGTCTAAACTATTTGATAAATTTTCTAGGTAACAGTTAATTGTAAATTCAGTAATTATATGTCCTTTAAGGATTAATAATTCTAAATCATAAATTTCCTTGAAATGATTTAGAAGAAGTTTTTTAAATTCTTCTAGATTATAATTTCTTATTTGTTCCATTTAATTTCGATAATTATTGCCAAATATTTTTAGGCGTTGTTTTTACTTTTCTAAAATAAATTTGAATGGGATTAGAATTTTTATTCTAACTTTTTTTCCGTTTTCAATTTCTGCTGGTTTCCAATCTGGAATTTTAGATATTACTTCATACGAAGCATAATCATAATTTTTTTCCAATTTTTCAACAATATTTATGTCAACTACTTTTCCAAGAGTGTCAATAATAAAAGTTGATTTTACTTTTCCTTCTATTTCCTTATAATCTCCTTTTGGAAGTTCTAAATTTCTCTGGATAAAAACAGTAAGCGAGTCAAAACCGCCTGGAAATTCAGCCATTTTTGTTAAGCTCGAAAATTTTATTTGTTCATTATTTTCTCCCAAAAGCTGATATTCCAAGTTTAGAGAGTTTTTAGATTCCACTTTTTTAAATTTCGCTTGAGTTAGTTCATTTTTACTTGCAGTATTTTTTTTCGTCACTTTTTTTTCCAAATTCATACAGGAACTTAGAAGTAAAAAAGTCAATATAATTCCTATTATTCTATTCAATTTCGGATTTTTCTTAAATTATGCCCAACGTGTTTGTATATGGTTTGTTGCGTGTTTCAAGCAACTAATTTAGTAAATAATTACCGACCAAGAAAGTCCGCGAGGACTTTCGTAAGTAGGCGAGAAGCCAGCAATAAATTATATACGGTGTTGTGTGTAGTACTTTATTTTTCCGTAAAATTCAATTCAATAATTTCTTTTTCAAACTCAAATATGAACCTCATTTCTTTGCTTGAATTTATATAGCCAAATCCTTCAATATCTCTATGTATGTATTTATTTTGTTCATTGTAGCTATAAGTATTCTTTTTAGGTTTTTTGTAGGTGGCAAATATTGAATTATTTGTTAAAACTCCATTTATTGAATGTTTTTCTTCTCCATTTTCCCAAGAAAATTCAATTGTATTATTGTTTTGGGAAATCGTAATTGGGATATCATCATCATTATACCATTGATTTGATATTTTAAAACTTATTTTTTTTGAAGTAAAAACTGCATTTCCAAAATGATTAAAAAATCTAAATTTTTTCTTTGCTTTTTTTAGAATTTTTTCTTCTTCCTCTTTTTCTTTATTTATTTTCGTTTTTATTAAAGAAGTGGCTTCAAAAACATTTTCGTGTGGATCTTCAAACTCCTCTGCTTTTTTTAAATATTCTTCAGCTTCTTGTACAAATCCAAGATGAATTAATTGATTAGCAATATTTGAAGCGGCTAAACTATTTTTTAATTCAAATGCCTTTTTATATTGTTCTGTAGATTTTACCTCTAGCCCAAGATTTCTATAAGTAACACCAATATTGTTTAATGCACTTTGAAATTTTGAATCAAAGCCTAAAAGCTTTTTATAAAATAAAAGGCTTAAATCTTTTAAATCTTGTTCTGTCTCGCTAAAATTATAAGCTGCATCAAATAATAAATAAGTGTTGTTAGGTGTTAATTCAAGTGCTTTTTGATATGCGATTGATTCTAATAATTTATTTTCAGTTTTTTTATAATAATTAGCTAATGCTCTATATAAGATTACTTTAGGTTGTTTTTCATTAATGTTATCTATGCTTTTTATGATTATTTTGAGCGACTCTTTTGTATTGTCATTTTCTAAATGATAATCTGAAATCCTAGAAACACAAAATGCTTTTTGTTGATTGTCGTTTGTTATTTCTAAAGCTTGAGTAGCTAGTTGAACTGATTTTTCATAATTGTTAGCTTGATTGTATATTAAACTTAAATAGAATAAACCGTGAGATTTTTTCTCGTTGTCGTTTTCAATTTTATCAGTAAACTCTTCTAATTCTCTAAAAGCAGAAGTATCACCATACTGATGCCTTAAATAATAACTACGTACAACTTCCTCTTTTTTTCGATTTGGACTCTCTATTTCAGCTAAAACTTTATCTAATAATTCACTCGCTTCTTTAAATTTCTTTTCACTTAGAGCATTGTGATATTGAATAAAAATATTTCCATTGTTTTCTAATTCTGATAATTCTTCATTGTCATCTTCTAAAGAATCTCCTTTGGGGATTACTTTTTCTTGATTAGTCGTTTCACTATCTTCTTTGTTTTCTTTGCGGTGCATTTCAAATTCAGTCTGCCCTCTTTTTACTCTAATTTGTGTAAAATTGCCTATGAATGACCAAATTGTTTTCCATTTAATAATGAAAACAACTATAAGAAATACCACTAATAAAAACTTCCATTGACTTCCAATCGTTTTAATTATTTCAATTGTATTCTGCTCCATTTATTTTTCTTTGGTTTTCTGTTTGGTATTACACACAACGTGTTTTTGTATGGAAAGTTGCGTTTTAAGTCGACGGCTATTTTCCGAAGGAAAATAGAGGTTGACAAAAAAGCAACAAACTTTACTTAGGCACTAATTTAGCAATTTTTTATACAAGGTGTTGTAAAATGCGTGTTTAATTTCCAATTAACAAGTTCTAAGATTCCTACTTCTATTCTTTCCTTTTTTGAGTTTCTGAGGAAATTCCGAAATTTTAATTTTTCAGCGTTTTCCCAGGCTTTTAATTCAGAATATTATGAAACACTTTTTTTACTTCTAGAAATCTCTCAGCCTTTATAAATTTTGCTTTAAAAAACGAATTTCTCCGACTTTTACACAATACTTTGCTCAATTATACAATTTTTAGTTTCAAACAGGATTTTAGTTTCAAGTTTTCAGATATTTTCAAACAAGCTAAATTATGCAAGTTTTTCCTTTTTTTTAGCGTTTTAAAACTCAGAACTTAAACAACTATTTAAATTTTTAAATTCCCAAAAACCAACAAAATTATTTCAAAATTTTGATTCGCGAGAGAGTGTTTCAAAACTAATTTTTTCAAACTTTTTTTTCGCCTTTTGAGTTTTCAGACTTTTAAAGCCAAATGTATTTTAAAATAACTTTTGTTCTTAAATTATACTTTCGCCCAGTTTTTTACAACGTTGTTGTGTAAGGAAAGTTGCGTGCTTTAAGCAATGAATTTAGTAAATAAAACACAAACCAAGAAAATCCGCGAGGATTTTCGCAAGTAGGTTTTTACTAGCAATTTTTTTTACACGTTGTTGGCTATAGTTTTTTTTCACTAATTCTATTTCCTTTGAAATCAAATTCATTTCCAAAATCATCTTTCCAAGTATATCCATTTTTACTTTTTCTGAATGACTTAGAATCAATTCCTTTTAACACTTCTGTATTATAAAATACAAATTTATCGTCTTTAGAAAAACTTAAACCCAATACTTTAAATGTTTTTGGATTTGCTTTTTCAATTATAAAATTATTGAAATAGACATTTCTAATATCTTTATAATAATTAAAGCTTATTTTAGAATGAGATTCATATAAAGTTTCAAAACTATTATAATCTATTTTAATTTTTTTTAAAGTTTTAGGATCTAAAGGCTCGTACTTTGTCCCAAAAGAGAAAATTATTGTATCTATTGAAACTACATTTTTAGAAATAGTACCAAACTTTTCATATTTTTCTATTTTTTCCGAAAATAAAGAAATTCTATTTTTTTTATTTTCTCCGACATAGTATAAAGTATCGTTAGATAAAATATATTTTTCATTGACTTTTTTAGGGGTACTTTCAATTTTAGAAATTGTAATTATTTTCCAACCTTTTAAATCAGAATAAAGATGCTCATTGTCATAAAAAAAATCTTCATTTATAAATTTTAAGCTATTATAATTGATATTCAATTTTTTTCCCTTGAAGTAATAATTGTTTTTATCTTTTGCCCAAGAATATTTACTTGATCTATTTTTTCGTAAATATTCAAATGTTTCAATATCAATACCTTCTATTGTAACAGGTTTTAGATAGTTAATTCCATATTCATAAACATTATTTTTGTCTTTTGGAATTCCATTTGAATCTAATTTAAAGGATGAGTAATCTATTTGACTTTGTTTTTGATATCCAAAATAGATTGATTTAGAATCCTTAGATATTTGTTCAGAAAGTATTTCAAATGTTTTGTAATCTGCTTCAGATTTATTGTATCCTAATTCAAACCAATTCCCATTAGGTGAATAATAAATATTATTATTTTTAATAAAATATGATTTTGATTTTTTTGCATCAAATAATTCGCCTTTTACACATGATAAAAAGCTAAAAACTAAAATTATTATGTAAAATTTCTTTTTCATTTGTATTATACTGATATAGGTTGACCTTTTTTTTTATTAATTTACCCGTTCAAACTATTTTTTTTAGCCGTTTAGAAGGCAAAAAAATAATTTGAACTAGCTTTTAGATTAAATTTTAAGTTCAGGTAAATTTACTTTATTTTTTCGATATGATTTGTATTTGATGTTAGGATTTAAATGTACGTCAGCAGGATTTCTTAAATCTAGGCTAAAATGCTTTCTCAAATTATTGTATATATCTACAGCTTGTTTTGTGATTTCTTGAGCAATAGCAGTGTTTTTAATACAGTTTCTAAGTCCATATTCATATTTTAAAGTTCTATTAATTCTCTCAGCGATTGCATTTTCGTAAGGATCATATTGTTCTGTCATACTCATTATCATTCCATTTTCTTCGGCAAATGCTGTGTATTTAGGATTACAGTATTGAAAACCTCTATCGGAATGATGAATTAGTTTTTCATTAGGATATTTTCTGTTTTTAATAGCCATAGCAAGAGCTTCTGTACAAAGAGATGTTTTCATGTTGTTATCTAATTTATAGCCCATAATTTGCTTGGAATAAGCATCTGTTACGATTGCTAGATAATTGTGTCCATTTTCTGTTTTAATGTATGTTATATCGGTTACCCAGAGTTGTTCTGGTCTATTAGGCACTTGGTCTTTAATCAGGTTTTTATATTTTCTAAATTGATGATTCGAATCTGTTGTTGTCACGTAATTTTTAAGCTTAGGGACGAGCAAATTATGGAGCCTTAAAAAGTCGTAAAATTTATCTCTTCCCATCTTTATGTTTTGTTTTATGAAGTCAGATTTTAGTTCATCATACAGCTTAATACCACCAGTTCTCATGCCTACTTTTTTGCGATAATCTAGTACCATTACAATAAGTTTATCATAATTTATTTGTTTGATTTCTTGCTCTTTACATCTTTTGTAGAAGGCTTGTTTACTAATCCCAAAACATTCATAGAACCACTTTCTTTTAAACGGTTTTTCTTTTTTAGCTCTATCTCTTTTACTAATGTTTTGGGCAGCGACTTTTTTGATAAATCGACTCCTGTAATGATTTCCATATCGGCAATAATATCTTGCTGAAAGTCTTTGATAAACTCAAGGGCTTCAATACGTTCCTTTAATTTTTTTATTTCGTTTATTTTGCTCATTCCTGTATTTTGTTGCACTAAAGTACTATATTTTTTAATCCAATAGCCAATGGTAGTTCTAGGAATGTCATATTTTTTAGAAGCGAAGTTGGTTGAGATCTGACCATTTTGAATTTGGTCAACGACTAATAATTTAAGCTCTAAAGTTACTTTTTCGTAAGTTTTTTTTCGGCAGTGTTCATTTTGTGTTTTCATAAGTGACTATAATTAAGTGTTTAATTTTTAGTCAACCTATTTCAGGAAAGTATAGTTTTTTAAATGCCACATAACGTGTTTGTGTATGGTTAGTTGCGTGGTTAAGCAACTAATTTAGTAAACTTTTACGAACCCGTGAAAATTCCGCAGGAATTTTCGCAAGTAGGCAAGAACAAAGCAATTAATTATACACGGTGTTGGCAATTGGCTTTATTCAATTCGTTTTTTTCTTCTTTCCATTGAATTTATACTTTCGTTCAAAAGTTGTTTTATTTTAATCAATCTCCTACCTGAACTTAATATGTTTTTCCTCCTCTGGTATCTTAACGCTTTTGTCTGTTCGTAGCTTTTACGGCATTCCATTAAGAGTTTTCAATAACAGGTAAAATTCTTTGGTCATCAGAGTTTTTATATGCAACAATTTCATTCATAAAAGGAATTATGATAGAGTTATAAAACACTTCCATATTTTGGTCATTTCCATTCTCCATTAATTTTCGCTGTTCAACTACAATATATTTATGTAGTATCGGCATTAGGGAATCGTCTTTACTAGGTTTTAAAAAAATGTAATGATTATATAATTGAGTTAAATTTTTTAAACTGCTATTCCAAATGTCCAAATATTTGTTTAAATCTATATGAGGCTTTTCATTTTCATCTTTATGTTTTTGAACAAAGTCTTCTATGTTATGCAAGCAGTTCTTAATATTTATAAAATCTTGCATTTTTTCTTTATTATTTCCTTGTCTGTCTATTACTAATATTTGAAACAAAGTTTTAAAGTTTAACTCTCTTAATTCAGTCATTTTTAATTCAGAGAATGTTGCTAAAGTCAAATTTTTATGAAACCAATTTTTAGTGTTTCGAGAAGTCTTTGAAATTGCATCAACTTGTTGGTCTATGAAGTATAATATTGATTTTAAATTATAAAAGAAATATTCTTCAGTTTCAAAGTTGTTTTGAATTCTGTTTTTTCTTTCTTCTTGTTTTTTCTTGTTAAGACCTTTGTTAAAAACCCAAACTGAAAATAATCCTCCAACCAATGCAGATATTAAAGGGATAATTATGTTTTGAAATATTTCCATTTATAAAAATTATATTCTCGGATTCTCGATTTTCAGCTTGTTGCCAACGGGTTAGAATATGAAAAGTAGCGTGTTTGAAAACGTACTTTTCAGATGTTTAAAATTAATATATTTTTGCGTTATAAATTTCATATTTACAATGATTTAGCTATTTTTTATATGCATTGTTGTACACAGTTATTTTTCAATTCAACATTTTTCCTTTGTTGTCAAATAATTTAAAACTTTTATATGAAGTTGATAAGAATGATTTCTCTTCTTTAGTCATTAATTCCTCGAATTTATAACCTGGTAATTCAAAATCCTTTGGAATTCCTAAAGTCAATAAGTTACCATTGCCTAATAAAATGAAGCGTACATATTTTCTATTCGGAAATGATATGTACAAAGAAATTGCATTGTTGAAATCCAGTGCAGAAGTTAATTCTTCTGGTATTTCTTCGGTTACCTTATTTCTATAGTTAGCAAATGATTTGTCGTTTGTGAATTTAACATACAATTTGTTTTCACTATTTTCATTAAGGATTTCTTGTAAAAAAGAATGACTTATAACACGAGATGTCAATTCATCTTTTTTATAAAGGAAGTTTTGAAAAGGTGTTATTTCCTCTCCAATAGCCATTGTCAAATCATAAATGATTTTTCCGTTTGAACCTTTCTCTATTAATTCTGCTTGCCAACAATCGCCACCATAACTGTAAGAGTAAATATTTGCTATTATTGAGGATTTAATTTCAAACTCGTCTAACTCATTTTTTTCTCGATAAAGTAAATCGTAAAGTTGCTTATTAGGATTTTCAATTCTTGACTTTATTTCATTAGGAAGTAAAGGAATTAGTTTTTCAATATTTTTATCTGCCTCATTCTTTTTGAGACTATCTTTCAAAAAATATTGATAACTTCTATAAGTGTTATAAAAATGAAGCTTATTAAACGCATCTATTGATTTGTCGCTAATAATATCAGAAATTGTTTTTTCAAAATAATGCTGATTTTCAGAATCTAAATTTGCATAAGCTTTAGCTATTTTACTACCATCAGAAAAATAGTGTTTTTGAACGGTGTCTTGAATTCTCAAATTAGAACCCAACAAGATTTTGTCAATATCTAAATCCAACTTTGCCAATTCTTCTATATAGGTATTTCTGGCGTTAGACGCAATATTACTATTGGCATTTCTTGTAACGTTATCATTCATAACATTAAGGAATGACTGTATAAACACTTCCCAATTTTGATTTTGAGCAGCAAGAGCTGCAATTCTTTTTTGTTGGATTACTGGACCATTATCAAAACTGCAAGAACCAACCTGTCGATTTTGTCGCATTAACTCTAAAGCTCTATTTTTAGAAATTAATTGAGATGTAAAATCTTCCAAATCTCCATTCGAAACTTTATTTTCTTCTGCATATGATAAGGCTTCTATTAAAAGCTTTTTAAAATGTTTATCCGTTTTATATAAGCTATCGGAAAACTTTTGCTTTTTTGATTGCCATTTGTCTAATTCTTTTCTGCGTGCAATAAAGTCTTGTTCTTTCCGATAAGGTGGTTTGTTAGTTTTAGTTTCATAATAACTTACCAAAGAGTCAATAATAGTTTTTTTATAGCTTCTTAACCCACTTGATTTTTCTTTGTTGTCATAGAAAATAGATGTCTCTGGTTTTACTATAATATCTGTATAGTGTATCCAATTTGTATATTTTTCAGGAATATTAATCGACTTAAATTTATTAATTAAATAAAACCCTTGAATGATTGAAGCATCTTTGTAATCGCTCCAAGTTTCTTTATGTATTGAATAGAGAAATTTAATGTTACTATTGTTTAAAGAATCGCTATATTTTATTTCAATTAAATGTCTTTGACTTTGACCTATTTCAAAAGATTTGACTTCAATTTTTTTTTCTTTCTTATAATTGAAACCTACATTTTTAATAATTAATAAATCTCTATCAATTTGAAGGGTTGGGTTTTCCTTAATCAGTTGTTCAAAATTTTCAGCATTGTCTAATGAATTTAGAAAATCATTTGGCTTGTTTGTAATTATTTTAAAGTAGTTTGCCGATGTATGTGGTAATGATTTATATGTTGGAGTTTCATTTCCATTAAATTCTTTCTCTAAAGATTTAATAATTGAATTTAGTTTAGGGATATCATTCTCATTCACAATATGATTTTGAGCATAAATATTATATGAAATTAAAGTTAATAGGAATGTGTAGAGTGTCTTTTTCATAATTGTGTACAACGTTGTTGTGTATTAAAAGTTGCGATTTTGTGAACGAGGAATTTCCTACGGAAATTCAGAAGTTTGCAAAAAAGCAACAAGTTTTAGTTTATGCTAAATATAGCAATTTTTTATACACGGTGTTAGGCAAAGTTTTATTCAATAACTCTAAATCCTCTATCATTATGTCTATTTTCAAAATATTCTTTAATATTCCAATTTTTAATTTCGCTCTTTTCTGATATTACCCAATTATTACATAAAAAACTACTTTTTAGAATAGTATCGTTCTCAAAAAAACCAAATTCTTTTTTAAGATGAAGTTCAAAATTTCCGTAAACATTTGAAGCAATTGAATAATTGAATTTTGAAATATTTATTTTATATTTTTCTATTGATAGTGAATCAAAATCAATTCCATTATATTCTTTTTCGGTCGATTTAGAATACAAATTTATACTTTCGACAGTACTATCTTTTAGTACAATAGTTAAAAACTTAAATTGTCCACTTATGGTTTTCAAATAGCCTAAATCTCCAATTTGTAAAAATCTATTTCTTTTCTTAAAACTTTCACTCAAAGTATCTAATTCCTTTTTTGTTGGAATAGCAGTTTTAAGTTGTATTTTTATTCTATTATCTTTCTTATACTTTTTACATTGACATAATGATACTATACTATCTTCTTTTATTGAATTTGATATTTTTAAATCCCCAAAGAAATTCTTTTTAACAAGTGTCGTGTCAACTTCAAAGCTGTTTTTAAATTCTTTTTTAGGATAAATTATTTCTTTTTTTTCTTCAATATTTATTACGTTTTCACTTTTATTCTGTTCGTTTTTTTGAACACAACTAAAAGTCAAAATTAGTATACTTAATAATATTTGAAGTTTCGGTTTCATAATTTTGCCTAACGTTGTTTTGTATGGAAAGTTGCGGTTTTGTGAACGAGGAATTTCCGGAGGAAATTCAGAAGTTTGCAAAAAAGCAACAGGCTTTAGTTTAAACCAAATATAGCAATTTTTTATACAAGGTGTTGGGCACTGTTTATTTAAATATTTTCCTAATCATTTCAATCGCATCTTCCTTTGTCCCTTCTAGAAGTCTAAGTTTTTGTAATTCAAGTTTTGTGGTATGCGGTCCTACAGTGTATAATGGTACATTTTTAAATTTATCTTTTCGAAGTTTATCAAATTTAATTTTTAACTTTCTTTCGTTATCATTTGTTGGTTGCATAAATTTATAACCGATTGAAATTTCTTCAATACAATTTTCATTAAAATGATATTTATTTTCAACTTGAGAAGGATTTTGAAATAATAATCTCCATTCACTCTCATAATTCCAGTTTTCTAGTTTTAAAATATATTGATAATATTTAGCAAAATTTGATTTTAAAGAAATAGATCTTGGCTCTTTTGAATAAATTACTTTTTTAAGTTTTGCAAATTCAAGATTTTTTTTGATTAAAAATTCAGGTTTAAATTTTAGACAAAATCCACGATATGAATTTGCATAATGACTCCATAATAATGGCTCAATTCCGTTTTCTGAAAAACTACAAATTCCAATTCCTGATATATCATTTAGACTTTCAACATATTCCAAGTCTTTAATTTCTTTTTGCTTTTCAATAATTAAATTTCTGTTACAGTCAAATGGGTCATTGAAATCTTTAGGATTACTTAAATAAACATAATTATTTTCCAATGAGTCTAAACTATATTCATTTAAAGAAAAATATTTAAATAAGTTTTTTGTTTCAGTTTTTTCAAGCTTTCCTTCTTTAAATACTTTCCAATCATTTTTGTCAAATAATATTTCAGTTTTTAAATCAATTACGATTTTTTCCATTTTTACTTTAAGTTTGTAATAGTGCCCAACGTTGTTGTATAAGCTTTGTTGCGTAGTTTAAGCAGTGAATTTACTAAATAAAACACGAACGGCGAAATTCCGGAGGAATTTCCCAAGTGAGCCAAAACCAGCAGTAAAGTTTATACGGTGTTGTAAAACGTTTTTTATTCAATTAGTTTTTCAATTTTTTCTAAATGTATTTTTCCGTCAAAAACTGTATCTGTAATTTTTCCTTTTTTATTAGCTAAAAGATAATGAGGGAAAGTTGTTCTTTCATTCAAATCAATTATTTCAGTTTTTAAATAACTTTTATAATGATTATAATTTTCAAAGTTTATGTGAATTCCATTTAAATTGAGATTATTCATTTTTATAAACCATTTCTTATAATTTTCACCTTCAAGACCGTTTGAAATAAAAATAATATTAATATTTTCATTCTTAAATTTTTCAAACATTTCATTTAAAACTATTTTGTCAGACTTCAGTCTTTTTTCAGACAATTGAGTGTTAAAGTAAATAAAGGATGGTTTATTTATTAATTCAGGAATTTTCAGTAATTCAGAATAAGTTTTTATTTTGGAAGAGTCAATTTCAATAACTTTTATTCCAGTTTCATTTTTTATATTTTTCAAATAATAAAATTCGATGCTTTCTTTAGAATTCCAAATTATTAATATAACAATAAAAAGAATGTAATATTTCGTTTTCAGCTTTCTTTTCGGCATTTTTGGTTAATGTTTTACAACGTGTTTGGCTAGGAAACGTAGCGTTTAGACTAGCAATTACTTTTCAGATTAAAATTACACAAAATAAATAAAACACAGACATTGGGAAAGCACAAACTTAGCTATGTTTTTTAGCCGGTGTTGGCTAAAGTACTTTGTTTGTCAGAATCGTATATAATTTATGATTGATATAATAATTCCCTGTTCCTAACTTTTGTTTTATTAAAATTCCGTCTTTTGCTAACTTATTCAAATAATTTCCAGCAGTTATTCTGGATACACCTAAATCTTTTTCTATAAATTCAATTTTAGTGTATGGATGTTGGAATAAATTATTCAATAAATCTTGACTATAAAATTTATAATTATCTCTTATTAAGTGTTTGTATTCAAGCATTAAAACTTGAATTTCTTTAATTGTAGAGATTGTTTGTTTTGATGTTTGCTCTACAGCTTGAATAATATATAATAACCAATTTTCCCAATTCCCAGTTTCTCTAACTTCTTGTAATAGTTCGTAATATTTAGCTTTATTTTCTATAATATATCTACTAAGATAGAGTATAGGTAAATCCAATAAATCTTTCATTACAAGATATAGTACATTTATAATTCTACCAGTTCTTCCGTTTCCATCATAGAAAGGATGAATACTTTCAAATTGAAAATGAATGATTGCCATTTTTACAATAGGATCAAATTCTGACAAACTATCATCGTTAGTAAATTGTTCAAGATTAGTCATTAATTCTTTAATTGTTTCATAATCTTGAGGAGGGGTATAAACAACTTCTCCTGTAGTTGCATTTTTCAAAGCAGTACCAGGAACTTTTCTAAATCCCGCATTATTTTTTTCAAGTTCAGCTTGAATTTCAATAATGTTATTGTTGGTTAATATATTTCTTTTGGAAATTAATGAATAACCAATTTTTAATGCTGAAATGTAATTTTGTACTTCCTTAGCATCTAATGATTTTAAACCGTCAAGATTTAACTCAGCTTTGTAAAGGTCATCGTGTGTTGTAATGATATTTTCAATTTCAGAACTATCCTTAGCTTCTTGAAGTCCTAAAGTATTTATTAAAATATGTTCATTAGGAATACTAGAAACTAAACCTTTTAATTCAGCTAAAGCTCTATGTGCTTCATTAAGTTTCTTTAAAATATTTTTAGTTTCAATATCTTTTGTAAGTGGTAATTTTTCTAGTTTGAAATTATTCATAGTGATAAGAAAATCTATTTTTCTATACAAAGATAATTCTTTTGATAAGAAAATTGACTTTTCTTTACATATAAAAAATATATGATAAGATTTTTAAAAATTCTTTACATTCAATTTTTTCAGCGTGCTACGGTATTTTTGCCAACGTTGTTGTATAAGGAAAGTTGCGGTTTTGTCAGCGAGGAATTTCCGAAGGAAATTCAGAAGTTGATAAAAATGCAACAACCTTTGGTTAAGCACTAATTTAGCAATTTTTTTTATACGGTGTTGCCCACAGTTATTTTTTTCGTTTTTTCCATTCAGAAATCGCTTTTTCAAAGAATTCATCTATTTTTTCAGGCTTTCCGTCCACGTAAACTTTAAATTCCGAACTATTTTTTTTTATGACTTTTATATAAGAGGCATAAGTCAGAGCTTCGGATAAATCTGTTGTTATCAAAGTGTCAATTTCAATAAATTTGGCAGAGTTAATTTGATTATTCTCTTTTCGGTTTTCAACCCAATAAGACGCAAGTCTATTTTCCGACAAAAAATTCCCACTCATTCGATTTCCACCTTGAGAGGAAAAAAGTATTATTTTCTCATTTTCATTTAATAAACCTAAATCACGAATGTATTTTAAATCTGATTTTGATAATTCGTTTCCTTTTTTAATTCCGTTTTCACACGAAACCAAAAAAAGTAATAAAATTAAAATTATATGATTCAGTTTGTTGATTTTCATTTAATTGTGGGCAACGTTGTTGTATAAGCTTTGTTGCGTGGTTTAAGCAGTGAATTTAGTAAATAAAACACGAACGGCGAAATTCCGGAGGAATTTCCCAAGTGAGCTAAAACTAGCAATAAAGTTTATACGGTGTTGCCAACAGTACTTATTTCCACAATTCAAATTTTCCTTTTTTAAATATAAATATTTTATCAGAAACTAAATGGTCTCCATTCTCATTAATTTCTCCAATTGAATTCTCTAATTTTTCAATATTCTCTTTTTCATTTGTTCCCGTAATTATTAAAATGTCTCTTGCTGGAATTCCAATTATTAATTCACCATCTACTGGGAAGTTTTCTTTATTCCAAATATCAAATAATAATAAACTTGTTTCATAATCTCCTCCTGCAGTTAACATAAAATAACCATTTTCTCCGTGACTTTCCATTTTTGAAACTATAGAATTCAGGTTTTCAATTGCTTTTTCTTTTAGTTTTTCAATTCCTATGTTCAGTTGCTCAATTCTTTCTTTTGTTAAATAACTTATTGAGTGATCCTTATCTTCTGCATAAAATATATACAATTCCGAATTGTACTTTTCATAAACGTGAGTATTCTCAAAATTTTCAACAAGTTTTGAGCTTTCTATTAAATATCTTTTGTCTTTTATTATAGGAACAATTCTTTCCAATTTAACAGGTTCTTCTGGAAGAAAAAGTTCTTTTGAGGCTAATGTATATTTTTTAATTATTTTTTTTAAATCTTTCGGTTCGTTTTTATATTCAGCGTATGAATTGTCTAAAAAATGTCGGTAATTATCTGAACCTTTTAGTTTGGTTGTAACTTCCAAACCATTAATTGAAACTAATACTAATCCTTTAACTTTCCGTTTTAATTCAGCGAAAAATTTCTCCGAAAATTCAGATTCTGATAAGTTCGACTTTGATTTAAATAAGGAAAACATAAATATTATCGATTCGTTTTGTATTATACTGATATAGGTTGACCTTTTTTTTTATTAATTTACCCGTTCAAACTATTTTTTTTAGCCGTTTAGAAGGCAAAAAAATAATTTGAACTAGCTTTTAGATTAAATTTTAAGTTCAGGTAAATTTACTTTATTTTTTCGATATGATTTGTATTTGATGTTAGGATTTAAATGTACGTCAGCAGGATTTCTTAAATCTAGGCTAAAATGCTTTCTCAAATTATTGTATATATCTACAGCTTGTTTTGTGATTTCTTGAGCAATAGCAGTGTTTTTAATACAGTTTCTAAGTCCATATTCATATTTTAAAGTTCTATTAATTCTCTCAGCGATTGCATTTTCGTAAGGATCATATTGTTCTGTCATACTCATTATCATTCCATTTTCTTCGGCAAATGCTGTGTATTTAGGATTACAGTATTGAAAACCTCTATCGGAATGATGAATTAGTTTTTCATTAGGATATTTTCTGTTTTTAATAGCCATAGCAAGAGCTTCTGTACAAAGAGATGTTTTCATGTTGTTATCTAATTTATAGCCCATAATTTGCTTGGAATAAGCATCTGTTACGATTGCTAGATAATTGTGTCCATTTTCTGTTTTAATGTATGTTATATCGGTTACCCAGAGTTGTTCTGGTCTATTAGGCACTTGGTCTTTAATCAGGTTTTTATATTTTCTAAATTGATGATTCGAATCTGTTGTTGTCACGTAATTTTTAAGCTTAGGGACGAGCAAATTATGGAGCCTTAAAAAGTCGTAAAATTTATCTCTTCCCATCTTTATGTTTTGTTTTATGAAGTCAGATTTTAGTTCATCATACAGCTTAATACCACCAGTTCTCATGCCTACTTTTTTGCGATAATCTAGTACCATTACAATAAGTTTATCATAATTTATTTGTTTGATTTCTTGCTCTTTACATCTTTTGTAGAAGGCTTGTTTACTAATCCCAAAACATTCATAGAACCACTTTCTTTTAAACGGTTTTTCTTTTTTAGCTCTATCTCTTTTACTAATGTTTTGGGCAGCGACTTTTTTGATAAATCGACTCCTGTAATGATTTCCATATCGGCAATAATATCTTGCTGAAAGTCTTTGATAAACTCAAGGGCTTCAATACGTTCCTTTAATTTTTTTATTTCGTTTATTTTGCTCATTCCTGTATTTTGTTGCACTAAAGTACTATATTTTTTAATCCAATAGCCAATGGTAGTTCTAGGAATGTCATATTTTTTAGAAGCGAAGTTGGTTGAGATCTGACCATTTTGAATTTGGTCAACGACTAATAATTTAAGCTCTAAAGTTACTTTTTCGTAAGTTTTTTTTCGGCAGTGTTCATTTTGTGTTTTCATAAGTGACTATAATTAAGTGTTTAATTTTTAGTCAACCTATTTCAGGAAAGTATATTTTTCAAATTGGTTACAACGGTTTTGTGTATGGTTAGTTGCGTGGTTAAGCACGTAATTTAGCAAATAAAAACCGAATAGAAAATCCGCGAGGATTTTCGTAAGTAAGCACGAACCAAGCAATTAATTATACACGGTGTTGTAAAATCGTACTTTATATCAGACTTCGATTGAAATGTTAACTTTTCCACCAAGTCCTTTTTCTACGATGTCAAATAAGGTTTTTAAAGTCAGATTACTGCCATTATTTTCTACACGAGAAATGTAAGTTCGTTTTTTGTCAATCAATTCGCCAAGTTGTTCTTGAGTCAGATTTTTTTCCTCACGTGCATTTCGTAAAAGCAAACCGATTTTAAACGATTCAAAATCTCTGTCGAGTTCGTCTCTGCGTTCAGTTCCTTTTTTTCCGTAAACTGTGTCTTTTATGTCTTTCCAACTTTTAGTTTCCATTGCTTTTGTTTTTTTCTTCGTAATACTCTTTCATTAATCGAACAGCTTTGTCGATTTCTTTTTTCGGTGTTTTCTGTGTCTTTTTAGTAAATCCGTTCAAGAGTATAACTAATTTACCTTTATCGAAGAAGCAAAAAACTCGCCAAATATTCGAACCTAATTTTATTCGAGCCTCAAATAATCCTTTGTGAGTTTTCATTGGTGCTAAATACGTTTTCGGCACGTGCTGATAAGTTTCGATTATTTCAATGACCTTAAATATTTTGTCCTGAACCTTTTTCGGTTGAGCAAGTAGAAACTCCTCGAAATAATTTTTGTATTGTATTACTTGCCTAACTTTTTCCATTCCGACAAAGGTAACTTAAAAGTTACTATTTTCAAAATATTTCAAAAGTTTAATTCGAAATTCGAGGGTTTTGTATTATACTGATATAGGTTGACCTTTTTTTTTATTAATTTACCCGTTCAAACTATTTTTTTTAGCCGTTTAGAAGGCAAAAAAATAATTTGAACTAGCTTTTAGATTAAATTTTAAGTTCAGGTAAATTTACTTTATTTTTTCGATATGATTTGTATTTGATGTTAGGATTTAAATGTACGTCAGCAGGATTTCTTAAATCTAGGCTAAAATGCTTTCTCAAATTATTGTATATATCTACAGCTTGTTTTGTGATTTCTTGAGCAATAGCAGTGTTTTTAATACAGTTTCTAAGTCCATATTCATATTTTAAAGTTCTATTAATTCTCTCAGCGATTGCATTTTCGTAAGGATCATATTGTTCTGTCATACTCATTATCATTCCATTTTCTTCGGCAAATGCTGTGTATTTAGGATTACAGTATTGAAAACCTCTATCGGAATGATGAATTAGTTTTTCATTAGGATATTTTCTGTTTTTAATAGCCATAGCAAGAGCTTCTGTACAAAGAGATGTTTTCATGTTGTTATCTAATTTATAGCCCATAATTTGCTTGGAATAAGCATCTGTTACGATTGCTAGATAATTGTGTCCATTTTCTGTTTTAATGTATGTTATATCGGTTACCCAGAGTTGTTCTGGTCTATTAGGCACTTGGTCTTTAATCAGGTTTTTATATTTTCTAAATTGATGATTCGAATCTGTTGTTGTCACGTAATTTTTAAGCTTAGGGACGAGCAAATTATGGAGCCTTAAAAAGTCGTAAAATTTATCTCTTCCCATCTTTATGTTTTGTTTTATGAAGTCAGATTTTAGTTCATCATACAGCTTAATACCACCAGTTCTCATGCCTACTTTTTTGCGATAATCTAGTACCATTACAATAAGTTTATCATAATTTATTTGTTTGATTTCTTGCTCTTTACATCTTTTGTAGAAGGCTTGTTTACTAATCCCAAAACATTCATAGAACCACTTTCTTTTAAACGGTTTTTCTTTTTTAGCTCTATCTCTTTTACTAATGTTTTGGGCAGCGACTTTTTTGATAAATCGACTCCTGTAATGATTTCCATATCGGCAATAATATCTTGCTGAAAGTCTTTGATAAACTCAAGGGCTTCAATACGTTCCTTTAATTTTTTTATTTCGTTTATTTTGCTCATTCCTGTATTTTGTTGCACTAAAGTACTATATTTTTTAATCCAATAGCCAATGGTAGTTCTAGGAATGTCATATTTTTTAGAAGCGAAGTTGGTTGAGATCTGACCATTTTGAATTTGGTCAACGACTAATAATTTAAGCTCTAAAGTTACTTTTTCGTAAGTTTTTTTTCGGCAGTGTTCATTTTGTGTTTTCATAAGTGACTATAATTAAGTGTTTAATTTTTAGTCAACCTATTTCAGGAAAGTATATTTTTGGGTATGTTTTACAACGTGTTTATATATGGTTTGTTGCGTGGTTTAAACACCTAATTTAGTAAATAATTACTGACAAAGAAAATCCGCGAGGATTTTCGTAAGTAAGCTTTTTACCAGCAATAAATTATATATGTTGTTGTAACCAGTTTTTTATTTTTTCTCTTCTTAATTCAAAATGTTCTTTTCGATTTAAACAATATTCTGAATTTGGATCATTTCCTTCAATTTTCTCTTTTTTTTCATACCAGCTCCTATTTTCTTCAAAAAACATATTTGCTTCACTCCACTTATTTTGAATTATGTAAAAATCAATAATTGATTCAAAATTTGCTATTGGGTATTTTTTTAATTTATTTATTGCAGAATCTAAAGATTTAAAGTTATCAAAGAAATCTTTTCCAGATGTTTCAAAGTTTTCACAAATTCTTTTCATTACTTTTTCATTGTCATCTTTGACTAAATCATACCAACCTGAATAATAATATTCTTTATTCCAATTTTCAATATAATCAACTCTTGTTCCATCTATTCCTCTTTCTCGCTTTTCGCCAAGATTATAAAATTCTTTTTCCCATTTTCTGTATTTAGTTGAAGTAACATTTAAGACAATATCAAATTCTACACTCAAATTTCCTTCATTGTATTTTCTACCATACCAATGAACGCTGTATAGAAAAAAATCATTTCGTTTTTTAAATTCTTGTTGTGATTTAAGGTATTTAAATTCGTTTTTTTCAAAATATGGAAATGTAAATTCTAAAAAAAGTTTAGTTATTCTTTCCATTGGTTTTAATTCCGAATAAATATGTTTTGGTTTGCTTTTTAAGAAATTAAAATTCATAATTTATGTTCAAATTTTATTTCGCTGGTAAATTGGTTACAACGTTGTTGTGTATGATTAGTTGCGTGTTTCAAGCACTAAAGTTAGTAAATAAAACACAGATAGAAAGTCCGCGAGGACTTTCGTAAATTGGCTGAAACCAAGCAATTAATTATACACGGTGTTGTAACACGTTTTTTGATTCCTTTTCACAACTGATACAACATTCTAATCCAAATTTTTCTAATGTCAAAATGTTAAAATCTTTTTCATTAGCTTTATAATTCCACCTAATATATTCTAATAGCAAGGAAATTATTTCATAGACAATTCCTTTTGATGCTTTAAATTTTTCTTTTAAGTTTTCAATTCCATAATTTTTTGTAAAACCTTCAACAAATACTTCGTCTATTTTCTGTTGAATTTCCAAATCGCTCATTTTAAGAAGGTATTTAAACTTCGATAATTTTCTTGATATTTTACATTGAAATATATTTTGAAACTGTTTCTTTAATTCGGTGATTTTATTTATAAATTCAACTTTGTTGTACTCTTTTTCAATATATCTAATACTTGAATTAGGAATTTCTACAATTAATAAATTAGAGTTGTCTTCAATTTTTTTTATATTATATGGCTCTTTAGTATATTTATCATTAAAAGCCTTAATAATCAAATCTTTTCCGATTGTTTTATTTTTAAATCTATCTGCAAAATTATTATCTCTAAACCAATCTCTATATTCTTCAATGTTTTTATCTCCTAAATCTTGAATGTCTTGAGGAATAGCGAAATCAAGATAATCTTTTTTCAAAAGTTTGCAATTAGATGAAAGATGATATTTCATTTTTCCACCTTTATTGAATACAAATGTTTTACTGTCTTCTTTTTCTGCAACTTTTTCAAAATATTCAGCGAAAAACTCATCTTCATTATCTAACATCATTTTATATTTAAATAAATACTCAATTTCAATTCGATTTAGTATATAATATATTTCTTTGTCGTTGTATATGTTATTCACAAATATATCTAAATCAATCTCATTATTGATTTTAAGTTTTTGACAGAGTTTTCCTAAATTTGATTTTGTTAGATGCGCCATTTGTATTATACTGATATAGGTTGACCTTTTTTTTATTAATTTACCCGTTCAAACTATTTTTTTTAGCCGTTTAGAAGGCAAAAAAATAATTTGAACTAGCTTTTAGATTAAATTTTAAGTTCAGGTAAATTTACTTTATTTTTTCGATATGATTTGTATTTAATGTTAGGATTTAAATGTACGTCAGCAGGATTTCTTAAATCTAGGCTAAAATGCTTTCTCAAATTATTGTATATATCTACAGCTTGTTTTGTAATTTCTTGAGCAATAGCAGTGTTTTTAATACAGTTTCTAAGCCCATATTCATATTTTAAAGTTCTATTAATTCTCTCAGCGATTGCATTTTCGTAAGGATCATATTGTTCTGTCATACTCATTATCATTCCATTTTCTTCGGCAAATGCTGTGTATTTAGGATTGCAGTATTGAAAACCTCTATCAGAATGATGAATTAGTTTTTCATTGGGATATTTTCTGTTTTTAATAGCCATAGCAAGAGCTTCTATACAAAGAGATGTCTTCATATTGTTATCTAATTTATATCCCATAATTTGCTTTGAATATGCATCTGTTACGATTGCTAGATAATTGTGTCCATTTTCTGTTTTAATGTATGTTATATCGGTTACCCAGAGTTGTTCTGGTCTATTAGGCACTTGGTCTTTAATTAGGTTTTTATATTTTCTAAATTGATGATTCGAATCTGTTGTTGTCACGTAATTTTTAAGCTTAGGGACGAGCAAATTATGGAGCCTTAAAAAGTCGTAAAATTTATCTCTTCCCATCTTTATGTTTTGTTTTATGAAGTCAGATTTTAGTTCATCATACAGCTTAATACCACCAGTTCTCATGCCTACTTTTTTGCGATAATCTAGTACCATTACAATAAGTTTATCATAATTTATTTGTTTGATTTCTTGTTCTTTACATCTTTTGTAGAAGGCTTGTTTACTAATCCCAAAACATTTATAGAACCACTTTCTTTTAAACGGTTTTTCTTTTTTAGCTCTATCTCTTTTACTAATGTTTTGGGCAGCGACTTTTTTGATAAATCGACTCCTGTAATGATTTCCATATCGGCAATAATATCTTGCTGAAAGTCTTTGATAAACTCAAGGGCTTCAATACGTTCCTTTAATTTTTTTATTTCGTTTATTTTGCTCATTCCTGTATTTTGTTGCACTAAAGTACTATATTTTTTAATCCAATAGCCAATGGTAGTTCTAGGAATGTCATATTTTTTAGAAGCGAAGTTGGTTGAGATCTGACCATTTTGAATTTGGTCAACGACTAATAATTTAAGCTCTAAAGTTACTTTTTCGTAAGTTTTTTTTCGGCAGTGTTCATTTTGTGTTTTCATAAGTGACTATAATTAAGTGTTTAATTTTTAGTCAACCTATTTCAGGAAAGTATATTTTGGCAATGAATTACAACGTTGTTGTGTTATGGAAAGTTGCGTTTAAAGTGAACGGCTATTTTCCGCAGGAAAATAGAAGTTTACAAAAATGCTACTAACTTTGTTTAAGCTAAAAATAAGCAATTTTTTATACACGGTGTTGTAATTTCGTTGTGAAACATAAGAGTGAGCAATTTTTGATTCCGTTTTCAACTTTTCAGCATTCGAGTAAATTCATACATTTTAACTTTATAAGATCTTTAAAAAAAAACGCAAAAAAAATCTGCATTTTTGGTTTCACGTTTAAGTAGCTCAAACGTATTGATTCCGCAATCATTTTCAATTCAGCATATGGATTATTTACCGTTTTAATTTTATTCAGTTTGATTAATTTCAGTTAAAATTTCTTTAACTCTTTCTAAATCTCCTTCAGAAACTTGTAATTCAACTAAAGCTATATGTGGCATTATTTGAGATGTAAATTCATTTCGTAAATAGCATTTAATTCCTTCGGATTCTAACTTGCCTTTTAAAATGAATATTTCAGATTCATTATTTGACTTTTTAATTGTTATTAAGCTCATTATTTTATTTGTTTAAATTCGTATTATTGAAATTCATTATTTTAAATTCAAAATTTGATTTGTTTTAGATTCAATTCACTATTTTTTCCTAACGTTAGTTTTTTTTGAACAATGAATTACAACGTGTTTGTACAAGGTTAGTTGCTGTGGTTAAGCAATAAAGTTACTAAATAATTACTGACCAAGAAAATCCGCGAGGATTTTCGTAAGTAATCTAAAACAAAGCAATTAATTTTGTACGGTGTTGTGCCCAGTTATTTTAAAAGGTAAATTGTTTTATTTTTTTCTCCTATTTTTTTAAATAAATTTAATTCAGCACCTTTTTTTAAATCTCTACTTGCTGTCGCTGAAGAAATATCTTTAAAAATATCCATATAATCTTTTCTCGTAAATTCAGTTTTATTTAAAGAAACAAAATATTCTAACCTATCTTTTTCATTTAATGTTCGATTATTGAAATTCAATAACTCACTTATTGAAACATCAATTACGTTTAACATATATTCAATAAATTTTGTTGATTTTCCTGAATTATCACTTTCTGCCAAAGCTTTGTAATATTCTTCTTGTCCTTTACTAATTAAAGTTTCAAAAGGTAAAAACTCAAATATTGGATATTTTTCCATTAAAATTAGAGTTTGCCATAATCTTCCCATTCTACCATTTCCATCCAAAAATGGATGTATAAATTCCATTTCGTAATGAAAAACACAACTCTTAATTAATTCAATTTCGTCTGACTTCTGCAAGTATTCAAAAAGGTCTTTCATTAAATAAGGAACATTTCCAAAAGGTGGTGCTAAATGCTCAACTTTTGAACCTTTTACAATTCCGACACTTTGTTTTCTGTATTTTCCAGAATTTTCAATTAGACCTTCCATTAAGTTTTTATGTGCTTTTAAAAAAGACTTCTCATTAGAAGGATTATATTGATCTAAATTTTCATAAATATTAATTGCATTTAAAACCTCTAAAACATCTTTTTTGGGGCCAATAACTTTTTTGTTTTCTAAAAGTGCCGTTATTTGTTCTTCGGTAAGTGTGTTTCCTTCTATTTTTAATGAAGAATGAATAGTTTTGATTCTATTCTGTTTTCTTAATTTAGGCGAGGGTTTGTTTAATAAATTAGCATTTACTTCTCCAATTTTCTCCGAAATAGAAGTTATTAATTTTAAAATAGAAGATGTTATTTCGTAAGGTGGTTTCATTTTTGATACTATCATTTGATACTATCAAAGATACAATCATTTAACTGGAATTATGTGATGAAACGGATTTTTTAATTGGGCACAACGGTTTTGTATATGGTTTGTTGCGTGATTCAGTAACTAAGTTAGCAAATAAAAACCGAATAGAAAATCCGCGAGGATTTTCGTAAGTAGGCTAGAACTAGCAATAAATTATATACGGTGTTGGCAAATCGTTTTTTCTTTTTACATTAACATTTTAAATTCAGATTATGAAAAATAAACTAAATATTAAATTATTAGATAAATTAAGCATTGAAAATTTACAAATTATAAAAACCGAAGCCGAATTAAATCTTGAAGACTTATCAAGTTCGGAAGATATTATTACAAACAAATCAAATACACTTTTTCAAGTTCTCGTTGTTATTTTCACAACAATAGTCGGCTATTTGGTCAGTCAGATTAATTCTTTTGACATAAAGTCTATTTTAATCCAAATCAGCATTGTTTTATGCATTGTTTTTGGATTCGTACTGTTCTTATTGATAAAAGTTATTTATCCGAACAAAGTCGCTTTAAAAGGTGCTTCTCCAAATAATTTAATTCAAGATTTCCTTTTTAATAAAAAATCCGATAAAAGTCAGACAAAACAGATTTTAAGGAATAGAGTTTATTCCTTAAATATCGCTATTGAAAGTAATAAAGAAAATTTAAAAAATCGTGTTCGACTTTTTGATTGGGCAAATAAATCAATTCTTATCGGACTAATAATCGTATTAATTTATTCAGCAATTTATTTCTTTACACTTCCGTCTTGATTTTCAGTTCTTTCAACATATGTATTCGAATCACGATAAGGTGTTGAATTTCCTGAACTACTATTTGAATCCGAATCGTTTGATGATGAATTGTTATTTTCGTCTTTATCACTCATAATGTTTAATTTTTGCGTTATGTCGGTCAAATGTTTGCCAACGTTGTTGTATATGGTTTGTTGCGTGTTTCAAGCACCTAATTTAGTAAATAATTACGGACAAAGAAAGTCCGCGAGGACTTTCGTAAGTAGGCGAGAAGCTAGCAATAAATTATATACGGTGTTAGCTGTAGTTTTTATTTCACATCTTCTAAAAAACTTAATTCCTTTGGATATTTTTCAAATTTTTTCACTTTGTTTTTAGCTTCTACAAAATATCTTTCCATTACATAGATAGTATTCATAGAATCCCAACTTTTCTTAATTTTTAGAATATCTCTATCGATATTTAATTCAGACTCTTCTTTCGTTAGAGTTATTTCAATTGTATGTCTTATTTTTTCATATTCAAGACCAAGTTTTCTATGAATATCTGATTTTTCATTAGGTTTTAAAAAAGTTTGTAGACCAGTAAATAAAGCAACTATAAATAATAGAAATGGTAAGAAATAATCCTTATCAAGGAAGAATAAATAAGTATTAAACCATTCATTTTTTATTTCAGGAAACTTATAAGAAAAAGCTACCATTGTTGATAAAACAAAAGCTGAAATTCCTATTCGTTTTTCAATTTTTCTATAATATTCAGATTGATAACAATGAGCATATTCTAATTGATGAACTTTTCTCATCCAATCTAAAAGCATAGTTTTTTTCTTTTCCATTTTATAGTAACTGTTTATCAATTTTTTTTAATAGTTCTGTTGGGTCTATAATCATTTTTCTATTAATAACAGATTCTGAAATATGCTTTGGACCAATCACAATAGATTTATCTAAGCCATTTTTACCTGTAAAAGAAAAAAACGTTGCAGAAGGTAAGGGTGAATTTTTATGTCCCGATTTATGTAATTTACCAGCTTCGATTTTATAGTTTCCATTCTCTAAATGTAGTTCTTCGGATGTTTGATAAAGTTCTATATCTATTTTTTCATTTACTGCTTTGGATGTGTGTTGGTTTACTTCGTTTAATGAACTGTTATAAACTACTTTGAAAAAAGAGTGATTAGAATTCTCTGAATTAATATTATAGTCAAATCTATTATTAATTATTTTTCCTGCTATAACCCAACTTTCTGCAAAAAATGTATGTGTATGAATTGAAAAGTTTTCGCATTTTTCTAAATCAATATATTCATTCAATGAATCATCCCAAATATGTAATCTTAGAAAATCAAAACTTTCTAAAGATTCATCAAATTTATAAAGTGGGATTGATAAAAATCCTTGTGAGCCGATTGATGAAATTGTATATTCTTTTGGAATAATTTTAATTGATTTTGAAATTAATTCCCAAACAGACTTTACGTCTAATTTTTGTTTGTTTTCTCTACAGTAAATTATTTCTCTAACTCCAATTAATCTATAAATCATAGATTTTATATAAATATCGGACTCTTTCTCAATGTTACTTAGAAGTTTCTCAATTGATATTCTTTTCGAATCTAAAAATATTAGTTTACAAATATCATTTTTAGACTTGATAACATCTTTAAATTCTTCTCCATAACCTTTGAGTAAAGGTTCGTAAAAAGTTTTAAATTCAGAATCGGTAATGTTTATATTTTGATTCATTAATTCGTTGGTTTTGAGTTTTGTGGCAAATTACAGCTAACGTTGTTGTATATGGTTTGTTGCGTGTTTCAAGCAACTAATTTAGTAAATAATTACGGACAAAGAAAGTCCGCGAGGACTTTCGTAAGTAGGCGAGAAGCCAGCAATAAATTATATACGGTGTTGGCGGTAGTTATTCTTTTATTCCGAATTTTTCAAGTATTTCATTAAATGAATCTACATAATTATCCTGTAATATCTGACTATCTGCAAAAGACGAATAGTCAATTACATTTACGTTTTCAAGTTTTAAATACTTTGCTGAATCATATTCTTCATCTTTTAAAGTAGAAGTCAATATAACTTGGTTGTCAAGTTTTATATATTCTTCAATCATAATATTTTCTTTTGTAGAAGATAATTCTCCTTCTCTGAAAGAATCAATTATTATAGGAAATTCAATGTTTAAAATTTTATTTAAAGCTAGTATTTTGCAAAAATAATATTCTTGTTCTTCACTTCCTGAGTATGTTTCTCCTGATTTAGTAAATAAATCTTCAAAATCTAATAATCCATCTTTATCAATTATTTTATAATAACGCATCATTTCGGATATAACACTTTCCATAATGAGTTTTTGTAAATCTTTATTTGATACAATTTTACTTTCGTTGTTATTGATTTTCTTTTGAACTTCTTCAAGTTGTTTTTGAAGTTCTGACACTATTTTATCTATATCTTTTGAATCTATTATTTCATCTTGAAATAGAATGTAATTTTTTACATCAGGTGTTGAAGTTTTTAATAATTTCTGAATTTGAGATTGTTCTTTATTTATTTCACTATTAAATTCTTGAACAATTTCTTTTTTCATAGAAATACTTTCTTGTATAGACTTTAATATGTTTTGGCGGACATAATTATTGCTTACTTCAAATTCAAATTCCTGATTAGCGAAGATAATTTTTGAACTACCGCAATCAGAACATTTAACTTTTCCTTCATTTAAACTTCTATTCAGAGAGTTTAATTCAATAATTAGATTTTCTAATTTAATCTTTCTGTTTTCTTCTCTATTTCTTTGTTTTTGTAAATCTGCAATACTTTTGTGTAATTCACTAAGTCGTTTAGATGTGTTTTTAAAATCAATATTATTTGCTGTTGAACTAATAAATGAAGCTATTTCTGGATTCTTCTTTAGAATCGTAATTTTTCTTTTTTCTGTTTTGATTTTTAAATCTATAGATTTTTTTTGTTCTTTAAGTTCTTCTATGTCATATTTGTTTGTGCTAGAAATAAGAACATTTTGCATTGCAAAAATCATATTCTTAAAGTCTTGTTTGTTGTTACGACCTTTAATGATTAAGTTAGAAGAGTTTCTTTTATCTTGACCTAAGAAAAATAATTCGTAGAATAATGTTAAATCTACGGGTTTTAATTCGCCATCTTTTTCAATCTTAGGTAATGTGTATATGTATTTGTCGAAATAATATTTAAACTCACTAATACTATTAAATACATTAAGTATATCATTCTCAAGTAGAATAATTGAGTTTCCTTTTCTTAGAAATTCGTAGCTTATTTGGTTAATAATGATGTTAGAATAAAAAAAATAACTTTTATAGTTAAAACCACTAGGGAAAATGGAATCGTAACCAATAGAATGCATAAGTCCTTGAATAACTAAGGTTTTTCCTCTGTTATTATCATTACTGAATATAATGTTAGTTGTGTTTTTAAATCTATCTTCAATAAATGCTTCTTGGCTATTTCCAAATGCTGTTTTTTTTATAATCATTGTTTTCCTTCGATTGTAATAGCAATTAAATATTTAATAGTTATTGGGGTTAAATAAGATATTCTAGGTTTATAATTATTGAATATTGTTTTAAATATTTGTTCTACGTCTGTAATGTTGTTTGATTCTATAAATTCAATTATTACCTCGCATATTTTCCAAAACTCACGATTACTATTTTTGTTAAAAAAAGCTCTTGATAAATTTGAATTACATTCTTGGACAGTATCTTTTACGTCTTCCACATCTAGTGCATTTATTAACGGATAAAAATAGAATGGAATCGATTTGTATTCGAATACTTCACAGCCGATTATTCTACTTATTATTAAGGTTTCTACATCTTTCGAAAATAAGTGTCGGTTGAACTTTAAAACATCTTTTATATTTGTTATAATCTCGTTTTCAATATAAGAATTCTTTTTACTTGATTGAATATCTCTTAAATCTTGAAAAATACTTTGATAAAATGCGTCAGTTTTAATTTCTGTTTTCTTAAACTTTGTAACTGTTTTTATATATTCATTATCAAGTTCTGTATCCTCAACAATTATTACTTTTTTAAGAAAATCCTCTTGCTTTTTATCATAATTTATAGAAGTTCCTTTTACTCTTATTACCTCTAGATTTAAACCATTTTTAATCCTCGTTAGCGTTTTATCTGCAATATTTTCAATTCCATAAGTATTTAGTTTAGCATCAATTTTATATTCAGTTTTTAAAACTGGACAAAAGAAAATAAACTCTTTAAAATCAAATGAAGAAGTGAAATTGTCAAAAAGTGTGAAAAAATATTTTCCAATCTTTTTTGGGTTTAGGTTTTTTTCATTTTTTGATTGAATATCCCAAATTTTATCTGATTTTTTATTAATTCCACTAACATCATTAAAACAGTCAAAAGCAATATATTCAACTTCTTTACTATCCTTTCTCTTTCCAATTAAATAAAGTAAAGATTTTGTTTCAAAGTCAGTAGCCTTCTTGTTATTTATTTCAGTATTTTTAAAGGTGTAATTCATTGACTTTACTTTTTCTATATGTCGTTCGTTTTAATTACCGCCAACGTTGTTATATATGGTTTGTTGCGTGGTTAAGCAACTAATTTAGTAAATAATTACTGACCAAGAAAATCCGCGAGGATTTTCGCAAGTAAGCAAAAAGAAAGCAATAAATTATATATGGTGTTGGGCTTTCGTTTTTTATTTTTCTCCAACCCAAATTTTTCCTTTTTTCAGGAAGTAAATTATGTCTTTCTCTTCATTTGGATTATCAATTAATTCTTTTCTATAATTTCCGTTTTCCAATTTTTTCAACAATTTTCTGTCAGAATAACACTCTTCAATATTTTCATACTGTTCAGATGGCCAAAGTAATTCACTTTTCCAATATTGTACTTCGTCAATTTTAGATTCCCATTTAAATTCAGAACTTAAACTATTTGTAAATGATGAGTTATTTTGTTTATAATTTACTTTTTCAAACAGGTTTTCGTAATATTCAATTCTGTCTCCGATTGCGCAAACTACTTGAGATTTAGAGATTCTTGGTTCGTAAATCCAGATTTTTAAATAATATGGTTTCTCCGATTTATCTAATTCTACTTTCCAACTATCATAGATTTTTTCAAGACCATTTAGTATCTCATTTTTAGCTTTTCCTTTCGGTTCTGGAATTTGGCTATTAGTCAGACTTATATTGTCCCAAGGTTGAACGTAAACTTTAGAGTAATGATATTTATATTCAGATAATTGTTCAATATCTAATTTCAAGTATTCTTCAACCCAATTTTGGATTTTAGCTACTTTCTTTTTTAAACCTCTAATTTTCTTGTATTTCACGATTTTTCTTAAATGAAGCCCAACGTTGTTTTGTATGGAAAGTTGCGATTTTGTGAACGAGGAATTTCCAGCGGAAATTCAGAAGTTTACAAAAAAGCAACAAGTTTTAAATTAAACTAAATTAAGCAATTTTTTATACAAGGTGTTGGCAATAGTTATTAGTTATATTCTTTTATGTTTATTAAAAACTTTTTTTCGTTCTTTTCTAATATGTCACCATATTCTATATCTGTATTTTCGTGCTTGAAGCTTAAACAAATTTTTTCTATATAATTCATATTAACTTTTGGATGGATTAGTTTAGAAAGTTCACAACCAATTTTAGTAAATGATAATACTTGGATATTTCTTTCTGGTGAATTCTGTTTTCTTTTTATTTTAAATCCTTTATTGCCATAAGTAATATAAATATTTTTATCATTGTTATTAGTTGGTTCAAAACTAATTACAAAACTGTTTTCACTTGAAATTAAACCTAATTCAACCATTAATAAACAATCATTAAACGTAATGCCAAATTCTTCTTTTATAAATTTTCCTTTGTCATTATTTATAATTACAGTATATTCATTAACTTTAATTTTTAATTCCGCAAATTTTGTAAATATTTCAGCTTCTTCTTTAGAAAGGTTTTTCAATACTTCTAAAGTTCGTTTAGAATAGGATTTTGGTTTTTTTGTTTCTCCTGCAAGAATTCTTCCCCACAAAGCCTGCATTTCCTCATCAGTAGTATCTTGGACTAAATTAAAAAATCTTTTAGACCAATCTTTATCTACAGGTTCTTCAGATATATTATCTTCATTTTTTAGCTGTTCAGCAGCAATTTCAACAACATTATCTATGCTCTTTTGTCTTTCAGTTTCGTTAAAAAGTAATCTTTCTTGAATTCTTAAATACGTTTCCGCTTCTAGTACTTTTCCTTCTGCAAGAGCTTTTGATTTAGCTTGTTCAATAATTCCAATTTCATAGGCTTTAGAATCTGCCTCTTTTCTGATTGCTCTAGGTTTGTATAAGGTTCCTATTCCTTTACTAATAACGTCAATTAGTTTTTCAAAGGGTTTTCCTTCTAATTTGATAAGGTTAATTTCAGGCATAGATTTTTTTTTTAATTATTGCCAACGGTCTCGTATATGAAACGTAGCGTATAAAAAGACGCTAACTTTTCAGATTATGCACGAGCCAAATTTTTAAATTTTACTTTTTATCTTTATTTATCTAAAAGCCAAATTTAAAAATTTGGCGTTCTTGGCAAATACACACAAACCTCTCGGAAAGCCTGTAATAGCTATGTTTTATATACATTGTTGTAAGTAGTGCTTTTTTCATTCACTTACTTAATTTCAAAATCCGAAACGCTCCTTGAATTACCAAAATAAAAACGATTGTTCCGATAATCAAATCAGGTTTACTCGAACTCAACCAGTTTACCAAAATCCCAGCAATTATTACTCCTAAATTGATAATCACGTCATTTGATGTAAAAATCATACTCGCTTTCATATGAGCCTCTTCTTTGCTTTTTGACTTTTGCAAAATATAAAGACAAATTCCGTTTGCGATAAGTGCAAAAATCGAAACGATAATCATTGTCGAAAAATCGGGAAGTTTCTCGTCTCCAAAAAACCTTCTTAAAACTTCCACAAATCCAATAATCGCAAGTGTTATTTGAAAATATCCAGCAAGTTTTGCAATCCGCTTTTTCTTAACTATAGTTCCTCCAACCGCAAACAAACTAATTCCGTACACGAAACTGTCGGCAAGCATATCCAAACTGTCTGCAACAAGTCCCATTGATTTTGAGATAATTCCTGTTGTCATTTCGATAATGAAAAAGACAAAATTGATTGCAAGTACAGACCAAAGTAGCTTTTTTTGGTTTGCGTTTTCTTTAAATTCCGTTTGGTCGGTTTGTTCCGTTGAGATTTTTTTTCCGCCTAAATTTAGTTCAATAACGGACTTTTCGATTTGGTCAGATTCTCCGCTGTGAAAAACAGTCAGTTTTCGGTTCGGAATATCAAAGTCCAAATTCGCAATACTTGAAATTCCGTCCAATTTCATTCGGATTAGATTTTCCTCTGAAGGACAGTCCATTTTGGTAATTTCAAATATTGTTTTATTCATTCGGTTTCTGGGTTTTTCGGCATTACTTACAACGTGTTTGTATATGGTTTGTTGCGTGGTTTAAGCAACTAATTTAGTAAATAATTACCGACCAAGAAAGTCCGCGAGGACTTTCGTAAGTAGGCAATAAGCCAGCAATAAATTATATACGGTGTTGTGCATAGTGCTTATCCTTTCAGTTTTGATATAGCACTTAATATTTTTTCAAATGCAGGAATAGATAAACCTTCAGATTCTTTTGTGTCTAAAAAGTCATTGTCCTTACTATTGCCAAAATATTTTTCTACTAATTTTTCTTTAATAATTTGTTTTTTATCATCTGAAAGACCTTCAATGAAAGGGTTTATTGAGGCTAATTCTAATTCAGCATTTCTGTTAATCGTTTCTAACTTTCTATGTTTTGATGACTCACGTGCAGCATAAGTCGCAGGATAAGAAAGAGCAGCAGCAGCAACTAACCTAATTAAAGACTTTGTCCAGTCAAATCCTAATGAACTTAAATCAATAATTGTCCATACTAAAAGACCTGAAAAAATACTCATAAATACAATAGCAAATCCTCTCCAAAAATTAGCACTTTCTTTATGACTGTTCGCTATATTTTGATAGTTACCAGTAACTCCAACATTTCCGATAAGATTAACCAATTTTTTTGCTTCTGAATGTTTTGTCTCTAATTTTTCTACTAAACCAGTTGTGTCAGTATCAATACTGCTTTTTAATTCGTCAATTTCTTTACGAAAAACTTCCTTTGATTTATCTATTTCCGCACGATAAGTTTTTTTATCGTTTTCGAAATTTTGATTATGTTCTGATTTTATATTATTAAAACTGGTTTGGAAAGTGGAATTAAGATTTAGAATTTCTGTTTCTTTTCCATCTATTAATTTTAGTAATCTTTGAATTTCCGATTCTTTAGTTGTTAAATCAGTCTTAAACTTAGTGATTTCAGTTTTTAGCTCGTCTTTTTCTTTTTCTAAAGATTTGTATTTATTCTTAACTGTTTTTTCAAATTCGGCAATTTTTCGGGAAAAATTAAAATCTGCTTTTGCAACAGGAATAGGGAAATTTTTTATTTTAGTTATTGCAGCATTAAAATTGTTTGTGGCATTTGTTAAATGTCCTTGGTTGTTATTTCCTATAAATTTATTTATGTTAGAAATACCTGCATTTAATTCGGCACTTAGAGAGTCTAATTCCGTTTGTAGAACTAAATCAGGAATTGTTAATTTTACTCGCTGATTAATGTATGAGAAAACTGTTTGAAAAAAAGAGAGCTTTTCTAAATCAATTTTCTCTTTGTTTTCTTCATTCTCTAAAATTTCTTTTAACGAATTTAATCTGTCAAAGATGTTATGATTTTCGAAGCTTTCTGATGTCATAATTTTATTAGTTTTCGTTGGTTTTTCGCATTATGCACAACGGGTTATATGCAATCAAATATATTGTTTTTTGGTTAAATATTTCGGGATAATAAAACATTTTCCTTGTCTTTATTTATCTTATTTAGTTTTTGCAAAGCAATATCTAACGGATTTTGAATTTCCATTAAATCTTTTCGCTTTACATGAGTATAAATCATTGTTGTTTCTGGTTTTGCGTGTCCTAATAAAGATTGAATATATCTAATGTCAACTCCGTTTTCTAATAAATGGGTCGCATAACTATGCCTTAGCGTATGCGGAGTGACAGTTTTTTTTATTCTAGCTTTAGCGCAACTTTTCCTTAAAAATTGTCTTACACTTTCGGCACTATATTTACCATCATTTTGACCTTCTACAAAGTATTTTTTTGGTTTGTATGAATGATAATAATTAGATAATAAAGGTAAAAAACTATCAGCTAAACTTATATATCTGTCTTTTCTTCCTTTACCATTTTTTACAATTAATTGTTTTCTTTCAATATGAAAATCTACTAATTTTAAATTAATTAACTCACTAATTCTTAGTCCACAAGAGTAAATTAATGTTAAAATAGCTCTGTGTTTTAGGTTTTGTGTGCATCTAATAATTTCTAAAACTTCTTCTTGTGATAAAACACTAGGAAGCTTTCTTGATTTTTTAGGTCTCTCTAAAATTAAATCATTAATTTTTGTATGTGGATAAAAAGCTATGAAAATTTTTAATGCACTAACAAACTGCCTTTGAGAACTAATCGAATAATTTCGTTCTATAAAAACTTTTTCTATAAAGAGTTCAACATCTCTATTTGTTAATTCATCTAAAGACCTTTTTGTATAATAACTAACAAAATCAGCAACAAAGAAAGTGTAGGTTTGTATAGTACTTTTGCTATATCTTTTTCCTTTTAGATATAAGTAAAAATTATTTAAAAGTTTTTTTTGATTATTTGTTAAATCTCTTTTAAAAAGCACTTTTTTTGGAAGTTTACTATCATCAATTGTGGTTATATTTTTAAAAGTATTTAAAATTATATCTAAATTTTCTTTAGAGTATTTTATTTGCCAAGATCTTAATGTTTTATTCCAACTGGCATCAGGAATTTTTCTCATTAAATTAATTATAGTATCACTATACTTGAACTTTACAAGCAGTTGAGATACTTTTTTATAATTCTCTTGTTCTAAAAATATAGTAGGATTTTTTTTCATAGCTTTTAAATTTAATGAAAATTATCTTAATAACGCAATTACTTAAAGAAATGTTAAAAATTAACTATTATTTAACATTTTTAATTTAAACCATAAATAAGTATTCTATGTCAAAGAAAGCGAATACTAATCAACACAAACTGAAAATGAAAAGAGCATTACTATTATTTTCGTTATTTATTTCTATATCATTATTTTCTCAAAAATTTACCTTAGAAGGTGTCCTAAAAGATCAATATTTTGATGTTTTAAATGGAGCAACTGTTTATTTGCAAAGTATAAAAGATAGTATTCCTATTGCATATGGTATTACAAATAAAAAAGGTGAATTTTCTTTACCTGTAAATGCAGGAACCGACACAAAAATTATTTTTAATATCGCGTATTTAGGTTATAAACCTTACGTAAAAAATATTGATGTACCCAAAGGAGGAGAATTAAATATGGGAGATATTATATTAAGTAATCAAATAGAAGAATTGGATGTTATAACTATCATTTCACGTGCGCCTCCTGTATTAATAAAAAAGGATACAGTAGAATATAATGCCGATAGTTTTAAAACTTTACCTAATGATAAGGTGGAAGATTTATTAAAAAAATTACCTGGTGTAGATATAGACTTAGATGGTGTTATAACCGTAAATGGCATAGAAGTTTCTGCTATAAATGTTGATGGAATGAAGTTTTTTGGTGAACAAAAAGGAGATATCGCTTTAAAAAACTTGCCAAGTAATGTTGTTAATAAAGTTCAGGTTACAGATTATAAAACAGATAATCAAAAATTTACAGGAGAGGAATCTGATTCTGGAACCAAAGAGATCAATTTTACAATTAAAAAAGGAAAAAACAGAGCTACTTTTGGTGATGTAAAATTAGGATATGGAACCGATGAAAAATATCAAGCAAATGCAAATATTTTTAAACTAATTGATGGAAAACAAATAGGTCTTATTGCTGGTACAAATAATATAAATTTATCAAAAGGTTTTAATTCTTTGCCAGATACAGATACTAGTAATGGGTATATTGAGTCAGATTTTATTGGTGCAAATTACACAAAAGGAAAATGGAACGAAAACAGAATAAATGGTAATTATAGATACAGTGCTCAAAGTAGAGATTTTGATCAGGTAAGTCATAAAGAAACTTTTTTGCCTAATTTAAATTATATTACAGATTCTAAGAATAGTAGTTTTACAGATTCTGAAGGTCATACTGCAGGTGCGGATTTAGTCTTTATTTTAAAACCAAAAAAGAATATTTCTACTAAAAAAGTTAGGCTATCAAACAAAATGGATTTTAAAAATTCTAGTAAAGAATCTGGTGCCATAGTAGATAAAGATTCGTATTATAATAATGGTGATTTAGTGAGCGATTTTAATTCAAAAAACGAATCGACATCTTTAAGTAATGAATTTAAAAATGATTTTAGTGTAACTTCTGTTTTAAATAATAAAGCAGATTATTTTAATATAAATTTAGGTACAGATTTTAGTAAAGATGAATCAGATAGTAAAAAGTATTCAGAAAATATACTTACAAGTAGTGGTGAAACTATTGTTCAAAATCAAGTAACTACATCAGACAGTAATAATAGTAATATTAGTTTTAATGCCTTTTTAAGTAAAGAGCTTTTCACTAATTTTAGGTTGATGCCAAGATACAACGCAACAATTAATTCTAAAAAAACAGAAAATTATATTTACGATTTTGATAAAACATCAGAAGAATATAATAATTTTAATGATCTATTAAGTTCTGATAGTAAATACGTTACAACTACATTAAAACCAGCGTTAAAATTAAGGTATCAATATAAAGAATTTCGTTTTGATGTAGAAGGTGCTTATACAAATACATATAGAAATTATGAAGACGAGTTGGTAACTGCTCGCGATTTTAAGGCAGATTTTCAATATTTTACCTATTCAGGAAGAATTCGTTATAAGGATATAAATGGATATAAAAACATTTCTTTGCAATATGATCAAAATGTAGATTTACCATCAGTAAGTCAATTACAACCTGTAGAAGATGTTAGTGATATTACTCATGTAGTTGTTGGTAATCCACTTTTAGAACCAGGAGTAATTCATAATGTAAGATTTCTTTATCAGAATAATTTAGCATATAATAACATAAATATTTCTGGAAATGCGAAAGCTCAATTTGTTAAAAATAAAATAATTAATTCTACTACTACAGATGTAGATTTAAATAGATTTACAACATATAGTAATATAGATGGAGATTATTCATACTCAGGAAATTTTGCTGTTTCGAAATCTTATTTTAGTAGAAAAACAAACATTAATTTAAATGTACGTTTTAATGCGAGTTATAAAAATAGTTTATCAATTCAAAATGAAGTAAAATTTACAGCAAAAACAACTGTATTAAGACCTTCATTTTCTTTTAGATATGCATATGATAATAAGATTGATGTAAGCACAACATATAGTTACAGTAAAAATAAGAGCGTTTATGATACCGATGAATTTAATGATAATAGCTATTTTGTGCAGAACTTAGATTTAGAAACTAATGTGTTTTTTCTTAAAAATGCATTCTTTTCTAATAGAGTTTCATATCGTTATAACAGTAGAGTTGGAGACGAATTTGATGGAGATGCTATTTTTTGGAATGCAGGTTTAGGTGTTGAATTATGGGATAATCAAGCAACACTTTCTTTGGTTGCTTATGATATGCTTGGAAAAAATAATGGTTATAGAAGATCTGTAACAGAAACATATATTCAAGATGTAGAAAATAAAATTTTAGAACAATATTTTATGCTAACCTTTACATATAAATTTGGAACTTTTGCAGGTCAAAAAATAAATGTAAAAGGAGTTAAGAAAGGTGGTAGAGGACGATCCAGAAAAAAGTTTTAAAAATTTGTATTATACTGATATAGGTTGACCTTTGTTTAGGTGTACTTTATACCATTCAAATTATTTTTTTAGCTGTTTAAAAGGTAAAAAATATTTTTAATTAGGTTTGTTTTAAATTGTTAGTTCAGTCAAATTCACATTATTTTTTCAAAATGATTTATATTTGATATTCGAATTTAAATGTACGTCAGCTGGTTTTTCTTAAATCTAGGCTATAATGGGGTCTTAAATTATTGAAAGTATATACAGTTTTTTGTTAGCTTTTGAGTAATAACAGTATTTTTAATACAATTTCTCAGTCCACATTTATATTTTAAAGTTGTATTAATTCGCTTTGCAATAGCATTTTCAAACGGATCATATTATTCTGTTATACTGATAGTTATGTTGTTTTCTTCAGCAAAGGCTGTATATTTAGAATTACAATATTGAAAACTTTATCATATACATTTTCCATTCTTTCTAGTTTTCCTTTTTTTGGATTTCGGAAGGAGAAATAGATATACCAACGCTTGGATAAATCTCCTTTTGCTGTATAGAATTTTGGGGAGGAAAAAGGTGCTAAAATTTTAGAATCGTGTTCCAAATCGTGTTCAATTTTAGTTGTAAAGATAAGGTAATCATAAATTGATTGCATAAAAAAACAGTTTAGAGACCTAAACTGTTGTTTTTTACTGATTTAAAATAGTAGCGAGAACGGGATTTGAACCCGTGACCTCAGGGTTATGAATTTGATATAAAATTCAAAATTTCACCCTTTTACGTGCTTTTTTAACCAAATCGTGTACTGAATCGTGTACTCTGATTTATAAATAATTTCTACTCAAATGTAATAATAAATGAGATACAAAAAATGAATTTGAATGTTTAGTTTAAGTTTTTTAAATCATCAGGTTTTAGATGTTGAAATTATATAATAATTGTTAAATATTTTAGGATTATTTTTAATATTACAATCTTATTAAGTGGTTTTTTTTATTGATAATGTAATAATTACAAGTAATCATTTATTAATAGTTAAATTTTTAGTCAAATTAATACCGTTTATATATATTTGACAAAAAAAAGCTATGAAAAACATATTCTCTTTATTTGTTGGTGTGTTTACTTTAAACGTTAAATATTCACAATACGCAATGGTCACTACAATTGGAAAATCCACCAAGATAGTAGGCTCATCTTCTTTCAATATTAGGCAAATAAGTTACACTCCTTTTCACAATTTAGCCAAGGACTTCGATAGCTATACGAATTCTGTATAATTCAATTTTAAATCCCAAAACAATAATTGTAACTAATCTTTTTCGATAGAGTGACGAAGTTATTTGAATTAATTTAAGGTTCTTACGGTTAGCCGTAAGAATTAAATAAGAGAAGGTTTTAATTTTGATAAAAAATTGGAAACCTAAATTATTTTAAAATTTTTTATTGTTTTTGAAGATGCTTTCTATTCCATTGATCTTGGATTATTTGGAAAGCTTAAAATGAGTATATAAATTATGTAATATTCTACAAACAATAAAATTTCGAAAACTTTTAGAAAGATGCCTAAATTAAAATATTAAGTATTAAAAAAACGCTATGAAAAAATTAAAGAAAAAGAATTTTGTAATTACGATCTTGTTTATATTATTATTTAAATGCTCCTACACACAAATTACATTTAATAAAATCCCTTTAAATAAACAGCTAGTAGGTAGGGATCTAACAACTAATATTGGTAATATAATCATTGAAGGGTCAGTAAGTAACTTAGCAATTTATTACAGCTCAATTGAAGTTGAACTCTACCGAAATAATAAGATTCAGACTACAACAACTAAAACTCTAAATTACAGCTCTAATAGTGCATCATTTAATTTTAATATCCCAATTCTAGCAGAACTAGTTAATTATTCAATTAAGATTTATGGATTATCGGAAAGTACAAGAACTCTAGAAAAGGAGGTTACAGATATTGTCGCAGGTGATGTTTATATTATTCAAGGGCAGTCTAATGCAATTGCATTCAATTATGGAAGTTCTAATAGTTATGTTAGCAATTTCATTCGTGTATTTGGTAAAGGAACTGATAATGCAATAGATTTACAAAATAATTCCAATTGGTTTATTGGAATTGGTGATGCGGGAACCGGTACAAATGGAAATACTGGACAGTGGGGTTTAAAACTCGCTAATAACATAATTAACACCAATAATATTCCTATTGCAATATTTAATGGAGCAGATGGAGCAAAAAGTATTAACTTTTTTCAAGCCCCTGAAAACTACCAAACATCTTTAGCTTCAAATTATTCTCGATTATACTATAGGCTTAAGACTTCAGGTCTTACTGATTACGTTAGAGCTGTACTTTGGTCTCAAGGAGAAAGTGATGGAAACAGCACGACTATAACTCAATATAAAAATTTATTTATTGAATTAAAAAAATCTTGGCTAACAGATTATCCCAATATAAAACAAATTTATATTTTTCAAACAAAAAATGGATGCGGTGGTTTTTTAATGTACATTAAAGAAGCACAAAGACAGCTTGCTTATGAAAATTCAGATGTACAAATTATGGTTACAGCTGCTATGACACATCATACAGATAATTGTCATTTTCCTTTTATAGATGGTTACGAAAAATTTGCTGATAGAATATTTCCTTTAGTTCAGATGGATTTATACGGCGGAACTACATCTTCAGAGATAAACCCTCCAATGATAACCAATGCATACTTATCAAGTGAGGTTACATTAGTAATTGAAACGGATGCAAACCAATTATCAATACCAACAATTGCAGAAGATTTTGAATTATCAAATGCGGGCTCTTCTGTAATAACCAATATACAGACCTCTAAAAGTGATATCATTTTTACGCTATCAGAATACCCAGGAGCTAACCCGGAAATCTCTTATTTTGCACAAAATTCAGGCTCTGGAAACTTTATTGTCAATACTAATAATCTAGAATTAGTCTGTTTCTATAAATATCCTATAAAAACTAATATTCTATCTATTAATAATCTAAACCTAAATGACAAAATATTAGTATATCCAAACCCAACAGATGCAGTATTTTTTGTTAAGTTACCCATTACTAAAGACAAAATAAGGGTTAAAATACTAGATTTATTAGGTAAAAAGATATTTGATGAGAATTATTATTCAAATGAATTTAGAATTGAACTACCAAACGCAGAAGTTGGTATGTATTTGTTGAAGCTTGAATTAAATAATAAAATTTACACAAAAAAAATCATTATCAACTAATATTTTTGATATTAAATAAAATGCAAGAAATGAAACTTCAAAATTATTTTTTATAAAATCATATTCAAATTACAAAACAAAAATAAATCAAAATGTTGATTATGAGTTAATTGTGATTTTTGTTTATTTGATCAGAGAGATTCAATCACTTTATATTATATAATCTAAATATTGTTATGGTTTAGAATTAATCAAAAAAAAACGTCTAAATTAAGTAGGGCTCAACATTTCTAATACCTCTAAATTGATCTTTAAATATTTTAATTTTAGGAATTCATCGATGCTTGGCTGACTCTAGTATTAAGATATTTATTTTTGTTACATTTGAGAGTATATTCACAAAAGTTATAATTATAGTTTGTTATGATCTCTTTTGGTTTACCCAATATAATACAGGTGAAAAACATTAACCTAAGAAGTTTCGTCTTGATAGCTTGAAGTTTTTTTTTAGATATTTCTTATCTCTTTTAGATTTATTCTTTATGAAAGATCACATTTATCTTTTTATATAAATAATGTCCATTATATAACAGAATAAGATAAAAAGTTTAACAGCAAGTAAAATATTTAGGTTATATCCAAAAGTGAAACGATTTTATAGGAAAGTAAATTTTGGACTTTTGGTTATTATATTAACGCAATTTAAGAATATGCTAATGACAAATTATTTTAAAATATGTTAGAAATTAAGCGAGAAAAGATAAATATAAAAAAGGTTAATTCAGCCTAACTTAAATTAATTTGATACCTCGTCCCCTTGAGCTAGGTAGTTTATTTTCTTAAATTTGATTTATCAGTAATTACTAATAAAAAAATGTGTTATCATATTTCCAATACAAAACCAGCTAGAAAGTTAGAAGATTTTTTTGATGTAAAATTCAATAAGGATGTAGTGTATGAGCCAAATTATCATTTAAATGGATTTGATAATCGTTTTGTTTATATCATACCTCAAGAAAATGAATCTGCTGTAATTGAACCTGCAAAATGGGGATTGCTTCCTGAAAATTTAGAAAATCCTGTTGATTTTAAAAAACGCTTTAACACCTTAAATGCCAAAAGCGAATCCTTATTTACGAGCAATCTTTGGAAAGAACCAATAGTTAACAGAAGATGTTTGATTTTAGCGGATGGTTTTTTTGAAAGTAAGCATGTTGGTAAAAATAAATATCCACATTATATTCGATTGAAAAACCATGACCCATTTGCATTTGCAGGTATTTATAATGATCATCAAAATGGAGTTTTTTCATGTTCGATTATCACTAAAAAAGCAAATCCATTTATGGCTGAAATTCATAATTCTAAAGAAAGAATGCCTTTAATTTTAGACACATCATTTCAAAAAGAATGGATAAACCCATCCCTTTCAAAAAACAGCATTAACGAAATTATAGAAAAAGGTTTTATGACGAAGGAGTTTGAAGCTTATACGGTTTCCAAAGATGTTACCAATAGTAGAAAAAATAGTAATACAATAGATATTCTAAAACCTTTTTACTACCCAGAATTAAATACCTTATTTTAACTCATTTTTAAAGATTTTTCTAATTGTTTTAACTCAACACCAAGTCCATTAAACATCTGAATAATACTACTCAATTTCAACTCATGTTCTTCATATTCTTGCGTGTTAATACTACACGTAAATTTCCAAAGTTCTAAAACTTCTTCCATCGGAACTTGATAAGACAGATATTCTCTATTATCGGGTTTTAGCAATAACGATCCTTTTTCTTCTAATTGATTGTACACTCGTTTATAGGTCATTCCATCATTTTTAGTGACAATAATGTAGGACGTTCCGCTTTTAACATCACGAATATCTTCTACAAATTCTGCAACTACATAAGAACCATCTTTCATCGGCAACATAGAATCTCCTTTTATCGGAAAAGCTCTATGTTTTCCTGTGGGTAAAAAAGGCAATTTAATTTTTTCTAATTGTTCAATGTATTCAGGATCATCATAGCCTAATAAATATCCAGCAGAAGTTTTAGCAGAAACCACTTCAATTAAGTTTTCATTTTCAGCATCTACCGTAATCGGAAATAACACTCTTTTACTGCCTATTTCTATAAAAGAAATGTCTTTGGTTTTTGTCAAATCATTTTTTAATAGAATATCAATTGGGATTTTAAAATAATTTGAGAAATCAATTAAAAACTCTAATGTTGGCGAAGAACGATTCTCTTCATAAGAACCTATTCTTGATCGAGTTACTTTTAAATCGTCTGCCAAACGCTCTTGAGAAAGCTGTTTTAAACCTCTTAAATGTCGGATATTTTTGGATATAATTTTCATAATACTACAAATATAAGCATTAATAGTTTGTTTTTGTAGCTAATTTTGTAGTGTGAAGAAAAATATTTTACATCTCGATTTAGATACCTTTTTTGTATCCTGTGAACGACTCATTGATAGTCGTTTACAGAAAAGACCATTGCTTGTTGGCGGAACAGGTGATCGTGGTGTTGTGGCTGCTTGTAGCTATGAAACGAGAGCTTTTGGCGTGCATTCTGGTATGTCTATGAAAGTTGCCAAACGTTTGTGTCCAGAAGCGATTGTCATCCGAGGAAATACCAGTATTTATTCTAAATATTCTCACATTGTTACTGAAATCGTTAAAGAAAAAGTACCTCTTTTTGAAAAAGCAAGTATTGATGAATTTTATGCTGATTTAACAGGAATGGATACTTTTTTTGGAAGTTATAAATATGCATCCGAATTAAGACAACGCATTATCAAAGAAAGTGGATTGCCTATTTCCTTTGGAATGTCTTGTAATAAAATTGTTTCTAAAGTGGCAACAGGAGAAGCAAAACCCAACAATCAATTATTGATAAATGAAGGATTTGAAAAAGAGTTTATGGCGCCTTTATCAATTCGTAAAATTCCTTCTGTTGGAGAAAAAACATATCAGATTTTAAGAAATTTAGGGGTAGAAAAAGTAAAAGTGATTCAAGAAATGCCCGTTGAAATGTTGATGAGTGTTTTGGGTGTAAATGGAAGAACGATTTGGAAACGTGCTAACGGAATTGACAATCCGCCTTTAATTCCGTTTCATGAAAGAAAATCAATCTCTACAGAACGTACTTTTAATAAAGATACGATTGATGTTAGAAAACTGACTGAAACTATTTTTGCAATGGCAGAAAACTTAGCCTATCAGCTTCGAAAAGGAAACAAAATAGCATCTGTGATTGCTGTAAAAATTAGATATTCTGATTTTAATACGTATTCGAAACAAGTGAAAATTCCGTATACAAGTGCTGATCATATTATTATTCCGACTGTTTTAGAATTGTTTAAAAAACTGTATCAAAGACGATTGTTAATTCGATTGGTAGGTGTGAAAATTACAGATATTGTGAGTGGGAATTATCAAATTAATTTGTTTGATGATTCTGAACAAATGCTCAATTTATATACTGCTATGGATACCATCAGAAATAAATATGGGGAATCAAGTATCACCAGAGCTGCTTCCATGGGCGCAAAAACCATTGGTCGTTTTGACAATCCTTTTAATGGAGAACCGCCAGCACTTTTAGCACATAGAAAACAATAGTGTATGTATCTAAACTGTCATTCTTATTATTCTTTGCGTTATGGAACGTTTTCTGAAGTTGAATTATTAAAACTTGCCGTAGAAAATAATATTGATACGATTGCGCTTACAGATATCAACAATACTTCTGCTTGTTTAAATTTTATTCAGCAAGCAAAAAAGTTCAATATCAAACCTGTTGTGGGTGTCGATTTTAGAAATGGCAATTCACAACAATTTGTTGCGATTGCAAAAAGCAATTTAGGTTTTGAAAACATTAATCGATATTTGTCTACTTTTTTAGAATCAAAAACAGCAATTCCTGATCAACCCGAATTTTTAGAAGATGTTTTTATTATGTATCCTTTTGAAAAAGCACTGGAATTAAACTTAACTTCTTTTAAAGAAAATGAATTTGTTGGAATTTCTATTGCTGAGATAAATAAACTTCGTTTTTCCTATTTAAAAAAGTATGAAGACAAATTGGTTATACAACAACAAGTTACGATTCGCAACAAAAGTGATTTTAATGCACATCGACTTTTACGTGCCATTGATAATAATACCTTATTAAGTAAATTATCAACATCAGAACAGTGTTTAATAACAGATAAGATGTATGCTGCAACAGTTTTGCAACAATACTTTATAGAATTTCCTTTTGTTCTTGAAAACACAAAAACACTTTTGCAACAATGTATACTACATTTTGGATTTGATAAATCAAGAGAAAATCAGAATTTAAATTTGTATTACAATAGCTTTGAAGAAGATTGTAAACAGTTAATAGAACTTTGTAATACAAAACTTGAAAAGCGATATCAAAACCCAACACAACAAGTGCAAGACCGACTTCAAAAAGAATTGAAGGTGATTATTGAATTAAAATTTGTGTCCTTTTTTTTAATCAATTATGATATTGTGAGTTATGCAAAAAGTAAAGGATATTTTCATGTTGGTAGAGGAAGTGGCGCAAATAGTATTGTTGCGTATATTATTGGTATTACTGATGTAGATCCTGTGGAATTAGATTTGTATTTCGAGCGATTTATAAATCCTTTTAGAGCATCTCCTCCTGATTTTGATATTGATTTTTCTTGGAAAGATCGAGATGATGTGACCAACTATATTTTTACACGTTTTAAAAACACGGCACTTTTAGCAACGTATAATACATTTAAATACAAAGCTGTAATTCGTGAATTAGGAAAAGTGTTTGGATTGCCTAAAGAAGAAATTGATAAATTAAGTAAGAAGTCTAAACAACAAAAAATAGTTCTTAATGGTGCTGAAACGCCCCAAAATAAGGCGTTGCAACAAGATAGCAACAACACAGCAACAGGTTTGCAACCAAAAATCAACAAGTCTGCAAAAACACATCAACAAGAAAGCAACAAAAAAGCAACAGTTTATCAACAGCAAGAAATAGATAGTATTGCTAAATTAGTTTTAAAATATGGAAAGTTAATTGAAGGATTTCCCAATTACATCAGTGTACATTCCGCAGGAATTTTAATTTTAGAAAAACCGATTCATTATTATTCGGCAACACATCTTCCGCCAAAAGGATATCCTACGGTTCAGTTTGATATGAATATTGCAGATGATGTGGGGGTTTTTAAGTTTGATATTTTAGGTCAACGTGGTTTGGCAAAAATTAAGGAAGCTTTAGAAATTATCAAAAAAAATAGACCCAATGATCCGCCAATTGATATTACTGATGTAGAAAGTTTTAAAAAGGATGAAAAGATCAATCACTTATTAAAATCTGGTGGTGCTATTGGTGCCTATTATGTAGAATCTCCTGCAATGCGTGGCTTGATGCAAAAATTACAAACGCAAGATTATTTAGGATTGGTGGCTGCAAGTTCAATTATTAGACCAGGTGTTTCGGGTTCTGGGATGAAAGATGAATTTATTAAAAGACATCGTTTTCCTGAAAAAAGAAAAGAAGCCAATCCTATTTTATTAGAAATTATGCCAGAAACGTATGGTGTGATGGTGTATCAAGAAGATGTGATGAAAGTAGCAAGTAAATTTGCTGATTTAACTTTAGGTGAAGCCGATGTTTTAAGACGTGGAATGAGTGGAAAATACAGATCCTTATCAGAATTTAAAGCAGTTGAAGATAAGTTTGTTTCTAATTGTAGAAAAAAAGGACATCAGGATGCTTTAATTTTTGAAGTTTGGAATCAAATTAAAAGTTTTGCAGGCTATGCTTTTGCCAAAGGACATTCTGCTTCGTATGCGGTTGAGAGTTATCAAAGTTTATTTTTAAAATGCTATTATCCTATTGAATTTATGGTAGCAGTTTTAAATAATGGAGGTGGATTTTATTCGGCTGCACATTATATTCACGAGGCAAGAATGAAAGGTGCTATTATCCAATTGCCTTGTATCAATAAAAGTAACCATCCAAATATTGTTATGGATACTTCTATATATTTAGGCTTTGGTTATTTAAAAAATTTAGAGCATTTAACAATTCAACGTTTGTTAACGGAAAGACAATTACATGGAGATTATACTTCTTTAGAGAATTTTATAGATCGTGTTATGATTAGTATAGAACAACTAACTATTTTAATCAGAATTGATGCGTTTCGATTTACAGGAAAATCAAAAACTCAATTATTATGGCAAGCTATTTTTAAATTGAATGCCACAAAACAGAAAACAAAACAGTCTCAACTTTTTAAAATTCAGCATACAAAATACGAGCTTCCAAAATTAGAATCGCATTGGATAGAAAATGTGTATGATGAAATGGAATTGTTAGGTTTTACCATTCATAATTATTTTAAATTAGTTGCAGAACCTTTTTTGCCAAGCATCAAAGCAAAAGAAATGATTGATTTTGAGAATCAGAATGTTTTAATTTATGGTTTGTTGGTTACTACGAGATATAATACGACCTCACAAAATAAACTCATGAGATTAAGTACTTTTATTGATATTAATGGAAATTATTTTGATGCGGTGCATTTTACAAATGTGGTGCATTTATATCCTATAAATGGAATGGGTGTTTATGCCTGTTATGGCAAAATAACAGATCGTTTTGGGTTTTGTAGTATGAATGTAATTCAGTCTAAAAAGATGGGGATTTTTAGGGATCCAAGAAATTAATACAAAAAAATGAATTGTATAACAAAAACTACCTACTAATAGGTATTGTATGAAAATTGAAATATCCATATTTTTCAAACTTAAAATTAAATCATGAAAAATCTTTTCTTTATTTCAACAATCGCCACTTTATTCAATAGTTGTAATAAAGATGACTCTGAAATTATTATTGAAGAACGTAAGTACGTTATTAATTCTCTAACCCAAATAAAAGGAATTTTAATCCCAATAGATGTGGTATTTCAAAAATTTAATAAATGTGAAAATGAAAATTAATAATTTTTATTTTCAAGATATAATTAATCATTAACCAAAATAATTACTGGTATATAAAAAGCATTTAAGCATCTAGCATACCTAGCCACAAAAAAAAGAGAAGAAGTGCGCAATGCTTCAGGCGATAAATTTTAAAATAAAAAATAAAAAATGAAAATAGGAAAGAAATTTAATCAACTCAATAAAAGCGAATATTTTCAATTTATAGACCATTATAAAAAATATTCAGACTTTAACACTTTAGGCATGTATCGTTCAATCTGTGAAAATGAAAATCTTAAATTAGATGATAAAATTGAAATAAGAGATTATGCAAATTCTATTTTTGGTAAAACATTTAACTTTTATCAATTAAAAGATCCTCAAACTTATTTTGATCTAACAACTCTAGGTCTTGAGTTAACGGTTGCTGATGAAAAACAAATATGGAATGACATTATAGCCAACCAACAAAAAATATTATCAGAAAAGAAAATTAAACATAGAAATTTTGGAGCTTATTCTAAACATAATTGCGGCTATAAAGATTGCCCGTATAATGGATTGATGATTAAGCAAGGTTCTTTTTTAGCAGAAGGAGGTTTGCATTTTAAATCTGATAAAAATGCTTACTCCGCAAAATTAAAATCGAAACGAATTAAAAAGCAACGCAAAAACAAAGATCAAATAATAAAAGATGAATTTAATAAATAAACACATGAAAACAACAATAACACTAATAGCAACCCTATTTTTAATAATAGCCACAGCGCAAGCCCAAACACCAGAATTTATAAAAGTAACAGGAGGCACTTTTACCATGGGCGATGAACACGGTTTAGGAGGAGACGATGAACAACCCACCCACCAGGTAACATTAACCGATTACTACATAGGCAAAACCGAAGTAACCGTAGCGCAATACCGTAATTATTGCAACGCCACAGGTGTAAATATGCCCGAAGAACCAAATTGGGGTTGGAATAGTAACGACCCAATAGTAAACGTATCTTGGAATGATGCTATAAATTACTGCGATTGGTTAAGTGAAAAATTAGACAAAAACATAACCCTACCCACCGAAGCCCAATGGGAGTTTGCAGCTAGGGGTGGCAACCAAAGTAAGGGCTATAAATATGCTGCAGGCCGTAGCATGGCAACTGCAGGGTGGTATGAAGATAACTCGGGAGATAAGGCACATGCAGTAGCGCAAAAAAAAGCCAATGAATTAGGGCTGTATGATATGAGCGGGAATGTCTGGGAATGGTGTTTAGATTGGTATAAAAGTGATTATTATAGCACAAGCCCAAGTAAAAACCCAAAAAATACAGCTCGGGCAAATGGTAAGGTGATTCGTGGTGGTAGTTGGAACTACGAGGCTTCCTACTGTCGTGTTGCCTACCGTAGCAACCGAAGGCCAGATAACAGGTTCAGCCCCTATGGTTTTCGGGTTGTTTCTTTTTAGGTCCTAAAAAATAAGGCTATACAATAAAATGTAAACAAAAATTATGACCACAATTAAACTTAAAAAATTAAAGCTGAACAAAACCTTTTGTTGTTTTATTTTCCTTTGCTTTTGTCAATATCAGTTTTATGCACAAAGCGCACATTATTACGTTTTAATAAACAACAGCAAATTAGCCAATTGGTGTTCTGTAGATACAGGTTTTAAAACGTTTGTAATTTACGCAAAAATAAATACGGAAAAACGCAATAAAATAATAGAGGTTTACAGAAAAAGGTTAAACCCTAGTAAAGATAGTAACATAAAAACAGTGGATTTATACGTAAGTAAATCTGATTATGTAGTTGTGTATGAATACATCATTAAAAGTGATAATTGTCCATCTAAAACGTTTAAATACATTAAAGCATTTAAAGCTTCAAGCAAAGAAAAAGCCATGGAGCTTTTGCAAAAAAGAATAGCAACGGCATATACTAAAGACCGCTATATAAGTCATAAAATTCTATTAGAAACACAACCTTTTTTAGATGATAAAACAGATTTATTACAAGATGTAGAGCAATTTATACGAGAAAACACCAAAAAAGATACTATTAAAAAAACTAGAAATTCTACTGTTAGTGGAGTTAGGGGGTAAATAAAGAAATTAAAGACATGCAACTCAATTAACTTTTAACTAAAAAAACAACTATGATTAAAAAAACAATTCTTACTACCGCTCTGTTATTAATGGTTTTTGGCTTGCATGCGCAAGTAAAAGATACCCAAGGAACAACAACCTATGAGTTAGATTTAAGCAAGCCCGCAATTATAAATACTAAGGGTTTAAAAATTAAAACTAAAAAACAATTGGTTTTTAAATTAACCAATGCAAACCCTTTTAAGTATAGGTATGTTATAAAACATGAGTTTGTAAATATTTTTAAAGATGAATCTTTTGTTAATATTGAAGAGCTTCTAAAAAAACAAGAAACTACTGGTGAACAAAATGATGATAAAAACAAAGTGGTTAAACTTGTTGAAATACAAAAAAACATAAAAACAATAATTAGTTCTTACAATGCAGAGGAATTAACAAATGCTAAAACAGTACTTTCATTTGCATCCAGTGATGCTTTAACAACAAAAGATTCTCTAAAAATAGCCATTGAACTGGTAGAAAATAGCCAAAAAATACTGCTAAGTACTGTAGACAATTATTTACAAAGTTTAAAAGACTTACCCACCATAAACCAAGATGAATTTATAGAGCAAAGGACAAGCTTTAAAGAAAAATACAACAAAAACCTTACACAACAACAGTTATTAAAAATCTCTTTTGAGTTTTTTACAAAAGATGATGATTTAAAAACCTTTATAACTACCTATCAGCAAAGCATAAAAAAATATAATGATGATCTAGTTACAGCTATTAACAAAATGTTTGCTGCCAATTTTACAAGCTACACATTACCTATAGATGTACACGGTAAAAATATAGATTATGTAAATATAACTTTAGAACGCTATACTCTAGAAAGCAACTCTGAACCTGAAGTTTTCAACTATCGCTTCTGGGTTACAGGTGGCGTAAAAATAGACGTAAGTGCAGGTATGTTTATAACTTCATTGTTCGATGCTGAGTTTTCTACCATAGACAGTACTACTGACCCAGGTAAAAAAACAATTATGGAAAACGATAATGGTGCTTATGATTTTGGATTTGGTACTATGATAAATCTAAAATACAGAAGATATGGAAACATAGCTCCAATGCTAAGCTTTGGTATTTTGTTAACGGCAAATCAAAAATTTCAAATATTAGCAGGGCCAGGTATTGCCATTGGTAAAGACGAACGCATTATTATTAATGCAGGTATTGCTATGGGGCGTGTAAGCCGTTTAAGCAACACCTTATCTTTAGACACTCCAATTGAATTAGGAACAAACGAAATACCTACCAACCAAAAATTTGAAATAGGCCATTTTATTGGGATTACTTACAACTTAGCTAAACCTAAAAATAATAAATAATTATAAAAACAAACAAACAAACAAACAAACAAACAAACAAACATGAAAACAACTATTAAAACCATTTTATTAAGCTTATGCTTAACTACCACATTTTTTTGTAACGCACAAGACGCTTCTAATGATGCTACTTGGGAGGAAACCGTTGAATTTATTGAGAGTACTAAAAAGAATTATTTAAATTTCTACGTCTACAAAGAAAGTCGTTCAATGGATATAAAACAATTGTCTTTTAGTTCATTAGACTTAACGATAGAAGGTGAAGGATCTTATAATTTAGAAAGCAGCGTTAAAGAATCGATAAAACTAGTTAACATAGATCTTTCTAAACTAAAAAGAGCAGATGTGTGGTATAGAACTCTGAATCTAGAATTTACATCTGAGAAGGCGGTGGCTTATTCCCAAATATCATACTCTGTTTTTTACATACGAGATTGGCAACCATTGAGAAAACGAGATGATTTCAATAAAGATTTTATAAAGATTAAGCTTACTAAAGATGATGAAATGTTACCTAGAATAGAAAAAGCTTTCCAACACTTAGCATACCTAGCCACAAAAAAACGAGAAGAAGAACGAAATGCTTCTGGAAGTAAATTTTAAAAACAAGAAACTATGAAAAATACAATTCAAATTTTAACTATAGTCATTACCCTTGCTATAACAAGCTTAGTAAATGCGCAAAGCCCTTATGATCCTTGTGAGTGTAGCCAACGCATGGAAAAAAGCATCGTGTATGGCGGGTCTAATATTGTAAGCCATCAAGGGGTTAAATATGTGTTTTACGCATATTACAAGCCAGAAAAATACAGCTGTGCTAAAATAAATATCAACGAGAGCAGTAATATTACAGAAGAAGCTTTTGAAAAAGTACTAGAGAAAAATTCAACCTATCAAATGCTGTTAAGAGCAGGTAAAGTTTGGAACAAAGGACTTGTAGGTAAAATTTATTTTGAAGCTACTTCTGTATCCGAAATAGAAGAAAAAGTAAAAAAAGAAGCCATGCAATACGCTACACCAAATACAACGTTAAAAGCCATTAAGCTTGATGTAGACTACCAGTCTTATTTTAAAAAATTCCCAACTTGTAAAAATTAAATCATCATGAAAAACACTATTTTATTATTTACTCTTTTTACTAGCCCTTTAGCTACTTACACAGTAAATGCACAAAAACACATTAAAAAATTCAACTTTGCTTATATAGAAAGTGATTATAGAGGCACATGCCAAGGTTTAGATGTTGTCTATTTTAGCCCTGTTGTTTCTTATAAATTCGATTCTTATGATGGAATTATAGTAAAAGGGAAACAAGAATATCTTCAAGAAAATGAAATGGCAGATAAATGGAAATCTAAATGTATAAATCATTATCAATTTAATTATGACAATTGTATGACTCCTAATCATTGGGTTTGGGATAAATCATTTAATGATGTAGATAAAAAAAGAGATAATATGATTAAAGATTATAAAAACAGAGGTTATAAAGTATATGTAAATCACTCTTTTGGTTTTAGACTGCAATAACACATACTTTTTAAGGGAATGGTAATGGTAGAGATACAATTAAAGCCCTTTAAACACAAAACAACGGATATAATTTATGCTATACATTAAATTTAAAATACAGGATGCTTCAAAATTTGAAGATTTTAAAATACTATATAATCATATAGTTCAAGTAAGGCAGCCTGGTTTTAAATTTGATGATAAAGGACTCGTTGGCGCGGATTTGTAATCGGTGACCATTCCATTATAAAGTATATGTAAATCACTCTTTTGGTTTTAGACTGCAATAACACATACTTTTTAAGGGAATGGTAATGGGAGATACAATTAAAGCCCTTTAAACACAAAACAACGGATATAATTTATGCTATACATTAAATTTAAAATACAGGATGCTTCAAAATTTGAAGATTTTAAAATACTATATAATCATATAGTTGAAGTAAGGCAGCCTGGTTTTAAATTTGATGATAAAGGACTCGTTGGCGCGGATTTGTAATCCGTGACCATTCCAATGATGAATGAAAGTACAATCTAGTTTCACAATCCTTTTTTTTAGTATTTTGTTTGCAGCTTATCTCTGTCTATACACTATGCATGAAAGGATTGCAAATCAGCGCTAACGTTGTTTATAGAAACATACCCCGTTATGTTCGTCAATTTAGACCAATTACTTGTGAATTATCACGTAAAAATACAATTTGAATTCAATTCACAACGAATCAAAATAAAAATCAACCAAATCACTTCCGTTTTCAATATCAATTTTCTCTAACAAATTACTACAAGAAATTTTAAAGCCTTTTTTATTTAAAAGTTCTGTGGTTTCTGCCCATTTTTGATATTCTGTTTTATCAGGATAAGCAATAATTGCATAGTCTTTTATGGGGTGTAACATCTCTTGTTTAAAACCTGTTTTGCTTCCTGTAGCCAACCATAAAAAATTAGGCATTACAATACTCATTATAATTGCAGTTTTTTCTGATTCAACAATACAAATTGTATCACCTTTTGTAATACTAATCAAGTTGTGTAAACCAAATAAACATTGTTGTAATACAAAGTTGTTTAATTTTAGTTGTTTATGCATCCAACTAACATGATTAAAAGGTTTTTTAACCCTTTTTCCTGTATCACAATTGTATAACATAATCTTGCCACCATGTATTACATTTTTAGCATCTATTTGCCAAAATATTGTGGCATTATGCCAATAGTTTGTAGTGTCAATGTGATACAAATTAATAGCTTGTAGTACATTTTGTGTTTCAAAATGCCTTAATAAATAAGTTATAAAGTTACTTGGTTGTTTTGTATTACAAAATTCTTGCAAAACGATAGTATTATGATACGTTGGTTGTATTACTTCTGTGATACAATTTTCAATATTTGTAATACAATTAGATGTAGGTTTTTTAAAGTAACCACATTTACTTTCTCTATCACATCTTCCATCAGTAGGATTTAAATATTGATTAGTTTCATTGTTAATAAATTTTACAAATGTTTTCTTATTGCAATTAGGGCAGATAAACTTTCTGCTAGAACTATCTAAACTGTACTTATATATGTGGTTCATTTTATTAAATTCGTACCATTCGTACTTATTTTTAGGTACGAATGGTACGATTATGTTTTTTTAATTTTCCGAATATGATTTTCTAATAAATAACGTAATCCATCTTCTTTTGTGAAATCTGGTAACTCATATTTCTTTTTCAGTTTTATTTCACTTTTCTTTATATCGCATCTTAACATATTAGATAGCTTGATAAACTCTTCTTTAGAAAGAGCTTTGGCTATTGTGTATATGTCTGAAGCAACCATCTATCTTAGATATTTAGTTTTTTTCTTCTTTTTCTAATTGCTCCCTCAGACAATCCTAACCTATCCGCAATCTTAACATTTGATAATCCCTCAGAAACTAAAAAACTTATTTGCTCATTTCTTTCCTCTGAACTAGAAGAATCATAAGTTTTTAGATGTGTTTTTTCTGAATCAAAATCTTCAAAGTGAAATTCTAGAAAGTTCGTTTCCTTATCAAGACTACAAACAATTACATTTTCTGAATGATATAAATGTTCTGTATTTCGCTGTTTTATTTGTTTGATATATCTAAATGAAGCTTCTTGAGAACTACTGCCAATTGCAAAGCAGCTATCACAAAAATTCATGAGCATTTTACTTCCAGCTAAATCATTTTTGGTAATTAGTTTAGAATCATCTCTTTTAGGAGTGTGAGCTAAAACAAGAATTGAAACATTATTTGTTTTAGATGTTTTTTTAAGAGTTTTCATTAAAACTAAAGCATCCTTTGCTTTTTCATTTTCACTACTTAAAAAGGTAAGATTATCTACAATTACAACAGATGCTTTTGTTTCAATTATAATATTTGACAAAGTTGCACATAAGTATTCTTCAATGTTCTTAAATTCCTTGGGCAATTCTAATTCAGTATGTAATTCTGCTCTTAGAAAATTTTCATTAAATTGATAATGATTTTCATAATCTTCAGAACAGCGATTTTCAAATTGTTTATCAGACAATTCAAAATCTAAATAGAGTACTTTTTTAGGGGAACTTTCAAGTTTAAAACCAGGAATTGGTCTTCCTTTACTGATGCTATCTGCAATTTGAACAGCTAAAATAGATTTACCTAAATTAGTATCCGAAAATAAAATACAAACCTCATTTTCATACCATAACTCACTAAAAAGCATATTGGGTATGGGTCTGTTTTTAGCTTCTTCTACCCAAATATTTGCTTCCTTAATGATTAAACAACCAAACTCAAAACTTTTGTTTTTAAGTTTTTTTTGATGGATGCTTATGTCCTTGCTTATTATATCGATTTTATTTTCTGTCATAAAATATCGATTTATTGATTGTAATTATAATCCGCAGGAACTTCTAGAAATACTTCATGCAGCACTCTAGGTTTACAATTGATTTCCTCTTCATCCTCATAATAATTCTCGATGAAGTCTGTAATAATTTCTCTGACTAAACTGGAAACTTTAATTTCTTTTTCTTCTGCAATAAATTGAAGTTCTACTTTTAACTCCTCTGAAATTCGAAAATTGATGGTTTTTTCCATGGTACTTTTTATTTAAATATTTATTTAGAATAAATACTTGTTAAAAAGTAAGGTGATTTTACATCAAAAGATAACTGCCTAATTAACAAGAATTAACTAGGTGCAATTTCGTAATACAAAGAAATTTTTACAAGGGAAGAAAAAGGGGGAATGTGTGGGAAATGTGTGGGAAATTTAAAATTTTAAGGGAAATGGGAAAAAAGAGCTGCTAATTTGTGAAAATTTCCCATTCTTTTTTCAATTCTTGAATCCTTCGATCGTGATTATTTCCTTCGGAACCATTCAAACTTACTTCACCAAATTTGAAATTGAAATAATGGTTGATAATTTCTCCAAAGATTTTTCCAGAAGGTGTTGTTATATTTAAAATATTACTAAAAAAATCAAAAAGGCTTACAATAAATGCTCTGTTTACTTTTTCTTTTGTAATAATTTGGTGTTCTATAAATTCAACTTGCTTTAATGAGTGAAATTCGTTAGAGTGTTCTTTAAAAATAAGTTCTGATTTTGGTTTTGGTGTAAAAACATCATCTTCCTCAAACTTAAATTTTTTATTTAAATCGATCAATATTGATAACTTATTTTCAAATTCAAATATTTCAAGTAAATAGGGATGAGTGTCAATTAGTTCTCTTGTGAAATAATCATTATTACCATATAAATAGTTGGTTAAAATTATTTCTTCACCTTTTAATTTTTCAATTAAACTACATTGAACTTTTTTTAATGTAACAAATCTTTTTTCTGCTCCAGTCTCATTGTTTAAGTTTTTTCCTAGTCCAATTTGTTCTTCTTTACAAATCTCAAAAAAAAGTTTGTCAAACTTTCTGAAAGCCTCTTTTCGTTTTTTCTTTTTTGTATATCCATAAGTTTTAATATCGAAACTTCTAGTATACATTATTATATTTACTTCTATCAATCCACTAAAAAAGCTTTTAAGATATATAAAAATATTATCCAAAAGTTCTTCGCTGTATTTATACTTAATATCGCTTAACATTCCTCTTACTGTTGTTTCTAATTGTCCTTTTTCATTAGTTAATTTATCCTCTTTTTTTTTGTTGTCTAAAGTTCTATAAGCTGTTATCAGGTGCTTTTCAAGAAAAAAATTTAGTATTTGGTCTTCATCTAAGGGGTTATACATGTCTTCTGTTAGTATACCAAAATATTTATAGTTCATCATTTCAATAATTTTGAGTAATCTTCAGGAAGCACCGCATCAATATCACGCAGATACAATTCTAGTGCATCCATTGTTGCATGACCTGTAATTAATTTTAATTTACTTTTTACTTCAAAAGGAGTTGCTGTTTTTGCCATTTCTTTATACAACTTTGTAATAAAAGTATGTCTAAAGCTATACAATCCGTAATCTTTCCCTAATTCAAAATGATCTTTTACTTTTTTAAACTGTTTTGTAAAATAATCTCTTTTATTATTCTCTTTTGTATCCCATTGACCACCAATTTCATTGGGAGTAAATAGAAAATCGTTTTTATTTAAATTAGATAGATCAGGTAGTTGTTTAATTAATATATCAGGAATGATTTTAATTTTTACAGGTTTGTTTTTGGCTCTCACATATATCTTTTTATCTATTAAGTCGATATCACCAATTTTTAGTCTACAAACTTCAACAGGTCTAAGGAAATTATAGGATATAAATTGAACAAAAAGATACAATACAGCATCATGTTTTTCTAAATATTTAAAAATATCTTTCTGCTCAGTTGTAGTATATGTTTTATTCCTTTCTGGTACAGATTTTAAAACATTTATTTTCTTAACAAAATTATTTTCAATGATTTCATTGTCTTCTAAAGTTTGAAATAATGAACTGATGTCTGTACGTGTATTATTTCTATTTCTTGGGCTTGTAGACTGTAATACAGTATTTAAATATTGTATTATAAGTTTCTTATTTAGAATTGAAATGTCTTTTTTTAAATCATAGCCTTCTTTATCAAGCCATTTCTTAAATCGATTAATTCTACTTTTAAAATTTTGATAAGAAACCCCATTTAAAACTTTTGATTTAGTATTAAGAGCTAGGTCAAAAGATTTTTGGATAGAATAGGGGATTGATACTTCTTCTATAGTATTTTCTTCAATAGGTAATGGAGTATCTTTTTGTATTGGCTTATTTTTGATTTCACTTTTTTCAGTTGAAAGAAGTTGTTCAATAAATTCGGCTAATGAGGTATTATCTTCATAAGGATTGAAACCTTTTTCTAAAATATATTCTAAACTTTCTTTTAACTGATTTAAAATATACAATCTACTTTTTTTGTCTTTGTAAAGATTTACGCCTGCTTTTATATTAGTTTGTCTTTTTAATCTTCCAGTTTTTGGATTCCTAAATGAATAATATACGTACCAACTTTTAGATAATGCAGACTTTTTTTCCTTTGCGGAAAGCTTAGACCAACGTTTAATATCAACTCCACCAGTAAAGATTTTTGGTTCAGAATAATTCAATTTCATGGGCAAATCGTGTACTCTATCGTGTACTCCTTGTAAAAGTAAGAAAAAAGAAGGCATAAAAAAAACGAATTGTGAGACACAATTCGTTGATTTCATTAGCATTAAGCTTGTAGCGAGAACGGGATTTGAACCCGTGACCTCAGGGTTATGAATCCTGCGCTCTAACCAACTGAGCTACCTCGCCATTTGTTTGAGGCTGCAAATATAATTGTTTTTTAGACATTAGCAAGAAGTGTTTTAATTTTTTTTAAATAGATTTAATACCTATATTGTAAACCAAACATTTTAATAATGAATAAAATAAAATTTGAGTTAGAAATTCCTGTTCACGCATCTCCTAACATGCTGTATCAGTACATTTCATCACCTTCTAATTTACAAGAATGGTTTGCCGATAAAGTGAATTCTAGAGGTAAAATGTTTACATTTACATGGGAAGGAGTAGAAGAAAAAGCAGAATTAATTACTAAAAAGTCTGATGATAGAATCAGATTTAAGTGGATTGAGAGTGAAGATGACGAAAGTTATTTTGAAATTAAAATTCAAGTTGATGCTTTAACTAAAGATGTTTCTTTAATTGTTACAGATTTTGCAGATGATGAAGATGAAGTAGAAGAGTCTAAACAACTTTGGGAAAATCAAATTGATGAATTAAAACATACAATTGGTGCTTAATGTTTCTATAAAATAAATTAAACTCAGCAAATTGCTGGGTTTTTTTATGTCTTATTTTTATTAAAATGTGGTAATTTTGCATCTCTAAAAATATATTGATGATTAATTTTAATAGTGAATTATTAGTTGAAGAAAAAGCAAAACTTTCTTTAGAAAATAGAGGGTTTAAATATGGTGATGCAATTTTTGAAACTATAAAAGTTAGTAATAATAGAGTCGTTTTTTGGGAAGATCATTATTTTAGATTAATGTCTTCTATGAGAATGTTGCGTATGAAAATTCCTATGGAATTTACTTTAGAATTTTTAGAACAAGAAATTTTAAAAACTGTAGCCACTCAAAATAGTGCTAATTCTTATCGAGTTAGATTAAATGTTTACAGAAAAGATGGAGGTTTATACACCCCAAAAACCAATAAAATAGATTATTTTATTGTTGCAAAAGCTAATACTTATGTAACTAAAGAGGTTTATTCAGTAGATGTTTTTAAAGACTTTTATAGTTATTCTGGCTTATTATCAACCATAAAAACAAACAATAGAATGGTAAATACTTTGGCAAGTATTTATGCCAAAGAAAATGAATTAGATAATTGTGTTTTAATCAATGAAAAAAAAGGAGTAGTAGAGGTTACCAATGCTAATATATTTGTTGTAAAAGGTAATGTTGTTAGAACACCTGCTTTATCAGAAGGTTGTATTAAAGGTGTAATAAGATCAAAAGTAATTGATATAATTGCTAAAAATAAAGAGTTTACTTTAGAGGAAACAACAATTTCTCCATTCGAAATTCAAAAAGCAGATGAAGTTTTTATAACAAATGCAATTATTGGTGTTCAAAAAATTACTAATTATAAAAAGAAAAAATTTACAACAATTTTTTCTGACAAAATAAGTAAAAGTTTAAACGTTTTAGAGGTAACCTCTTCTTAGTTTAAATTAATATCACTAGGTGCATTTGCCCAAATTTTGTAATTACCGCCTTTTTGAAGTATTTTATTTCTCCAAAGAGATTCTTCTTCTTTGGATAAAATGTTCTTAATATCATTTTCTGATATAAACCATGAATTTAAGTTTAATTCATTGATAAGTTGATCTTTTTCCCAGCCAGAATAACCAAGAAAAAAACGAATATCACTTTTTTCTAATCCCCCAGAATTAAGTAAAAATTTTAAGGACTCAAAATTACCTCCCCAAAATATACCTCTATCAACTTCAATACTTTCTGGTATTAAATTGGGTACTTTGTGTATAAAATATAAATTATCTTGTTCTACTGGACCACCTTGATAAATTGTAAAATTACAATCTATTTCTGGTAATAAATCATTTAGCGTATATTCTAGAGGTCTATTAAGAATAAAACCAACAGAACTTTTGTTGGTGTGTTCTGTAATTAAAATAATTGCTCTATTAAATGAACTATCATTTAAAATAGAGGGTTCTGCTATTAATAATCTTCCTTTTAGCGGTTTTAAATGGGTCATAAGTAAATGTATGTAAAATATAGGAATAAAAAAACTCTCTTAAAAAAGAGAGTTTTCTTATAACTTTAAACTGTAATGTATTAGTTTACAGCATCGCTTAAACCTGCTCCTGCTTTAAATTTTGCTACATTTTTAGCAGCAATTTGAATAGTTTTTCCAGTTTGTGGATTTCTTCCACTTCTTGCAGCTCTGTTAGAAACAGAAAAAGTTCCGAAACCAACTAATGCAACTTTATCACCACCTTTTAATGCAGCAGTAACATTATCTGTAAAAGACTCTAAAGCTGCCTTAGCTGCTACTTTAGAAATTCCTGCATCAGCAGCCATTGCATCGATTAAATCTGACTTGTTCATAATAAATAGATTTTAAATTAATTGAATATTATATTTGTGCTTTAAAAGCTTAACAAATATAGATGGATTAAGGGTTTACGCAAGTTTGACAACGGAAAAAGTGTTGTTTTGTTAATAAATAGTGCTAAATTGTTAATAAAGGAAGCTTGTAATTTTAAAAACCCTAAAAACCTTGTCAATAAAGGGTTAAAGCATTTTTGCTTCTTTAGAAAATGTAAATCCATTTAAAAGACTTTTTGTATCCATTTTCTTTTTGCCAGAAAGCTTAATTTCATCAATAATTAAGAATCCATTTTTAACAGCTACTTTCATTTCTTTTTTAGTAGTAATTATTTTTCCTACCTTATATTGATGGTCGTAAGTTTCTTTTTTTATAGTATAAATTTTTGCTGATATTTCTTCATCCTCATTTTTTATAATTGTCCAAGCAGTAGGAAAAGGATTTAAACCTCTTATTTTATTGTAAATATTTTCTAAAGATTCTGTCCAATCTACTTTTGTGTTTTCTGGATTTAATTTTGGCGCAGATTTCTCTTCTAATTCTGGTTGTTTTTTGGTTGTAACATTTCCATCAGAAATTAAATCAATAGTTTTTGCAACTAAATCTGCTCCTAAAAACATTAATTTATCGTGTAAAGTACCAACAGTTTCATTCTCTGAAATGTCAATTTCTTCTTGTAAAATAATTTCTCCAGTGTCAATTTTATCATCAATAAAAAAGGTAGTTACACCTGTTTTTGTTTCGCCATTTATAATTGCCCAATGAATTGGTGCTGCTCCTCTATATTGTGGTAATAATGATGCGTGAAGATTAAAGGTGCCTAATTTTGGCATTTTCCAAACTGCTTCTGGTAACATTCTAAAGGCAACTACAATTTGTAAATGGGCATTTAAGGCTTTTAATTCTTGAAGAAAATCTTCGTTTTTTAAATTTTTTGGCTGTAAAATATTTAAATTCTTAGACAACGCATATTTTTTTACGTCAGATTCGTTTAGTTTTCTGCCTCTTCCAGCAGGTTTATCTGGCGCAGTAATTACACCAACTACGTTATAATTGTTGTCTACTAAATGCTTTAAAATGGTAACAGCAAAATCTGGAGTTCCCATAAAAACGATACGTACATCTTTCATAATTTTTATTTTAGTTGGTATTTATTTTGATGATTAATTTGTATTTTATCTTCGGATAAAAGCTGGCGCAAATGTATTAAAATGTCTTTTTCATTTGCCTTTAAATGTTGATTTATTTCTTGTGATGTTAAACCATTTTTCTGATTTAAAACAGCTAAAATTTCTGAAGAAATATCAACTTTTTTAGTTCTTTTTTTTGACAAACAAACATCACAAATGCCACAATCTTTTGTTGATTTTTCATCAAAATAATCTAAAATTTGTGTGTTTCTACACGTGTTATTATTATCAATATAAGCTAAAAAATCTTCTGACTTTTTTTCTTTTTGTTTTAAAAATTGATTGATTACTCTCGAGAATCTGTTGATAGTTAAATCATCTTCTCTAGGAACTAAAAAACGAATTTCTGTATCTGTTTTTACACTCTTGTAAGTAAGTATGTTTTCCTTTTCTAATTGCTCTAAATTGGCAATTACTTGTCTAGAAGTAATATTGTTTTTCTTAGCAAGTAGAAATTCGTCTACTTTAACCTCTTGTTCAAATAATCCACTGTAAGTTCTTAGTATTGAGTTTACAAAGTCCTTAATATAGATATTTCTTATAGTGTGTAAAATGATATTTTTACTACTAGAATTGAAAATAATTGTAGATTTTTGATTGTATGTATTTGTAAGTTCTATAATGCCATTATTAGATAAAATCTTTAAAATAGCATCTGTTTTAACAGCTGTAAAATTATACATTCTAGCGAATTCTAAAAGGTTAAAACTATAAAATTTATCAATTATTTCTCCCTTTGCAATTCTAAAATATTGGTATAATTGTCTGTGAACTTCTTTTACTTCTGCTATGCTTGGTAATGCTTTTTTTAGTTGTTTTTTATAAATTGAAATATCGTTTTCATTTTTAAATAAAACAGCAAAAGATTTGTTTCCATTTCTTCCTGCTCGTCCAGCTTCTTGAATGTAATTTTCGATGCTAAAAGGCAAATCAAAATGAACTACAATTCCAACATTTGGTTTGTCAATTCCCATTCCAAATGCATTTGTAGAAACCATGATTGGTGTTTTTTCTGTCATCCAATTATCAAAAGAAATTTGCTTTTCCTTGGCAGATAATCCTCCGTGATAAAAACTGCTTTTGTAATTTTTAGCGTTTAAAAAATTACTAATTTCTTCAGTTCTTTTTCTAGAAGTAACATAAATAATTGCGGGCTTTTTAGTTTTTGTAAAAATCTGTTCGAGCTTTAGTAATTTATCTTCGACAGTAAAAACTTGATATGCTAAATTTTCTCTCTCAAAAGATTTTCTAAAAATCTGCGGATTGTCTAATTCAAGATTTTCTGCAATATCATTTAATACAATTGTATTTGCAGTTGCTGTAAGTGCAATAAAATTTACATCAGGAATTAATTCTTTTAAGATTTTAATATTTCTGTAAGAAGGTCTAAAATCTTGTCCCCATTCAGAAATACAATGCGCTTCATCAATGGCAACAAAAGAAACATTTAATTCTTGTATTTTTTGCTGAATAAAAGTTGATTGCAACCTTTCTGGAGAAATATATAAGAACTTAAAGTTCCCAAATTTAATATTATCAAAAAGTATAATTATTTCATCTTGCGAAGAACCAGATTTTATTGTTGTGGCTTTTATGTTACGTTTCTGTAGATTTTCTACTTGATCTTGCATCAACGCAATTAAAGGGGAAATTACGATGCAAACGCCATCATTTACCAAAGCAGGAACTTGAAAACAAATCGATTTTCCTCCACCAGTTGGTAATAAAGCAATTACATCTTTTTGTTGTAAAACAGCATTTACAATCTCTTCTTGAGGTTCTCTAAAAGTAGAGAAATTCCAATATTCTTGTAGTATGGTTTTTGCAGAAATCATAATTCGCAAGCAAGCGAATTAATAATAAAGTTAGTTCTTTCATCGACAGAACCAAAAGGAACATTTATAATTTTATAATCTAATTCTGAATACGCATCAATTAGAAAAGTATCAATGTTTATAGAATCTTCAAAAGTTTCATAACGTTCATTATCCGTAGTATGGATTTCTTCCCAAGGAGAAAAATGGAAAATTAAATCGTATTTGTAATGTTTACTTTTTTCTAAGAAAATACTGGGATAATCGGTCTTAAAATAGTTCATATATGCATGAACATCAGGAATTCCTCTATCTAAAAAAATAATATTTTCCTTTCTTTTTTCTGCGGATAAATATTGTTCTTCTCTACCTTCTAATAACATTTCGCTAAACAAAAGTGGTTCTGTTAAAAAGAGCTGTTCAATTCCTTTTTCTTGAGCTTTTAAAATTACTTCTCTAGAAACTTCATCAAAACAGAAAAAACCTTTCTCTTTTAATTTATTTAAAACAGTTGATTTACCTGTTCCTGGGCCGCCAATTAAAACAATTTTTTGCTGATTTTTTTGCAAGTATTTTATCTTAGAATTATTAATTTTGATTTTTTACTCTAAATGAGAGTTTCACAAAAATAAATCATTCGCTTTATAAAACTAATTTTTAATGTAATTTTGTGGGCTGTTATTTTTAAAAAGTTTAAAAAAGAGGGTAATATGAGTAAAAATGAAGAATTTTATAGCAAATTAAAAATTCAGTTAGAAGATACAACGAGTTTTCCTGCTGAATATATGTATAAATTTATTGTGCCTTCTAACGAAAATCAATCCGAAGAAGTACAAGAATTGTTTAATAATACTGGCGCAGTTATAAAAACAAAAAAATCTAAAACAGGAAAATATCATAGTCTTTCTATCGTATTAAAAGTAGAAAGTGCCAATAAAGTTATCGAATATTACAGAAAAGTTGAGAAAATTAAAGGAATTATATCATTATAAATTTATGAGAAAGTTAGTATTATTAGTAGTTTTAAGTTGTTCAAGTATTGTTTTTTCGCAAAAGAAAAACAAAGTTTTAGTAACTATTGATGGTGAAAAAACAACAATTTCTGATTTTAAAAGAATCTATGAAAAAAATTTAGATGCAATAGATAATGAAGAAGCTAAAGATGTTACCAAAAATTTAGACCTTTTTATTAATTACAAGCTAAAAGTTAAAGAAGCTTATGATATAAAACTAGATACGTTGCCTTCTTATGTTAAAGAAATGGAAACTTACAGAAATCAGCTTTCTGTGCCTTATATGCAAGATTCTAGTTTTATAAATCAACTTGTAAAAGATGCTTATTATAGAACAAAATATGAAATAAAAGCAAAACATATTTTAATTAAAACGCCAAAAGTACCATCGCCAAAAGATACGTTAGAAGCGTATCAGAAAATTTTAAAAATTAGAAATAGAATTGTAAAAGGAGAAGATTTTGAAACTGTTGCAGTTGAAGTTTCTGATGATCCTTCTACTAGAGATGATAAAAAATCTGGAAGACCAGGAAATAAAGGAAATTTAGGATATTTTTCTGCTTTTAGAATGGTGTATCCTTTTGAAGATGCTGCTTATAACACAAAAGTAGGTAAAGTTTCAGAACCTTTTAGAACTCGTTTTGGTTATCATATTTTAAAAGTAGATTCTTTAAGAGAATCTAGAGGCGAGGTAGAGGTTGCTCATATTTTAATAAATGATACTTCTGCAAAAGGAGAAGAAATTGCAAATGAAGTGTATAAAAAACTAGAAGCAGATGAGCAATTTCCTGCTTTAGCAAGACAATATTCTAGTGATACTGGTACAAAATCTAAAGGTGGAAAATTAAGACAATTTGGTACAGGAGCAATGGTGAAACCTTTTGAAGATGCTGCTTTTAACTTGCAAAAAGAAGGTGAATATTCTAAACCATTTAAAACACGTTTTGGTTGGCATATTGTTCAATTAATTAAAAAATATCCAATTGCTTCTTTTAGTGAGCTAGAAAGTGAGTTAAAAAATAAAGTAAGATCTGGTGATAGAGCTCAATTATCGCAAAAAGCGGTAATTGATAAATTAAAGAATAAATATGAAATTGTAGAAAATGAACAAGCGAAAGCAATATTTAATAGAACTGATATAAAATCTATTTCTAAAGATTCTTTACAATCGATAATTTTATCAATCAATGATAAAGAATTTACGCAAGCTCAATTTGTAGATTTTCTTAAAAATAAAAGAAATACTCCTGTTTTTCAAATTTTCGAAGATTTTAAAGATGCAGAAATTTTGTCTTATTATAAAGATCATTTAGAAAAATCAGAACCAGAATTTGCATATACTTTACAGGAATATAAAGATGGTTTGTTGTTGTTTGAATTAATGCAACAAAAAATATGGGAAAAATCATCTAAAGACACTTTAGGTTTAAAAAGTTTTTTTGATGCTAATTTAAGTAAGTACGAACCAAAAGAATTAAATGAAATAAAAGGAGAAGTAATGAATGATTATCAGAACTTTTTAGAAAAAAATTGGATTGCAGATTTAAGAAGAAAAAGCGTTATTGAGGTTAATAAAAGACAGCTTAAAAAACTAATTAAATTTTATAAAAACAACTAATGAAACGTTTTATAATTGCATTTTTAACTATTCTTATCTTAAACTCTTGCAATTATTTTAAAATGCAAGAGAAGGAAGAAATAACGCCAGAAGTTGTAGCAATTGTAAATACAGTAAAGCTTTATAAAAAAGATTTAAACAGCATTTTACCAGAAGATATTAGTAAAGAAGATAGTATTATTTTAGTAAGAAGTTTTATTAATAACTGGGCATTAAAACAAATATTACTTCAAAAAGCAGAAAGTAATAACTCTTTAGAAGAAGAAAATGAAATTGCTGCGCTTGTAAAAGATTATAGAGAAAGTTTGTTAATTAATAATTATAAAGAAATACTTATTAAACAACAATTAGATACTGTAATAAAAGATATAGAAATTGCAGAATTTTATTCTAAAAGTAAAGAAAATTTTAAATTGAATGAAGAGTTAGTAAAAATTAAATTTCTTCATTTTGATAAAAAAGTAATAAATAAAAAAGAGCTTATAAAACTCTTTAAATCAGAAAAAATAGAAGATTTAGAAGCGTTAGAAAAGCAACAATTAAGTTTTAAACATTTTCAGTTTAACGATTCTGTTTGGACGCAATTAGATAAGGTTTTGTTAAAACTGCCTTTTTCTAAGGATAATATGTTAAAAAAATCAAAATTACTTCAAAAACAAGATTCATTAGGTTTATATTTGGTGGCTATAAAGGACGTTTTAGTTAGAAATGATACAGCTCCGTTAAGCTATATTAAGCCTACTATTAAACAAATGATTTTACACCAACGTAAAATTGAATTAATTAGAGATATAGAAAAAATATTAGTACAAGATGCAACAAAAAACAACAATTTTAAAGTATACTAAGTTACCCATTTTAATATTCATTTTTGGGTTGATAAGTACATCAACATTTGCTCAAAAATTAAAAATAGATGGAGTTGCTGTAGTTATAGGTAAAAACATTGTTTTAGATTCTGATATAGAAAAATTTAAGCAAGAAGTAGAAGTTAGATCAGAAGGTAAAATTACCATTTCAGATTGTGAAATGTTAGAAGAATTAATGCAGCAAAAATTATTAGCACATCATGCAATTATAGATAGTGTTCTTGTCTCTGATGCAGAAATAAATAGTAGAGTAGAGCGAAGTGTACAGTATTTTACCCAACAATATGGTAGTGAAGATAAAGTTATTGCTGCTTATGGCTTTAATGATTTAGACGATTTAAAAAAGGAATTATTTACCGTTCAAAAAGAGAATCTTTTAATTGAAAAAGAACAGGAAAAAATTACCGAGAAAATAGATGTAACTCCAGAAGAAGTACGTTTATATTTTAATGGTTTAAAAACAAGTAATGAGTTGCCAGAGTTTCCAGCAGAAATAGAATTGGCGCAAATTGTTTTGTATGCAGCACCAACTAAAGAAGAAGAAGATAGAATTGTTGCACAATTAGAAGAAATAAAAAAGGAAATTGAAGAAGGCGCTAGTTTTAAAATGAAAGCTATTATTAATTCTGATGATCCAGGAGTTACGCAAAATGGAGGTAGATATGAAGTAACGAAAGAATCTCAATTTATAAAAGAGTTTAAAGAAATGGCTTTTAGTTTAGATGTAGGTCAAGTTTCTAAGCCATTTAAATCAGATTTTGGATATCATTTAATGCAATTACATGAAGTTAGAGGAAATATGAGAGTTGCATCTCATATCTTGATTCAGCCAGATATTCCAGAAAGTAGATTAAAAGATACAAAAGAAAGAGCAGAAAAATTAGCAACAGATATTAAAGAAGGAAAACTTTCTTTTGAAGAAGCGGTTAAAAAGTACTCTGAAGATAAAGAAACTAAAAATAATGGAGGAACAATTGTAAATCCTTATACTGGTGAAACGAAGTTTGATTTAACAAGAATGGATCCAGATTTGTATGCAAGAGTTGCAGAATTAAAAAAAGGAGAACTTTCTGATGTGTTTTTTGATCAAAATAGAAATGGCGAGAAAATGTTTAAATTCATAATAATGAAAGACAGAACAAATACTCACGTTGCAGATTTGGTAGAAGATTATGTTAAGATTCAAGATTTAGCTTTAAGAAAAAAGAAAGAAGAGACTATTACAAAATGGTCTAAAGAAAAAATAAAAGATACATATATTAAAATGTCAGATACACATCGTAAATGTACTTTTGAAAAAAATTGGAAAAAAGAAATTGCTAAATAATGTCTGATTTAAAAGCTGTAGATGAATTAGTAGTTCATTATAATTCGTTAAAATCTGAAATTGGTAAAGTAATAATTGGTCAACAAGAAGCTGTAAAGTTTACACTTTTGTCGATTTTTTGTGGTGGGCATTCGCTATTAATTGGTGTGCCAGGTTTAGCAAAAACGTTACTGGTAAATACAATTTCTAATGCTTTAGGATTAGATTTTAAACGCATACAGTTTACACCAGATTTAATGCCTTCGGATATTTTAGGAAGCGAGATTTTAGATGAAAACAGACATTTTAAGTTTATAAAAGGACCTATTTTTTCTAATATTATTTTAGCAGATGAAATAAACAGAACTCCGCCAAAAACGCAAGCAGCTTTGTTAGAAGCAATGCAAGAACGTTCTGTAACCGTTTCTGGAAATCATTATAAATTAGAGTTACCATTTTTTGTGTTAGCAACTCAAAATCCTATTGAGCAAGAAGGAACGTATCCTTTACCAGAAGCGCAATTAGATCGTTTTATGTTTTCTATTAATTTAGAATATCCAACATTTAAAGAAGAAGTTGCCGTTGTAAAAAGTACAACTAGCAATATTGAGTATAACGTTAAAGCATTATTTTCTAGTAACGATATTATTGCCATTCAAAAACTGATTAGAAAAATTCCTGTTACAGACAATGTAATAGAATATGCTGTTTCTTTGGTTGGTAAAACAAGACCAAAATCTAAAGAAGCTACAGAAATGGTAAAAAGCTATTTAGATTGGGGAGCAGGACCAAGAGCATCGCAAAACTTAATTTTGGCGGCAAAAGCACATGCTGTAATAAATGGTAAATATTCGCCAGATATAGAAGATGTTAGAGCTGTTGCTATTCCTATTTTATCGCATAGAATTGTAAAAAACTACAAAGCAGATGCAGAAGGAATATCAATTGCAGATATTATTAATTCTTTGCTTTAATCTTCAGTTTCTTCTTCTGTAGCATTTTCAAAAAAACTAAAAACATTTCCTCCATAACGTTTATCGTAACTATGTTTTTCATGAGTTGATAAATCTGTATGTTTAGAATGTTCAACAATTAAAACTCCATCATCATTCAACATATTTTTAGCAAAAACAGTTTCAACAATTTCTAAAAATTTTTCTGTATCAAAGTCGTAAGGCGGATCCGCAAAAATAATATCTGCTTGTAAAGGTGTTTTTTCTAAAAATTTATACACATCACTTTTGTAAGCAATAATATCTAATTCTAGTTCTTTAGATGTGCTGTTAATGTATTTTATACAATTAAAGTTAGCATCAACAGCATAAATAGTTTTTGTACCTCTAGAAGCAAATTCGTAACTAATATTTCCTGTTCCAGAAAACAAGTCTATAACCGTTATACTATCAAAATAATATTGATTATTTATGATGTTAAATAAGGCTTCTTTTGCCATATCTGTTGTTGGACGAACAGGTAGGTTTTTAGGTGCTTTTAAACGTCTTGCTTTTAGTTTTCCTGATATTATTCTCATTAGTTTAATAAGATGAAGTTAGAGTGATTTGAAGCTTCTAAATCTTCGAAAATGGAATTTTTACTTTCTAGGAAAAAGATATTTTTAATGTATTTATACACAATTTTATAAATCTCTGATGTAGTTTCTATTTCCCCCATAAAATACAATTTAAATTCTTCTGTATTTAGTTGAAGTTGTTCTGCCGTAAATAAAATATAATAGATAAAATCTTCTTTTGAAGAATATAAAAAAGAATTTGAAAAAAGAATTTTTTTATTTTCTAAAACAATAATATCAAATGAGTTTTTATACACATTAATAAACATTGTTTTATCGCTAGAGTTTTCAATTTTTAAAAGTTTTTCTATTAAAATTGTAAGATGATGTTTGTATTCAAACTCACCAAAATTTTGAAACAAATAATTGTTAATGTTTATATAAGGAATGTAAACGTTCTTTACATCAATAGCTGTTATTTCATCAAAAGCAATAAAATCTGTTTTTAATGTTTTAATATTAAAATTAAGATACGAAGCTAAATTATTTTCATCAAAATATTTAGAAGGTACAAGTGTTGCTAAATTATTCTGATGAATTACTGTTACCGAAGAATATTCAAGTTGTAAAATTGAATTTTCCTTAAAAATAGATTCAATTTTTTCAAGTAATTCTTCTGGAGAATTTAAGGATTCTTCAAATTGATATGCTGTAAAATAGATTTTTTCTTTTGTATTAGTATCTATAACACAAAAAGAAAATCCATCCAAACTAAATTGGATGGATAATTCTATATCTTTTGTTTTCTTTAAAGAAATTTTACTATTCTTCTTTATCACCGTCTTTTTTATCATAAGAAGGAGGCCAGTTTCCACCAGTGGTAACTTCATCCAAAGAACCAACAGAAACAAATTCACCTTTTATTTGGTCATTTTCTACAGCTTCTAATTCTTGTTTAACTAACGATTCATTAAGACCTGCTAAAATACCTTCTTTAGGAGTTCTTGCTCTAAAAGTTGGTACCACTAAACCTGGTACTTTTTCAACTGATCCTATTTCAATTTCAAATTCTGTACCTTCTACACCAGGAACTTTAAACATGTTCTTGTAGTTTCTACCTTTAAAGTATTTTAAAACAGGTTCGTAACCAATTGTATCTGTAACTCTTCTTTCTTCATCGATAATAATACCACCACCTTTATTAATTTTCTCTACAATAGTTTTAGTTTCTGTAAGTGCTAATTGTGCTGTATCAATAAATTTAATTAAACCAGCTTTGTCTTTAGTATATTTAGCGTTAACTTCATAATACTTAACTTCAGCATCTCTAATAATTTTTAAGTTATCTACAACAACAGAGAATTTTTCAACTTTGTCTTCATTAAAATTAATAGGTTCCATAATTCCATCATAAATTTTAATTCCTAAATATACTGCCAAAATCATCAGCAAAATAGAAGGAATCCATCTTAATTTTAATGGTAAATATTTAACTACAATAAAGGCAACAGCAACAGCAGCTACTAGAGCTCCTATAATCATTAGTAATAAATTCATTTTTAATTGTTTTTTTAATAGTCCTAACGCAAATCTACACTTTTTTTTTTATGATAAAAACTTTTCTTTGCAAAGAAATGTATCTTTGTTCATTTAATAAATATATGCACAAAATACCTACTGATTTTTATAAGGAATTATTGAAGAAATTTCCTTACACACCAACGCTTAAACAAGGGCAATTATTAAATTTATTAAGCATTTTTATTTTTAACGAAGAAAAAGATGCTTTGTTCTTATTAAAAGGATATGCTGGTACTGGTAAAACAACCATAATAAGTACTTTTGTAAATACACTTAGTAGCGTTGGTAAAAAAGCTGTTTTATTAGCACCAACGGGTAGGGCAGCAAAAGTAATTTCGCTTTACTCTAAAAGACCAGCGTTTACAATTCATAAAAAAATATATTTTCCTAAAAAGCAGTCAAACGGATCTGTAGATTTTGTTTTACAACCAAATAAGCATAAAAATACTGTTTTTATTGTTGATGAAGCTTCGATGATTCCTGATGGTAGGCAAAATCAAAAATTGTTTGAATCTAGTTCTTTGTTAGATGATTTAATTTCTTATGTGTATGCAGGTACAAATTGTAAAATAATTTTTATTGGTGATACAGCACAACTTCCGCCAGTAAAATTAAATGTTAGTCCGGCATTAGAACCATATACTTTAACGTACGATTATCATAAAAGTGTAACAGAAATTGAGTTGGATGAAGTTATGCGTCAACATGAAAATTCTGGAATATTAGCAAATGCAACACATTTAAGATTATTGTTGCAAAATGAAGGAAATAATTTTCAGTTTGATATTGATTTTCCAGACATTAAAAGATTAATTGATGGTTACGATATTGAAGATGCACTTGTTACAGCTTATGATTCTGATGGAGTAGAAGATACCGCTTTTATTGTGCGTTCTAACAAAAGAGCAAATGAATACAACCAACAAATACGAATGAAAATTCGCGGACAAGAAAATGAAATTTCTGCAGGTGATTTTGTAATGATTGTAAAAAATAATTATTATTGGTTAGAAGAAAAATCAGCAGCAGATTTTATTGCCAATGGTGATATTTGCCAAGTTTTAAAAATATTTTCTATTAAAGAATTATATGGTTTTAATTTTGCTGAAGTAGAATTAAAAATGATTGATTATCCAGAAATGCAACCCTTTGAAACCGTATTGTTATTAGATACTTTAACAAGCGAAAGTCCGTCTTTAACGTATGAAGAATCTAACAAATTATATCAAGCTGTAAAAGAAGATTACGCACATGAAAAATCGAAATATAAACAGTTTTTAGCCATTAAAAAGAACAAATACTTTAATTCTTTACAAGTAAAGTTTTCTTATGCAATGACGTGTCATAAATCTCAAGGAGGACAATGGAAAACTGTTTTTATAGAACAACCTTATTTACCAGATGGAGTTTCTAAAGAATATTTTAGATGGTTGTATACTGCAATAACGAGAGCGCAAGAAAAATTGTATTTAATTGGCTTTAAAGATGATTTTTTTATTAATTAATGCATTAAATAATTAACAGAAATTGTGCCGTAAATATTTCCATTATTATATCTTAATTCTTTTGATTTATTAGTACTGTAATGAAATGCATAACAAAAATTAAACTTGTTTGCAGTAAACTTAAAACCAGCTTCTAAATTAAAAACGAAAGGCACTACTTCTTTAGTTACTAAGCTAGACTTGTTTAAGAAGCTACCTTGTAAAGTAGCATCATAAAAAGCATATCTAACCATAGGTTTTATATAAAAAAAAGATTCAATTTCTCTTTTAAAGTTTGTGTTTTCATTATTTAAATTCGTTTTAAACGCAATAGAATTTATCATTTTAGCTAATGGTTTAAAACCAATTCTAGCAAAAAAGCCTGAAGAAATATTTGTATAAACGGTTCCTAATTTGGCGGAGTTTATCCAAGAAACATCATAATAATTTGATGCATCTTTGACTAAAAATTGAGAATATTCTGTGTTAAAATTTAATCCGAAGGCATTTTTTATTTGATATTGCCATCCGGTTGCTTTTCTAAAACCGTAAAGATTATGTATAAAATCTTGTAATTCTTTACCAAAAGCATTTGGTCCAATTATACCAATTTGTAAGCTGGTATTAAAAATTTTAGCATTTTTATAAACACGATTTACGCCAAAACTACCAAATAAATAACTAGCAAAAGGTCTGTCATGGTCATTTATACTTTGCACAATAGCTTTATATGGGCTAAACATTTCGTGACCAATTTGCCATTCTAAAATTCTTTTTTCCTGATTTTCTTTTTTTGTTTTAGAGAGGTATCTGTAACTTAAAAAGATTCCGTTTGTGTAATACCTATCTTTTCTAGTAGAAACATATAAATCGTTTTCTGTAATGAAACTAAATTCTTTAGAGAGTTTTTCTTGAGAAAAAATACAGAAAGAAAAAATGATAAAACAAAAAGAAAGTAAGTATTTCATAGTAAACAAATATAAAATATCTAATTTAAAAGAGTAAATTTTTTATAGATTTTTGAAAAAAAGGTTTTATTTTAGGACTTTTAAATTAAATATATGAATACAAAAAAATCCCTAAGTATAGAGGAGTTTGAGAGCATAAAAAATAATGATGATTTATTATATCTTTTAAATGAAAAGAATATTTCATATACCAAAATAGTAAATACACTTTCTTACAATAGTGAGTTAAGATTATTACAAATCGAATTGGTGAAATTGCAGAATTATATTGCCAAAAAAAGAAAAGAGTTGCCATTATTTTTGAAGGTAGAGATGCTGCAGGGAAAGGTGGTAATATTCGTAGATTTATGGAGCATTTAAACCCAAGATCTAGTAGATTAGTTGCTTTAAATAAACCTACAGATGTAGAAAAAGGGCAATGGTATTTTCAAAGATATATTAAAGAATTACCAAACCCTGGTGAAATTGTTTTTTTTGATAGAAGCTGGTATAACAGAGCGGTTGTAGAACCTGTGATGGGTTTTTGTACAGCAAATCAATATAAACAATTTTTAGTACAAGTTCCTGAGTTTGAACACATGATGTATGAAGACGGAGTTGTAATTATAAAGTTTTGGTTATCAATTACTAAAGAAGAGCAACAAACACGTTTTGAGGCTCGAAAAGAAAATCCTTTAAAGAGATGGAAATTTAGCCCAGTTGATAAACAAGGTCAAATTTTGTGGGATAAATACACACATTATAAATCAGAAATGTTTTCTAAAACGCATACTGCTTACAGTCCTTGGATGATTATTAAAACCAATGATAAAAAAGTAGCAAGATTAGAAGCTATGAGACATGTATTATCTCATTTTGATTATGAAGGAAAAGAGGATGCTGGTACTGTTTTAAATCCAGATCCAAATGTTGCAATGCGCTATTATCGTTCTAATACGCTACAAATAGATTAAAATATTATGGATATAAAATTAACACAATCAGACATAAAAAAGCTAAATTCTAAAAAAGGATATATGGCTTTGCTATCTAAAGAGCCTTTTAATATTGTTAAAGCTCTTAGATATATAGATTATCAGAAAAAATTAGAGAAATTGCAAACCGAGTTAATTAGAATGCAAACTTGGGCAATTAATAATAATGAACGTATAATTGTTGTTTTTCAAGGAAGAGATGCGGCAGGTAAAGGAGGCGCAATTAGAAGAGTTACAGAACGTATTAATCCACGTCATATGCGAATTATTGCATTGCCAAAACCATCCGAAGATGAGCAATCTCAATGGTATTTTCAACGATATGTAGAGCAGTTTCCTAAAGCAGGAGAAATGGTTTTTTTTGATAGAAGTTGGTATAATAGAGCCGTTGTAGAACCTGTAAATGGTTTTTGTACACCAGAAGAATATGATATTTTTATGAATCAAGTAAACGATTTTGAAAGGATGATTTTAGAATCTGGAATACACTTGGTTAAAATTTATATGTCTATTTCTAAAAAAGAACAAGCAAAACGTTTTGAAGACATTAAAAATGATCCTTTAAAACAATGGAAAATGACTAAATTAGACGAAAAAGCACAACTTTTATGGGATCAATACACAGAGTATAAAAATGCAATGTTTGCTAAAACAAACACTAAAATATCTCCTTGGAAAATAATTCGTGCTAATAGAAAAACGGAAGCAAGGGTTAATGTTATTAATCATATATTAAAGAGCATACCGTATGATAAAAAATTAGAAATCTAAGTTTTTACAACAACTCTTTTTTATTTAATTATCAAATCTTCTTTTATTTGTTATGTTAAAGAAACACTATAAAGTATTATTTTTTTTCTTATTAATTACCCATTTTTTGGTTGCACAAACGCCACCTATTGCAAAAGTAGATTATGACACGGCAGAAATTAATACAACTTTAAGTGTTGATGCACCTGGTGTTTTAGCAAATGATACAGATATAGATGTAGATGATATTTTAACTGTTATAACATTTAATGTAAATGGATCTTCCTTTTTAGCAGGTGAAACTGCTAGTTTTTCACAAGGTAGTATTGTAATAAATGCAGACGGGAGTTATACTTTTATTCCCACATTAAATTATACTGGAGATAATGTTCCTACAATTTCTTACACTATTTCTGATGGTACTTTTACAAGTGTTGCCAGTTTATTTTTAACTGTAGAACAAATAGATAATTTATTAGAAATTTCAGGTTTTGGTAGTTGTAATCAAGGCTTTACTGTAAGTGGCGAATATAAAGTAAAGTATAGTTTAACATTTAAAAATATAAGTACTTCAAGAAATTCTCATCCTACAAGCTCTATAAAAAATATAGATTTTATTAATGATTTAGAAGCAGTTTTTGGCAATACTTGTGTAACTGCAGTAAGTGAACTTAATATTGCTACCAATAATAATTCTAGAGTATATGATTATGTTAATAGCACTTATTATCCTTTAGAATTTGGTAATACAGCAATAAATTCTAGTTTTTTAGACAGAACATCAAACTCTGTTTTTAATAATAGTGCAATAAATGATTTAACCTTACATCCTGGCCAAAGTGTTAATGTAAGTTTTTGCGTTAATATTAAACCAGATTGTAACGGCAGACCAAATCCAACTCCTTCTGGTTCTGGTATCGATTTTAATAATGTTGTAAATATTACTTCTGATAGAGGAAGTGATACAGAATCTCTTTTACTTACAGATTTTCATACTACAGAAGCCGTTGTTACTGCAGGTTTATACATACCAGAGTTTTATACACCAAGATTTTTAAATGATGTTCCTCCAGGAGTTATAAATTCTGATGGAACATACGATTATTCTAATACAGTAATTATTACAAATGAAGGAACAACTACCGCTAATAATGTAAATTTTAATATGGGGTTGGGAGCTTTTTTTGCTAATGGAATTTCTTTTAAAGAAATAAAAATCACAAAAGTATCAGGAGGGTCTTCTGTAACTATTAATAATCTTTATGATGGTAATACAGAAAGCTCTTTGTTAATGGCTGGCAGTTCTCTTGCAGCTGGAGAAAAAGTAATATTGAGCATATTTTATATTATAAAACCTATTTATTCAGGTAATTACAGTTATTTTTATCAACTACAGAATTCTCAAACACAAGGAAGTCTTGACGGTCTTGATGAAACTATTTCAAGCATTAAAAACAGGCATTCTTATGTTACATGGTCAGACGGTTTAGGAAATCATTTAGATCGATATTATGAAGCAAGTTCTCCTACTGAAAGTGTTTCGTCAGAATTGCAATGTGCGTGTACAACTTCAAGTATGCGATTTATATTTACTTCTTCATCTAGCACAGATAAAATAATTACATCTGTTAATAAAGCTCCAAACGATATTTTAGAACATGAAGAAGTTACATTTCAAATAAAAATTGAAAATACGAGCGAGTCTGTACAATTAGAAAAATTACAATTAGAAGATGATTTAAACAGTATTTGTGGTGGCAATATTGTCTCTGTAAGCAAACCTTTTATTCAAAATTCTACAGCAACTACAAATCCTACATTAAATTTAAATTTTGATGGTACTTCGGATGCTAATATTTTTGATGGAACATCAGGATTGTTAAAAATAAATGAAACAATTACTGTAGAGTTTACTGTTCTTTATGCTGAATCATGTATTGGCTTGAATTCTGCCGTTTTTACATCAAGAGATCCGTTAAATAATTCTACAGTTTCATCAAAATCAGTAAATGTAAATGCTTCAACAGATACAGATAATGACGGAATTGTAAACACAGATGATCTTGACGATGATAATGATACAATTTTAGATATTGATGAATATAATGGATTAAATCCTTTGGCTGATGACGATTTAGATTTTATACCAAATTATAGAGATACAGATTATGACGCTGATGCAAATGGAGACGGAATTGTAGATGTTTTTGATTTTGATAGCGATGGCATTCCTAATCATTTTGATTTAGATAGCGATAATGATGGAATTTTAGATATTGTTGAAGCCAATAATGCGTCTAAAGACAGCAATAATAATGGTAAAACTAATAATGCTGTTGGGGCAAATGGTTTTGATAATACGCTTGAAACGAATGATTCTGTAAATGCTTCAAGTACATATTCAATTCCAAATACAGATTTAACAGGAAACCCTAATTTTACAGATATTGATGCAGATGGAGATGGAATTGTAGACAATATTGAAGCACAATTAACCGATAGTTATAAAACATTAAATGGTATTTTTTCATCAGAAGGTATTGATACAGCATTTCCAAACGGAATAAATCCAATAGATACAGACAACGATACTATTTTTGATTATGTTGATATTAATTCTGATAATGATATTCGGGATGATATTATTGAAGGTTGGGATATAGATAGCGACGGAATTGCAGAAAAAGTAGCCTCAAATTTAGACGCAGATAATGATGGCCTTGATGATGCTTTTGATACAAATAGAAGTATAGTCAATCCAACAAATGGGCAAGTTCCTACAGATTTTCCAAACGCAGATAATACTGATAATCCAGAAAGAGATTGGAGAGAGATTTTAGCAATTATTGTTCTTATAGATGATATTACTGCAACCGAAGGAGAAGATTTTGTGTTTACAATTAAGTTGGTTACAAAAAATGATAATAGTATTTTAATTGAAAGCGCTTCACCAATTGTTATTAATTTTTCTACCATAAACGGATCAGATACAACAAATGTATATGATGTAGCTACTTCTCCTTTTGATTATAATGGTTTTACAAATTCTTTTTTCACGGTTCCTCCTTTAACAAATACAATTCAGTTTACAGTAAATTCTTTAGATGATAATATTTATGAATTAGTCGAATTATTTTCATTAAACGGATCAATAACATCAAACAATACCATAAATAATTCTATAAAAGGAATTGGTACTCTTTTAGATAATGATGTAGCACCTTCAATTACTATGAATAATTCTAGAGAAGAAGAAGGTATAGATTTAGTACATACAATTACAATTTCTCATCCTTGTTCTACACCAATTTTAATAGAAGTTAACTCGGGTGATATTCTTGCAATAAGTCCAGAAGATTATACTTCATTTTTAGAAAATTTAGAGATTGAAGGAACAATTGATCCAAATAATGCTAACACTCAGGTTTCATTTAATATATCAACTAACATAGATAATTTAAACGAATTAGATGAAGAAACCTTAAATGTAACAGGTATCGTTACATCAACAAATATAGGCGCACAAGATTTAAATAAATCGGGTGTAATTTTAGATATTGATCCAGATCCGTTAGTTGATATAGAAAACGTAACCGTTGTTGAAGGTGAAACTTTAGTATTTACAATTAGACTTTTGAATGAAAATTTAAAACCTATGCAAAATTATAGAGCAATAAATTTTATTTTAGAAACAATAGATGATACTACTTTTGCAAATGATGATTACAAATCAATATCAATATTTACTAATATACCTGCTTTAACATCTTCTATAACTCAAACTGTAGAAACCATAAACGACGTATTAAACGAAGATACAGAAACATTGTTTTTACAGGCAACAACAAACCTGTCTAATGTGTCTAATACTTTTATTCCAACAGGAACAGGTTTTATAAAAGATGATGATTATCCAAATTTATTTTCACCAAATTCTGATGGTAAAAGCGATTTTTTTAAAATTTCTGGTATTGAAGAGTATCCAAATTTTAAACTGATAATAGTAGATCGTTGGGGAAATGAAGTGTATAATTATAGCAATAATGGAAAAGTAAATCCTATTTGGTGGAATGGTTATCGAAATGGAAAACCAGTGCCTGCAGGTGTTTATTTTTATACCTTAGATTTTAATGACGGAGTTACAAAACCAATTAGAAATTTTATAGAATTAATTAGATGATAAGAACTAAAAATCAAATTATCTTTAAAATAAAAAATAGTAAAAAGTATTGGTTAAAAGCTAGTACAGCTTTATTAATTGGTTTTTTAAGTTTGCAAATGAATGCACAGCAATTACCAAATTACACGCAATATTTATACAATATGCAAATTATAAATCCTGCATACGTTGGTGCAAGAGCAGATTTAAGTATGTCTTTATTATCTCGTGAGCAATGGGTAGGTTTAAAAGGTGCTCCAATTACTAGAACTTTTTCTATAAACGGAAGAACAAGTAATGGTTTAGGTTTTGGTACTACAGTTGTAAACGATAAAATAGGTTTATCAGAAAGTACAAATGTAAATATAGATGCTTCTTACACAATTATAACTTCTCAATTTGGTAGAGTATCATTTGGTTTAAAAGGAGGAATGACTTTTTTTAATAACAATTTAGCAAACGGAATTACACCAGATAATGATGTTTATGCTTCAACATCAGGTAATTATCCTAATGTTGGCTTTGGTGCTTTCTTTTTTAATAAAAAGTTTTATGTTGGTTTATCTGTACCTTATATTTTAGAATCTCCACAATTTTATATAGAAGAAAATGTAGATAAAACTAGTTTAACATCAAATGCAAACTACTTTTTTTCAACCGGAGCTTTATTTAAATTAACAGAAAATGTAATGTTTAAACCATCAACAATGGTAAGATATGCATCTAATTTACCAGTTTCAATAGATATTAACTCTAATTTTTTATATAAAGAAATTATAGAAGCTGGTTTGTCTTATCGTCATGAAAATTCTATGAGTGCCTTATTTGCCTTAATTATAAAAAAGAAATATAGAATAGGTTATGCCTATGATCATAAATTTTCTATACTTGGCGGTAATTTAAGTTCTCATGAAATAATCTTCCATTTAGATTTAGATTTAAGAAGAAATTATAGATGGTTACTTCATAATAAATGCTACTTTTAAGAAACTCTTTTAAAGTAGTTTTTTAACTTCAAAAAAAATAAAATAAATTTCACCAGCAATTTGTTTGCTAGTTTCTAGGTATATTTTTTCTTGAGCAGTAGTTCCGTCTGCATATTTTGGATCTACAAAAGGCAAGTGAAATCTGTGACTTGCAGATGGTATAAACGGGCAATTTACATCTGCATTATTACATGTTGTAATTGCCATGTAAGGTTCTTTATTTATAGGATTACTATAAAATTTAGAAAAACCTAAAATATATTTTTTAGTGCCATTAAATGAAATTTGATACGTAGGATTTTGATGCGAAAAATTTTCTAATTGAAAATCAAAACCTGCTTTTTGTAAGGTTTTTACAGTATTTCTGTAGAAAGCTGTAACTTCTGTTCCACCAGAAAAAGCATTGATGTTTAGTTCAAAATAATTAGCAGCATAAAAACTCCAAACTTGGCCTAATTGACTTCTTCTTGAATTATGAGTGCAAATAAAGTTAAGATTAACCTCTTTGTTTTCAGTGTATTCTTTTGCAATTGCTTTAGAAATTTTAAGTAAAAGTGTTTTTCTTTCATCAGAAATAATTGCTTTGTTGTAAGCGTTTTCAAAGAAGTTTTCTAAAGAAAAAGTAGAAGTCTTAAGCATATAGTTATTTTTTTTGCAAGTTAAGTAATTAAAGTACTTTTGTAAATTAAAATAAAGTTAAGAATGCGTTTAGAAATTGGTAATAAAGTTGCTGTTTTAGATGATGTTTTAAAAGGAATTGTTACTAATATTAATGGTAATATTATTTCTGTTGAAACAACAGATGGAATGATTTTTAATTTTTCTGAATCAGAATTGGTTAAAATAGGAAAAGAGCAGCACGAATTAACCAAATTTTCTGATATTAATAATGAGCTTTTAAAAGAGAAAATGGCTTCTAATAAACCTAAAAAAAGCTTCTTTATAAAAGAGAAAAATGAAGTTATTTTAGAAGTAGATTTACATATAAATCAATTAGTAAAATCTGTAAAAGGTTTAGATAATTACGATATGTTAAATCTGCAATTAGATACAGCAAAAAGAAAAGTTGAGTTTGCAATTAATAAAAGAATTTCTAAAATTGTCTTTATTCACGGAGTAGGAGAAGGGGTTTTAAAATCTGAATTGCATTATTTGCTTAATAAATATCCTGTAAAATATTACGATGCTTCGTACAAAAAATATGGTTTAGGAGCTACTGAAGTTTATGTTTATCAAAATGTTATAGAGTAATTAAAAGTTTATAAATCAAGAATCAAGAATCAAGAAAAACTTATGTTTTCTATTTACCTATGTGGTAGTTTTTTTGATTTAAATTTTAGGAAATAGATAATAGGAAACTAATCATCAGAATTAAATATTTTTTTACCAGTATCAGTGAAAATCTTTAAAATCTGTGTCAAAAATATATTTTTTACTTACTTCTTATAACTCAAATTTTTACTGATAAAAGCTTATTTTTGCACTATGAAAGCTATTTATTTAGACAATGCCGCAACTACAAAAATTGATGCTGAGGTTTTAAATTTGATGTATATTTCTATGCAAGAAAATTTTGGAAATCCGTCTTCTACACATCAATTTGGTAGAAAAGCAAAATCAGCAGTAGAAACTGCGAGAAAGAATATTGCTAAACATTTTAATGTAACGGCTCCAGAAATTATTTTTACAGCCGGCGGAACAGAAGCAGATAATCTAATACTAAATAATGCAGTTTTAAATTTAGGAGTTCAAAGAATTATTACTTCCAAAATAGAACATCACGCAGTTTTACATACGTGTAAATTTTTAGAAAAATCTAAAAATATAACCTTAGATTATGTAAATGTTGATGAATTTGGAAGTATAGACTTACTTCATCTAGAAGTGTTATTAGCAGACAGTGAAGCTAAAACTTTAGTGAGTTTAATGTATATAAATAATGAAATTGGTAATATTTTGCCTTTGGATGAAATTGCTGTTTTATGTAAAAAATACAACGCACTTTTTCATTCTGATACAGTTCAGGCAATAGGTCATTATAATTTAGATTTACAAGAGAATTCGATTGATTTTATTGCAGCAAGTGCCCATAAATTTCATGGACCAAAAGGAGTTGGTTTTGCTTTTTTTAAAAAAGGATTTGGAGTTTTGCCAATGTTTTATGGTGGAGATCAAGAAAGAGGAGCAAGATCTAGCACAGAAAATGTACATTCTATTTTAGGAATGGATAAAGCTCTAACGATTGCAATTGATAATCTCTATGCTGATAAAGAATATATAGAAAAACTAAAATTATATTTTATTACGGAATTGCAAAAAATATCTAAAAGCATACAGTTTAACGGACTTTCATCAGACTTTAAAAAAAGTAGTTATACTATTTTAAACGTACGTTTTCCTGTTAAGAATGACATGTTATTGTTTAGTTTAGATATGGCAGGAATTGCAGTTTCTGGAGGTTCTGCTTGCCAAAGCGGCAGCAATAAAGGTTCTCATGTGTTGGCAGAAATATTAAAAGATGAAGAAGCAGATAAAACTTCTGTACGTTTTTCATTCTCTAAATACACCACGAAAGAAGAAATTGATACTACTATTATAAAAATAAAAGAGCTACTGTAAAGTAGCTCTTTTAAAATATAATAAAAACTAAAAATTTTTTAGAATCCTGTTCCTGGAGCTTCAGGAGCAACAGAAGAAGCTTGTGCTTTTTGTGGACTTAAAATCATATACGTACCTAGTGCTGTTAAAGCTGCATATTTACTGTAGTTTCCTATTTTTTTAATAGCATCTTTACGTGTAATATCTTGATTTTTATCTTGTGTGTTTTCTATATTTTTTTTCATGATGTGTCTTAATTTAAAATTATTCTAATACTATTTTCTTGTTTAATTTACCAGTTTCGGTTGTTAATTGTACAAAATAAACACCTGTAGCTAATTGAGGTAAAGAAATTTCTTTTGCACCATTAGTTTTAAATGAAGAATTCATCATTTGTTTTCCAAGCATATTAAATATTTTAACATTTGCATTTCCTTCTTGTAAACCAACGATTTTTAAAGTAGAAGCATCAGCAGTATAAATACTAATGTTTTCTATAGCTATATTAGTAACATTTAAAGTTGATTTTGAAGAAGTATGTAAATAGAATCTTCCTATTCCGTTTAAAGCTTCTTCTAAGGTAACTTTATATTCGCTATTTGCTTCATCTAAACGAGTAAAAGTATTTGCATTTCTATCTTCTAAAAATACTTTTATTCCAGTAGGTAAATTTAAAGCTTCAGCAGAAAAAGTGATTTCAGTATTTAATGCTGCTTTTACTCCAACAGGTATTACCAAAGATTCTAAATCTGTGTTAGGTAAAGCTTGTCTTGCAAATGCAATACCTTTATTGTTTTCAATTAAATGAGTGTAAATTCTTAAATCGGAATCAACACCATCAAACATACCAATATCAAAACCTGCATCTAAACTTGTAGATTTACCACCTAAATAATTAATTTTTGTTCTTTTAGTACTTTTACCATTAGAAAGTAATAAATTAATTGAAGTATCAGTATTTTTATAAAAAGTACCTGTTGTATGACTTTGCATAGCTTCTGTAATATTTGCTGCACCATCAACTTTAGATTTAATAAAAAAGGCTTGTCCTGGTTGAATAAAACCAGTTGTTAATTCATTGTAAGCGCCAGTTCCACCTTCGGTAGGATTCCAAACATATATAGCATCAAATCCATCAGCAATAAAATCATTAGTTGTTGAATTTTCAGTAATAAAAGTTGCAATATTTAAATTAGAAGGATATGGATTTCCTATTAAATTCCAATCGTTTGTATTTGTTGAAATTGCAGGAGTTATTGTTCCATTAGGAAAAGTTCCTGTAAAAGCATAAGTACCAGAACTTGTTCTTTTTAAAGAATATCCTACACCAGAATCAAAAGTTGAACTTGCCCCATCTTGCATATATACCCAAGGACCAGTTGTTCCATCTGGTGTTCCATTTTGATATGTAGAAATTCCTCTATTTGTACCGTTTCCGTCAGCAACTATATTGTCATTAGCCCAAGTATCTCCGTAGACTTGACCAACAACAGGAGAAGAAATCAAATGCCAATTATCATCTGTAACATTTACGTTGTATGAAATGTCTCCTGTTGAAGTTCCATTAACTATTAAAGTTGCACCATTTTCTAAAATAATAGCATTTGAACTATTATTTTCTAAGTTACCAGAAATAGTAAGAGACTTCCCTGCCTTAACAGTAACGGTTGCATTGTTATATAAAACTAATTGAGGAATTGTTAAATCTGTATTTACCTGAAGAGTAGCATTATTATTTACTTGTATGTTACCTGCCATATCCGCATTTATTTCTAAATCACCACTATTAACATTAGTAGCTCCTGTAAATGTATTTTCACCATTAAAAATAACTTTACTATTACCTTTGAGTGATAATCCTCCTGTTCCTGAAAGAACTCCATTAAATGTTAGTGTTTTAGAATTATCTCCATATACATCAATATAATTTGCCGTTAATTCTATGTTTCCACCGAAAGTTAAATCCCCATTAACAGGATTTAATTCTGTAGGATTATTACCTAATTTTATAGGAAAGTTAAGTGTATGTATAGCTACAGAGTTATTTTCAATTTTTGGAACATTACCACCATAATCATAAAAAGTATTTTCTGTAGTACCACCAATTGTTCTAGATGTTGTAGCAGTAGCTTCAAAAAATATTTGATAACGATTTGTAGCTACTAAATCATTAGTCATAGTGGTTTCATGATTGTTGTTAAATCTTAAAATATCTGCACCACTTGGTGTTGAAGCTGATCCATTCCACCAATTGGTAGATTCTTCCCAATTACCTGAAATTGCTTCACCTCTCCAATAATAAGTAGTTTGTGATAGGCTAATTCCTGTGAAACTTAGGAAACAAATTAACATTAAAAAATAATTTTTTTTCATTTTTTTCATTTTTGGATTAATTAATAATTAATTTTTTGGTACTTATTTTGTTATCATTTTCTTTAATCCTAACAAAATAAATTCCCGTATTTAAATCAGTTACTGAAAACGTATTGTTTTTAATTACGCTTTTAGCAAACTGTTTTACTTGTTTTCCTGTAATATCAAACACTTTTACATCTAATGCTTCTTTTGATAAATAAAAAGCTGTAGAGGTAGGGTTTGGGTACATTTGTAAAGTATTGTTTTCTAGAGTTATATCATCAGAAGAAAGTGTTGCAGGGCTATTTGCATACATTTTAAATTCTCCAGGAGCTAAAGAAATATTAGCTGTTGTACTTGTTACATTTATTGTAGCATTGTCTTCTAATAAACTGTACCAAGTACCTGTTTGTTGAAAAAACGGAGAAATACTTTGTGTAGTTACTCCAAAATTTCCAATAATCACAATGTTTTGAATATCTGTTGCAGAAGGGTTTGTTAAATGAATTTTCTTTAACCCGTTTGTATTGGCAACATCTAAAGTAAAATCTGAAGTTTGAAAAATATCATATTTCAATTTTAGCTTAATTAGTTTAGCCCAAGTATTGTATAGATCTTTTCTTGCTTGGATGTCAAAATATTCCCATTTAATAGGTTTATTACCAGTTCTTCCATTTTCATCTATAGAAATATCATATCCTAATTCGCCAAATTGCCAAATCATTTTTGGTCCTGGAACAGTAAAGTAAAAAGCACCTGCTAATTCTTCTCTATCTAAAGCTGTAGTTAGAGTTTTTATATTATAACTTCCGCTAGAATTTCCGAATTGCAGGTTTTTATACATTAAACGTTCTTCATCATGGCTTTCCATATAGCTCACATTTGCTGGTACAGTCCAACCTCTGTTTAAATAAGAAATCCAAGAAAAATCAGAACTAGCACCAAAGCCCATTGTAGCTTGATTGTATGTACTATTATGATTACCCCAAACCATAATTCCTTTTCCTTCATCCAATCTATAGTTTACCCATTGAGTTTCTTCATCATTTGTACCTAAATGTTCGAAAATGATATAAAAGTTTGGATCTATTTCCCACTGATCGTCAGCATATCCTTTTAAAACATCAACTCTATCTTGTTGATATGCATTTGTACAGGCATCGCTACCAGTACAGTTTTGTGTAAATCCTTTTGTTAAATCCCATCTAAAACCATCAATTTTATATTCATCAATCCAATATTGAGAAACTCTTTTTACGTAATCTTTTGTAGCTTGTTTAGAGTGATTAAAATCGTTAAAAACACTGTAAGAATGCCTAGCAATTGGGTTGAAAAAAGGGCTATCTGTACTAGCTTGTCCTCCATAACCACCGTTGTCTGTATTCCACATTCTATAATAAGGATTTTGTCCGCTTGCGTGATTAAAAGCTACATCAATAATAACAGCCATTCCTCTTCTGTGACATTCATCAATAAATTGTTTAAAAGAAGTAGCATTACCATAATATTTATCTAAAGCCATATGAAAAGAAGGGTTGTATCCCCAAGATTCATTGCCATCAAACTCCATTACAGGCATAAACTCTATAGCGTTTATTCCTAAATCTTGTAAATAATCTAATCTAGCTTTCACTGCGTCATAGCTGTGTAAAGCATCAAAATCTCTAATTAAAATTTCATAAATAACCAAATCTGTTTTTGCTGGTTTTTGAAAGTTTGTTGTTTGCCAAGTATATTCTGTGTCACCAGTTCTTAATAATGTTACTGCGTGATTTGTTTTTCCTGATGGATAACTTGGTAAATTAGGATAAGTAGTTGCGTCTATATATTGATCATTATACTCATTTAAAATTATTGTAGAATAAGGATCTGCAACTCTTAAATCTGCATCAATCATGTATTGGTAAGTATAATCTGTTTGAGCAGTTAAGCCTGTAAGTTCTATCCAAAAGCGATCATTAGAGCTATCTTTTTTAAGTAAATAGCTGTCGTCTAATTCCCAGTTATTAAAGTTTCCAATTAAATGAACAAACTCTTTTGTTGGGGCATAAAAAACTAAAGTAGCTTTTGTTGGGTCTGATGAATTTAAGTTAATTCCGTCTTTCATACCAGAAGGAACAGCAGCTTCTGTAACAGTTGGTTTTACTACTGCTTGAAAAGTTGAGCTTTTTGTTTCTCCGTTATTTGTAGCCTCTAAAAGATAAGTTGTATTTTCTGTAACGGTAGGAGAGTAGCTGTAAGTTAATCCAGAATTTTGATTTACGATTGCGCCATTTGCTTTTAAAACAAAACTAGATGTTAATGAAGCGGTAGCATTTATTGATAAACTTTCTCCTGAATTTAAAACTGTTATTGCTGATGAAGGTGAGTTTAATGTTAATTGGAATGAACCCACATTAAAAATAAAATCACTACAACCATTGTCTTTCATTTCTTGAGTACCGGTTGCATTTCTAAAAACAATTCCCATTTTAGTAACACTAGTAGCTTCTGCATCTGTTAAACTAAAATATGTTTTTGGTACAAAGGTTATTTCCCAACGATTATTAGAAGTATTTAGTGTCATTTCTCCAACACCATCATCTAATCCCCAATTTCCAACAACACTTATGTCAAAAGCATTTGTATCTGAACCAACGCCAGAATGCATATACACTTTTGTGGGATTACTTAGTCCGTTACAATCTGTAGCCGTACTATTAGCATCTAAACTTATTGTAATAGATGCACTTATATCAAAAGGGTTTGGAGTAATTGTAACTTGGCTAAAACCAATTGAAGTTATAAATAGAATAAATAAAAAAGTAATTTTTTTCATGAATATAAAATTTTAAAGACAAAGGCTACTTTTAAAAGTAGCCTTTGAAAAGGTTATACAAAATTTAGTTTATTGTATATGTTGGGTTATCAGGATTTGAAAAATCTAAAACAAAAGAATATGTTCCAGCAGTTGCTGGTATGTTTGCTCCTCCGTCTTCTAAAGTTCCATCTACACCATCATCACCATAGCTTAAAGTCCAAGCTTCATTTGATCTAAATTTATACTCACCATCTAAAAGTGTAACATTATTTAAAACCCAAATATCATCATTTGGTTGAGACCAATCTCTAGTAAATAAAGCATCTGGAGTTGCTCCCCAATCATTGTATGCAGAACCTACAAGTCCCCAAATATGATCAATAGGCTCTAAAGAATAAGATAAATCATTTAAATTTACTGTAATAATATATCTACCAGCCGTTGTTGCAATGTTACCACCTGCTGTGTCTAAAAAGCCATCAGCACCAGCTCCATAAGCTGTTCCCCAGTCATTATTCATTCTTAGTTTCATTTCTCCATCTAGTAACTTAACGATACCTCTAAACTGATCTGAATAAGAATCATAAGTAAGCGCGAAATCTGGAGTTACTCCCCAATCATTATATGCAGAACCCACAATACCTAAAGTAAATTCTTCTATTTTGTAAGTATTTGTATTTAGGTTCATTGTTATTTTATAAGAACCTGCACTTACAGCAATATTACTTCCACCAGTATCTAAAGTACCGTCTGCTCCATTATCTCCAAAATCGTTGGTCCATTCATTGTTTTCTCTAAATTTTATTTCACCATCAGTTAAAGTAACATAAGCAACTAAAATACCTGCAGTACTAGTTGTAAAGAATGGTAAGTCTGGAGTTGCACCCCAATCATTTGCTGCAGAACCAACAACTCCCCAGGTAGTAGATAAATCTAAAATACTAGAATATGGAGTTATGTTTACAGTTTTTGAGCTAGAATTAATTAACAATTTACCACCAACAATACCTTGTAATTTTATCATTAAATCTGAAGGCATATCTGCCTCTGCACCTAAACCAAGCGCAATTGAATTTAATTGTAAAGTTTTAAAAGATTTTTCTAAATTGTCTCCAACATCAATTGTTACAGCATTACTAAAATCTCCTGTAGCTAAATCTATAAGTAATTTGTAAGTTGGTGCAGCATCAAACCCAAAGTCTGGTTCTGCCCAATTTGTATTTAAAGCTATTTCATCTTGATTTTCTTCTAAAAGTACAATAGGTGTAGTTTCTAGAATTATAAGCTCTGTTGTAGCTTCTACATCTGAGTTTACTATTACTCTGTCACTAATATCCTCACAACTGGTAAAACCAATTGCTACAATAATTAGAGCGAATAATGAATTTATTATTTTTTTCATGTCTTTATTTATTAGTATCCAGGATTTTGAATTAAATTAGGATTGGTTGTTATAATGTTATTAGGTAAAGGAAATAAGTTTCTATAACTTTGAACACCAACTCCATCTTTAGAGTCTCCTTTAAAAGGCCATAAATAAGTGTCTGATGTAAAATAATTATATCTTATTAAATCTGTTCTTCTTTGACCTTCCCAATATAATTCACGAGATCTTTCGTTTAAAATAAACTCTAAAGTTAAGTCTCCGCTAGTTATATTTCCAGCTGTACTTCCGTAAGATCTTTCTCTTAATTCATTAATTTTTGTAACAGCTAAACCTAAATCTCCACCGCCTCCTCTAAGAGATGCTTCTGCATAGTTTAAATAAATTTCTGCTAATCTAATTAAAGGTAAATCGGTATCAACAAAATCACCTGCTGTATCAGATCCTTGATTACCACTAGAATCAATATTTTTAAATTTAGTAACTGCATATCCGTTTTCGAAAGTAGGTATTTCTTCAATCTCTAAAGTTTGACCATCTTTATGAAACATACCTCTTTTATCTCCAGTATAAGGAGACATAGTGTAAGTAAATGTGTTTAAATCTAAAGTAATAAAGTAAGTACCATTAGAAGGAACAGCAATATTTGATCCACCTGCTTCTAAAGTTCCATCACTATTGTCATCACCATAATTATTACCCCAATCTTCATTAAATCTAAATTTTATTTCACTTCCATTAAGATCTGCATATAATGCATATGTATTTGTACCGGTTTGATACATTTCCATATCTGGACCATTCCATCCATTTACAGTTGCATCTCCTACTAATCCCCAATCAGAAACAGTTCCTAAGCTGTTGTTAAGAGCAGTAACATCTACATTAAATTTATTTACTAAATTTTTTGTAGTTCTTAAGCCTGCCCAGCCACCGTTTACACCAAAATCTGTAGGATTCATATTTCCACCAATAGCAGCATGTACTAAAAATGTAGAACCACCATAAGTTTGAGATCTAAGACCATCAAAATTTAGTGCAAAAATAAATTCACTTTGTGCTCCATTTGTATTATTATCTGCTAAAAATAATTCATCATATGCACTACCGTTTCCGTTAGCATCAATCATATTTATTGAGTAGCTAGATGTCATTACATTATTAGAAAATGTTACCGCATCATTATATCTAGCAGTTCCTGTATAAACTTCTGCATTTAAATATAGTTTAGATAATAATGCCCATGCAGCAACTTTATCTACTCTACCATATTCATTAGCACCACTAGCTTTAAGTTGATCTTGAATTTCTAATAATTCAGTTTCAATAAAGTTAAACAACTCTTTTCTAGTTGCTTGAGTTGGTAAATCTGTTGTAACAGAAGTAACTAAAGGAACACTACCATATAAATCCATTAAGTTGTAATAGGTAAATGCTCTTAAAAAACGAGCTTCTGCAATATAGCTAGCAACTTCTGTATCTGTTAAAGCTGATGCGTTGTCTATAAATGAATTACAGAAAGATACTTCTTGTGCTAATCTATAGTACATAGCTTCAGAAAAATCATTATTTCCAGACCAATATAAACCATGTAAATCTGGTAAACCTGCATCTCCCCAACCAACAACTGCATGGTCTGTTGTTAATTCATTTAAGTTAAATAACATTCTTGAATATTGTGAAAAACCTTCATCAATATCTTCTGGGTCTAAGTCTGGATTACCTGAAGGACCTTGTTGGCCTGTTAGAGCTAAACTTGCATATAACTTAGCTAATGCACTTTGAGCATCTGTAGCGTTAGCAAACACATCTTCTTCTGTAAAACTATCTGGATCAATCGGAGATTGATTTAAGTCTTCGTGACATGATATAACTCCTAAAGAGAATAACATGATTACAATTAAATATTTAAATTTCTGTTGCATTATTTTTTATTTAAAAGTTAACGTTTACACCTAAAACAAATGATCTAGGTCTTGGGTAAAAATTATTATCGATACCTAAACTGATTTCTGGATCTAAACCATCATAATCAGTTATTATTAAAACATTTTGTAAAGATCCATAGAAACGAAACGTTGTATTTTCTAATTGATCTAAAGTATAGCCAATTGATATATTGTCTATTTTAAAGAAAGAAGCATCTTGAACAAAGTGATCACTTAAAGCAGTATCATTGCTAATTACGGTAAAACCACTATTGTAGTAATCTGCATGAAGGTTAGATAAAATATTGTTATTTGTTGCATTCTGTAAAATACCTTTACTAGCAGCAATATCATTATACATATAGTTACCAAAACTAGCTCTTGTTTGTATTGATAAATCCCAATTTTTATAATTAAGATTGGTGTTAAAACCCATTAATACATCTGCAAAAGGATCATTGTCAATGTATTTATCATCATCATTAATGATATTATCAGAATTTCTATCAACAAAAACGCCTTCTAAAGGTTTTCCATTTGCATCATATACTTGTTGATAAACTAAAAAACTATTTGCTGTTTCACCTTCTCTATGAACTTGTACTTGGCCTCCAACACCTGTAGATATACCTCCTTGTGGCTGATCTGTAGATAGTTTGGTGATTTCGTTGTCATTTAATGAGATATTATAATTTAAAGACCATTCAAAATTTTCGGTTCTTATAGGAGTAGCATTAATCATAAACTCTAATCCTCTATTTTCCATGTCACCAATATTTGCTCTAATTCTATTTCCAAAATTTGTAAATGGATCTACAATAGAGCTAGCAATAAGGTCGTTTGTTTCTTTAACATATGCATTTACAGAACCAGAAATTTTTCTGTCTAAAAAAGCAAAGTCTACACCAATATTTAATGTTCTACCTACTTCCCATCGTAAATTTTCATTGATTTCTTCTGGTCTGTATGTTTGATAATATTGATTACCAAATTGATAACTAGCTGTATCTGTACTACCAGTATATCTCGTTAAAAATAGGTAGTCTTCTAAACCATTAATATTTCCAGTTTCTCCATAACCAACACGTAATTTTAATTCGTTAAAGAAAGAATCTTGCATAAAGTCTTCTTTGTGAATGCTCCAAGCGGCTGCAAATGAAGGGAAAAGTCCCCAACGATCATCAGGATTTAATTTAGAAGAAGCATCTGCTCTTAAAGTTGCAGTTAAATAGTATTTACCATTATAATCGTAATTTGCTCTTCCAAAATAAGATAATAATACATTTTTAGATTTATCAATAAATTCATAAGTGTTTCCATCTTCTTGTGCTTCGCTATCGTAACTGTAGTTATCGTATTCAAACGATTGATAAGCATGACCACCAACAACAGTTAAATTATGAGCCTCATTAAATGTTTTCTGATATGTTAAATAAGCATCAAAAACTTTATTGTCTGAGTTTTGGATATAACTCGTTAGTGAACCATTAAATCCAGTTTCTGTTTTAGGAATTAAGCTAGATGTTACAGTTCTACCATGACTATTAGAAGTGTCATAACCTAAGTTAACCGTAGCAGTAAAATCTTCGAAACCATGTATTTTATAATCAAATTTTGCATTTCCTACAAAACGTCTAATTTCTGCAGTATCATCTATTAAGTTTAATAAAGCTACAGGATTTGTTGGTGCCAAACTGTTTTGGTTTCCATTTATATCTAACCAAGCAAAATAACCACCATATTTAGAGGTTGCATCATACACATTTTGTGTTGGATCAAAACTTACTGCACTTCCGATAGCACCTCTGTTAGCAAATTTATTTTCTGTATACATCCCTTTTGCATTTAATTCAATTTTTAAATGCTTATCAAATAAAGTTGGCGATAAGTTAATAGAACCAGTTGTACGTGCTAAATTATCACCTTTTAAAATACCTTCATGTTCAGAATATCCTAAAGAAGCTCTCATAGGCATTCCGTAAAGATTACCTATTGCACTAAAATTATGATCTTGACCAATTGCAGTAGTGTAAATTTCATCTTGCCAATCTGTATCAGAATTACCTAATAATGCAATTTGTGAAGTACTACCTATATCATTTATTAAGCTTGTAAATTGATTAGCAGATAAAACATCAACTTTATCCCTTAAAGTATACACAGTAGTCTGTGAGCTAATATTAAACTTAAACTCTTTATCTTTACCTTTTTTAGTGGTAATTAAAACAACTCCATTTGCAGCTCTAGATCCATAAATAGCAGTAGAAGAAGCGTCTTTTAAAACTACAAATGTTTCTATATCATTTGGGTTTATAAAGTTTAATGGGTTTCTTGAACCTGCAACTCCTCCATTATCTAATGGAATTCCATCTATAACATATAATGGTTGGCTTGTTAAGGATAAAGATCCTGTACCACGAATATTAATAGATTGCCCTTCTCCAGGAGCACCAGAACCAGCAATTACACTTACACCCGCTACTTTACCACTAATAAGTGATTGTGCAGATACAATAGGTCCTTTATTAAAGTCTTTACTGGTTAGTAAATCTGTAGTACCAGTTAAATCTTCTTTTCTAACACTACCATAACCAACAACAACTATTTCATCTAATTGCTCTAAAGATTCTTCAAGTTCAACAGTTAAGTTAAAATTAGAACCAATAACAATTTCTTTATCTGAATAACCCAGATATTTAAAAACTAGAATATCACCAGTTTTTACCTTTTCAATAATAAACATACCGTCAAAGTCTGTTTGAGAGCCTCTAACCGTACCTTTTACTACTACACTAACCCCAGGTAAAGCTGTACCTGTCGATTTTTCTTTTACAACACCTTTTACTGTTTGTTGTGCAAACATTGTAAACGATGTACTTAAAAGAAGTCCAATTAACAATAATTTAATTTTTTTCATGTATAATTTGTTAAATAATAACTGTAAATTTGATTTTCTTAACAATAAACTTACATTCCACTTAGTAAAGATAGAATATAAACCTGATAATATAGAATATAAAAAGTCACGAAATCGGTTTCGTGTTAACAACTTTATTTAAGAAAATATCATTAAATTAGTAAAAATTAACACCTAAAATTATCTTTTTACAAAAAATGAAGCAAAAAATTACTATAAAAACAATAGCAAAAGAATTAGGTGTATCTACATCCACAGTATCAAAAGCATTAAAAGACAGTCATGAAATAAGTAAAGAAACTAAAGAAAAAATACAAGCTTATGCAGATCTTTTTAACTATAAACCCAACAATTTAGCATTACAATTAAGAACTCAAAAAACAAAAGTAATAGGTGTTATCTTGCCAAAAATAGTGCATCATTTTTTCTCAACTGTTATTATGGGTATAGAGGAAGGTGCTGTAGAAAAAGGGTATCATATTATGGTTTGTTTCTCTAATGAATCATACAAAAAAGAAGTAGAAACGTTAAAGGTTTTGTCGAATGGGAGTGTTGATGGTTTAATTGTTTCAATAGCAAATGAAACCCTGCAAAATAAAGACTTTAAACATTTTTTAGATCTAGTAGGTGAAGAAATTCCTTTAGTGCTGTTTGATAGGGTAGTAGATGAAATTTTATGTGATAAAGTTGTGGTAGATGATGTTGGTGCAGGCTATAAAGCTACCACACATTTGTTAGAAAATGGTAGAAAAAAAATTGCTTTAATAACAACACCTAACCATGTTAATGTAGGTGCATTAAGAAGACAAGGTTATGAAAAGGCTCTTATAGAGAATTATATTAAAACTGATGAAAATTTAATTATAGAGGTTGATGAGCAGAAAGATATTTTAAAGCAAATAGAAGAAGTGTTTAAACAAGATATAGATGGTGTGTTTGGAGTGAATGAGATTTATGCTGCAAAAGCAATGAGAATTGCTAAAAGGAAAGGTTTAAAAGTGCCAGAAGATCTATCTGTTATTGGGTTTACAGATGGTCAAATTTCTAGATATTCATCTCCTTCTATTTCTACTGTAGCACAACATGGTTTTACAATGGGTAAACAAGCAGTTGGATTATTAATTGAAAGAATTGAAAACGAATCTGATGCTTATAGCCCTAAAAAAATTGTTATTTCTAGTGACTTAAAAATTCGAGAATCTACGAAACCGTCGTCGTAAATATTTTAGTTACTTTTTATCAATTTATAAGAAAAAACATATATTTGTTGTCATATTAAGGTTTATCAATAAATTACATTCCACAAAATTTATTAATTGATAAGTCTAAAAACTTATCGCAATATTCAATTTTTATAATATTCGATAATGGAAAAGCGTAAATTAAGCTTCTGGCAAATCTGGAATATGAGTTTTGGATTTCTAGGAATACAAATGGGCTTTGCCCTTCAAAATGCAAACGCAAGTAGAATCTTACAAATATTTGGGGCAGATGTTCATGAACTTTCTTGGTTCTGGATTATAGCACCTTTAATGGGGTTAATTGTTCAACCAATAATCGGGCATTACAGCGATAAAACTTGGGGGAAATTTGGAAGAAGAAAACCTTACTTTTTAGTTGGAGCAATTTTAGCTTCTATCGGATTAATTTTAATGCCACAGGCAGATATGTTTATTGCATTTTTACCAGCTCTATGGGTTGGTGCAGGAATGTTAATGATTATGGATGCCTCTTTTAATATTGCTATGGAGCCTTTTAGAGCGCTTGTTGGCGATAATTTAAGAACAGATCAAAGAACTTTAGGATTTAGTGTACAAACTGCATTAATTGGTTTTGGAGCCGTAGTTGGTTCTTGGTTGCCATATGCACTTACAAATTGGTTTGGCGTTTCTAACGAAACTTCATCTGGTGTTGTACCTCAAAATCTTATTTGGTCTTTTGTAATTGGTGCTGTAATTTTAATTATTTCGATTTTAGTTACCATTTTTACAACTAAGGAGTATTCACCAGAAGAATTGGCAAGTTTTGATAAAGATTCAGATACAATTTCTACAAACGAAGAAGAAAACTCTAGTTTGATGGATATTTTTGATGATTTCAAAAAAATGCCAACAACAATGCGTCAATTAAGTTGGGTGCAGTTCTTTTCTTGGTTTGGTCTTTTTGGGATGTGGGTTTTTGCTACACCTGCAATAGCGCAACACATTTATGGGTTGCCTTTTACAGATAGTAGCAGTAAAACCTATCAAAATGCAGGAGATTGGGTTGGTATCCTTTTTGGTATCTACAATTTAGTCTCAGCACTTTATGCATTCGCATTACCATATATCGCTAAGAAAATAGGAAGAAAAAGAACGCATTCTGTTTCCTTAATTATTGGTGGTTTAGGTCTTTTATCAATTTACATTATGCCAAACGAAAACTGGTTAATCCTTTCTATGATTGGTGTAGGTATTGCTTGGGCAAGTATTTTAGCTATGCCTTATGCAATTTTAGCAGGTTCTATATCCGCTAAAAAAATGGGAGTTTATATGGGGATTTTTAATTTCTTTATTGTAATTCCTCAAATTATTAACGCCTTAATTGGTGGTCCATTAGTAAAATACGCTTATAACAATCAGGCAATCTTTGCATTACTTATTAGCGGTATTAGTTTCTTAATCGCAGCAGCGTTAGTCTACAAAGTAAAAGATGTAGATGATGTAATAAAAACAAATTAGATGAAAAAAGGATTTATTTTTGATTTGGATGGTGTAATCGTAGACACCGCCAAATATCATTATTTAGCTTGGAAAAAATTAGCTAACCAATTAGGTTTCGAATTTACAGAAGAACAAAACGAACTCTTTAAAGGAGTTAGTAGAAAACGTTGTTTAGAAATTTTATTAGAAATTGGAAAAAGAGAAGCAACACAAGAAGAGTTTGATAAATGGATGATTGACAAAAATGTCGATTATTTAGAATTTATAAAAAATATGGATGCATCAGAAATACTACCTGATGTACCAAAAGTATTACAGTTTTTAAAAGAAAATAACATACCAATTGCTTTAGGATCTGCAAGTAAAAATGCAAAACCTATTTTAGAAAAAGTTGGTTTGTTACCTTATTTTGATGCAATTGTAGATGGTAATCATGTTACAAAGGCAAAGCCAGATCCAGAAGTATTTTTATTAGCCGCAAAACAATTAGGTGTTCATGCAGATGATTGTGTGGTATTTGAGGATGCAGTTGCTGGTGTACAAGCAGCCAATGCTGCTAAAATGATAAGTATTGGTATTGGTGACAAAAATGTACTTACAGAAGCGCAATTTAATTTTAATGATTTCACAGAAATCAGTACCAATTTTATTAAAGATTTAATAGAAAAATAAAATGAATCAAGTTTATATACAACCAAATGAGTGGTCGATTCTTGAAGAAGGATTCGATGCAGAAATGGTAAAATCTTCAGAAAGTTTATTTAGCATTGGTAATGGTGCTATGGGACAAAGAGCAAATTTTGAAGAAGAATATACAGGTCCAACCTTTCAAGGAAGTTACATTGATGGTGTTTATTATCCTGATAAAACACGTGTTGGATGGTGGAAAAACGGTTATCCAGAGTATTTTGCAAAAGTTTTAAATGCTCCAAATTGGATAGGAATTAACGTTTTAGTAAACGATGAGAAACTAGATTTACATACGTGTAAAGAAGTTTTAAATTTTAAAAGAGAACTAAACATGCAAGAAGGTTGGTTGTCTAGAAGTTTTGAGGCCGTTTTACAAAACGACATCAAAATTAAAGTAGATACCAAACGTTTTTTAAGTTTAGAATTCGATGAAATAGGCGCAATTAATTACAGTATTACGCCTTTAAGTAACGATGTTAGTATAACCTATATTCCTTACTTAGATGCTGGTATTACCAATGAAGATACCAATTGGGATGATCAATTTTGGGATGTTTTAGGAGTTTCTCAAGACAATCATCAGTCTTTTATAGAGGCGAGAACCATGAAGACACATTTTTATACATGTACTTTTATGGAATCTAAATTATTTATTGATAATAATGAGGTAACTACAAATTGTGTTAATGAGCAATCAAGCAATTTTACGGCTAATAAATATCAACAAGAAATTAAGAAAGATCAAACATATACTATCCATAAATTTGGTGGTTATGTTGTAGATCGAAATCACGATAAAGACGAATTAGTTGCTGCAGCAAAAACGGCTTTAGATAAAGCTGTAGGTTTAGGTTTTGATGCTTTGTTAGTAATTCAAAAAGAAGCTTGGGCTAAAATATGGAGCATGTCAGACATCACCATAGAAGGAGATGTAGAAGCACAACAAGGTATCCGTTTTAATATTTTTCAATTAAATCAAACCTATTTAGGTACAGATGCTTCTTTAAACATCGGTCCCAAAGGATTTACTGGAGAAAAATACGGAGGAAGCACCTACTGGGATACAGAAGCATATTGTATTCCTTTTTATATGGCAACCAAAGATCAATCTGTAGCAAGAACTTTGTTAGAGTACAGATATAATCATTTAGAAAAAGCGATCGAAAATGCAGAAAAACTTGGTTTTAAAAACGGAGCTGCATTGTATCCAATGGTTACTATGAATGGTGAAGAATGCCATAACGAATGGGAAATCACTTTCGAAGAAATCCATAGAAATGGTGCTATTGCTTTTGCAATTTATAATTACCATCGTTTTACAGAAGATTATTCTTACATTCCAGAAAAAGGTTTAGAAGTTTTAATTGGTATTGCACGTTTTTGGCATCAAAGAGTCAACTTTTCTACAGATAAAGATAAGTTTGTAATGTTAGGTGTAACAGGGCCAAATGAATATGAGAATAACATCAACAATAATTTCTACACAAATTACATTGCAAAATGGTGTATAGAATATGCCTTAGAGAATATTGATATTGTTAAAAACGATCATATTTCTGATTTTATCAGAATTAAAGAAAAAGTAAATATTACTGATGAAGAATTGGCTTCTTGGAAAAATGTTGCTGATAATATGTATTTCCCTTTTTCTGAAAAACACAATGTATACTTACAACAAGATGGTTTCTTAGACAAAGAATTAATTACTGTTGCAGATTTAGATCAGAGCCAAAGACCAATTAACCAGAAATGGAGTTGGGATAGAATTTTACGTTCTCCTTACATAAAGCAAGCAGATACTTTGCAAGGTTTTTATATGTTCGAAGATCATTTTTCTACAGAAGAATTAGAGCGTCATTTCGATTTTTACGAGCCATTTACAGTGCACGAAAGTTCACTTTCGCCTTGTGTACACAGTATTCAGGCAGCAAAATTAGATAGAATGGAGCAAGCGTATACTTTCTATTTAAGAACGTCTCGTTTAGATTTAGATGATTACAATCACGAAGTAGAAGAAGGTTTACATATTACATCTATGGCTGGTACTTGGATGAGTATTGTAGAAGGTTTTGGAGGAATGAGAGTTGTAGATAATTCACTTTCTTTTTCGCCAAAAATTCCTAAAGGATGGGATTCTTACTCGTTTAAAGTAAACTTTAGACAACAAGTAATTACGGTTAATGTTAGCCAAAATGGAACTCAATTTGAATTAGAAGGAACCAAAGAAATTAACATTTTAGTAAACGGAGAACAAGTAACAGTATCTCCTAAATAAATATATTTAAAAGAAATTATGAAACATTTCAGAAACATTTTTTTAGTCTTATCAGTAATCATTTTTATTTCCTGTAACAATACAGAAACCAAAAAAGATGTTTCTGAAGTTTCAGTTTCTAACACTTTTTTAGAAAGAGTAGAACCTCTTCACTGGTGGGTAAATATGAAAAATACTTCACTCCAGTTATTAGTAAAAGAAGAAAATATTGGGCAATCTAAACCATCAATTTCTTACCCAGGAGTTACTATTAAAAAAGTAAACCAAGCAAAAAGCAATAATTATTTATTTCTTGATTTAGATATTGATGCAACTACAAAATCAGGAAAATTTGACATCACTTTTACTTTTGATGATCAAACCACAAAAAAACACACTTACGAGTTAAAACAAAGACAAAAAACTGCAGATGAATATGAAGGTTTTAACAGTACAGATGCTATTTATTTAATTACTCCAGATCGTTTTACAAATGCTGATGATAGCAATGACATCAACCAAAACTTAAACGAAACTACTATTGATAGAACTAATGGGTACAAACGTCATGGAGGCGATTTACAAGGAATTATCAAAGGAATAGATTACATTTCAGATTTAGGTTTTACAACAGTTTGGCCAACTCCTGTTTTAGAAAATAATATGTACCAGGGTTCGTATCATGGTTATGCAATTACAGATTATTATAAAGTAGATCCTCGTTTTGGAAATTTATCTGACTATAAAAATTTAGCTGATAAATTAAGAGAAAAAGGAATGAAATTAATTATGGATCAGGTTGCAAATCATTGTGGTTTAGAACACTGGTGGATGAAGGATTTACCTTTTGAAGATTGGGTAAATCATCAAAAAAATTACGAAGAGAATATTAAAAATTGGAACAACGAAACCAATATCAATTCAAATCATAGAAGAACAACAAATCAAGATTTATACGCGTCAGAAAGCGATAGAAAAGGAAATAATGAAGGTTGGTTTGTATCTACAATGCCAGATTTAAATCAAAGAAATCCCTTTATGGCGAATTACATAATTCAGAATTCAATTTGGTGGATAGAAACTTTAGGTTTAGGCGGAATTAGACAAGACACTTATCCTTATCCAGACAAAGATTTTATGGCAAATTGGGCAGGTGCTATTATGGAAGAATATCCAAATTTTTCAATTGTTGGTGAAGAATGGAGTTACAATCCTTTATTAGTAGGTTACTGGCAAAAAGGTGCTAAAAACAAAGATGGATATCAATCTAATTTAAAATCTACAATGGATTTCCCAATGCAAAAAGCAATTATTGAGGGAATTAACGAAGAAGAATCTTGGGATAAAGGTTTGGTAAAGTTATACGAAGGTTTAGCAAATGATTTCCATTATGCTACTCCAGAAGATATTATGATTTTCCTTGATAATCATGATGAAAATAGAATGTTTACAGCTTTAGAAGAAGATGTTGTTAAAGCAAAAATGGCGTTGGGTTATATGTTAATGTTACCTAGAATTCCGCAAATTTATTACGGAACAGAAATTTTAATGAATGATACTGCAAATCCTGGAGACCATGGATTGATTAGAACAGATTTTCCTGGTGGATTTAAAGGCGATAAAATAAATGCTTTTACGGGTTTAGGTTTAACTGATGATCAAAAATCGATGCAAAATTTTGTAAGTAAAGTTTTAAATTATCGTAAAAATAGTAAGGCAATTCAAGAAGGAAAAACAATTCATTTTGCACCATTTATGAATACATATTTCTTATTCAGAACTAAAAATGATGAAACTGTAGTGCATATCATCAACAAAAATGAAAAACCAATTACTATTGATTTAAAACGTTATAAAGAAGTTGGTTTAGAAGGTAAAACTTTAAAAAATATAATTACAGGTGAAGCGTTTTTATGGAAAGATGCTATTCAACTATCAGAAAAAGGAAGCGTAATTTTAACGACAAAATTTTAATTAAATTTTCAGTATTGTCAGTTCGAGTGATTTCGATTTTTCTTCGAAATTGTATCGAGAACAGTTTTAAAAATTAATAATTATGAAATATCTATCAATATTATTTTCAATTGTGTTGTTATTTTCTTGCAAACAAGCTAAGCAAGAAAAGGTAAAAGAAGAAATTCAAAAACCAAAAATTACTGCTGTAGTTTTAGATTCGGTCAATTTATTTGCTGGAAAATTAATTAGAATAGATTCTTTTCCAACTAAATACATAACTCCAAGACCAGTAGATGTTTGGTTGCCAGAAGGCTATTCATCAGAAAAAAAATATGCTGTTTTATATATGCACGATGGTCAAATGTTGTTTGATGAAACTACCACTTGGAACAAACAAGAATGGAAAATTGATGAGGTGGCTTCAAAATTAATGAAAGACGGAGTAACCAAAGATTTTATTGTAGTTGGTATTCATAATATTCCTGCAATTAGATGGTTAGATTTATATCCCGAAAAAGCAATGAATTTTTTAACTAAAGAAGAGGTTGAAAGAGTAAAAAGTTTTTCGAATAATGATGTAACTTCAGAAGATTTAACAGGTGACGAATATCTAAAATTTTTAGTCGAAGATTTAAAACCATACATAGACAAAACCTATTCAGTTTACACCAATAAAGAAAACACGTTTGTGGCAGGATCTTCTATGGGCGGTTTAATGTCTATGTATGCCATTTCTCAATATCCAGACGTTTTTGAAGGTGCTGCTTGTATTTCTACACATTGGGTTGGCGCGCAACCAGTAGAAAATAATCCATTACCAAAATCGATATTTACCTATTTAGAACAGAATGTTCCTGATGCAAAAACGCATAAAATCTATTTTGATTATGGTAACAAAACTTTAGATCAATATTATCCGGAATATGCACCAAAAGTGGATTCTATTTTCTTAAATAATGATTATTCTGAAGCAAATTTCAAAAACTTATTTTTTGAAGGAACAGATCATTCAGAAATTTCTTGGCAAAATAGAATTGATATTCCGTTAACTTTTTTGTTGAAAAAATAATTAGGAAAAACGAGCATTCAAAAGTTTTTTAAACCTTTAAGATATAAACTATAACAATTTGTCAGTTAGAATGATTCCGATTTTTCATCAGAATTTTATCTAAAACTTATATAATAACTAAATATGAAGAATTTTAAAATAATTTTTTTCCTACTTTTTATAACACAAATTTCTTTTGCTCAAAATTCAAATAGAATTTTTAAAGATGTAAAGCAAACCGAAAACGGATTAGAAATTAATGTAAATGATGGTAAATACCTTTTAAAATTTTATTCTGATAAAATTGTTGAAACTTCATTTATTCCAAAAGGAGAAGAGTTTTTAAATAGTTCTCACGCAGTTGTTTTAGAGGCTGAAAAAGTTGAAATGATTTCTGTTATTTCAAAAAAAGAAAGTGTTTTTTCTACGAATGGAATTTCAGTCCATATCACTCACAAACCTTTTCAAATAACGTATCAATTTAAAGGGGAAATTGTAACATCAGAAAAACAAGGGTATTACAAATCCAAACACATTCCTTTAGATTTGGTAAAAGGAAATATTGAATATGATAAAACTGAAAAAATCGAATTCAATTTAACCAATGATGAGGTTTTATATGGAACAGGAGCAAGAGCTTTAGGAATGAATAGAAGAGGTTACAGATTGCCTTTGTACAATAGAGCACATTATGGATATGAAACGAAATCTGAGTTGATGAATTTTACAATTCCGTTAGTAATTTCATCAAAAAAATATATGATTCATTTTGATAATGCTCCAATTGGATATTTAGATTTAGACAGTAAAAAAGACAATTCGTTAACTTACGAAACGATTTCTGGACGTAAAACCTATCAAGTTATCGTTGGTGATTCTTGGCAAGATTTAATTGAAAATTATACCAATTTAACAGGGAAACAACCTTTGCCTCCAAGATGGACTTTAGGTAATTTTTCAAGTAGATTTGGATATCATTCTCAACAAGAAACAGAAGCAACCATTGATAAGTTTCAAGAAGAAAATATACCTGTTGATGCGATTATCTTAGACTTGTATTGGTTTGGAAAAACAGTACAAGGAACTATGGGTAATTTAGAAGTAGACAAAGATTCTTTCCCAGATATGAAAGGGATGATTTCTAGATTAAAAGACAAAGGAGTTAAAACCATTTTAATTACAGAACCATTTATTCTATCAAATTCTAAAAAATGGAAGGAAGCAGCAGAAAAGCAAGTTTTAGCAACAGATTCTGTAAATAATCCTGCCAAATACGATTTCTATTTTGGAAATACTGGAATTGTAAATATATACAAAAAAGAAGGTAAAAATTGGTTTTGGAACATTTATAAAGAAATTTTAAATTTTGGTGCAAAAGGACTTTGGGGAGATTTAGGAGAACCAGAAGTATTGCCTTCTTGGGTGAATTTTAGTGATAAAAAAGCAGATGAAATTCATAATTTGTATGGTCATGATTGGGCACGATTAATTTTTGAAGGTTATCAAAAAGAATATCCAACTGAAAGACCTTTTATTTTAATGCGTGCAGGAGCTGCTGGTTCGCAACGATTTGGAATGATTCCTTGGTCTGGAGATGTAAACAGAACTTGGGGTGGTTTGCAGTCTCAACCAGAAATTGCCTTACAAATGGGTATGCAAGGTTTGGGATATATGCACTCAGATTTAGGCGGATTTGCAGGCGCAAATTTAGATGATAATTTATATGTACGTTGGTTGCAATATGGTGTTTTTCAACCAATTTTTAGGCCTCACGCACAAGAAGATGTGGCAAGTGAACCCGTTTTTAGAAGTGATTATGCTAAAAAATATGCAAAAAAAGCCATAGAGTTGCGTTATAAAATGTTGCCTTACAATTACAATTTGGCTTTTGAAAACAATCAAAAAGGAATGCCATTAATGCGTCCTATTTTCTTTGAAGAAGATGATGCTAATTTGATGACAAATTCAACAACTTATTTATGGGGAAAAGATTTTTTAATTACACCAATTTTAAAAGAAGCTGTAAAAACAAAAGAAATTTACTTTCCAAAAAATGCAAATTGGTTTAATTTTTATTACAATGAAGAAAAAATTGAAGGTGGTCAGATAAAAACGGTTAAAGTTAAAGAAAAAGCAATTCCAACTTATGTAAGAGGAGGTTCTTTTATTTTGATGAGTGAGTTAGTAGAATCTACAGATAATTATAAAGCAGATCAATTAGAATTACATTATTATTTAGATAAAAAAGAAAATTCTGAAAGAACTTATTATAATGATGATGGGGTAACAGCAAATGCTTTTGAAAAAGATAAATTTGAAATTTTAGAATTTGAAGCAGAATTCGAAAAAAGATATTTAGAGATTGATTTTGAAGCAGAATTTGGTAAAAATTGGAAAGTTTCAGAAAAAGAAATCAAACTAATTATTCATAACATTAAATACAATCCTAAAAAGATAAAAGTTGATGGTAAAAGAGTTCGAATTTCATCTAAAGAAAATACACTTACAATTCCGTTAAAATGGAATCCCAAAAAAGAATTAAAAATTAAAATATCATTAAAATAAATATCAATTATGAAGAAAATACACCCTTATTCGTTAGCTGTAATTTTATCAATCATAATTGGTTGTACATCAGAAAAAGTATCAGAAAAGAAAATGAAAAATCCTAGTGTAAAGAAAAAAGCAGTTGTTTATCAGGTTTTTACGCGTTTGTTTGGGAATACAAATACCACAAATAAACCTTGGGGAACTATTGAAGAAAATGGCGTTGGTAAGTTTAACGATTTTACAGACAAAGCCTTATCAGAAATTAAAGATTTAGGGGTAACACACATTTGGTATACAGGTGTTCCTCATCATGATGTAATTCGTGATTATACAGAATTTGGGATTTCTAATGATGATCCAGATGTGGTAAAAGGTAGAGCAGGAAGTCCTTATGCTGTTAAAGATTATTACAATGTAAATCCGGATTTGGCTGTAAATGTAGAAAACAGATTAGAAGAATTTGAGGCCTTAATAGCACGTTCTCATAAAAATGGATTGAAAGTAATTATTGATATTGTACCAAATCACGTTGCTAGAAATTATAAAAGTGTTTCTAATCCAGAAGGCGTTGTAGATTTTGGTGCAGACGATGATACATCTGTGGTTTATGATGTTGATAATAACTTTTATTACAATCCGAATAAAGAATTTCAAGTTCCAGATTTTTTAAATAATTACAAACCTTTGGGTGGAGAGAATCATCCTTTGTCTGATGGAATGTTTGATGAAAACCCATCAAAATGGACAGGAAATGGGTCTCGTTCAGTTAAACCAAATTTTTACGATTGGTACGAAACTGTAAAAGTAAATTACGGAATTTCACCAGAAGGAAAAAAAGATTTTGCTGAGTTACCACAAAGTTTTGAAAATGAAGATTACAAAAAACATTTTGAATTTTGGCAAGATAAAAAAATACCAGATTCTTGGATTAAATTTAGAGATATTGCATTGTATTGGTTAGATAAAGGAGTAGATGGTTTTCGTTTTGATATGGCAGAAATGGTGCCTGTTGAGTTTTGGAGTTTTATGAATTCTTCCATCAAAATGAAAAATTCGGATGCGTTTTTATTGGCAGAAGTTTATCAACCACATTTGTACAGAGATTATATCAAAAAAGGAAAAATGGATTATTTATACGACAAAGTTCAGTTGTATGATACCATAAAAAACATAATGCAAGGTCGTGGTTCTACAGATAATATTGCTAAAATTCAAGATGATTTAAAAGATATTGAACACAATATGTTGCATTTCTTAGAAAATCACGATGAACAAAGAATTGCAAGTCCAGAATTTGCAGGTAATGCTTTAAAAGGTAAACCAGCAATGGTAGTTTCTACAACCATTTCTACTGCACCTACAATGGTTTATTTTGGACAAGAATTTGGAGAAGATGGTTCTGAAAATGCAGGGTTTGGAACGCCTTCAAGAACTTCAATTTTTGATTATATTGGCGTACCAACTTTGCAAAGATGGGTAAACAATAAGCAATTTGATGGTGGCCAATCTACCAAAGAAGAATTGGCTTTAAGAGATTTTTACAAGCGTTTATTAAACTTTACAATTCAGAGTGATGCTTTAATGGGCGAGTATGAAGATATTCATCATCATAACAGATACAACACAGAGTGGTACAATGATAAAGTTGTTTCTTTTGTACGTTATAAAGGTGGTGAAAAATTGATTATCGTTGCTAATTTTAATGCAGAAAACACCTACGGATTTGAGTTAGGTTTACCACAAAACATCATTGAAAAATGGAATTTAAAAGAGGGTGAATATCAGTTAGAAGATCAATTGTATCAAACATATACATCAACCTTAAAAGTAAAAAATAATAAGGCTACAGTTAGAGTAGATGTAAAACCATTGCATTCTTTTATTTTAAAGTTAAAAAATAATTAAAAAACATAATTATGAAAAATATCATCTTTATCATCAGTTTAATGGTTTTAATTAGTTGTCAAGAAAAATCGTCAACAAAAACTATTGTAAAAATGGAAACAAAAGAATTTGTTTGGGAAGCAGCCAACATCTATTTCTTGTTAACAGATCGTTTTAATAATGGTGATACCACTAACGATGTTAATTTTGGTAGAACTAAAGAAACTGGAAAATTACGTGGTTTTGAAGGTGGAGATCTTAAAGGAATTACACAAAAAATTAAAGAAGGGTATTTTACAGATTTAGGAATTAATGCCATTTGGATGACTCCAATTGTAGAACAAATTCACGGTTCTACAGACGAGGGTACAGGTAATTCTTATGGTTTTCATGGTTATTGGACAAAAGATTGGACTAAAATTGATCCGAATTTTGGAACCAAAGAAGATTTAAAAGAATTGGTAGCTGTTGCACACAAAAACGGAATTCGTATTTTGTTAGATGCTGTAATTAATCATACAGGTCCTGTAACTGATAAAGATCCTGTTTGGCCAAGTGATTGGGTAAGAACTGGTCCACAATGTGCCTATAACAATTACGAAAATACCATTACATGTACGTTGGTAAAAAACTTACCAGATATTAAAACTGAAAGTAATGAAAATGTTGCATTGCCACCTCAATTAATTGAAAAATGGAAAGCTGAAGGTAGATATGAGCAAGAATTTAAAGAATTAGATGATTTTTTTGCAAGAACTGGGCACCCTAGAGCACCACGTTTTTACATAATGAAATGGTTAACAGATTATATTACAGAATTCGGAATTGATGGTTATAGAGTTGATACTGTAAAACATACAGAAGAGTTTGTTTGGCAAGAGTTTAAACAAGAATGCGATTTTGCATTTGCAGAGTACAAGAAAAATAATGCTGAAAAAGTAGTTGATAACGATGATTTTTATTTAGTTGGTGAAGTTTATAATTATGCTATTTCTCACGGAAAAGCTTTTGATTTTGGTAATAAAACAGTCAATTATTTTGATAAAGCGTTTAATAGTTTAATCAATTTTGAAATAAAATGGAATGCAAAACAAATGGCTGAAGAAGCTGTTTTTGAAAAATACGATAGCATTTTGCAAAATGATTTAAAAGGCTATGGAGTTTTAAATTATATGACTTCTCACGATGATGGTCAACCTTTTGATAAAGAAAGAAAAATGCCATTCAAAACAGCCACAATGTTGTTTTTAACACCAGGAACTGCGCAAGTTTATTATGGTGATGAATCTGCAAGACCTTTAATTATTGAAGGCACTGTTGGTGATGCAACTTTGCGTTCTTTTATGAATTGGGATGCCATTAATACTGATGTAGAAACTCAAAAAATAATGAAACACTGGCAAAAATTAGGTCAGTTTAGAGTAAATCATACAGCAGTTGGTGCAGGAAAACATCAGTTAATTTCTGATGAAAATGGATTGGTTTTTTCTAGAATTCGAAATGCTGATAAAATTGTTGCAGGTATTAATTTATCAAAAGGGAAAAAGGAAATAGATGTAGCCTCAGTTTTTGAAAATGGAGCTGTTTTAAATGACTTTTATTCGAATCAAGAAGTAAATGTTGTTGATGGAAAAGTAACTGTAAATTCTGAGTTTGATATTGTTTTATTAGAATTGAAATAATTATGAAGAATTGTATTTATAGCTTTTTACTGCTTTTTGTAATCACTTTTGTTTCTTGTGATGTTCCTTCTTCAGAGATTGCATCACCAGATCAAAACATTGCAGTAAAATTTCATTTATCAGAAAAAGGCGAGTTTTTTTATACCATAAATTATAAAGAAAAGAATGTGATTGATACTTCTTATGTTGGTTTTGAGTTTACAAATACAGCTCCTTTACACAAAGGATTTATTGCACAAGTTAAAAAACCAAAAGAAGTTGATGAAATTTGGGAAATGCCTTGGGGAGAGCAACTAAATGTAGAAAATCATTACAATGAAGTTAGCATTGCTTTGCAAGAAAAAACCGATTTAAAGCGAAAACTGAATATTGTTTTTCGTGTTCATAATGATGGAGTTGGTTTTCGATATGAATTTCCTGAACAAGATAATTTAAAAGAAGTTTTAATATCCGAAGAAAATACCGAATTCAATTTAACAGAAGATTACAAAACTTTCTGGATTCCTGGTGATTGGGATATTTATGAACATTTGTATAGTACTACAAAATTATCAGAAATTGATACTAGAAATTATAAAGTAAATTCAGCTTTAGCACAAACTAATATTCCAGAAAATGCAGTAAATACACCTGTAACTTTGGTAGGTAAAAATGGAATTCATTTAAGTTTTCACGAAGCTGCTTTGGTAGATTATTCTGGTATGACTTTAAAAGTTGATACAGATAAACTAAGCTTTAAAAGTAGTTTAGTTGGTTCTAATAATACTGACTATAAAGTAAAAAGAACTTTGCCTTTTAAAACTCCTTGGAGAACGATTCAAATTACAGATAATGCTCCAGATTTAATTGCATCTAAGTTGATCCTAAACTTGAACGAACCCAATAAATTAGGTGATGTTTCTTGGTTTACACCAATGAAATATACAGGTGTTTGGTGGGAAATGCATTTGGGTAAATCTTCTTGGGATTATGGAATGGAAATGGTTGATGGAAAATGGACAGACACAGGAAAGTCGCACGGAAAACACGGAGCAACTACAGAAAATGTAAAACGATTTATCGATTTTTCTGCAAAAAATAATATTGGTGGTGTTTTAGTAGAAGGTTGGAATACAGGTTGGGAACGTTGGATTGGTTTTGATGATAGAGAAGGAGTTTTCGATTTTGTAACTCCTTATCCCGATTACAATTTAGAAGAAGTTACTGCGTATGCAAAAGAAAAAGGTGTAGAAATTATTATGCATCACGAAACTTCTGCAGCTACAGAAACCTATGAAAAACAACAAGATGCTGCTTATGCTTTAATGCAGAAATACGGAATGCACGCAGTAAAATCTGGTTATGTGGGTAAAATTTTGCCAAAAGGGGAGTTTCATCATGGTCAATATATGGTAAATCAATATAATAATGCAGCTATCAAAGCAGCAAAATATCAGGTGGCTGTAAATGCTCATGAACCTATTAAAGCTACTGGTTTACGAAGAACATATCCTAATATCATTTCTAGAGAAGGTTTACGAGGGCAAGAGTTTAATGCTTGGTCTCCAGATGGAGGAAATCCTCCAGAACATTTATCAATTGTTGCTTTTACAAGAATGTTGGCTGGTCCAATAGATTTTACACCAGGAATATTTAATATCAAATTTGATGAATATAAAAAAGACAATCAAGTAAATACAACTTTGGCGCATCAATTGGCTTTGTATGTGGTTATTTACAGTCCTGTGCAAATGGCTGCAGATTTGGTAGAACATTATGAGGCAAACCCAAAACCTTTAGAGTTTATTAAAGATGTTGGTGTAGATTGGTCTGAAACCAAGGTTTTAAATGGCGAAGTTGGTGATTATGTTACCATTGCTAGAAAAGAACGTAAAACTAATAATTGGTTTTTAGGAAGTATTACTGATGAAAATGCAAGAGATTTAGAAGTTGATTTTAGTTTTTTGGATGATAATACAACTTATGAAGCAAAAGTTTATAAAGATGGAAAATCAGCACATTTTAACGAGAATCCTTTAGATATTGAATTTGAAACTTTAAGGATAACGAAGAAATCTAAATTAAAAGTACATTTAGCTGAAGGTGGTGGTTTAGCTATTAGTGTTAAAAAGAAATGGAATAATTGATACTTTAAATAATCAATAAATTTGAAAATACACTTTACGTAAGAACTAGAAAAATTATATAAAGATGAATTTAAAACAAAAAAGTTGAATTCAAAAAAAAAGTAAATACAGCATAAAACTTTTTCTTTTGATGAGGTTTTAATCAATTCTTTTTTAATATTAAAAAATCCCAAGTTTTAGCTTGGGATTTTCAATTAATTTAAATTTTTATAATAATAATTATCTTTTTATGGAGCCAGAAGTATTTCCTTCCATTAAGCTAACTACATCTTCCATAGAAACCATATTTACATCTCCAGGAACTGTGTGTTTAAGAGCGCAAGCAGCAGCTGCGAAATTTAAAGCTTGAACATCATTATCATAATGTAATAAGCCATAAATTAAACCAGAAGCAAAAGCATCACCTGTTCCAACTCGATCAATAACATGTGTAATATCTAATGTTTCGGTTTTAATATACTTTTTTCCGTTCCACATTTTACCTAATATTTGCTGATGAGAAGCACTTATAGATGTTCTGTTTTTACCTACAACTTTTTGTATTCTAGGAAATTTTTCCATTAATTCTTTTGCTGAAACTTTAAATTTCCCACCTAACTTTCCTAAGCCAAACATTTCATAAATACCTCGTGTGCTGCTAATTACAATATCGCAATTTTCAACTAATTGAGGCATAACTTCTTGCATAGTTTTTCCATATTTCCACATATTGTTTCTAGAATTTATATCACCAGAAACTTTTATACCCATTTTATTAGCTGTTTTAATGGCTTCTAAACAACACATTGCTGCTCCATCAGAAATGGCAGGTGTAATCCCTGTCCAATGAAACCAATCTGCTCCTGTAAGAACTTTTTCCCAATTAACCATTGAAGGTTTTATTAAAGAAAATGCTGAACCTTCTCTTTCATAAATTACTTCGCTAGACCTGTATGAAGCGCCTTTTTCTAAAAAATATTTACCTAGCATATTATCTCCATAAACAATATGTTCTGTGCTTAACCAATGTTTACGTAAAAATTGAGTTGCTGCTTTACCAAGAGCATTGTCTGGAAATCGTGTAAAATGTGCTGCTTTCATACCAAGATAGCCACAAGAAATTGCTACATTGGCTTCACCACCACCATAAACGAGTTCGAAAGAAGTTGCTTGTGAAAACATAGAATATCCAGGAGGCGATAAACGCATCATAACTTCACCAAATGTTACTAATTTTTTAGGCATATTTTTATTTTATAGAGTTATATGTTTAAATATTTTAAAACTATAAACATAGATAGCTAAGTTATCTTTTTTTAAGTTTAGAAACAAATTAAATTATTTCCTGTTTAAAAAATCAGTATATGTGTTTTGCGTAATTGCTTTTCCTAAAGAATCTAATTTTTTAGTGTTTGTTCCTGTTTCTAAGATTGGTTTTTTACTTGTGTAGTCATATAGAAAAAGACCATTCTTTGTAAGTGTTCCAAATCCTTTGTTAAACGTATAATGAGCAAATTGATCATCCGAAGAATTAAAAATATTTTTGCTAAAAATAAAGTCTTTGTTGTCTGCTTTTAATAAATCTAACAACGTAAAAGGAAAATCTACTTGACTAGCAATTGTATTAATTTCTTTGATATTTTTATTTACAGCACCGCCTAACCACAACATAGGAATTTTAAATTTTTTAGGGGAAGAATATGGTCCTTCGTGTTTTGGAGATGCGTGTCCATGATCTGCCATAATTACAATTAATGTATTTTTATACCAATCTTGTTGCTTTGCAAAGGCAATAAAATCGCCAATTACTTGATCTGTATAATGGTGCGCACTTCTAAACTTATTATCTTCTGTATCATTACCAAAAACATATTTGCCTTTTATTTCATAAGGTTCATGACTCGTTAGCGTAAGTGCAATTTTAAAAAAAGGTTCTTTTTGTTTGGTTGATAAATCTTTTGCAAAACGTTTCATAAAAACATCGTCGTAAGCTCCCCATTTAGAATTCCAGTCTTTTTTGTCAAACTCACTTCCATCAATAAAATCTGTAATTCCTGCGTTTCGTAAATAAGTATTCATATTCCCAAAATTTAAATCACCACCATAATAAAATGAAGTTTTGTAACCTAAATCTATCATTTTATGTGGTAACATTGGTAAACTTCTTGTTTTATTTGGCATACGCATAATTCTTTTAACTGGCATCGGATAATAACCGCTTAAAATAGCAGGAATTCCTTTGTCTGTTCTGTCTCCGTTTGCATAAAAATTGGTAAATAAAAGACCTTCTTTAGACAGTTTGTTTAAATTAGGCGTTACCGTTGGTTCACCTTCTAAAGAACCTACAACTTTTGCAGTTAGACTTTCCCAAAGAATTAAAATAACATTAGGTCTCGAAGTATTTAAAATTGAATCTGTATCGGCAAGTAAAAGTTTGTTTTTTGCTTTGTTAATGATTTTTATAGCCGTTTCATCATCAAAATATTTGTAAGGATTTTTACCATTAGTTTCATGAGTTAGTGTGTTAAAAAAGTTCCAAATAAAATTAACAGATGCATGATTTGCATACATGTTATCAGAAAAATAAACATTACTCTGATTTACTGGTATTGTTTGAAAACCACCTCTTACGGGAATTATTAAAGCGGCTGTAATCAATAAAAATACTGGGATTTCTAACCAACTTCCAAAATTGAGTTTTTCATTATTTTTCTGATGTATTTTGTTGTAAATTTTTATAAAAACATATGTAATAATACACCAAGCTAAGACTCCTAAAACCAACTGCAGTGTAGACGCTGATGAAATCATTAATTGTGGTGTATTAAGATAAGGTAACAGCGAAGTATCTAAGCGAACTCCCCAAGCTTGATACAAACCAGCGTCAATCATTAGCATTAAATTGATAAAAATAAGTACAGTAATTGTATAATATTTTATAAATTTTATAATGATTTTTGGGTTGATAAAAGTTGAAAAAATAATCAGTAAAAAAGGAATAAAAGAAAGATAAGCAGAAAATGAAATATCTAATTGTATGCCATATAAAAATGTTTTTAGAATGGTATTCGTATCAAGTTCTTGTGTTTTATCAAAATAATATGCAAGAAAAAATATACGAGCAAAAATGAAATAGACAATCCAAAAGAGAAAGTAATAAACGTTAAATAATAATCTGTTTTTAAAATATTTCACTGAATTAAAATCTTTTTGATAGTTTATATTTGATTCAATTTTTAACAAAATTATTTGTGATAAAAGCTAAATATGTTTATTCTGTAACTTTTAAACGTGCTTTTGCAGTTACAGAAACATCGGCATAATTATTATTTAAATATTTTAAATATCCAGAAATAGCAATCATTGCGGCGTTATCTGTTGTATATTCAAATTTAGGAACATAAGTTGTCCAACCAAAATGTTTTTCTGCCAATTGTAATCTTTTTCTTATTTCTGAATTTGCAGAAACTCCGCCCGCAATTGCAATTTGTTTAATGTCAGTTAAATTTACCGCTTTTTTTAATTTGTCCATCAAAATTTCTGCGATTGTAAATTGAATTGACGCACAAATATCATTTAAGTTTTCTTGAATAAAGTTTGGGTTTATTCTTACTTGTTTCTGAATAAAATATAAAATTCCTGTTTTTAATCCGCTAAAACTAAACTCTAAATCGCCTACTTTTGGTTTGGTAAATTTAAACGCTTTTTCATTTCCTAATTGTGCATATTTATCAATTAAAGGACCACCAGGATAGGGTAAACCTAAAATTTTAGCAGATTTATCATAAGCTTCACCAACTGCATCATCAATAGTTTCGCCTAAAATTTCCATATCAAAATAATTAGAAACTTTTACAATTTGTGTATGCCCGCCACTTATGGTTAAACAAATAAAAGGAAATGTTGGATTTTTACTTTTGTCATCATCAATAAAATGTGCTAAAATATGTGCTTGCATGTGGTTTACATCAATTAACGGAATTTGTAAACCCAACGCCAACGATTTTGCAAAAGAAGTGCCAACCAATAAAGAACCCATTAAACCAGGACCTTTTGTAAATGCTATTGCAGATAATTGTTTTTTAGTAATGTTTGCTTGTTCTAAAGCTTGTTGCACAACTGGTACAATATTTTGTTGATGGGCTCTCGATGCTAATTCTGGCACAACTCCGCCATATTTAGAGTGTACCTCTTGGTTTGCTACAACGTTACTTAATACTTTTGCATTGCAAATAACAGAAGCGCTTGTATCATCACAAGAAGATTCAATTCCTAAAATATAAACAGGTTTATTCATTAAAAGAAAGTTAAATTTTAGCAAAATTAAGGATAATTTTAAGGATGCCTTATTTTTTTAAGAATAGATATTTAATTCTTTGCTAAATTTGCACGTTCTTTGTAATGAATGGCAACATTTTTGATTAAAATTAACAAGGCTTTATAGCAACTTTAAATACAAATACCATCAAAAAAGTAGGAAAAAAAATAGTAAAATGGTTTGGGTACTTTGTGCTCTTTTTACTGTTGATAAGTATGTTGCTTTCTATACCTGCTTTGCAAACTAAATTAGGTAGTTATGTAACAAATACAATTAACGAAGATTTTGGTACGAACTTAAGTATTGAAAAAGTCGATTTTTCTCTTTTAGGAAGTGTAAAATTAAAAGGCGTTCAAATTAGAGATCATCATAAAGACACTTTAATTTTTGCTAAAAATGTAACTACATCAATTTTAAATGCTAAAAGAATTTTAGATAATGAGGTTAATTTAAAAAATGTTTCTTTAGATGGTGTAGATTTTATTATGAAAACCTACAAAGGAGAAGAAAGTGATAATATGTCTATTTTTATTGATGCTTTTGATAGCGGTAAACCATCAGATTCTCTAAATCCGTTTATTTTAAGAACATCTAATGTATATGTAAATGATTTAAATTTTACATTAATTAATGCCAATAATTTAGATTCTATAAGTTATGCCGTTAAAAATGTTGGTGGAAATCTACAAAAATTATCTATAGTTGGTCCAGATTTTTCATCAAATATTAGAGGTTTATATTTTGTTGATAAAAATGGTTTAGAAGTAAGTAATTTAACAACAGATTTTTCTTATTCTAGAACTGCAATGCATTTTAGAAAAACTACTTTAGAAACTAAAAATACAAGTATTAAAGCTGATATTGATTTTAATTACGATCGAAAAGATTTAGTAAACTTTAATGATAAGGTAAAAATTAAAGCAAAATTTAATGAAAGTAAAGTTGCAATTCAAGATGTTAAGAATTTTTATAATGAATTAAGCGGAAATGACATTCTAGATTTTAGTGGAAATTTTGATGGAACTATTAATATTTTTGACTTAAAAAATTTAAAACTTTACTCTAGAGAAGGTATAAAAGTTATAGGAGATTTAACTTTTGTAAATACTGTAAGTCAAGAAAGAGGTTTTGTTTTTGAAGGAAATTTAAAGAATTTAACAGCTACATATCAGGAGTTAAAAAATATTTTGCCAAACGTTTTAGGAAATAATTTACCTTCAGAATTTCATAAATTGGGCGAGTTTGCTTTAAAGGGGTATGTTAGGGTAACTCCAGATCAAATACAGGCAGAAATTGACGTTAATTCTCAAATAGGTTCTGCAATTTCCGATTTGCAAATTACCAATATTGATAATATAGATTATGCTGGTTATGAGGGGGTAATTCAGTTAAATGAATTTAATATTGGTACTTTTTTTAATGATCCTTTATTTGGTACAGTTTCTTTAAAAGGTAAAGTAAAAGGTAGTGGCTTTAAGTTAGATAATATTAATACTGCTTTTAATGGTTCTGTTTCTAAAATTGAATTTAAGGGATATCCGTATAAAAATATAGTAGCCAATGGGCAATATCAAAATAATAAATTTGATGGTGATATTACGATATCTGATGAAAATTTTAAAATGAATTTTAATGGTTTGGCAGATTTGTCATCCGAAGTTAGAAAGTTTGATTTTAAGACAAATATTGCCTATTTAAATTTAAAAAAAACCAACCTATTTGTAAGAGATAGTATCGCTTTATTAAAAGGAATTATAGAGCTTGATATTGAAGGAAATACTTTTGATGATATTGTTGGAGAAGCAATTTTTAAAGATGTTTTTTATACCAATCAAAAACAAGAATTTCGTTTCGAAGAGTTTAAAGTTTTATCTTCTGTAAAAGATAGTATTAAAAGAATTGATGTAGAATCTAAAGATATTGCAAATGGTTATTTAACAGGTAAATTTATTTTTTCTGAAGTTTCTAAAGTTGCCCAAAATGCGTTGGGTAGTATTTACACCAATTACAAACCTTATAAAGTAACGCCTAATCAGTTTTTAGATTTCAATTTTACTGTTTATAATCAAATTGTAAATGTGTTCTTTCCAGAAATTTCTATTGATGATAATACCAAAATTAAAGGGAAAATAGAGTCTACTAAAAATTTATTAAAACTTACGCTTTCATCACTAAGAATTGATGCGTATGGTAACGAATTAAAAGATATTTTATTGCGTACAGATAACCAAAATCCGTTATACAATTCTCATATTACAGCATCCGAAGTTAATACTAAATATTACAATATTTCCAAGTTAAACTTATTGAATTTAACTCAAAATGATACACTTTTTTTTAAATCAGAATTTAATGGAGGTGTTAATAAAAATGAAAATTTTAATTTAGATTTTTACTATACTATAAATGAAGCATCAAAATCTGTACTTGGTTTCGAAAAATCAACTTTTGTTTTTAAAGATACAGCTTGGGATATTAACCCTAATGAAACCAATACAGATAAAATTACCTTCGATTTAAAAAATGATGAATTTAATTTTAGTCAGTTTGAATTGGTTTCTGGATCTCAAAAAATTAACTTTAATGGAAATTTAAGTGGAGATTCTGAAAAAGTTTTATTAGCTGATTTTACAAAAGTTAAATTACAAAGTTTTATGCCAGAAATAGATAGTTTATCTCTAAAAGGTAGAGTTTCTGGTAATTTAGATTTTGTGCAAAAAGGGAATGTATATAGCCCAGAAGCCGTACTTGTTATTAAAGATTTTCAAGTTAATAAGTTTAAACAAGGAGATTTAGCCATAAATATTAAAGGAGATAATTCTTACAAAAAATACAATGTAGATTTATCAATTGATAATGAAAAAGTAAAAAGTATTGCAGCAATTGGTTCTGTAGATTTTTCTAATTTAAGACCAATTATAGATCTAGAGGTCTTTTTAGAAGATTATGTTTTAGATGCTTTTAGTCCTTTAGGGCAAGATGTAATATCATCTTTAAGAGGTAGTATTTCTGGTAATTTTTATTTATCTGGCTTTTTAGGAAATCCAGATATGGACGGAACTTTATACCTTAAAAATGCAGGTTTAAGAATTCCTTATTTAAATGTTGATTATGATTTTGAAGGTGAATCAACCATTTCATTATTGCAACAATCATTTATTTTGGATGATATTAAGTTGTTAGATACAAAATATAAAACCAGAGGAAAATTATTAGGTAATATTTCTCATCAAAATTTTGATAAATGGTTTTTAGATTTAGAAATAGATACCAGAAATTTGGTAGTTTTAGACACTAAAAATACAGAAGAAGCTGTTTATTATGGAACTGCTTTTATGGATGGAAATGCAATTATTTATGGTTTAACAGATCAACTTACAATTGAAGTAAATGCAAAAACGAAAGCAGGAACTAAATTTGTTGTTCCGTTAAAAGACATTGTAACAGTAGATAATTTTAAGTTAATTCATTTTAAATCTGATGAAACAAAGTTAGAAGATAGGCAAAGAAAATTAGCGCAAGAAGCTATTAAAGGATTGTCTTTAAATATCGATATTGAAGTTACAAAAGATGCCGAAGCACAAGTTGTTATTGATGAAACTTCTGGAAGTCAATTAACAGGAAGAGGTGCTGGAAATCTTCAAATTAGAATTAATACTCGAGGTAAATTTGATATGTTTGGAGATTATACTATTGATAATGGTGTGTATGATTTTAAATACGGAGGTTTTATTAGTAAGCCTTTTTTAATTCAAAAAGGAGGTACAGTTTCTTGGAGCGGAAGCCCTTATGATGCAAATTTAGATGTTACTGCTATTTATAAAGCAAAAGCAAATCCTGCAGTTTTATTAGAAAATTTTAGTTCTAGTAGAAAAGAAGAAATAGATTTAGTAACTAGAATTACAGGAGGATTATTTAGTTCTAAGCAAGAATTAGACATTCAATTAACAAATGTAGATCCAACAATTGCAAGTGAGTTAGAGTTTGTTTTAAACGATAATAATATTAATGAAAAAACAACACAATTTATCTCTTTATTAGCATTTGGTACATTTAGAAACCCTGATAAAGCAAATTTTGATGTAAATAACACACTTACAAATACAGCTACAAGTGCAATTTCGGCAGCTTTTTCTAGTTTATTAAACAGTCCCGATAGTAAGTTTCAATTAGGTGTAGATTATCAACAAGGAGATAGTGGTAATGATATAGAAGCGTTAAATATAGATAATCAAGTAGATTTATCTGTAAGTACACAAGTAAGTGATAGGGTAATTATTAACGGTAAAGTTGGTGTTCCTGTTGGTACACAATCAGAATCTAGTGTTATTGGCGAAGTAAAAGTAGAAATTTTATTAAATAAACAAGGTAATTTAAGAGGTACTATTTTTAATCGTCAAAACGAAATTCAATATTCTACAGAAGAAGAAGGCTATACACAAGGAGTAGGATTGTCGTATCAAGTAAATTTTAATACATTGTCAAATTTATTTTCAAGATCACGTTTAAATAAAAAATTAAAAAAAGAAAGTAAAAAGATAATAAAAAAAGATACTTTAAAAATAAAAAAGACTGAATTTATTAACTTTGAAGGGAATTAATGAATTGAAATTTAGATATTATTTTTTAAAATTTAAAGAAGTGAAAAACCGAAAACGTTTTCAAGAAAAAGAGTTAATTTTCCTTTTAAAAATAAGGGTTTTACTCTAAAACGATTTCGTAATTATTTTATTTTAAACCATTAAAAAGCAGTAAATTTGTATCATTAAAATATGGAAAAAATCAAAAAAATAGGAGTAATGACTTCGGGAGGAGATTCTCCAGGAATGAACGCCGCAATTAGGGCTGTAGTAAGAACTTGTGCTTTTAACAAAATTGAATGTGCAGGTATTTATAGAGGTTATGAAGGTATGATCGAAGGTGATTTTATTGAACTAGATGCGCGTAGTGTAAAAGGAATTATTAATAAAGGTGGAACTTTTTTAAAGTCTGCAAGGTCTAAGGGTTTTAGAACTAAAGAAGGAAGACAAACTGCATACGATCAATTAAAAAAAGCAAACATAGATGCTTTAGTAGTTATTGGTGGAGATGGTAGTTTTACAGGAGCTTTACTTTTTAATCAAGAATTTGGTTTCCCTGTTATGGGAATTCCAGGAACTATAGATAATGATATCGCTGGTACATCTCATACTTTAGGTTATGATACAGCTTTAAATAACGCAGTAGAAGTAATTGATAAAATTAGAGATACTGCATCATCACACAATAGATTGTTTTTTATTGAAGTAATGGGTAGAGATGTTGGTCATATTGCTTTAAACGTTGGTATTGGTGCAGGAGCAGAAGAAATTTTAATTCCTGAAGAAGATTTAGGTTTAGAGCGTTTGTTAGAGTCTCTAAATAGAAGTAAGCAAACGGGTAAATCTTCTAGTATCGTAATTGTTGCTGAAGGAGATAAAACAGGTAAAAATGTCTTTGAATTAAAAGACTACGTAAATGAGCATTTACCAGAATATGATGTTCGAGTTTCTGTTCTTGGTCACATGCAAAGAGGTGGTTCACCTTCTTGTTTTGATAGAGTTTTAGCAAGTAGAATGGGTGTGAAAGCAGTAGAAAGTTTATTAAAAGGAAAATCTAATTTAATGGTAGGTTTAATAAGCGATAGAATTACTGTAACGCCTTTAGAAAGAGCTATAAAAGGACAATCAAAAATCAATAAAGAATTAATAAGAGTTTCAGACATAATGTCTATATAATAAAAAAAATTAAATTAAATTAAGATGATAAAAATAGGAATTAACGGATTTGGTAGAATTGGAAGATTAGCATTCAGATCTACAGTAAATAGAAAAGATGTACAAGTAGTAGGAATTAATGATTTATTAGATGTAGATTATTTAGCTTACATGTTAAAATATGATTCTGTTCACGGAGCATTTGATGGTACTGTTGATGTAAAAGATGGTAAATTAGTTGTAAACGGAAACGAAATTAGAATTACAGCAGAAAGAAACCCAGCAGATTTAAAATGGGATGAAATTGGAGCTGAATATGTAATTGAATCTACAGGATTTTTCTTAACAGAAGAAACTGCAGGAAAACACTTAGAAGCAGGAGCTAAAAAAGTAGTATTATCTGCACCTTCTAAAGATCATACACCAATGTTTGTAATGGGTGTTAACAATACAGAATTAAAAGCAGATCAAAAGATTTTTTCTAATGCATCTTGTACTACTAACTGTTTATCTCCTATTGCAAAAGTATTAAACGATAACTGGGGAATCTCAGAAGGTTTAATGACAACTGTACACGCTGCAACTGCAACTCAAAAAACTGTTGATGGTCCTTCTATGAAAGACTGGAGAGGTGGACGTTCTGCAATTGGTAACGTAATTCCTTCTTCTACAGGTGCTGCAAAAGCAGTAGGAAAAGTAATTCCTGCATTAAACGGTAAATTAACTGGTATGGCTTTTAGAGTTCCTACTATGGATGTTTCTGTTGTAGATTTAACTGTTAAGTTAGAAAAACCAGCTACATACGCAGAAATTTGTGCTGCAATGAAAGCTGCATCAGAAAGCGATACAATGAAAGGTGTTTTAGGATATACTGAAGATATGGTAGTTTCTCAAGACTTTGTTGGTGATACTCGTACTTCTATCTTTGATGCTAAAGCTGGTATCGCATTAAACGATAACTTTGTAAAAGTTGTTTCTTGGTATGATAACGAAATGGGTTATTCAACTAAAATTGTTGACTTAATCGAATATGCTGCTTCTTTATAGTACGTATTTTTTTATATAAATATAAACCTGAAAGTTTAATTACTTTCAGGTTTTTTTAGTTATTTTTATAAAAATTAAATTTAGATTATGGAAATAGCTATAATTGCACATGATGGAATGAAAGCAGAAATGGTTCAGTTTTTAAATGAAAATAAAGAAGCTTTACTTCAAAAAAAGATAACACTAGTTTCTACAGGAACTACAGGTTCAAAAGCAGAAAAAGCAGGTTTTAAAGTAACTAAATTTTTATCTGGTCCAATTGGTGGTGATGCGCAAATTGCGGCTAGAGTTGCAGAAGGTAAATGTAATATGGTTTTATTTTTTAGAGATCCTCATGCTAAACATCCTCACGAACCAGATATTATTATGTTGCTTAGAATTTGTGATGTACACAATGTTCCTTTAGCAACTAATCCTGCAACTGCAAATTTATTGATAAAAGCTATTTAACAGCAATCATACTAATTTCTACATTCACAAATTTTGGAAGATTTGCAACTTCTACAGTTTCTCTTGCAGGTGCAGTTTCTTCATTAAAGTAACTACCGTACACTTTATTTATTTCAGTAAACTGATTCATATTAGAAATAAAAATAGATGTTTTTATAACATTTTCGAAAGTCATGTCTGCAGCAGCTAAAACTTCTTTCATGTTATTCATTACTTGCGTAGTTTCTGCTTGAATAGATTCTAAAACAAGTTCACCAGTTTCTGGATTAATCGCAATTTGACCAGAAGTATATAAAGTATTTCCGCTTAAAATTGCTTGATTATAGGGACCAATAGGAGCAGGTGCTTTCGTAGTTGTTATTATTTTTTTCATTATTATTTAAGTTTCAAAGTTTTAAAAATTAAATTATTTTCATTTTTGCTAACAGCTAAAAAAGAGTTCTATCTGGTGGCTTATTTTTATCCCATTTTAAATCTGATAAAGTTGAAGATTTTACACCAATAAAGAAAGTGTAAGATGAAACAGAACCAAAAGGAACCCAGTTAAAATTAAATTGCCAGCTATCTAAATCTCTAGTGAAATTAAATCTTGAAAATGAAAATGCTCCATTTTTTACATCATAACCAGAAGAATAACCAACTTTCCATTTTGGAGATAATTCTAAATTTCCGCTAAAACCTAAAGTATGTATTCCAATACTTCCTGGATCAACTCCATTATTTGAGTAATTGGCAGAATAAACTAAATTAATTGACCAAGGAATGGTTGATTGATATAATTCGGTTTTTGAAGTTTTATTTTGCTGACTATTTTCTCTTCTCCCTTGCGGATTTGTTGGATCAATATTTGCACCCATTGTATCTGTTGGGTTATTTGCTCCATTTCCGTTTTTATTGTCATTTGGATTGTCTTTTTCGTTTTTACTAAGATCTTTACTAGAAATAGAGTAGTTTGCTGTTAGGTTTGCATTTGTTAACCTAAAAATATTAGGATTAAATTTATCTATTCTTACACCATCATCATTAACTTGATAAGGATCTAAAGAACCATTAAAATTCAAAGCTAATTTATCTTTAAATAAACGTGTTCCGGCAGAAAAACTTACTGTAGACCAACGTAAACTATCCGCAGCAATATTATAAGATGAACTAAAATTTAAATTATTTAAGAGCGTAATTTTTTCATCTTCTTCATCACTATCAGGGTCTTTAGGCGCAACTTTAGCCTCCAAAACATTATTTAAGGAAATACCAATAGAATTACTTAATCCAGATGAAGGAGCACCATAAATACCTTGATCAAAAACCGTATATTCTAATAAATCTGTTGCAAGTGCACTTTGCTGAACTTCTTTAATATATTTATCTTTAAAATCTGGTCTGTAAGAATAAGATATCGAAGGTCTAAATGTATGTCTTATTGCCTTTAATCTTCCTTTTGTAAAATTAAAAGTTCCATAAATATTGGTAGATAAACTTACTCCCATATTATACTCTCTATAGGTTTTAAAACCTCTTAAAGTATCTGTTACAACAACATTATCGGTAACATCATATTCTTTATTTATATAATCAAACTGCCAAGTTTCTTCATAATTTGCACTTGGTGATAATGTAAAGTATTTAAATGCTTTAATGTTTGTATTTGTGCTTGTTTTATGCTGCATTCCCGCTCGGGCAGTTTCAAACATTTTACTCGTAAAAAACTCATCATCTGTAGTATTAATTAAATATTGACCTAACATATTGTAATTAAAACCTAATTTTTGAATTGGTGTCTTTTTAATTCCATCTTTACCTGCAAACGGATACAGTCTGTTCATATTTAATGACACAGAAGGTAAAGTCATTGTAATACTTTCTGTATTTGTGTTTTGTTGATGAGAAGCTGTAATGGCCATGTTAAATGGTGTGTCAACAAAAGTTTTACTGTAATTTATAGAAGAATTAAACGTGTTATTTTGTGATTGTGAAACATTATATTGATTTAAAGATTCTTTAAAGAAACTACTACTACCTAAGTTTACAGAGGCTGTAAATCTTGAATTAGGACTTGCTTTTGCATCTTGATTATGAGACCATCTAATATTAAAATTATTAGCCTTACTGTAATCATCAAAACCTCTAATTCCGGTTATAATATTTTCATAATTAAAACTAAAAGTCCCATTAAATCTGTAACGTTTTTTATAGTTTGATGTAACTCTAGCACCCCAAGTTCCGTTAGAATATACATCACCTAAAACAGTTAAATCTGCATAATCGCTCATGGCAAAATAATATCCACCATTTTGAAAACCAATTCCTCTATCACTACTTCCTGTATCAAAAGAAGGAATTAAAAAACCAGAAACACTAGTTTCTGTCATAGGGAAATAAGCAAAAGGTAAAAACAAAGGTGTTGGTACATCTGCTAAAACCAAGTTACTTACACCAACAATAATTTTTTTACCAGGAACTAATTTTGCTTTATCAGTAGCAATATAATAATCTGGTACTTTTTTATCCGAAGTAGTAAAACGTATATTTCTAATGTAAACTGTTGAGTCATTTACACGTTTTGTTTTTTCACCATAAGTAAACATTTCTCCTTGTTTGGTTTTTAAACCATAAATAAGTGCACGCTTAGTTTTAAAATTATAAATCATAGAATCTTGTTCTGATTCTTCATTACCTTGTTTAAAAACTGGCCTTTGAACATAGCCTGTGCTATCTTTAATTCCTTTCGCAAAAAGCGTGTTTTTTTTGTAATCGATAACTATAATTCCGGCTTTTAAATCAATATCAGTATAAGTTATATTTGCCTCATTATATAATGTTACCGTTTTTTCTTTTGCATTTTGAATTGTATAATCTTTTGCAATATGAGTTATCATATCTTCTATAGTTTCTTTAGGTTTTAAAGAATCCATAGAAATAGTATCTATATTTTTTAAAAGTAAGCTATCTTTTTTTACATTAAATAAAGAATCTTTCTTCTTAAATATTGATGTATCCTTTTTTATTAAAGGAACTTCTGTTTTTTTGGATGTCTTAATATCTTGCGCAAAGCTTATCTTTATAAAAAAGAAGCTGCAAAATAAAAGAATGTATGATAGGTTTGTTTGCAATGCTATAAATAGTATTTTTGTATGGAGGTAAAAGTATGGCTCAATATTTGGAACACCAAATTAAAGTTGCCAAAATTAGTTAAATTTTATTGATGATTATTCTACAAATGCACAAATTTAATATCCTATTGAAAAAGCTATTTTATGTTATATTTTTTATAACATTTTTGAGCACTTCATCAACGATAGTTTTTGCTCAAAAAAACTATACAATCGTTTTAGATGCTGGACATGGAGGTAAAGATCCCGGAAATTTAGGACGAAAAGGTAGTGGTTATAAAGAGAAAAATATAGCTTTAAATGTAGCTTTACTCGTTGGTAAAGAACTGCAAAAACAAAAAGATATAAAAGTTATTTTTACCAGAAATAAAGATGTTTTTATAGATCTTTGGAAAAGAGGAGACATTGCAAACACTGCAAAAGCAGATTTATTTGTGTCAATTCATTGCGATTCTCATACATCTAATGCTTATGGAGCAGGAACTTTTGTTTTGGGTTTAAGAGGAAATAAAAAAAACTTAGAAATAGCAAAAAGAGAAAATGCAGTTATTCTTTTAGAAGATAATTATAAAGAAAAATATGCAGGTTTTGATCCAAACTCAGCAGAATCTGTAATTGGTTTATCACTTTTACAAGAAGAAAACTTAGATAAGAGTTTAGAAATAGCAAGTATAATTCAAAAAAACTTTACTAGTAAATTAAAAAGATTAGATAGAAAAGTAAAACAAGATAATTTTCAGGTTTTAAGAGAAACGATTATGCCAAGTGTTTTAGTTGAGTTAGGTTTTTTAACAAATAAAAAAGAAGGTAGATTTTTAAATTCTAGTTCAGGTCAAAAACAAATGGCAAAGTCTATTGCAGAGGCTATAGAAAGTTATGTAGATCATTTAAAACTAAACACGGTTACAGCATCTGTAAATGAAATTAAAACTGATGTTACATCTAAAAATGATATCGAATTTAAAGTTCAAATTGCATCTGGTAGAAATTTAATTTCTACAAAATCTTACAATTTTAAAGGATTAAGAGAAGTGCAAAGGGTAGAAGTTGGTAATTATTATAAATATTATTACGGTATTACATCTCAATATAAAGAAGTTTTAAAGTCTTTAAAGACTGCAAAACAAAAAGGTTATACTTCTGCATTTGTCGTTGCCTTTAAAAATGGAGAAAAAATCTCAGTTAAAGAAGCTAATAAAATGGAGTAGTTTTGATAGCTTCAACCAAAAATTATCAGTAATTTTGTTGTTAAATTTCTATTTATGTCTAAAGAATTAAAAACAGGTATTGTTCTAATTATAGTTATAATCGCATTTATTTGGGGCTATAATTTTTTGAAAGGACAAGACCTTTTTCAACCTAATAATAGATATTATAAGGTAGAGTATAATAATATTGGCGGTTTAACAAAGGCCAGTTTAGTTACCTTAAACGGATTAAAAGTTGGTAAAGTTGATGAAATTAATTTGAATGAAAGTCCAGAGAAAAGAGGACATTTAATCGTTCAATTTTCTATGCATAATGATTTTAAGTTCTCTAAAAATAGCGTTGTAAAAATCTATTCTCCAAACCCTTTATCTGGTTCTAATTTGGCAATAATACCAAGTTATACTGGTGAAGACGCAGTTTCTGGAGATTTTTTAAAAGGAGAAATAGAATCTAGTTTATTTACGTCAATTGGTGAGAGGTTAGATCCAATTCAATCAAAATTAGAAAAAGTAATTGTAAGTGCAGACACACTTTTTCATAGAGTAAATAATGTTTTAGATAAAAAAACGTCAGAAAGTCTTAGAAATTCTGTGCAAGAATTAGAACTTACTATTGTAGATTTTAGAACAACATTAGGTTCTGTAAATTCTCTAATGAATGAAAGTTCTGCAGATTTTAAAGAAACTTTAAAAAATACAAAATCAATTACAGCAAACTTATCTAAAGTAACAGACACTTTAGCCAATTCTAATATTGGAGAAATAATGAAGAAAGCAGAAATGACTTTAAGTTCTGTAAATTCTTTGTTAGATGGTATGGATAAAGGAAAAGGTACTTTTGGAAAATTAGTAAATGATGAAACTTTATATAATAATTTAGCAACAATGTCTAAAGAATTAGAAGAATTGTTGAAAGAAATGAAGTTGAACCCTAAAAGATTTGTACACTTTTCTTTATTCGGGAAAAAAGCAAAACCTTATAACGAAGAAAATAATAAAGTTAACAAAACAACTCAATAAAAGTTGTTTTAAAATACAATTTAGATATTATGGAATACTTACCAAACCTGTTTTTTGCACTGGCATTAATTGCCGGAATTGGTTTTTTTGTGATAAACATTCGCAAATTATCTAGAAATATCAATTTAGGAAAAGATATAGATAGATCAGATAAAAAACCAGAACGGTTAAAGAATATGATGAAGATTGCTCTTGGGCAATCTAAAATGGTAAGAAGACCACTTTCTGGATTTTTACATATTATAGTTTATGTAGGTTTTATTATCATAAATATAGAAGTTTTAGAAATTATTATTGATGGTTTATTCGGTACTCATAGAATTTTTCAAGGAGTTTTAGGAGATAGTTTCTACGGATTTTTAATTGGCTTTTTCGAGGTTTTAGCAGCCTTAGTCTTTATAGCTGTTGTTATTTTTTGGTTACGAAGAAATGTAGCACAAATCAAGCGTTTTTTAAGTAAAGAAATGAAAGGTTGGCCTAAAAAAGATGGAAATTATATTCTGTATTTCGAAATGGTTTTAATGTCTTTATTTTTGGTGATGAATGCTACAGATTCAGCATTTCAAACAGCAGGAATTGGAAATACAATCAGTCAATTTATTGCACCTTTTTTTGATGGATTTTCTCCAGATGCACTTCATACAATAGAAAGAACTTGTTGGTGGATTCATATTTTAGGAATCTTAGTTTTCTTAAACTATTTATATTATTCAAAACATTTACATATTTTATTAGCATTTCCTAATACTTATTTTGCAAATTTAAATCCGAAGGGGCAATTTACAAATTTAGAATCTGTTACTAACGAAGTTAAATTAATGATGGATCCAGATGCAGATCCTTATGCAACACCAGAAGAAGGAACAGAAGAAGCAGTGCCAGAAAAATTTGGTGCAAGTGATGTTACCGATTTAAATTGGGTTCAATTATTAAACGCATACACATGTACAGAATGTGGTAGATGTACATCTGCTTGTCCTGCAAATCTTACAGGAAAAGAATTATCACCAAGAAAAATCATGATGGATACTCGTGATCGTTTAGAAGAAGTTGGTAGAAATATGGATGCTAACAAAGGTGTTTTTGTTGATGACGGAAAGCAATTATTAAACGATTATATTTCTCCAGAAGAACTTTGGGCGTGTACAAGTTGTAATGCTTGTGTAGAAGAATGTCCTGTAAATATTGATCCTTTATCTATAATTATAGATATGAGAAGATATTTAGTGATGGAAGAAAGTGCAGCTCCACAAGAATTAAATATGATGATGACAAATATCGAAAACAATGGCGCTCCTTGGCAATACAATCAACAAGATAGGTTGAATTGGGCAAATGAAGAGTAAAATTAGGTTATAGTTTTCAGGAGCAGTTGTCAGTTATGTTTTAGAAAAAGTAGCTAAATATTGTCACTTCGAGTGAATTTTTGAGGAACGAGTAAATTTGTATCGAGAAGTTTTAACAATTAAACGTTTCAACGAATAAACAATTTTTTAATTAACAATTATCAATTACGAGTTAATTTAATTCATAATTTATAATTCAAAATTTGTAATTTATGATAGTACCAACAATGGCAGACATGATGGCGCAAGGAAAACAACCAGAAGTGTTGTTTTGGGTTGGCGCAGCAGGAAGTTATGACGATAGAGCAAAAAAAATATCAAGAGCATTTGTTAAAATATTACATCAAGCAAATGTAGATTTTGCAGTTTTAGGAACAGAAGAATCATCTACAGGCGATGCTGCAAAAAGAGCTGGAAATGAGTTTTTATTTCAGATGCAAGCAATGATGAATATTGAAGTTTTGAATGGTTATGAAGTAAAGAAAATTGTTACTTGCGATCCTCATTCTTTTAATACTTTAAAAAATGAATATCCAGGTTTAGGAGGTAAATATGAAGTATTTCATCACACACAATTTATTCAAAATTTAATATCAGAAGGTCGTTTAAAAATTGATGACACTACTTTAAAAGGTAAAAGAGTTACATTTCATGATCCTTGTTATTTAGGAAGAGGAAATGATGTGTATGAATCTCCAAGAGATTTAATTAAAAGGTTAGGTGTAAATTTATCAGAAATGAAACGCCATAAATCTACCGCTTTATGTTGTGGAGCAGGAGGTGCACAAATGTTTAAAGATGCAGAAAAAGGGGATAAAGAAATTAATGTTTTAAGAACAGAAGATGCTTTAGAAACTAAACCTCAAATTATTGCTACAGGTTGTCCTTATTGCAATACAATGATGACAGACGGAATTAAATTTAAAGAAAAAGAAACTGAAGTTGTTGTAAAAGATATAGCAGAATTAATTGCAGAAGCTAATAATTTATAAGTTATGAAATATTTTTATACTTTTATTTTTGGATTTCTTTTTTTAATTTCTTGCGGAAAAAATGAAATTAAAAAAGAAACATTTAAAACCGAAGATCCTATTGTTTTAGATACTATTAAAGAAACTGTACTTGAGGTTGAAGAGATTAAAAAGGTTCCTGAGATTTATTTTACTGTTCAAATAGCTGCATTAAAAAATAATGATATTGTTTTAAAAAATATAGAGAATATTCAAACTTTTGAAGAAGATAATTTAACAAAATATAGATTAGGGCAATTTGAAACTTACGAAGAAGCAAGGAATTTTAGAGCATCAATTTTAAATAGATATGATGATGCTTTTGTACAAGCTTTAAAAAATGGTGTTCCAATAAGTATTAAAGAAGCATTAAAATAATTAATCTTACATGTTTGAAAACGAAACAGTTTCTAACTATCCAAGTATTTCAGAAATAATTTTTAAATCAATTGATTTAAAATATTTAAAAGTTATTTTATTAAATGTGTTGTTGCTTTTTACGGCCATTTTAATAGGGTTATTTTCTGCGGATTATTTTAATCTTTTTGAAGAAATTAATAGTTATGTTTATCTTTTTTATATCGCTTTTGTTGTTGTTTTTATTCTTGTAAATCTATTTATGTTTGTAGGATTCAAAAAAAGAAAATATGCAGTTAGAGAAAAAGATATTTCTTATAAGAGTGGCATTTTCTTACGGAAATTAACAACGGTTCCGTTTTCTAGAATTCAACACATAGAAGTTGATGAAGGTCTGTTTTCTAGATTTTTTAAATTAGCTTCTTTAAGTGTTTTTACAGCAGGAGACAGTAGTGACGACTTGGTAATTAAAGGAATTAGCAAACAAACAGCATTAGAAATTAAGGAATTTATCAGCACAAAAATTAATGAATAATTCTTTTGATTTTTCTAACTTTTCAAGACAATCTTCGAAAGGGATTTTAGTTATATATCTCAACTTAATTTACAAAGTTATTAGAGTAACTTGGATTTTATTATTTTTTGTTGTCAAAGATTTTAATAAGATATCTAGCATTAAACTTACCTATATTTATTTAAGTATTGCAGGAGTTTTAATTTTTTTACTGATAAGAGCTTATTTAATTTATAAAAATTTTCAATTTAAAACAGAAAATGATCATTTTATATTAAAACAAGGAATTTTAAAAAAAACAAATACTTCCATTCCTTTTTATAGAATTCAAAATATCAATTTTAAACAGAATATTATTCAACAAATTATTGGTGTATTTGAAGTAAGTATAGAAACTGCAGGTTCTAAAGATACCGAAATTGCTATTAAAGCGCTGCCATTATCAAAAGCAGAAGCTTTAAAAGAAATTGTTTCAAAGAGTTCTAATTTTGATACAAAAACAAGTATTGATACTGATAAAAAGCCACTTGTAAAAATTGGAATAAAAGAACTTTTTAAAGTAAGTCTTACAGAAAACCATCTTCAAAATTTAATGCTGTTTTTAGCGCTTATTATTGGTTTTTTTCAGCAAATAGAGCAAGTTGTTGATAGTCTAGGAAGAACAGAAGCGTTAGATGGTTTTATTTCAGAAAGTACAGATGCGCTTTCTACAAGTTTTTTTCTGATAACTATTTTGTTGTTTTTATTAACTGTAATAGCTTTGATGAGTTCTTTTGTTAAAATATTTTTGGTACATTTTAATTTAACGGCTTATTTAAAAGAAGATGCTTTTGAAATTAATCAAGGTTTGTTTACAAAAAAATCAATTGTATTAAAAAAACAAAAAGTTCAAAATATTACAATTTCTACAAATCCTTTAAAACGATTAATAGGCATTTCTTTTATCACTTTTAAACAAGCGGTAAGTGGAGAATTAAATAAGAAAAAAGAGAAATTAATTAGAATTGTAGGTTGCAAAAAAGAGCAAATTGAAATTATAAAAACAAGTTTATTTGATGTAACTGAACTTGAAAATGGAGAAAAAAAATATCCAGATAAATATTATAAACGTAGAATATTCTTATTTACTTTTCTGTTTGCAATCATTTTATATGTTGGTTTATATCTAGTTTTTTTGAAAGTAGAAATTTTATATTCAGCAATTTTAGTATTTCCTTTACTTACATTTTTGGTACTCAAAAAAGTAAAGAAACGTTTTTATAAAATTACAGATTCGATGTTATTAGTTGGTAGCGGATTATTAGAAACACACTTAACATATTTAGAAATTTTTAAGGTTCAGAATATAAAAATGAAACAAAATATTTTTCAAAAAAGAAGCAACGTTGCAGATATTATGCTGCAAACCGCTTCTGGAAAAATTAATATTCCGTGTATTCGTTTCGAGGATGCAATTAAAATTTATAATCATACTTTATATAAAGTAGAAACTAGCAAGACTTCATGGATGTAAAAAGTTTTATAAAAGCAGCACGTTTACGAACATTGCCTTTATCAATATCAGGAATTATTGTTGGAAGTTATTTAGGTAATAATGATTTACTACTAACTGAAATTTTTGTAAGACCTCCAATTTGGTTTACTCCAATTTTCTGGCTAGCAATTCTAACCACAATTGGTTTTCAAGTATTATCTAATTTTGCAAACGATTATGGAGACGGAATAAAAGGTTCTGATAAAAATAGAACAGGAGAAGCAAGAATGGTTTCATCAGGTGCAATTACACCAAAACAAATGAAATCTGCAATGATAATTACTACAATTATCACTTTAATTATTGCTTTACTATTGATTTATGTTGCTTTTGGGAGTGACAATTTTGGGTATTCTATCTTGTTTTTAGGATTAGGAATCGCCTCAATTGCAGCTGCAATTAAATATACAGTTGGTAATTCAGCTTATGGTTACAGTGGTTTTGGCGATGTTTTTGTTTTTATTTTCTTCGGATTATTAAGTGTTGTAGGAAGTTATTTTTTGTACACAAAAAACATCAATTTTAAAATATTTTTACCTGCAATTTCTATCGGATTGTTAAGTACAGCGGTTTTAAATTTAAATAATTTAAGAGATCAACTAGAAGATAAAAAGAATAATAAGAATACTTTAGTTGTTAAATTAGGAAATGAAAAAGCGAAAAAATATCATTATTTTTTAATTTTTACTGCATTAATTACTGCATTAGTTTATGTCTTTTTAGATTTTGAATCGGTATATCAACTTATTTTTTTAGTAGCTTTTATTCCGTTAATTAAAAATGTAAAAACAGTAGCTCAAAATAATATTCCTGCTGAATTGGATAGTGAACTTAAAAAAGTAGCATTAAGTACTTTTTTGTTCGCAATTCTTTTTGGAATAGGACAAATTTTTTAAATATCATTTATGAAAACAATAAAAATAATTTTAGGAATCATCACAACTATTGTTGTTATTTTCTTAGCAACTGGTTTATTAGTTAAGGAAACCAATTATTCAACTCAGGTTAGTATAAATAAACCTGTAGAAGAAGTTTTTGAAGCTTTTAGTACATCAGAAAATATTAAAAATTGGATTCCAGAAATAAAATCTTTTGAGGTGATTAACGAAAATATTGGAAAAACTGGAAGCAGTTATAAGATCATTATTGAAAATCAAGGTCAAGAAATTGTAATGACGCAAAAAGTAATTGCCTATGTTAAAAATGAAAAAGTAACCTTGTTTTTCGATGCTGAAAATATGTTAAAACGAGACGATTATATTTTTGAAGAAAAAAACGGAATTACAACAATTACATCAAACTCTAGTTGCCAAAGTGAATCGTATTTAATGGCTTGTATGTTTCCTTATTTTAAAGGAACTTTTAAAGAACAAGACCAAACATATTTAAATAATTTTAAAGCATTTGTAGAAAAATAATAACTCCTGATTTTGATAAAAGCAACCTACAAAAAATACATTCTTAATTTTAAAAATCCAAGTGGAACTTCTCGTGGAATTTTAAAAACAAAAGAAACGTGGTTTATTATTTTAGAAAAAAATGGTAAAAAAGGAATTGGAGAAACGGGTTTGTTTAGAGGGTTAAGTATTGATGATGTTTCAAATTATGAAGAAAAACTAATTTGGGTTTGTGCTAATATAAATCTTGGTTTAGAAAAATTAGTATCAGTAGTTGTAGAATTTCCTTCAATTCAATTCGGATTAGAACAAGCTTTTTTATCACTAAAAAGTAAATCTGAATTTGAGTTATTTCCATCAAAATTTACAAAAGGAAAAGAAGCTATTGCTATAAATGGTTTAATTTGGATGGGAGCGCAGCAATTCATGAAAAATCAAATCAAAGAAAAACTAAAAATGGGTTTTTCTTGTATCAAAATGAAAATTGGAGCCATTGATTTTGATGCAGAAATTGAGTTGTTAAAATCCATCAGAAAAGAATTTTCATCCAAAGAAATTGAATTAAGAGTTGATGCAAATGGCGCTTTTAATCCAAAAAATGCTTTAGAAAAATTACAGCGATTATCAGCATTAGAAATTCATTCAATAGAACAACCTATCAAACAAGGTCAAGTGCAAGAAATGGCAGAATTATGTGCAAAAACACCTTTGCCAATTGCGTTGGATGAAGAATTAATTGGTGTTTTTACATCCGAAGAAAAACAGGAATTATTAGCAACCATAAAACCACAATTTATTATTTTAAAACCAAGTTTGATTGGCGGTTTTGGTGGTAGTAAAGAATGGATTAATTTTGCAGCACAAAATAAGTGCGATTGGTGGATAACTTCTGCGTTAGAAAGTAATATTGGGCTAAATGCAATTGCACAATTCACCTATACTTTACAAAGTAATTTGCCTCAAGGTTTAGGAACTGGAGGTTTGTTTACAAACAATTTTGAAAGTCCTTTAGAGGTTAAAAACGGAACATTAACATACAATCCAACATTAAATTGGAATTTTAATTTAACTTAATTCTGAGTTCAAAATCAGATTCACAGAAAATAAAAATGAATTATATACAACAAGCTTTTAAAGGAAATAACGAATGGTATCATTGGGTACTTACTATTATTTTAGTTTTTATAGGATGGCAAGTTTTAGGCGCAATTCCGTTAACACTTGTAGCTTATTTTCATTCTGCAGATTTGGCAGAATTTGCTGCTGCTGGCGCAGATAATTTTATGACTTTGGACATTAACAAAAATTTATTTTTGTTTTTAATGCTTTTTATGTTTGCAGTTGGTCTTGTTTTTTTAATTATTGGCGTTAAATATATTCATAAAAGAACAATAACATCTTTAGTTACAAGTAGAAAAAAAATTGATTGGAAACGTTTTTGGTTTGCCTTTTTAATTTGGGGAACATTGGTAGTTGTTTTTACCATTTTAGGTATTTTATTAACTCCAGAACATTACACTTTTAACTTTAATGCAAAACCATTTTTCATTTTAGTCGCAATTTCAGTTGTATTTATTCCCTTACAAACAAGTTTAGAAGAGTTGCTATTTAGAGGATATTTTATGCAAGGATTGGGCGTTTTAGCAAAAAACAGGTGGGTTCCTTTATTAATAACTTCTGTTTGTTTTGGTTTGTTACATGGCGCAAATCCTGAGGTTCAAAAATTAGGAATGATTACAATGGTATTTTATATTGGAACTGGTTTTTTCTATGGAATTACTACTTTAATGGACGAAGGAACAGAATTAGCTTTAGGTTTGCATGCAGTAAATAATATGCTTGCAGCTTTTTTAGTAACAACAGATTGGATGGTTTTTCAAACTGATGCGCTTTTTATAGATTCGTCAGAACCTTCTGTAACTTGGGAGATGTTTATCCCCGTTTTTGTTTTATATCCTTTAATTTTATGGCTGTTTTCTAAAAAATATGGTTGGAATAATTGGTTAGAAAAATTGACAGGGAAAATTGTAAAACCAGTAAATTTAAAAGAAAACTATAGAGTTTTAGATGAACTTGGAACAGAATAAATTTCATAAAGATTTTAAATTAAATGGATTTTCATTTACTTCTGTAGATGAAATTTTAATGTATACAAAATCTTTTTCTGATGAAATTTATTCATTTTTAGAAAGTTGGTTTTCTGTAGATGATAGAATTACAGTGCAAACTTCTGGCTCTACAGGAAGACCAAAACCTATTTTATTAAAAAAAGAATTTGTTATAAATTCTGCAATTGCAACAGGTAACTATTTTGATTTACAAAAGAATACAACTGCTTTATTATGTTTGCCTACAGCTTATATTGCTGGTAAATTAATGTTGATTAGAGCTATTACTCTGGGCTGGCATTTAGATGTTGTAGCACCTAATTCTTATCCTTTAGAAAAGGTTGATAAAGAATATGACTTTTCTGCAATGGTGCCTTTGCAATTAGAAAATTCAATTGCTAAAATTTCTAAAATAAAGAAATTAATTGTTGGTGGCGGGGTTGTTTCTAAAGAATTAGAGCGTAAGATTCAAAATGTTTCTACAGCAGTTTTTGCAACTTACGGAATGACAGAAACGATTACACATATTGCTGTTAAAAAATTGAATAACATTGATTTAATTCCTGATTTTTATCAAACGTTACCAAATGTTACAATTTATAAAGATGAAAGAAATTGTTTGGTAATTGATGCTCCAAAAGTTTCTGAAGAACTCATTTTTACAAATGATGTTGTGCAATTAATTTCTGATACTCAGTTTGAATGGTTAGGTCGTTTTGATAATGTTATAAATTCTGGCGGAATTAAATTACATCCAGAGAAAATAGAGGAGAAGCTATCAGAAATAATTATAAACCGTTTTTTTGTAACAGGAATTGCTGATGAAAAATTAGGAGAAAAATTGGTTTTGATTGTTGAGTTAGAAAATTCTAAAATTTTTAATTATCAAAGTTTTTTATCAGAAGAAATAAAAAAAACAGCATCACTTTCAAAATTTGAAATTCCGAAAGAAATTTATTTTATTGCTAATTTTTTAGAAACTGAAACAAAAAAAATCCAACGTAAAAAAACATTGGATTTAATCGCAGGGCGATAAATAAGGATTTAATTCGGCTAAGCTTCTTTTAAATGCAAAATATTTATTTCAGAAATATACCTGGTGCCCTTGTGGCGATGCTTTTTTTAATTAAAATAATAAGATTTAAAGTTTTATTTAAACATTAATTCTAAAGTTAATTCATCTATAAAACCATCGGCTAAAAGATTATTTTTTTCTTCAAAATTTTTAATAGCTTCTAAGGTTTCTGTTCTATAAACACCATCTATTTTAATATTGCTGCCAAGATCATTTAATCGTTTTTGAACTTCAAAAATAATAGCGTTTTTTTCGCCTTTATATAAATTTACTTTTGGATCAAATAAGTTTTTTATAATTTTAAAATTCACTTCTTTTTTATAAGAAGCTAAATCAATTCCGTTTTCTTCAATAAATTTTATTTCATTATTAGAAAGCCCTTTTTCTTTTAATTGTAAAGAATTTTCAAGAATCATTTCGTAATAATTAACTTTTGCTAATTTTTTTGCATAAGTATTTACTGCATTTTTAGTTGCATCATCATCATCTTCTGGCGTTCTAACATCAATATTATTTGCAGACCATTGCAACATTGTAAAGCTATCTAAATTTTCTACAGCTTCATAATATCTTAAAACAAGATCTTGATTATGATAAGAAATATCAAGTTTTTTATCGGTTTTGTAATTAATTTGAGGAGAATTATATCTTTTGTATTGATTATATTTTCCATAACCAATTAAGCCAGCTATAATTATAAGAATAAAAATTATAAGTTGTTTCATATTAAGTTGGGGTTCATTGTTTAAACAAATGTAGTAAAAGTTTACAAACTGATGTTTAATAACGGTAACTAACTAAATAATAAACTTCTATTAATTAACTAGAAACCTTGTGCAATTTTTTCTAGTTCTTTATCGTCTAAAATGGTAATATCTTTACCAACAAAACCAATAATTTTTTTCTTTTTTAATTCTGATAATAGACGAATTGCAGATTCGGTTGCAGTACCAATTATATTTGCAATATCTTCTCTAGAAAGTTGAATATTTATTGCGCCTTTACTATTGGTACTAAATTTTTTTTGCAAAAGTAAAAGCGTATCTGCTAAACGTTGTTTTACACTTTTTTGAGCCATTCCTACCACTAAATTATCGGCATTTTTTAAAGAATTTGCCATTGTTTTTAAAAGGTCTAGCGTAAAATTAGGATTATTTTCAAGATCTCTAATAATTTCTTCTTTAGGTATAAAACAAACAGACATATCGCTTAGCGCAATTGCTGTTAAATTAGATGTTTGATCAGAAATTAAACTTCTTTCACCAAGTATATTTCCTTTTTGTATTAAATTTATAATTTGATTTCTGCCGTTATCACTCATTTTAGAAACTTTACAGACACCATCTTTTATACAAAAAATACCGTTTAAATGATCGCCTTCCTTAAAAATAACGTCACCTTTTTTTATATTTTTAGAACTTTTACAAGCAGTAATTCTAATTAATTCGTCTTTGGTTAGTTCTTTTAAAGAATTAAATTTGCGTACAATACATTGTTCACATTTACTCATTATTTGAAAGTGTTTTACAAGACAAATATATTGAAAAAACTGATAAATATCATATTTTAAAATCGATTCTTATTGGAAATTTGTATAGGCAAAAGAGTAAATATGAAAACTACACATTGTTATCATTGTGGGGATTCTTGTGATGATACCATTATTAAAGTAGGAGATAAATCTTTCTGCTGCAATGGCTGTAAAACAGTTTATGAAATTTTCTCTGAAAATGATTTAACTTGTTATTATGATTTTCAGGATAATCCAGGTGCAATTCCAACAGAAATTATTGGTAAGTATGATTTTCTTGATAACAAAGAAATTATAGAAAAACTGTTAGATTTTAATGACGGAAATACTCAAATAGCGACCTTTTATATTCCTCATATTCATTGTAGTTCTTGTATTTGGGTTTTAGAAAATCTACATAAATTAAACGCCAAAATTAATACATCGCAAGTAGATTTTCCTAATAAAAAAGTTCGAATTACATTTAATGCAGAAACGATTTCACTTAAAGAAATTGTACTGTTGTTAAGTTCAATAGGTTACGAACCTTATATTAGTTTAGAAGATTATGAAACGGGTAAAAAGAAGGTAGATAGAAGTTTAATTTATAAACTTGGTATTGCCGGTTTTGCCTTTGGTAATGTAATGTTTTTGTCGTTTCCAGAATATTTTGAAGTATCAGAATTTTGGTTAGAACAATATAAATTTATCTTTAGATGGTTAATGTTTTTCTTCTCATTGCCTGTTGTTTTTTACGCAGGAAATGATTATTTTATTTCGGCTTATAAAGGTTTACGTTCTAGAATTTTAAATATTGATGTGCCAATTGCACTCGGTATTTCTGTGCTTTTTATAAGAAGTACAGTTGAGATTATTTTTGATTTAGGAACCGGTTTTTTTGATAGTTTAACAGGTTTGGTTTTTTTCTTACTTTTAGGAAGATTTTTTCAGCAAAAAACATACAATTTTTTGTCTTTTGAACGAGATTATAAATCGTATTTTCCAATTGCTGTAACTCGAATTACTTCTAATCAGAAAGAAGAAAATATACAAATTTATGATGTTGAAAAAGGAGATAGATTATTAATAAGAAATCAAGAATTAATACCTGTTGATGGAATTCTTATTAACGGAAACGCACAAATAGATTACAGTTTTGTTACTGGTGAAGCTGTGCCAGTTGCTAAAAAATCTGGCGATAAATTATTTGCAGGAGGAAAACAACTTTCTGGAGTAATAGAAATGGAAGTTTTAGCCTCTGTTTCTCAAAGTTATTTAACCCAACTTTGGAGTAATGATGTTTTTGCAAAAGACAAATCATCATCTTTTAAAACATTAACAGATAAAATTAGTAAAAACTTTACCATATTTGTGTTGTCTGTAGCTTTTTTATCAACCGCATATTGGTTATATTTCGATTCATCAAAAGCATTAAATGTTTTTACAGCGGTATTAATAATTGCTTGTCCTTGTGCAATTGCATTAGCAGCTCCTTTTGCTTTAGGAAATCTGTTAAGAATTTTTGGTAAGAAAAAATTCTATTTAAAAAATGCAACAGTTATAGAGCAATTAGCGAGCATAAATTCAATTATTTTTGATAAAACTGGTACGTTAACAACTAATAAAGAAAACACAGTTTCTTATGTTGGTAAAACTTTAAATAAACAAGAAAAAAGGATTTTAAAAAGTTCTTTAAGAGCATCAAATCATCCTTTAAGTAGAAGTTTATATAACACATTTCCAGAATTAGAAACGTTAACAGTTTCTAATTATAACGAAATTATTGGAAAAGGAATTGAGGTAGATTATAAAGGCGAAAAATTAAAATTAGGTTCTGCTACATTTGTTAAAAAAGATGAAGATATATTTTCTTTTGATACTTCTGTGCATGTAAGCTTTAATGATGATTATAAAGGTAAATTTATCTTTAAAAATTCTTACAGAAAAGGAGTGAGTTCGCTTTTTAATTCGTTAAAAAACGAGTATGATTTGGCAATAGTTTCTGGAGATAACGAAGGAGAAAAAGAATTTTTACAAGAAAACTTACCAAAAGAAACTAAATTAATTTTTAATCAAAAGCCAGAAGATAAATTAGAAGTTGTAGCTAGTTTTCAGAAAGAAAATAAAAAAGTTGCCATGATTGGCGATGGTTTAAATGATGCTGGAGCGCTGGCAAAAAGTGATGTTGGTATTTCCTTATCAGAAGATATTAATGTGTTTTCTCCTGCATGTGATGCTATTTTAGATGCTTCTCAATTTAATAAAATTGATGATTTTTTAAAAGCATCAAAAAAAGGAATTAAAGTAATAAAGCAAAGTTTTTTACTTTCGCTTTGTTATAATATAATTGGTTTGTATTTTGCAGTAAAAGGAGATTTAATGCCAGTAATTGCAGCAATATTAATGCCTTTAAGTTCAATAAGTATTGTGATTTTTACAACAATTTTAACCAATTTAATCGGAAAAAAAATAAAATAATTATGAGTGTACACATCGGAGCAAAAAAAGGAGAAATAGCAGAAACGGTTTTATTACCTGGAGATCCTATGAGAGCAAAATGGATTGCTGATACTTTTCTAAAAGATATTTTTCAATATAATGATGTACGCGGAATGTATGGTTTTACTGGTACTTATAAAGGTAAAAGAATTTCTGTACAAGGAACTGGAATGGGAATTCCGTCTACGCTAATTTATGCTCATGAGCTTATAAATGATTACGGCGTAAAAAACTTAATAAGAGTTGGCTCTGCAGGTTCTTATCAAAAAGAAGTTAAAATTAGAGATATTGTTTTAGCAATGGCAGCTTCAACAAATTCTGGATTAAATACCATTCGTTTTAATGGAGCAGATTATGCGCCAACTGCTAGTTTTAAATTATTTCAAAAAGCAATTGAAGTAGCAAAAGAAAAAAATATTGAGGTAAAAGCTGGAGGTATTTTAAGTTCTGATGAGTTTTATGCAGATGATTTTGACAGTTACAAAAAATGGGCAGATTATGGAGTTTTATGTGTAGAAATGGAAACTTCTGGTTTATATACTGTTGCCGCTAAACACAATGTAAACGCATTGTCGATTTTAACAATTTCTGATAGTTTGGTTACCAAAGAAAGAACCACATCCGAAGAAAGAGAACAAACATTTAAAGAAATGATAGAAATTGCTTTAGAATTGAGTTAGTTTGATAAAAAATAACTACAAATTCACGAATTAGAGTTTTTAAATTGTAAGGGGTATTTAACTAATAAAATATTTCCTTAAAATTTGTGTAATTCTTTTTTAAGTATAAGTTTTATTATTTGTGAATTCTTGGCAAGGTTCAAGTTTAGTTTTCAATAATAAAATACAATTGTAACAAAAATACATGAAATCATTAGTACAAAAATATAATATTCCAGGGCCAAGATATACGAGTTATCCAACGGTACCTTTTTGGGATAATGAAACTTTTACCAAAGAAAAATGGATTGAAACATTTAAACAATCATTTATAGAAAGTAATAGTAAAGAAGGTATAAGTTTATATATTCATTTGCCTTTTTGTGAGAGTTTATGCACGTTTTGCGCGTGTCATAAACACATTACAAAACGTCACGAAGTTGAAGAAGATTATATAGAAACTGTTTTAAAAGAATGGAAATTATATATTAATTTGGTTGATGAAAAACCAATTGTAAAAGAGTTGCATTTAGGAGGAGGAACACCAACTTTTTTTTCTAAAGAAAATTTAAAATATTTAATTGATGGATTGTTTGAGAATGCAATAAAACATCCAGAATCAGAATTTAGTTTTGAAGGTCATCCAAGTAATACCACAAAAGAGCAATTACAAACTTTGTTTGATGTTGGTTTTACAAGAGTTAGTTTTGGGGTACAAGACTATAATGAAAAAGTTCAGCAAGCAATTCATAGAATTCAACCTTTTGAAGAAGTTAAAAACGTTACAAATTGGGCTAGAGAAATTGGTTATACATCAGTAAGTCACGATTTAATTTTTGGTTTACCATTTCAAACCAAAGAGAACGTTTTATATACCATCAAAAAAACAAAAGAATTACAACCAGACAGAATTTCTTTTTACAGTTATGCTCATGTTCCTTGGGTAAAAGGTGTAGGGCAGAGAGGTTTTAATGAAAAAGATTTACCAAAAAATGAAGAAAAAAGAGAGCTTTACGAAATAGGAAAAGAACTTTTTTTTGAATTGGGTTACGAAGAAATAGGTATGGATCATTTTGCTTTAAAAACAGACTCATTATATAAAGCAACAATTAGTAAAACTTTGCATAGAAATTTTATGGGTTATACATCTAATAAAACCCAATTAATGATTGGTTTAGGAATGTCTGCTATTTCTGATTCTTGGTACGGATTTGCACAAAATGTAAAAACTGTAAAAGAATATCAAAAGATTGTAAATTCAGGAGAAATCCCAGTTTTTAGAGGTCATATTTTATCAGAAGAAGATCAAATTATTAGAAAGCATATTTTAAATATTATGTGTAATTTTTCCACTTCGTGGGATGATAAATCTACTAAAATAAAAAATATTGAATCTCATTTAAGCTTGTTGCAAGAAATGCAAAATGATGGTTTGGTTATCATTAAAGAAAATTCATTGTCAGTTCCAGATTCAGCAAGAGCTTATGTAAGAAATATTTGTATGGCTTTTGATAAAAAATTACAAAAGAAACAGCCAGAAACAAAGTTGTTTTCTATGACAATTTAATAAATTTTAATTTTATGAAATTACAAGTTTTGTTTAACTTTTTTATCAGGTATAAAAAAGAATTATATTTTGTTGGTAGTTAAATATGTTTTTCTTACTTTTATCAATATTATTTTAACAACCATAAAATTCATCCCCCAATGAATAATACTTACCAAAACCCTAACGGTTATAGTGAATTCGAAGATTCTAGCGATTATAACGATTTAAGCAAATTAAGTGATTCAAAAATAAATTTTTTAGATATTTGCTCTATAGTGATACTTTTCATTAGCGCAGGTTTCTTATTAGAGTCAATTATTTTTTAAAAACATCAATTTTTTATAAAAATTTAAACTATGATGAATATCATATTTTAATTAATCAATCAAGATTACCTTTATATTGTAAATACTTTATATAAAGTTTTATTTAATAACCATAAAATTCATCCCCCATGAAAAATGTATACCAAACCCCAAGTAGTTATACTGAATTAGAAGATACTAACGATTATAACGATTTAAGTCAATTAACCGATTCAAAAATAAATTTTTTAGACATTTGTTCTATAGTAATCCTTTTTATTAGTGCTGGTTTCCTATTTGAGTCAATTATTTTTTAAGAAGTTATTTTTATAAAAAAATTAAAATATCATGGTTTTAAAATCATGATATTTTTTTTGTTTAATAATTAAAACATGATAAATGTCATGTTTTAATTATTCTATCAATATTATTTTTGTATTTTTAAAAAAATTATCAGGCAAGATATGAGCGTAATATACCTACTACTAACTATTAGTATACTAGTAGCCATCTTATTTTTTATCGCATTTATTTATTCAGTTAAGACTGGGCAATTTGACGATTCTTATACGCCATCTGTTCGTATGTTGTTTGATGATGAATTAATAAAAGATAAAAAAGAAAAACCAACTAAAGATTAAATATTAAATTATGGAAATGCAACAATTTTATTACGATAATAAGATCGTAAAGAAATTTATCTATGCTACATTATTCTGGGGAATAGTAGGGTTTACAGTGGGCTTAATGCTTGCTTTTATGTTTTTATTCCCGTATTATACAGAAGGAATATCATGGTTAAGTTTTGGTCGTTTAAGACCGTTACATACCAATGCAGTAATTTTTGCCTTTGTAGGTAATGCAATTTTTGCTGGGGTTTATTATTCGCTTCAGCGATTGTTAAAAGCAAGAATGGCGAGTAATTTTTTAAGTAATTTTAATTTTTGGGGTTGGCAATTAATTATTGTTGCAGCTGCGATTACCTTACCTTTGGGATATTCTTCTTCTAAAGAATATGCAGAGTTGGAATGGCCTATAGATATTGCTATCGCGTTGGTTTGGGTTGCTTTTGGTGTTAATATGATTTGGACAATCTTACAAAGAAGACAACGTCATTTATACGTAGCAATTTGGTTTTATTTAGCAACATTTGTAACGGTTGCAGTATTGCATATCTTTAATAGTTTAGAGTTGCCTGTTACTATGTTTAAATCGTATTCTGTATATGCAGGTGTACAAGATGCTTTAGTGCAATGGTGGTACGGGCATAATGCAGTTGCTTTTTTCTTAACAACTCCGTTTTTAGGTTTAATGTATTATTTTGTACCTAAAGCAGCAAACAGACCTGTTTACTCATATAGATTATCTATTGTTCACTTTTGGTCTTTAATATTTATCTATATCTGGGCAGGACCTCACCATTTATTATACTCAGCTTTGCCAGAATGGGCTCAAAATTTAGGAGTTGCATTTTCGATAATGTTATTAGCACCTTCTTGGGGAGGTATGATTAACGGTTTATTAACGTTAAGAGGAGCTTGGGATAAAGTAAGAACAGATCCTGTTTTAAAATTTATGGTAGTTGCAATTACTGGTTATGGTATGGCTACTTTTGAAGGACCAATGTTATCTTTAAAAAATGTAAATGCAATTGCACACTTTAGTGATTGGATTATAGCACACGTTCACGTAGGTGCGTTAGCTTGGAACGGATTCTTAACATTTGGTATGTTATATTGGATGATTCCAAAAATGTTTAAAACAAAATTATATTCAGTTGCCTTGGCAAATGTTCACTTTTGGATTGGTACCTTAGGTATTATCATGTATACATTACCAATGTATGTAGCAGGTTTTGTACAAGCTTCTATGTGGAAACAGTTTAACCCAGATGGTTCTTTAACTTATGGTAACTTTTTAGAAACAGTACATGAAATTATACCAATGTATTGGATGCGTGCTATTGGTGGAAGTTTATATATTCTTGGAGCTTTTGTGATGCTTTATAATGTAATTAGAACTATAAAAGCAGGAAGTAAAGTAGAAGATGAGTTAGCAGAAGCAGCTGCATTAACTAAAGTAAGTTCTTATAGAACAAAAGGAGAAGGATGGCATACTTGGTTAGAAAGAAAACCAATTAAATTAACTATTTATGCAACAATTGCTATTTTAATTGGTGGAGCTGTTCAAATTATACCAACATTATTAATAAAATCTAATATTCCTACTATTAGTAGTGTAAAACCATATACGCCATTAGAGTTAGAGGGAAGAGATATTTATATTAGAGAAGGTTGTGTAGGGTGTCACTCTCAAATGATTAGACCTTTTAGAAGTGAAGTAGAACGTTATGGAGAATATTCTAAAGCTGGTGAATACGTTTATGATCATCCATTTTTATGGGGGTCTAAACGAACAGGACCAGATTTACATAGGTTAGGAGCTAAATATTCAGATAGCTGGCATTTAAATCATATGTACGATCCACAAAGTACTTCTCCCGGTTCAATTATGCCTTCTTATAAATGGTTAATTACTGATGAACTTTATAAAGGAGATATAGAAAGTAAGATGAAAGCTATGGTTACTCTTGGAGTTCCTTATTCTGATGAAGAAATAGCAAATGCACAAGAGCATATGTTAGCACAAGGTACCAAAATTGAAGAAAACTTACATTCAGATCCAGATTTTGCAAAAAATTATGAAGCAGACAAAAAGTATGCTAAAGAAAATGGAGAAGAATTTATAGAAATGAAAAATAGAGAGATCGTAGCGGTTATAGCATATTTACAACGTTTAGGTACAGATATAAAAGTTAAAGACGAACAAAAAATTACTAAAAACTAACGCGATGTTAAAATTTATAAAAGGTCATATGGAGAGCATTACAGGTATAGAAATATATCCTTTAATATCGTTAATTATATTCTTTACTTTTTTTATGGTTTTATTTTGGTGGGTTTTTACAGCAAAAAAAGAATATATAAATACGGTAAGTAATTTGCCTTTAGATAACTAAAAAGAAAAAAAAATGAAAAAATATTTTCAATCTACAATATATATAATCTTTGTAATTGTAACGTTTTTAGCGCTTGCAAAGTCGTTTATGGTGTACGAAAACCCATTTGATATTTATGAGAATCCTTTAGTTTGGATAGCTTTAATTGGTTTTGTTTTAGTTGTTGTTTTAAAAGAAATGGTAAATATTATTGCTATTTCTAAGGCTACAGAGTTACAAAATGAAAAATTAGGTATTGTTCCTGAAGACAGTAATGCTTGGATAAAAAAACTTTTACAATCTTGGACTAAATCTAAAGATATAGATAGTGAAGAAGAAATAATTTTAGATCATAATTACGATGGTATTCAAGAGTTAGACAATACATTACCGCCGTGGTGGGTATATATGTTTTATGCATCAATTGTCTTTGCAGTTGTTTATTTGGTAAGATTTCATGTTTTAGATGGTGATAATCAAATTGTAGAGTATAATAAAGCAGTAGCAGAAGCAAAAGCATCATTAGATAAATATAAAGCTACTGCTACAGATTTAATAACAGCAGAAAGTGTTACTTTGTTAACGGATGCTAAAGATTTGGCCAGAGGTAAAGCAATTTTTAAATTAAACTGTGCTTCTTGTCATATAGCTGATGGAGGTGGTTCTATTGGACCAAATTTAACAGATGAATTCTGGATTTTAGGAGGAGGAATCAAAAATGTTTTTACTACAATTTCTAACGGAGGTAGAGATGGTAAAGGTATGATTGCTTGGAATAAGACTTTAAAAGCAGCAGACATGCAAAAAGTAGCTAGTTATGTGCTTTCATTACAAGGAACTACACCTGCTAACCCAAAAGCTCCTCAAGGTGATAAATGGGTTGCTGAATAATTAAATTTAGTAGAATAGATTAATTGTGTATTTATGGAAACTCCAAAAAACGAACAATTTAGAGATAGTATTGGTACCATTGATAAGTCTGGTAAACGTTCTTGGGTTTATCCAAAAAAACCAAGTGGTAAATTCTATAAATATAGATCGTATGTAAGTTACTTTTTATTAATTTTCTTACTATCTGCTCCATTTATAAAAGTTAATGGAAATCAGTTTTTACTTTTTAATGTTTTAGAACGTAAATTTAATATTTTCGGATTTCCGTTTTGGCCGCAAGATTTTCACTTATTGGTTATTTCCATGATCATAGGTGTTGTTTTTATAATTCTATTTACAGTTGTTTTTGGACGAATTTTCTGTGGCTGGATTTGTCCGCAAACTATTTTTCTGGAAATGGTTTTTAGAAAAATAGAATATTGGATTGATGGTGATAGAGGAAAACAAATTCGTCTAGACAAACAACCTTGGAACGCAGAAAAAATTAGAAAAAGACTTTTAAAATGGTTTATTTTCTTTGTAATCTCTTTTATAATTGCTAATGTTTTTTTAGCGTATCTAATTGGTGGAGATACTTTAATAAGCTATATCACAGGAAATCCTTTAGACAATATTAGTACTTTAATTTCTCTATTAATTTTTACAGGTGTTTTCTATTTTATTTTTGCTTGGTTTAGAGAGCAGGTATGTATTATTGCTTGTCCTTATGGAAGATTACAAGGTGTTTTGTTAGATAACAAAACTATAAATGTTGCATACGATTATAAACGAGGAGAAAGAGAAGAAGGTAGATCTAAATTTAAGAAAAATGAGGATAGAGAAGCTTTAGGAAAAGGAGATTGTATAGATTGCAAACAATGTGTTGTTGTTTGTCCTACTAATATAGATATAAGAAATGGTACACAGTTAGAATGTGTAAATTGTACAGCTTGTATAGATGAATGTGATCATATGATGGAAAGCGTAGGTTTACCAAAAGGTTTAATTAGATATGCAAGTGAAGATAATATTGCTAAAAAAGAACCATTTAAATTAAATGCAAGAGTTAAAGGTTATTCTGCTGTATTATTTATTTTAGTTGGTATTTTAATAGGAATGTTGTTTTTAAGAAATGATGTTGAAGCTACCATTTTAAGATTACCAGGACAATTATATCAGCATAAAGAAAATAATATAATTAGTAATGTTTATACTTACAAGGTAATTAATAAAACAACTAAAGATATAGATGATGTTAGTTATAAATTGCTTTCTCATAAAGGAACTATTAAATTAGTATCTAATCATGATTTTACTGTTCCTAAACAAGGATTAGCAGAAGGTACTTTATTTATCGAGTTAAATGCATCAGCATTAAAAAGTGATAAAGAGAAAATTGAAATTGGTGTTTACAGTGGCGATAAATTGATTGAAACAACAATAACCAACTTTTTAGGACCAAGAAGTTATAAATAATTTAGATTATGAAATTTAATTGGGGAACAGGAATTGTTATAGCAATTGTAGCTTTTATTGGCTTTATATTATTTTTTGTAGTCAAGATGAGTACAGACAATTCGTATAGTTATGATTTGGTAACAGAAAAATACTATCAACAAGAATTAGGTTTTCAAGATGAAATTAATGCCGAAAAAAACGCTTTAGAATTAAAAGAAAAAGTAACAATACAAAGATCAGAAGGAGGTTTAAAAATAGAATTTCCAGCAGATTTTTCTCCAAAAGAAATTAAAGGAAAAGTGTTCCTATATAGACCATCTAATAAACAATTAGATTTTGAAATACCTATTTCAATCTCTAAAACATATTTGCTCGTGCCTGAGAAACGTTTGTTAGATGGTCGCTGGAACATTAATATAGCCTTCAAATATAACAATAAAGAATATTTAATTAAAGAAGAAATACAATATTAATGTTTTTATCTGCAATTCTATTTGGTTTATTGGGTAGTTTCCATTGCATAGGTATGTGCGGCCCAATAGCTTTTATGTTGCCGGTAGATAGAGAAAAACCAGTAAAAAAATTCTTTCAAATATTAAGTTATCATTTAGGTAGATTGTTTACCTATAGCTTAATAGGTCTACTTTTTGGTTTTTTAGGCAAAGGTTTTTATTTCTTCGGATTTCAGCAACAATTATCTATAATTGTAGGAGTTAGTATGATTTTAGTTGTTCTATTTCCTAAAATTTTTCAAAAATTGAGTTTCTCTAAAAAGATTAGCAAAATTATTTTTAAAATTAAAAATAGTTTAGGTAATGAACTTAAAAAGAAAGGAAATGATACTTTTTTTACAATTGGTTTTTTAAATGGTTTTTTGCCTTGTGGCTTAGTTTACATGGCTATTTTTGGCGCTTTAGCTACTTCTAATGAATTTGCAGGTGCTTTATATATGTTTTTATTTGGTTTAGGAACAATACCTTTAATGACAGCAGTTGTGTATTTAGGTAGTTTTGCAAAAGGTAATCTTAGAAAAAATATTCAAAAAGCAATTCCTATTATGGTCATTTTTATTGGTTCACTTTTTATTTTAAGAGGTTTAGGTTTAGGAATTCCTTTTGTTTCTCCTTTAGAGCCAATCTTAAATACTGCAGGAGATACTGTAAATGGTTGTCATTAACAGTCCGTTTTCTTTAGTTTAAATTATTTCATCAGTATTAAATAGAATTTCAACTAAAAAAAAAGTGTTTTCATCTATCTGGATTATAAGTTTTTCTTATTTCCTTTATATTTGAATCAGTTTTTTTATTAGATTCAAATGTTGCAAAAAAAAGTAAAAATTTTATTAATTGAAAATGATGAAATGGAAATTTTTAAATTTAAAAGAGCACTCTCTTCTAAGTTTAGTGATTTCACTATTATTTTTGCTAATAATGGCAAAGAAGCACTTTCTATATTAGAAAATTGTTTTCCTGATATTATTTTGTTAGATTTGAATATGCCAGATATAAATGGTTTTGATTTTTTAACAAATGTTAAAAATCTTTCTCAAATAAAGCACATACCAATTATTGTTTTAACCACATCTAATAATATTAATGATATTAAAAAGTGTTATAAATTAGGTATTGCTGGCTATCTTTTAAAATCTTTAAATGATGAAGATTATCTAATAAAGATAAATAAAATAATGAAGTATTGGAGTGTTAATGATTTTATTCGAAAATAATGAAAGGTATAGTTTTTACAGAGTTTTTAGATTTAGTAGAAGATAAGTTTGGTATTGAAATGGTTGATGAAATTATACTTAATTCAACACTAGAATCAGAAGGAGTTTATACTTCTATTGGCACGTATAGTTTTTCTGAAATGCTTCAACTTCTTAAAAATCTAAGTGATAAATCAGGAATATCTATCGATAATTTATTATTAATTTATGGTGAACATTTTTTTAGTGTAATTGAAAGAAGTTATCCAGGTCTTTTAGATACTTATAAAGATCCTATGGAAATGTTATCTTCTATTGAAAACCATATTCATGTAGAAGTTAGAAAAATTTATCCCGATGCAGAATTGCCAACTTTTTTAATAGAAGAAAAGAGTGAGAAAAGGCTAATTATGAACTACAAATCTAGTAGAGCTATGCATCATTTTGGTTTGGGGTTAATGAATAAAACATTTGAATATTTTAACAGTACTGCTGAAATAATTATAGAAAAAATTAAAGAAGATGGAACGGAGGTTAGATTCATTGTAAATAAAAATTAATGAATCAAGACAAAATTGAAATTTTAGAAAGGGCTTTAGATCGACAAAAAAAAGCAAGAAAGCAGGCAGAAAAAATTCTTGAAGAAAAATCTCTTGCCTTATTTAATGCTTCACAAGAGTTAAATAAAGCAAATATTAAATTAGCTGCTCTTTTGGCCGAAAAAACATCGCAATTAAAAGGTGTTTTTGAAAACATTAATGATTCTTATGTTGTTATAGATTTAGAAGGCGAGGTTTTAAAAATGAATGATGTTGCAGAAAAATTCTTTGGATATAATACATCAGAAAAATTAAATGCAGCAAAACTCGTTTATAGCGAAGATTATCAATACGCAATTAATTCTTTTTCGATACTTATTGATAAAGGTTATTTTACTAATTATACAGCAAGAATAATAACAAAAAATAATGATATTAAATGGGTTAATATCAACGGAAGTATTATTTATGATAATTTAAAAAAACCTATTGCTGTACAAGGTATTATTAGAGATATTACTGCAGAAAGAGAGAAGAGATTAATTGTTGATATGATTAATAATATCATGAAATCTATTCTAGGTAAAGAAAATATTTATGAAATTGCGTGGGAAATTTCTAGCAGTATAGCTACTTATTTAGATACAAATGATTGTGTTATTTATCTTGTTAATGAAGCAACAAAAAGTTTAGAACAAATTACAGCTTATCATAGTAAAGCAATACCAAATAAACCAGTATTAAATAAAGTCGTTATTCCGTTTGGTAAAGGTATAGTTGGTAGTGTTGCACAAACAGGTATATCAGAAATTGTAGTAAATACTAATAATGATGAAAGATATATTTTAGACGGTGTAAGAAGATTATCAGAAATAACGGTTCCAATAATAAGCGAAGGTAAAGTTATAGCTGTAATAGATGCAGAACATAAAAAGGAAAACTTTTTTATTAAAGAACAATTAAATACTATAGAAAATATTGCTAGTTTAGTATCTCTTCAATTAAAAAGTGCAATTAATATTAGAGAAAGAAAGAAAACAGAATCTATAAACGCAGAGCTTTTAAACAAACTTAAAAAAAGTAATGAAGAGTTGCATGAATATGCGCATATAGTTTCTCATGATTTAAAATCTCCTTTAAGAAGTTTTGCAGCTTTAACTTCTTGGATAAAAACCGATAATATAGAAGCGTTTGATGAAGCAAGTCTTCAAAATTTTAAAGACATTGATATTACGCTAGAAACTATGGAGAATCTAATTACTGATATTTTACAATACTCGAGTTTAGAGGCAACTGTTTCTGAAGAAGAAATTGTAGATTTAGATTCTTTAGTTAAAAATTTAATACATGTTTTATATGTTCCTGATAGTATTTCTATAAATATTTTAAATACTTTACCTAAAGTAAAAGGAGATAAAACTAAATTTCAACAATTATTTCAGAATTTAATTGGTAATGCAATAAAGTTTAATAATAAAGAAAAAGGAATTATAAATATCGATGTAGAAGATCATAATTCTTTTTATAAATTTTCAATTAGTGATAATGGAATAGGTATTCAAAATAGACATTTTGAAAACATATTTAAAATATTTCAATCCTTAAAAAAAGAAAAAAATTCATCTGGAATAGGATTATCAATTGTTAAAAAAATTGTTGATATTTATAAAGGTGAAGTTTGGGTAGAATCAGAAATTGATAAAGGATCTACTTTTTATTTTACAATAAAAAAATAAAATTTATTACTTTATAATAAAAATGTTTAATTTTATTTAATTACTAATCTTAAAATTACTAATTTACAGCTTTAAAAAAACAATACATATTTTACAAAAATTGTTTCTATGAAGTGCATAATTGTTGATGATGAGAAAATGGCAAGAGTTATAATACAGACACTTGCAAATGAAATTAAAGATTTACATATTATTGAAGAATTTTCTAATGCTATACAAGCAATGAAATTTTTGAATGAAAATAAAGTCGATTTAATTTTTTTAGATATTCATATGCCAGATTTTAATGGCTTAGATTTTATTAAATCACTTAAAAACCCACCAAAAATAATCTTAACAACATCAGATTCTAAATTTGCTTTAGAAGCTTTTGAGTATGATTTTATTATAGATTATTTGTTAAAACCAATTGAATTATCTCGTTTTCAAAAAGCGATTAGCAAGGCAGAAAAAAAGAACATTCAGGTAGCTTCTCCGGTATCAAAAGTAAAAGATGTTTCTAACGATTTTTATGTTAATATAGACAGACGTTTAATTAAAATTGATTTACCAAGTATCTATTTGGTTGAAGCAAAAGGAGATTATATTCATATAAAAACAGACGATAAAAAATATGTTGTTCACTCAACATTAAAGAAAATAGAAGAAAAATTACCGGATTCTTTATTTTTAAAAATACATAGATCTTACATTATCAATATTAAAAAAATAATTGATATCGAAGATAATAGTGTCCTTATAAAAAAGGAAGTAATTCCTGTAAGCAGATCTAAAAGACCCGAACTTATGAAACGTTTAGATTTGCTTTAAATTTTCGTCTAAAGCAATAGTACTTTTTGTCTATAGATAAATTGCAAATAACGAAGGCACATTAAAATAACCCTGATAATTTTATATTTTCGTAGTATAAATACCTAAACGGATTACTAATAAATTTATATATATAGTTTATTTTTAGATTTAAGTAGTAGATAAGTGTTTTAGGTTATACTAACATATAAATTATTAGTTTAATGAATTCGGGAGTAATTATTGTTTTTTCAAATAACGAGAAAGAAATAAGTAATTTTAATACTGAATATTTATCGAATATTAATGCAAGTAAAATCTGTTTTGTAAACAATGCAAGTTCAGATAATACTTTAAACTTGTTAAAAGATATTCAATTTAAATCAGAAAAAAACATTTCTATTTTAGATATCAAACTTAATAAAGGTTTAAAAGCAGCCATAAAGTATGGTGCTAGATTATTATTAAGTGAATCTGAATTTGATTTTATAGTGTATTTAAAACCAAATATGTTAGATTCTTTACCATCACTTACAACATTTCTTAAAAATTTTCAAGAAAATAAACAAGACTATACTTCATTACCAACTAGGTCTAGTAGAAATGTTTTGTTTGATGTTTTTTCTATTCAAGAAATAATGAAAAAGAAATCTGTAGCTTAAATAAAAAAATACAAACTGGAATGTTTTGTCTTTCCAATTCTTCTAATAAAAAATATTGAATATTTTATAATATCAATTTTTTATCTTAAAATTCCTTTTTTGAAAATAATATTTTATTATGCTCTACTAAGATATAGATACAGTTAATTATATATCTTTATTGTTGTATTTATAAAATATTTTTTTTATCCAAAATTAGTACCTATATTTGGTAAACCAATTTGGTAAACCAATAATTTGTTTTTTTTGTTAGTATTTTCATACTCAAATAAAGATAAGGAGCTAGAGCCAGTTGTTATACAGAGACTAATACTTTTTCTAGTGTTATATATTAAAATTTATCTGTTTCACATTAATCAATTATTATAAATTATATGAAGAAATCGTTTCTAATTATCAGTTTAATTTTATTGTTCGTTTCTTGTAATGAGAAAGTTACAAGTAGTATTTTAGTAAGTAATGAATCTGAACTTAATGACGCAATTAAAAATGCAAAACCAGGTGATGATATTGTTTTAAAAAACGGAACATACAAAGACTTAGAAATTAAGTTTTATGGCGAAGGTACCGAAGAAAATCCAATAACTTTAAGTGCAGAAACAGCTGGAGAAGTTTTTATTGAAGGAGTATCAAACTTAGAAATTGGTGGAAAATATTTATCAGTAAAAGGGCTATTTTTTAGAAATGGATATACGCCAACAAAAAATGTAATTGCATTTAGAACTACAGAAGAAAAAGTTGCAAACTATTGTAGTGTAACGAATTGTGTAATTCTAGATTTTAATCAGCTTCAAAGAGACAAAGATGATCTTTGGGTACAATTATTTGGTACACATAATAAATTAGCCAATTGTTATATTGCTGGTAAAACAAATGGCGGACCAACAGTTAGAGTAGACTTAAAAGGAAACCAAAGTATAAGAAATTATCATCAAATTGTAAATAATCATTTTGGTCCAAGACCCAGAAAAGGTGGTGCAAGAGGAGAAACTATTCAATTGGGTAGTAGTTTTACTTCTATGTCGCCAAGTAATACAACGATTGCTAATAATTTATTTGAAGAATGTAACGGTGAGGTTGAAATTATTTCTAGTAAAACAAATTTTAATTTAATTAAAAATAATGTTTTTTATAAAAGTGAAGGTTCTGTTGTAACTCGTCATGGAAATTATGCTACAATCGATGGAAATTATTTTATTGGTGATGGTGTAAATAAACAATTTGGAGGAATTAGAATTGTAAACACTGGTCATTGGATTATTAATAATTATTTTTATAATATTATTGGAGAAAATTTTAGAAGCCCGTTAGCAGTTATGAACGGAATTCCGAAATCTCCATTAAATAGATATAATCAAGTTACAGATGTAGTAGTTGCTTATAATACGTATGTTAATTGTAAATCTCCTTGGCAATTTGGTGTTGGTACAAATATTGCTCAAGCAGCGGTTTTACCAAAATCAGAAATACGTTCTGCAAGAGCTTTAAGATCTGTTGTTGCCAATAATATAATTTATAATAAAGAAGGTGATAAAAACCCTATTATTGAACATGATAAAGCAGATGGAGTAAAGTTTAAAAATAATATTATAAATAATCAAAGTGTAGCATTTAGTAATCCAGAGAGAATTAAAGAAGCAAAATTTGAATTGACAAAAGTGAGTGATAATATTTATATTCCTAATTTAACAAGCGATTTTGATATTTATAACGGCTTTGGTTTTGATACAATAACAGAAGATCTTTTTGGTAATTCTAGAGCAAACTCAAATTCTATTGGTGCAACGATTAAAGGAGAGTTAAATGATCCTAAAATTTTAGATAAAACAAAATATGGTACAGATTGGTATTCAAATGTTGTGGAAGCAAGAGAACCTAAAATTTATACTGTAAAAAAAGCTTCAGAATTACAAGATAAAATTAATGCTGCAACAAATGGAGATATTATAGATTTAGGATTTGGTGTTTTTACGGTTGATGAATCTCTAGTAATAAATAAAACAATTACCATTCAAAGCTCAGGAGATGGAAAAGCACAAATTGTTTTTTCAGGGAAGGAAAATACACCTTTGTTTGAGTTAAATCCGAAAGGAAAATTAACAATTAAACAAGTAATTCTTGAAGGAAACAAGTCTAATTATGCATTTGCAAGTTTAAAAGAAAATATGTCTAATCACTTCGGATTGGCAGTTGAAGGTTGTGAAATAAGTAATTTTGATTATGTACTAAAAGCATATAAGCAAACATTTTCTGAAGAAGTAACTTTTGAAGGTACTTCAATTTCTAATTGTGAAAACGGAATAGAATTATCAGAAGAAACAAATGATAGAGGAGATTATAACACAGAATATTTAACGATTGAAAACTGTAATTTTAAAAACGTAAAACAAAATGTAATTGATTATTATAGAGGTGGTTATGATGAATCTACAATTGGTGGTAATTTATTAGTCTCTAATAGTATTTTTACAAATTGCGGAAGCGATGAAAAAAATAAAATGTTATTAAATCATAGAGGTATTGTAAATGTAAACATTACTAAAAATGTATTTAAAAACAATAAAGTTGATTATGTTTCTATACTTTGGGGAGCAAAAAACAATGTTGAATCTGAAAATACTTTAATTAATTCTGGAAAAATAAAAACAGAAGAAAATTTAGTAATGAAGTTAATGTATTAATAAAATTAAATATTTACAAAAAAAATCCTACAAGGCTTAAAAACTATGTAGGATTTTTTTTACAATATATATTAATCACTTTTTTAATATTAAAGTAGAATATTGTAATTATTTACAAGTGAGAAAAAGATTTTTTTGCAATCAGTTAGTTTTTTTAAGGATTTAAATATCAATTATTAAATAATTTAATAATATTTTGAGAATACCAAAAAAATATGTATTTTTGGAAAACCAGATTGGTTAACCAGTCTAAATCAACAAATATTAATAATATTTAAAACTTTAATTATGAAAAAAACATTACTTATTATTGCATTATTTTCTGCATTTTTGGGATATTCTCAAACATTCGATAATATTCCTACAGGTTCAGGTTATTATATTAATAAACTTATTCCTAGTCCATCAGGTTCAGATTTAACGAACGAGTACATAGAAATTAGAGGTGCAGCTAATGCAGTTGTCCCTTCAGATTTATATCTTATTTCTATTGAAGGAGATGGAAATAGTTCAAGTAGAGGAAAAGTTAGTGAGGCTATTCAATTAGGAGATGGTACATTAACTTTTGGGGCTAATGGTATGTTAGTTGTAATAACTAATTATACAGATACAGATGATAATTCTCTTACAGAAAGCCCTTATAAAAGTGTTATTTCTTCAGACGCAACTGTTATAGAAATAGCTTTGACTGGTACTGATGTAACTAGTAGTAGTTCTTCTGCTGTTGTAACAAAGACGCCAGATATTGGTTATGATGGAAATTTAATTGATGCAACTGCAACTTATATGTTGATTTCTGCGCCTTCAAATCCTAAAGGGGTAAGAATTGATGGTAGTTCTAATTCTGATGATGCAAATGGAGTTATAAATGATACTGGAGATCATACTTCTTGGGTGCTTTATGATTCTGTAGGTTATGGAGATGATGATGATGTTGATGCTTCAGAAAATGGAGAGTTTTTATATGGTCAAATTGTATATGTACAAGATAATGCTTCATTTTCTTCAAAACATTTTATTACAACGAGCGCAACAATTGTAGACTTTGCTACAACTTCAGATGCAAACTATATTTTAAGACAAGGTACTAAAACAGGTTTTACAGCAGATGATTGGATTGTTTCTGCAAATGGAAGTGATTCTAGTGTGCCAAATTGGGTGTTTAGCACTTCTAGTTCAAAAGTGTATCCAGATGAGTTTTTAGGTTGGGAAGGTATTAAAGATGTGTATGGGTTATTAAATCCTACAGCAGCAAGCCTTTCTGTTAACGATGTTTTTTCTTCAAAAATTAGTGTTTACCCTAATCCTGCTACTAGTTTTGTGAAAATTTCAACAAGTGAAAAAATTACAGGTGTAGAAATGTATAATTTAATAGGTAAAAAAGTGTTAAATGTTTCTTCTTTAAGTAACGAAGGGGTAGATGTTTCTAATTTATCTAAAGGAGTTTATGTTTTAAAAGTTACGAGTAATAACCTTGTGGGTACAAGAAAAGTTATTATTGAGTAAGTAAAGCTCCTCAATCAATAGAATATATTACTAAAATTATCCAGAAATACTTGGTTGTTTTAGTAATATGTTTTTTCTGATAATTTAATTTATGAAATAAATATATCCATGAAAATTTTTTATAGACTTTTTTTAATGATTTTAATTTTTGTTTCTTGTTCTGATAAACAAGATAAAGAGACTGAAATAGTATCAGAAACAAAGCATCCAAATTTAATTTTAACAAATAAAAGTGTTGCAGAAATTAAATTACAATTAGGTACAATTCCTGTTTTTGATGAAACTTTAAAATTAGCAAAAGAAGCAGTTGATTTAGAAATTGAAAAAGGAATTGATGTTCCAATTCCTAAAGATATGGCGGGTGGTTATACACATACTCAACATAAATTAAATTATGCAACAATGCAAAAAGCTGGAGTATTATTCCAGTTATTAGGCGACGAAAAATATGCAATCTATATAAGAGATATGTTGTTAACATATGCTAAAATGTTTCCAACATTACCTTTACATCCACAAACTAGAAGTTATTCTAGAGGTAAATTATTTTGGCAATGTTTAAACGATTCCAATTGGTTAGTTTTTACAAGTCAGGCATACGACTGCATTTATAGTTGGTTACCAAAAGAACAATCAGATTATTTAAATAAAACGTTATTTAGACCTTACGCAGATTTTTTATCCATAGAAACGCCACAATTTTTTAACAGAGTACATAATCACTCAACTTGGGGAAATGTAGCTGTTGGAATGATTGGTTTAGTAATGGATGATGAAGAACTTGTAAATAGGGCTTTGTATGGTTTAAAAAAAGAAAATTTAGATCTTAAAGCTAAAGATAATGATGGTGGTTTTATTTTTGATAAAGATGGTAAAGCTGGTTTTTTAGCTAATTTAGATTCTCCTTTTTCTCCTGATGGGTTTTATACAGAAGGGCCTTATTATCAGCGTTATGCAATGTATCCTTTTTTGATTTTTGCAGAAGCACTTCAGAATAAAAAACCAGAGTTAAAGATTTTTGAATATAAAAACGGAGTTTTAATAAAAGCAGTTGATGCATTATTGAACTTAACAGACGATAATGGCGAATTTTTTCCTTTAAATGATGGGCAAAAAGGGATGTCTCATTATACATCTTCTTTAGTTTCTGCAGTTGATATTGCTTTTTATTATGGATCTCAAAATCCAGAATTACTTTCTATTGCTCAGAAGCAAAATGAAGTTCAGTTAGATGCAAGTGGTTTAATGGTTGCAATTGGTTTAAAAGAAAATAAAGAAAAACCATTCATTAAAAAATCGATGGAATTAACAGATGGTTCTAAAGGTGATGAAGGTGGAATTGGTATTCTTAGATATCAAAAAGAAGATGAAAAGTTAGCTTTAGTATTAAAATATACTGGTCAGGGTTTAAGTCATGGTCATTATGATAAATTATCTTTTTCTTTCTATGAAAATGGCGATGAAGTTTTACAAGATTATGGTTTAGCACGTTTTGTAAATGTTGAGCAAAAAAATGGTGGTGGTTATTTAAAAGAAAACAAAACTTTTGCAAAACAAAGTATTGCACATAATACAATTGTACAAAACGAAACTTCACATTTTAATTATGATTTTGGAACAGGAAGTGCACATCATTCAGAAAAATATATTTTTGATGCTTCAAACCCTAATTTTCAAATTGTAAGTGCAAAAGAAGCAAACGCATATCCAGGAACAGAAATTCACAGAACAATGATAATGGTTGTAGATGAGAGTTTAGAAAAACCATTTGTTATTGATATCAATAAAATACAATCAAACAAAAACAATAATTACGATTTACCCTACTATTATTTCGGTCAAATTATTTCTACAAATTTTGATTATAATACACCAAAAACACTATCAATTTTAGGTAAAAAGAATGGTTATAATCATATTTGGAATGAAGGAAGTGGGATTGCAAATCAAGAAAGTATTCAGTTTACTTGGTTAGATAATAGAAGATTTTATACAATTACATCTGCTACTGATAAAAAAGATGAAATTATTTTTGCAAGAATTGGTGCAAATGATCCTGAGTTTAATTTACGAAAAGATCCATCAATAATTATCAGAAAAAAAGGTGTAAAAAATACAGTGTATGCGTCTATTATAGAATCTCATGGAACTTATGATCCTGTAAAAGAGGTTGCAAATAATGCATATAGCAATTTTTCTAAAATTGAAATTTTAAAAGATGATGCTAATTATACTGCAATTAAAATTCAATTTAAAGAAGGTAAAGAAAAAATATTAATACTATCAAATATCGATAATAGTATCGATAAAAAACATTCAGTAAGTATAAATAGTAAGGATTATACATTTACAGGTTCTTATTATTATAATTAAACAAATCATCTAAAAATAGAAAAAATGAAACGAGTAAGTGAAAAGTACGTTATAGCAAAAGATATTAAATGGGAAGAGCTTGGAGGAGGAGTATCAAGAAAGTTCTTAGGTTACGATAATCAAATTATGATGGTAAGCGTGAAATTTGAAGAAGGAGCATTAGGTGCACCACATCAACATTTTCACACACAAGCTACATATTGTGTTTCTGGAAAATTTGAATTTGAAATTGATGGAGTTAAGCAAATTGTAGAAGCAGGAGATGGCGTTTATATAGAACCTAATTTATTGCATAGTGCAGTTTGTTTAGAAGCTGGACAGCTAATTGATACATTTAGCCCGGTAAGAGAAGATTTCTTAACTGGTAATGGACCATCTTATTTTGGAGATAAGGAATAGGTAAAATCATCTAATTTTATAAGTGGTTAAAAACGTTTTATTGGGTAATAAGGATTACATTTTAAGTAATTTATAGAGTAACTTTTATAAAAAAATGAATTAATAAGCGTTTTTAACCCTATTACGAGAAGATTTTATGGAATAATTAACAAATTCTTTTTTTATTTAAATAAATAATCTATATTTGGTAAACCAAATTGGTAAACCAATTATATCGCTTTAAATGTAGTAGCAAGTAAACCTAAATTATATTTAAAGTTCTGTAAAAACCAAAAATTTACAATTAATAGAGGGTCAATTATATTTTTTAAAATAAAATAATATTATGAAATTAAAATTTAGGTTAACATTATTGTTTGTAATGTTAGTAAACATTTGCTTTTATGCGCAAGGAACAACGACCATAACTGGTGTTGTGTCTTCAAAAAGTGATAATACTCCTTTACCAGGAGTTACAATTAGAGTTTTGAATACTACAAGAGGGATTCAAACAGATTTTGATGGTATTTATAGCATAAAAGTATCTGTAGGAGAAGTTTTAGAATTTTCTTATTTAGGTTATGCTTCTAAAAAAGTTATAGTAGCAAATCAAAAAACTATTGATGTAGTATTAGAAGAAAGTGCTAGTCAACTAGATGAAATAGTTGTTATTGGTTATGGTACTCAAAAGAAGAGTCATTTAACTGGTGCTATTTCAAAAGTAAAAAATGATGATCTTGATCAAATTGCAGCCTCTAGGGTAGATGATGCTTTGGTTGGGCAAGTATCTGGTGTTAATATACAAGCTACAGATGGTGAAGCTGGTGCTGCACCAACTATCACAATTAGAGGTGTTGGTTCTATGGCAGGAGATTCTACTCCATTAATTGTTGTTGATGGTGTAATTGTAGATTCAGATTTTTTAGGATCTTTAAACATGAATGATGTAGATTCATTCGAAATATTAAAAGATGCTGCTTCTGCATCTATTTATGGATCAAAAGGATCTAATGGTATTATTATGATTACTATGAAATCTGGTTTAGAAGGTAAGACAAGAATTAACTACAGTACTTATACAGGTATAAAAACAGCTAGAAAAAGTGATGCTTATGGTTATACAACTCAAGGTTGGGCAAATCAACAAATGGCAACAAATGGCGAAGTTTCTATTTATACACAAGCACAATTGCAAACAGGTACAGATCGTTCTTGGCAAGATGTTTTCTTTGATGGAGGAACTATAACAAGTCACTCTTTATCTTTTAGAGGAGGTAGCGAAAGCACTAAATTTGCAGCTAGTTTAAATTATTCTGATGATGGAGGTGTATTATTAGGAGATAACTATACTAAACATGGTGTAAGGTTAAAAGTTGATAATAAAATAAACAAAAACTTTTCTATTGGAGCTAGTTTTAGTCCAACTATGACAAATCGTAAGAGATTTTCAGAATCTATTTACAATGTAGCAAGACACCAACCTTGGTTGCCAATTTATCATACAGAAGAAACTTTACAACATGTAGATTTTTCTAATGCAGCATTTGCAGATCTTCAAGTAGGTGATTATGCTAGACAAAGTCATTTTACAATATTTGATCTTGATGGCGATGGTTTAATAAATGATGAACTTAATAATATTGGAAATAGTAATAACTCTAACCCTTATGCTAGAGTTACTGAAAGAAATAGAGGAGATAAAAAATTCAAATTATTTGGTAGTGTATATGGTAAATACAAGATTATGGATGGTTTAAATTTCAAAACTACCATTTCTGGTTCTATACAAGATACTAAAAGAACAGATTATTTAGGTACATTGGCTAAAGAACAAGTTTCTGATGCTTATATGGTAGAAACTAGTCAAAAAGAACAATATTATATTTTTGATAATTTCTTAAGTTATAATAAAGAAATAGGTAAACATTCTTTAGGTGTTACACTTGGTAATTCAATTGAAACAAGAGATTATTTTTTCTCTACAATTAAAGGTATTGGTTATACTAATGATGTTGTGCAACAAATTACAAATGCAACAGAAATAATTTTAGATGATACAGATGGTTTTGAATGGCAAAAAAGAGGAGTTTCTTTTGTTTCAAGATTTAACTATGCATACAATGATAAATATTTAGTATCTCTTAGTATGCGTAGAGATGGTAGTTCTATCTTCGGATCAGATTATAAATATGGAAACTTTCCGGCAGCTTCTTTTGGTTGGAATATTGATAAAGAAGACTTCTTAAAGGATGCTAATTTTATATCAAAATTAAAAATTAGAGCAAGTTATGGTGTTACTGGTAATGATCGTTTAAATACAGGTAGTGTTAATCCAGATGCACAAGGTAGTAGCTCTGTTTTAAGTACAGGTGATATCTTAACAGATTATTACCCTCACTTATCATTGTTACAATCAACAACTTATGCTTATGCAGGTAGCGTAACAGCTGGTTTTTCTCCTTTAAATATTGCAAATCCAGATTTAAAATGGGAAAGATTAATAGAAATTAATCCTGGTATTGATTTCGGATTCTTTAATAATAGAATTTCTGGTTCTGTAGATTGGTATCAAAGAAATAGTGATCAATTATTACTTAATAACCCAATATCTGCTACTACTGGTTTTACTAGTGCATTAGTTAATTTAGGTAAAGTTAGAAATCAAGGTTTTGAATTTGAATTAAGAACTAAGAATATTAGAAAAGAAAACTTCTCTTGGAGGTCTACTTTTATTGCAACAACAAACAAAAATACGTTAGTTGATTTTGCTGATTCTGATGGACAAATAGTAGCAGACGGAACACCTTCTGTTCAGGCGGAATGGATTAACTCTGAAGGTCTACCAATATCATCTTATTATGGTTATGTAGTAGAAGAAGAAGTACCGGTAGAATATAGAGATAGACCATATAGACATGTTGGTGCTGAGTTTGGTCTAGTAAAAGTAAAAGATTTAAATGGTGATGGAGTTTTAGACGGGGAAGATAGAACTGTTTTAGGAAATCCTTACCCAGAATTAATTTGGAGTTTAACAAATGATTTTACTATTGGTAATGTAGATGTTTCTTTTATGTTTCAAGGATCTCATGGTGCAGAGGTAAGAAATCTTGGAGATCATTATTTATTTAGCCATAATAATAACCAAACTTTAAGTGACCTTGCCATAGCAGATGGTTATGATGGTACTTTTTTAGTGAACAAATACTTTACTAATTCTGTAGTACAAAATGCATCTTATATAGCATTAAGAAATGTTAATATAGGTTATAATTTACCAGAAGATGTAGTTGAAAAATTAGGAGTGTCTAAATTAAGAATTTATGCTACAGGTTCAAATTTATTATATATCACAGCAGATGATTATACAGGATGGAACCCTGAGGCTATAGATAAGTCTGGTCCAACAACTTATGGATTCCAAAAAGGTGGATCTCCAGTATATAGTACAATATCACTAGGATTAAATTTAGATCTTTAATAATTTAAATTAGTTAAAACATAATATTATGAAATTTAGAATATATATAGCGATAATGCTAATTGGAGGTTTAGTTACTTCTTGTAGCGATTTTTTAGAGCCAGACCCATCTTCTGCAATTACATCAGAAAACTATTATACAACTACTGCAGAATTACAAGCAGCTGTAATTGGTGCTTATGATGCAATACAGGGAATTAATAGTTATGATAAACTAGAAAATCATGGAATTCAATACGAATTTTATGTTACAGAAATGAGAAGTGGTAATACTTCTACTAAAATTCCTGATTCAGATGATGCTTCTGATGCTGGTCAATTTGAATCTTTTAATGTGCTAGCTACAAATGGTTTTGTAAAAAACTATTATAACAGTTATTTTCAGGTAATTTATAGAGCAAATGTTGTTTTAGAAAATTTAGGAAATGTAGAAGGTGATACTTCTGCAATAGAGGCAGAAGCTAAATTTATTAGAGCTTATGCGTACTTTAACTTGGTAAGATTATTTGGAGATTTACCATTTATAGATCGTGTTATTTCTCCGACAGAAAAAGAAATTCAATTTACAAGAGTAGATAAAAGTTTAATATACGATTTAATTGTTAGCGATTTAACAACTGCAATTAGTGGTTTAGATAATACTTATAAAACAAGAGGATCTAAAGCAGCAGCTCAAGGATTATTAGCAAAAGTATATCTTACTTTAGATACGCCGAATTATACAGAGGCACAATCTTTATGCGAAAGCATAATAAATAGTAATGAGTTTGACTTGGAACCTAGTTTTTATGATGTTTTTTATACAGAACTAAATGATGAAATTCTTTTTGCAGTTGGTTTTGAATCTGTTTCTGATAGTCAAAATTATTCAGCTCAATTTATGAACGCTGTTGGTCAATCTAGTGGTTTAAATTACGCAACTGATGATTTAGTTACGTCATTAAATGATTTTGGTGGTAATAGAACAGAATATTCTTTTAGAAAAGATCCTGTCCATTTAACTTCAGATAGATATCAATGTGCTAAATATTTTCCTGATGGAGATAATGGTGGATCTAATGGAGTTTTTACAGGAAATCCAGAATTAGCAGGTAATGATTGGGTTGTATTACGTTATTCAGACATTTTATTACTACATGTAGAAGCTATAATGGCTGGCTCGGAAGAAACTTCTTCTTCTTCTGCAATTACTTCTTTTCAAAAAGTAAGAGCAAGAGCTGGTATTACAGATGCAGTATCAAAAATTACTTTGGATGAATTATTGTTAGAAAGAAGAGTTGAATTAGCTTTCGAAAACCATAGATTATTCGATTTAATTCGTCTTGGTAAAGCAGAATCTGTATTATCTGCTTACTCAACTGCAAATGGTTATGGATATACTTCTACAGATTTATTATTACCTATTCCTCAAAATGAAATAAATTTAAGTGATGGTGTAATGAGTCAAAACCCTGGTTATAATTAATAGCAATAAATTAACTCAATAATATAAGACATGAAAAATAATATTAAATTTAAACGACGTGTTTCATTACACATTTTAAGTGCATTTGTACTTATAGGATTCATTTCTCTATCATCTTGTGTTGATGCTTTAGAATATGATTTAGCAGAAGCTGGATCTAAAGAAGATTTAAACCCTCCAGCAGCTAGCTTTAAAGAAACTGTAACATCAGATTATTTAACTTATACATTTGCTAACACTTCTTCTAGTGCTACAGATTATCTTTGGGATTTTGGTTATGATGGTGATGGTGATGGTGTTTCTGATTCATCTACAGAGTTAGATGCAGAGTATACATATCCTTATGAAGGATCATTTACAATATCTTTAACTGTATCTGATAAATTAGGTGCTACAGATACTTATTCTGTAGATATCGAAGTTGTAGAACCAGAAATTCCTGTTTCAATAACACCAGATATTATCAATGGAGATTTTACAGATAAGTTTGATGGATGGAAATTTGATAGCTTTTCAGGTGGAACAACAAGTCCGTTTAACTCTAGTTCAGATGGTAGTTGGTTAAACTACGACGGTACAGATAATGGATCTAAAACGGCTGGTGCAAAATGGACTAGCTCAACATCAACAGGTCCAGCTACATCTAAAACAAGATATGCATATCAAGCAATTACGGTTACACCAAACGTATTATATACAATAGAGTATGAGTATGCTATTAAAACAGACAATAGCGATAGAGATGGAGGAGATAGAGTAGTTGTAGAAATTTTAGATGGTCATTTCTCTACAGGAGCAGAAGGAGTTGCTAGTTCAGATGCAGGAGCTTTAGTACAATCAGTAGGTAACGTTGCAAATGGTAAAGGTAACTTTGAAACTAATAAGGTATCTTTTACTTCTAATGGATCAGGTTTAATATCTATACTTATTTATGCAATTACAAATGATGAATTGTATGTTGATAATGTTAAGGTTTATCCTTTAAACTAAGGTTTATTAATAAAATAAATTCATTGATAAAAATAAATTTAACACACATTATTTATTATTTAAAGTTCAAATAATGTGTGTTAAATTTTAATAGCTCAACTATTAAAATAAATTTTATCTTAGCTATATATAAAAAATATTTTCATGAAATTAGAGACACTTACAAAATCAGATAGTTCTAGCATTCAAAAAGACATTATTTCTAAGATTAGAGATTTAATTAACTTTAAAAATTTAGAACCTGGAGACAAATTACCATCAGAAAGAATGCTTTCTGATAAATTTGAAGTGTCAAGAAGTGCTGTTAGAGAAGCAATACAAAAATTAGAGTTTTATGGTTTATTAAAATCTATCCCGCAAAGCGGAACTTTTGTGGCAGATATTGGTATAGTTGCTTTAAATGGTATGATAGGAGATATTTTAAGGCTTGAAGTACCAGAGTTTAAAGCTTTAGTAGAAACGAGAATATTACTTGAATTAAAAACAGCTCGCTTAGCAGCTATTAGAAGAACAGATGAAGATTTAGTTCAAATTAAAGAAGCATTAGAAGCTTATAATACCAAAGTTTTAAATGGTGAAGATGCAGTTCAAGAAGATTTATTATTTCATTTAGCAATTGCTAAAGCTTGTGGTAATAGTACAATGAATACTTTTATGCTCATTATTACACCCGGAATTATTAACAATTTTAAAAAGCATCATGTTTGTGATGCAGGTTTATCTAAAAGAGGAATAGAAGATCATAAAGCTATTTACGATGCTATAAAAGATCAAAACCCTCAATTAGCAAAACAAAAAATGAAAGAACATTTTAAAGAACTCTATCAGTATTGTTATAATATTGAATAAAAAATAAATAAATTTTAAAGAATTATATTATTATAATTTATAAATAGACATCGAATAATTTTCATGTTCTTATCAATAAAAATAAATTATGAATAGAGTTTTTTGATTTTTTTTTAAATGCCAAAATTATTTACAAATAGTACTAAGTATTTAGTTTTTAGATTATTAAGTACTTTAATTTAACTAAAACAATGAAAGTAAAAGGATTAAGATGGTTTATTATTGGGTTAATATTTTTAGCTACGGTAATCAATTATATCGATAGAAGTGCATTAGCCATTATGTGGGGTAGTAGTGATCAACCCAACTCAATTTCTGGATCATTAGACCTAACCAAAAGTGACTACGGGTTAATATTAAATATTTTTATGGTGTTCTATGCACTTGGTCAATTATTTTCAGGTAAATTATTTGACAAAGTAGGAACAAGAATTGGTTATGTAATTAGTATTGGTGTTTGGGGATTATCTTCTTTCTTACATTCTACAGTTCAAGGAATTGTTGGTCTTACATTTTTTAGAAGTACTTTAGGTATATCCGAAGCTGGTAATTGGCCAGGAGGTGTTAAAAGTAATGCAGAATGGTTTCCTATTAAAGAACGAGCTATTGCACAAGGTCTATTTAATGCAGGTGCATCGATTGGATCTGTTATAGCTCCGCCGTTTATTGCAACATTATTTGTTGCTTTTGGTTGGAGAACCACTTTTATGGTAGTTGGTTCCTTTGGTTTACTTTGGATTATTCCATGGTTATTAATCAATAAAGCAGGACCAAAAAAACATCCTTGGATTACTCCAGAGGAGCAGAAATATATTTCAGAAGGTCAAAGTAAAGCAGATCAAAATGCTACTGCAGATACTAAAGGGAAAAGTTTAAAAGAAATTCTTTCTTACAAAGAATCTTGGGCTATTGTTGTAGGTCGTTTTTTCTTAGAACCAATATGGTGGTTGTTTGTAGGTTGGATGCCTTTATACTTAGCTGATGTTTATGGATTTAACGTAAAAGAAGTTGGTATGTTTGCTTGGGTACCTTATGTTGGTGCAGCTTTAGGAAGTATTGCTGGTGGATATGTTTCAGGACAAATAATTTCTAAAACAAATTCAATTGATAAAGGAAGAAAATTTACCATATTAATTGGTGGTGTTATAATGTTCTTAGGTTTAGTTGCCACAGTATTATTTGGTGATTCTCCAGAACGTTTTGTTGCAATTGTATTTTTTGTATTATTTGGTTTTCAATTTGCTATTGGAAACGTACAAACACTACCAAGTGATTTATTCAGTGGTAAATCAGTAGGTTCATTAGCAGGTTTAGCAGGTATGGTTGGTGTTTTCTCTGTAATTCTTATGAACTTTTTAGTTCCAATAATTCAAGACAAATTTTCTTACACACCAATATTTGTTGCAATTGCTGCATTTGTACCATTAGGTTTAGGAGCAATTTATTATTTCGCAAGAGAAATTAAATCAGTAGAAGAATAAAAATAATAATAATTATAACAATTAAATAAAGTCATGAGCAAATTAGAAAACAAAATAGCTGTAATTACAGGTGCTACAGGAGGAATAGGTTTTGCAGTAGCAAAAAGATTAGGAAAAGATGGTTATACTGTAATTTTAAACGGTATTGAAGATGAAGCAGGTGCTGAAAGAGTTAAAGAATTAACTGCAGAAGGTATTACTGCTGAGTATTATGGATTTGATGTTACTAAAGATGAAGAAGTAACAGCTAATATTACCAAAATTGGTGAAAAATATGGCAAAATTGATGTTTTAGTTAATAATGCAGGTGGTTTAGGTGGTAGATCTAGATTCGAAGAAATGACAACTGAGTTTTACAGGTTTGTGATGGCTTTAAATCTTGATTCAGCATTTTTTGCTTCAAGAGCAGCAATTCCTTTTTTAAAGAAAAGTGATAACGCATCAATTATAAACTATACATCAAATGCAGGATGGAATGCAGGTGGACCTGGTGCTGGTATTTATGGTACTTCAAAAGCTGGTGTTCATGCAATTACTAGAGCATTAGCAAAAGATTTAGCAGAATATGGTATTAGAGTAAATGCTGTATCTCCAGGTACAATAGATACTCCTTTTCATGCTCAAATTAAAGCAACTAAGCCAGAAGTTTTTGCTTCTTGGGCAAACAATATTATGTTAGGTAGATTAGGTCAACCAGAAGATGTAGCTGGTGTTGTATCTTTCTTAGCTAGTAAAGATGCTGCATTTATTACTGCAGAAACTATTCAAGTTGGTGGTGGTCAGGCATTAGGAATTTAAGATTCTAATTTTTACCATTAATTTTATTAAGTTAAAATAATATAAAACCAGTAAATTTAATTTTACTGGTTTTATCTTTTTTATGAATTTTATTTTAACTCTTTAATTTTTAGAGTTTAAAGTGATTATATTTACTTTATATAATTTAAATTTAATCTAAATAATTATTTGTGTAGTTTATTTTACAATGTATATTTGCAGTCAAAATAAATACTATTCATAATTAATCTAAATTAAGTTAACTATTAATGAAAAGGCTTTTAACTTTTGCAATTGCTATTGTTTCTACAATAAGTATTGCAGCACAAAACAATCAAAAAGATTCTATAAACAATCCTAAAAACCAAATAAATGGTGCACAGCGTATTTTAAATGGTAATATAAATACAAAAGGAGTTTCTGTTGGTGGTTATGGAGAATTGATTTACAATAAAGTTTCTGATAATAATGCTGTTTTAGATGTTAAAAGATTAGTCCTTTTTTTTGGATATAAATTTGATGAAAGAACACAATTTATTACAGAAGTTGAATTTGAACATGTAAATGAACTTTTTGTAGAGCAAGCATTTTTACAATATTCATTAAATGATAATGTAAATTTACGCGCAGGTTTAATGTTAATTCCTATGGGAATTGTAAATGAATACCATGAGCCAACAACCTTTAATGGTGTAGAAAGACCAAGTATGGATAATGCTATTGTACCTACTACTTGGCGAGAAATGGGAATTGGAGTTTCTGGAAGATATAATGAAGCTTCTTTACGTTATCAAGCCTATATTTTTAACGGTTTTAAATCAGTAGAATCTAATGAAGCAGGTACTATTACTGCAGGATTAATTGGCGGAAGAGCTGGTTTAAGAGGTGGAAAACAAAAAGGAATTCAATCTACATTTAACAACGCAAATTTTGCTACAAAAATTGATTATTATGGATTACCTGGATTGCGTTTAGGATTATCTGGTTATTTAGGTAGAACGCAATCTCCTGCTGACGTTGAAGATCTTTCTGGTGCAGATGTTGGTATTTCTATGATAGGATTAGATGCGCGTTATGCATACCAACGTTTTACCGCTAGAGGTCAGTTTGTACACGCAAGTTTATCAGATACTAATGCATATAATATAGCTACTGGTAGCGATTTAGGAAGTGCTTTACAAGGATATTATGTAGAAGCAGCTTACAATTTATTACCACAAACAAAGAGACAACAATTATTTGGTTTTGTTAGATATGAAGATTATGATACACATGCATCTGTGGAAGGTAACTTAACTAAAAATAATAGTTTTGACAGACATGAATGGACTTTTGGTTTAAGTTATCAAATTGCATCAGGAGCAGTTATTAAGGGAGATTATCAATTAAAAGACAATGCTGTAATTGGTGGTGCAACAATAAATCAATTAAATTTCGGAATCGGAGTTTGGTTCTAATATAAAAGTAAATAAGGAAAAGTAAATTTAATTTAGAATTTGCTTTTCTTTGTATTCATTCTAATTATTTTTCAAGATGATTTTAAAAAGATTTTTTTCTTTATCCATAATAGCCATAAGCTTTATGTTGGTTTCTTTTTCATTGCCGGATAAACTTTTAAAGAAAGTAAATAAGGAAATAAAAAGTGTTTTTGATATCAAAGATTTTCAATTAAAGCTAGTTAAAATTGAAGATTCTATAAATGATAAATTGCCTAAAAAAATTGGTAACGACAATCTATTTAAAATTGAAAGTAACTCAAAATTAATTGGTTATGCTTTTGTTGATAAATCGCCCAGTAAAACTGACGAATTTGATTATTTAATCTTGTTAGATAAGAATCTAATTATTGCTAAAACAAAAGTATTAGTTTACAGAGAAGATTATGGTGGTGAAATTGGAAGTAAACGTTGGTTAAACCAATTTACAGGAAAATCTTCTGCTGATAAATTAAAATATAGAAAAGATATTATTCCAATTTCTGGAGCAACAATTTCTGCACTTTCTATGACAAAAGCTGTAAATTCGTTCTTATTAGATTTAAATATCTTACATATTAATAAGGTTTTATAATGGTTTTAAAGGGACTTATTTTTCAATTTCCAAAAGAAATAAAACTACTTATTGTTGCTTTTGTTTGTACGTTAAGTATTGGTTTTTATAGCGGAATTTCTTTTGTAAGATCAACAACTAACGCAAATCCTACAGGAATTGAGCATCGCTATTTAGGAAATGAAGAAGATGAAAGTGCCACAAAAATGATGTTTAAGAAATCTGAAGGAGAAATTATGACAACAGTTCACAGTCATATTTTATCACTTTCAGTAATTTTCTTTATTATTTCTTTACTGCTATCAACAACAGATATTTCTCAGAAGTTGAAACTTTTTTTAATGATAGAACCTTTCTTTTCTCTTATTTTTACTTTTGGAGGAATTTACTTATTATGGAAAGATTTATACTTTATGAAGTATGTAATTATGATTTCTGGTTTCTTTATGACAGCAACATATACAGCATCAATTTTTATCATTTTAAAGCAAGCTTTAAAGAAAACTAATTAAGCTTTAAAACAGCTTTATAAATTGCATCAACATCTTTTATTTCTAGTAAATCTTTCTTCGGATTTATAAATTTTTGAGAAACTCGCCCGTTTAAAGAAACTCTAGAATCTACAAAAATAGCAACATCAGTAATGCCTTTCTTTGCATATTTATCCTTTAGAAATTGCGCATATTGCCAAATCATATCTGGCTGAAAACTCATTTGCTTTTCTTGAGTTGTTGTTAAATGGTTTTTAGGATACTCAACCCAACGTTTGCTCGTTTTTTTATCAAATACAGTAAATTCTGCAAATCCATTTTTTTCCATAATCATTACGTGCCAAGCAAAACGAAGCCCGTTTTCTGTCCATAAAACATTGTTTGTTAAAAGATGATATCTTAAAGGAAATAAAAATTGAAATGCAAAGAATGCAGCTAGAAAAGCAAGTACAATCTTATTCGTTTTAAAACTATTATTTTCTTTTTTATCTTCTTCTAAATTTATTTTTTTTCCTAAATAACCTAAAATTGTGTTCCATTCTTGATGTGTAATAAAAACCAAACTGCCAAAAATCATCAACCAAGGAAACATACCGATATTAAATAAAACGTATGTCAATACATGAAAAACAACCACAAAAATATACGCAATTGGTCTTGTTTTTCTGATAAAAAGTAAAAAAGGAATTGTTAAATCGTACAGCATTCCACTCCAACTAAATAGGTAAGGAGTTATATCATATTCAAATAACCAACCAATTAAAGGAACATCTGTTTTTGCTTTTAGCCAAATTTTTAAAGGTTGTGCATTTAGTAACCAATCAGATTTTATTTTAGCAATTCCGCCAAATAAATAAACAACGCACAGTTGCAGTTTAAAAATTAGAATCGTCCAATTATGTACATAATTTAATTTTAAATTTTTAAAGATTTTTGTTTCAACAGAATAGTTTTTGTTTGCAGGCACTAAAATCAATAAAAAAGCGACTAGAGAAACAAAATAATAGTGATTTAAATACCAAGATTTTTCTATCAATTCTAAATATGTAAAGGAGATAAAAAATAGTATTGTTGCAATTCTATACAAAAAACCTAACCCAATTAATAAGGCAGATAATGCACAAATAATTACAACAATATACATTTCATTTACATCAAGAGGTTGAATCCAATCAAAGAATTGATAGGTAAAATGAAACTCAGGATTTGTATAGCATTTTTCAATCCAACCATTAAATATAAAACGAAACATTGAGAAACACATTAAAAAACCAAATGCCATTCTAAAAATGGCAAGTGGTAATATGGATGTTTCTTTTAGTAGATAAGAAGTAATTTTTTTAATCCCCATCATTGTCATTTATGGTAACTGTTGTACCAATTGCGTTAGACATATCTACTTTAATAAGTACTAATAAATCTCTAAAAGCATCTTGTAAATTTTCTACGTTTTCAGGATTATTAATCAATTCTATAGTTAAAGGATTATGAATTGCATCAATTTTTGTTTGACAATTATTAAAAGCTTCAATAATGCTTAAATCCAAATCATCTCTTTCAATTAAACCCAAATAGTTGTCATATCCCCAATTGATTTCATTTTCTAAAAAATCGCCATTATAGCATCTTTTTAAAGCGTTTAAATGTTCTTGAATAATTACCAAAGATGTTATACTTCTCGAAGCTTCTAAATCATCAAGATTGATAATTCCACCAGTATTATTTCCTAAAGGATTTCCTAATTTACTAATAATTACTTCTTCAATTAAAGTAATCATTGCATTTGTTAATTGGTTTTGACTTCCGCTAATTCCGTTTTCTACAGATGAAATAAAGTCTGATTTATCATTTTCCCAAAGACTTAAAAGAGCATTCGCTTTTGTTTTTAAATTATTAGATAAAGACAATAAATAATCTAATCTTCTTTCAAAATTTAATTCAGTTGTAAAAGAATTTAAGATTTCTTGGTTTTCTTCGGATGAAAAAAGTAGATATTCTAAAGCAGAAATTCCTTTGGCAGAAGAACCTTTGGATGCAATAAAAGCTTCATTAATAGTTTCAGTTCCATTAATATGTTCATTGATAGTTTCTGAATTTGTTGGCCACCTATTAATTTCAAAATGGATAAAACTATTTTCTACAGCGCCTAAATTATACAATTCTAATTGTTTCCAAACTTTTAAAGTGGCAAGCCAACTTGCTTGAGTTTTCGTTAAATTTACTAAAGTAGGCGTCGTTTTAAATTCTTGAATACTTGTTTCTAACAAACTAGTTTGCTGAATAAATTCATTTGATAAAACTAATATCTCATTCTCATAAACATTTTCTAACTGTGCAGTTCTTGTATATTGAATTTGATATTCAGATTCTGTAATTCCGTCTGTATTACAACTGATAAAAATTAGCAACGAAGCTAGAATACTTAATGGAAGTATAAAAAAAAGTTTTTTTCTGATTTGAGATTTCATTATAGAGTTTTAATAAAGTCGATGATTTTTGTTCTTTCTTCTGATGTTAAATTGACGAATATATTTTTAGAATTTTCTGCTTCTCCACCATGCCATAAAATAGCTTCTTCAATAGTTCTTGCACGTCCATCATGTAATAAATTTGTGTGGCCATTTACAGTTTCAATTAAACCAATTCCCCATAATGGAGGCGTTCTCCATTCAGTTCCTGTTGCTTTAAAATCTGGCGTATTATCAGCCAAATCAACACCCATATCATGTAATAATAAATCTGTATAAGGTCTAATTGTTTGATTTTCTAACGCAGGAATTTCATGAGAACCCGTTGTCATTTTTGCAATATGACAAGAAGTACATTTACTATCAATAAATAATTTTTTTCCTTCTAAAATGTTTATTTCATCATAATCTCTTCGTCCAGGAACAGCAAGTGTGCTTGAATATAAAGTTACTTTACCAATATTTTCATCAGAAATTTCTGGAGATCCTCCATTAGCAAAACTAGAACAGTCAACTCCTTCAGGACAATTTTCATCAGGAAATAAAGTAGAAGTAATGCCTAAATCACCAGCAAAAGCAGCAGAAATTTGTTGTTTTATAGTTGGCTGATTTGCTTTCCATCCAAAACGTCCAATAGTTGTAGATTGTGTTTCTATGTTCCAAACATAATTTGGTCTTCCAGAAACTCCGTCATTATCAGTGTCAAATTCATCAGCAAAACTTAATAAAGTATTTTCTGTAACGGCTTCTAATAAGCCCAAACCAACCATTTGTTGTGCAACTCTTGGCGAAACTTGTAAGTTACTAGCTAAATTTCCATACGCTAAATCATTAATAATATATTCAGGATTTCTTAAAGTTACAGAAGTTCCATCAGAATAATTAACAATTTTATCTGAATATGAAATTGAAAAAGATGCTTCTGTAGTTGTATTTGTTACAGATTGATCTTGTAATTGACCTCCATAAATTGGATCTGGTTTATTGCCTCCATTTAAATCTGTACCAGGAATACTTAACCTTAATAATAAACCATGATTTAAATCTCCAATAGATTCAGGAGCTTTTCCTCTTCCGTCTTTAAAGTGACAAGTAGAACAAGCTCTCGCATTAAAAAATGGACCTAATCCATCTCTTGCAGTTGTAGATGCTGGCGCAGTTACCCAATTCTGATTAAATAAAGAGTTTCCTGTAAAGAAAAACAACGAATTATCTCCTACTAAATTAGGTGCTTGAAATCCAAATGCATTTACAGAAACATCAAAAATGGTAGTTTCTCCACCAGAAAAAGCTTCATTTTCTTCAGCAACTAAAGGAATATAAATTTCTTCATTATTAGAACAACTAATCATAATTAAGATTAGTAGTATTAAAAATGGTTTTGTTTTATTAGTCATAGTATGTAATACAAAAGTCAGAATTCCAATAAAAATTGAAATTCTGACAAAATAATTAAAAATTTTATAAATTAATCAGGTAATTGAGAAGAAATAGAAATTCCTAAAGCACTTCCACCTTCAACAAATTTATCACCCAAATCTTGTAAAGCATTTACAGAAGCTAATACAAATGGTCTTTCTGATGTATCAGAAATAGCAAAATCAAAAGGAGTAGCAGTAGCATCTATTGCATTTTCTGCAGCAACTAATTGTGCTGTAATTTCTGCTGCTAAAGTTGGGTTTGTTTCTGATATTAAATCCTCTAAAGAATCGCCAGAAATACTTCCATAAGAACCTCTATAAACATTTGCAATTCCTGCTAAGTTTAAACGAATATCTCTATGTGTATTATCAGAAAAACAAGAATGCTCATCTTCTTGATCTTGATTGTCATAAGCTACAAATATTCTTTCTCCACCTAATTCAGATTTTGATAAAGTAGCCAAAGCTGTTAAAATATTTTTGATAGCAGTATCTTCATCCAACGCTAAAAAAGTTGTTCTATAAGCACCACCAACTTGCCATTCAGTAATCATTAATTGTAAATGATCTATTAATAAATCTGCACAAGCTGCTAAATAATCTCTTCTTCTATCTTGATTATCAGCAGTTCCGCCATCAACAAAATCTGTATAAGGTCTTTGTCCTGCTAATTTTTCTGAAGGTACAGTTGTATCTTGTCCCCATAAAAGAAACTCAATTGCATGGTAACCAACACTAATATTTGTTTCGCTACCAACTTCATTTAAACTTTCTAAAGTTGCTTTATCTATTGTTGGATAATCAACAAGATTATTAATGATTCCTGAGTTTGCTTCTCCAACAACATAATCTACATAATTTTCATCCAAAGGCCAAGCATTTAATAAACCTTCAGGTCCATCAGTGTCATCAATTGGGCCACTTGCAAAACGAAACGCTTCTGTTTGTCCATAAGATTCTCTAGCATTTAACCAAGCATCTTTTGCTGCTGTAAAGTTTGCTTCTGTAGGTGTTGTAACAAAAACATTAATTGCTGTTTGTAAACTTTCTGCATCTGTTTTTGCGTCTGAATAATTTGCAAAAACAATTGTAGCATAGTTATCTAGAACAGAAGATTTTTCAATTGTAATTTCTGGTATTGGTTCACTTTCGCTTGTACAAGAAAGTATAGTTGTAATTCCAATTGCAAATATTAATTTGGATAATTTTAAATTCATTTTATTTAGATTGATTAAAAATAATATTGTTTTTCAATGGCAAATATATAAAGTATTATCACTTATGCAAATTTTATTTAGAACAAATAAAAATAAGGTACGTGACTTTATGAATATCATTTACGTATGAGGTAAAATTTAATCTTTAATTAATACTGAGATATAATAAGAGATAGAATTATTAGCATTTAATTCATTAATAAGTTGTAAATTTGCACGCAATTATACCTTAATTGCGACATGATAGCACACAACAACAAAATTTTAGGAGAAGGCTTAACATACGATGATGTATTATTAGTTCCAGCTTTTTCTAAAGTACTTCCAAGAGAAGTAAGTATTCAAACAAAATTTACTAGAAATATTACTATAAATGTACCCATCGTTTCTGCGGCTATGGATACAGTTACAGAATCTGCTTTAGCAATAGCGATAGCTAGAGAAGGTGGTATTGGAGTTTTACATAAAAATATGACTATTGAGCAGCAAGCTCAAGAAGTTAGAAAAGTAAAACGTGCAGAAAGCGGAATGATTTTAGATCCTGTTACTTTACCTTTAACTGCTGTAGTTTCTGATGCCAAACAAAACATGAGAGAACATGGTATTGGTGGAATCCCAATTGTTGATAAAGACGGAATTTTACAAGGAATTGTAACAAACAGAGATTTACGTTTTGAGCATAACAATGCCAGACCAATTGTAGAAGTAATGACAAGTGAAAATTTGGTTACTGCAGATGTTGGAACTTCTTTATCAGATGCAGAAAAAATTCTTCAGAATTATAAAATTGAAAAACTTTTAATTGTTGATAAAGACTACAAATTAAAAGGATTAATAACTTTTAGAGATATTACTAAAGTAACGCAAAAACCAATTGCTAACAAAGACACTTTTGGTAGATTAAGAGTTGCAGCAGCTTTAGGTGTAACTGGAGACGCTGTTGAAAGAGCAGAAGCATTAGTAAATGCAGGTGTAGATGCAGTTGTTGTAGATACAGCTCATGGCCATACAGAAGGTGTGGTAAATGTTTTAAAAGCAATTAAAGAAAAGTTCCCAAATTTAGATGTAGTTGTTGGTAATATAGCAACTCCCGAAGCTGCGCAATTTTTAGTTGCTGCTGGAGCAGATGCTATAAAAGTAGGTATTGGTCCAGGTTCTATTTGTACAACGAGAGTTGTTGCAGGTGTTGGATTTCCTCAGTTTTCTGCAGTTTTAGAAGTTGCAGAAGCTATAAAAGGTAGTGGAGTTCCTGTTATTGCAGATGGTGGAATTCGTTACACAGGTGATATTCCTAAAGCAATTGCTGCCGGTGCAGATACAGTAATGTTAGGTTCGTTATTGGCTGGTACAAAAGAATCGCCAGGAGAAACTATTATTTACGAAGGAAGAAAATTTAAATCTTACAGAGGAATGGGATCAATTGAAGCAATGAAAAAAGGCTCAAAAGATCGTTATTTTCAAGATGTAGAAGATGATATTAAAAAATTAGTTCCAGAAGGAATTGTTGGACGTGTACCTTATAAAGGAGAATTGTTTGAAAGCATTCATCAGTTTATTGGAGGTTTACGTGCAGGAATGGGATATTGTGGAGCAAAAGATATTGAAACACTTAAAGAAAATGGTAAATTTATTAGAATTACCGCAAGCGGAATTAATGAAAGTCATCCTCATGATGTAGCAATTACAAAAGAATCACCAAATTATAGTAGAAGGTAATTTTTTTTATAAAATATAAAACCAAGCAATTTTTGCTTGGTTTTTTTGTGCTTTTTTATCTAGCTTTTTTGAGTCAGATTTTCTTACATGTATTTTACTAAAAAGTGCTTTTTCTTGGATGATAAGTTTCTACAATTTCTTTTAAATAACTAGTATCTAAATGTACATAAACTTCTGTAGTTGTAATACTTTCATGACCTAACATAAGTTGAATTGCTCTTAAATCTGCGCCATTTTTTAATAAATGGGTTGCAAAAGAATGCCTTAAAGTATGCGGACTTATTTTTTTATTCAAGTTGATTTTAACAGCTAAATCTTTTAAAATAGTAAATATCATTTGTCGAGTTAAACCTTTGCCACGTCGGTTTAAAAACAAAGTATCTTCAAAACTTTTTGCTGGTTTTAGATGAATTCTAATTTCATTAATATAAATAGTAATATATTTTTGCGCATTGTAATGAATAGGTACAAAACGTTCTTTATTCCCTTTTCCTGTAACTTTTATAAAGCCTTCATTAAAAAATAAATCAGAAATTTTTAGGGTGATTAATTCGCTAACTCGCAAACCACAACTATATAAGGTTTCTAAAATGGTTCTATTTCTTTCTCCTTGCGGATGACTTAAATCAACAGCAGAAATAAGTTCGTTTATTTCTTCTTCGGATAAAGTATCTGGTAATTTTCTACCAATTTTTGGCGCTTCAATTAAATCTGTAGGATTTGTTTCTCTATAATCTTCAAAAACTAAATAATCAAAAAAACTTCGCAAACCAGAAATTATGCGTGCTTGGCTTCTTGGATTTACTTTCTTTGCAACTTCATAATTAAATTGTTGAATAGTATTATTATCAATAGAAATAGGAGTGAAGCTGATTTCATTTTCAGCCAAAAATAAAATTAGTTTATCTAAATCTCTTGTATAACTATCAATTGTGTTTTTAGATAAACCTCTTTCAATTTTTAAATACAACCGATAATCTCTAATTGCGTTTTGCCATTTCATAATATAAAGATATTAAAACTTAAGTATTCAATTGATAAAAATTAAGAATACAAGAAATTTTTATATCCAAAATTGTAAGAATTTCATTTGAGTTAACTTTTAAAGCAATTAAGTTAATGTAAAAAAGAGTACTCATTTACTTTTGTATAGAACTTAAAAACATAAAAAAAATGAAGAAATTATTATTAGCTGCTTTTGTAGCAATTATAGGTGTAAGTAGTATACATGCACAAGAAGGTGTTTTAAATGGAGGGTTAAACGTAGGAATACCTACAGGAGATACAAATGATTTTTATGGATTAACATTAGGCGCAGAATTAAATTATATGTTTCCTGTGGCAGAAGGTTTTACTTTAGGTCCATCTGTACAATATTCTCACTTTTTTGGGAAAGATCATGATTTTGGAGGTATAACTTTTGAAACTGAAGATGCATCTTTTTTACCAATTTCTGGTGCTGCAAGATTTAATGTTTCAGAGAAATTTGTGGTGGGTGCAAATGTTGGTTACGCAATAGGTTTAAGTAATGATTATGATGGTGGTTTTTATTATAGACCAGTGGTTGGTTATAAAGTTGGTGAAAGAACACAATTAAACATGTCATACTCAGGAATTTCAAATGAAGGTGTAGATCTTAATAGTGTTAATTTGGGGTTCATGTTTGGAATTTAAAATATAAATATTGATTATATTTACGAACGGAAGCAAAAAAGCTTCCGTTTTTTTGTTTAAAAAATGTATTTTTGAATCATGAAGTTAATTATAATAAACGGCCCAAATTTAAATTTATTAGGGAAAAGAGAGCCAGAAATATATGGTTCTAAAACCTTCGAAGAATTTTTTAAAGAACTTCAATTAAAATTTAAAGAGGTAGAATTACATTATTATCAATCGAATATTGAAGGCGAAATTATTGATAAATTACATGAAATTGGTTTTAATTATGATGGAGTTATCTTAAACGCTGGTGCATACACACATACTTCTGTGGCTATTGCTGATGCGATAAGTGGAATAACAACACCGGTTATAGAAGTGCATATTTCTAATGTGCATAAAAGAGAAACGTTTAGACATCATTCGTTTTTATCACCAGTTTGTAAAGGAGTAATTTTGGGTTTTGGGTTAAAAAGTTATGAATTAGCAATTCAGAGTTTTCTATAAATTTTACTTTCTAAGTTTTAAGTTAGTTTTGTCTGGTTCAGTGCAGTCGAAACCTATTTATAAATTTAAAAGCATTTTAATATCAGAACGCTCATAATGTGAATTTTCTTCGACAGGAATTTCTTTAAACCCTATTTTTTTATATAAATTAATTGCCGGAACTAATTTTCTGTGAGAGTATAAAGTGATGCTTTTCCATTGTTGATTTTTAGCAAATTCAATGCAGAAATTCATTAATTGTAAACCAATTTTTAAACCTTGATATTTTGGTAAAACTGCCATTTTACTCAATTCAAAAAAATTTTTTTGGTTGATAATCGAAACAACTCCTACAATTTCATTGTTATATTTTGCAAAGAAGATAAATCCTCCAGGATCTAAAACATATTTTTGTGGATTTCTTAAAACCTTTTCGTCATAAGGTTCTACATAAAAATATTTTTCTAACCATTCTACATTTAAACTATAAAAGTCATTAGCAAATTCTGGTTGATATGCTATAATTTCTAAGTTTTCTAATTCCATAATAAATAAGTTGCATTAAGGATTGACGTGAAAATCCTTTTTGTGAAGAATGAACAAAAAGATTGTAACAGAAAGCCCGACTTTTCTACACTAAAACTTTTTTGTTTTAGTGTAGAAAAGAATGCCCAAAATATTTTAAATTTTAGCATTGATAATTTTCATCATTTCGTTTTCTAGAACAATAGTTTTTTGATAGATGTCTTCTGCTTTTGCAATAATTTCTTCCGCAAATTTTCTGTCTTTTATGTCTTTTGCATTAATTCGTACATTAAAATAAGCTCCTGTAACAGCTGTTTTTGCACATAAAATACCAACACCAGCATCAGAAAGAGAATTTTGAATTCCGGTTTTCATCATTTCTAACATCACTTCAATGGAATTGTATGCAGTTTGCATCACTTTAAACGGAATTTCGGTTGCATATTTTGTAGCATCTTCAATGGCTTGTTTTCTTGCTTCAATTTCTTCAGGATTGGTTTTTGGCATTCTAAAACCGTCAATAATTTTGTTAAAAGCATTGGTATCTTCATCCACTAAAAACAACAATTCATTTTTATATTTTTGACCTTTTACTGCCCAATCAGAAAAATATTCCCATTTTTTGTCCCAACCTTGTTTATTTGCAGAAAGATTCGCAACCATTGTGCCTAAAGAAACGCCCAAAGTACCCACATAAGCAGCAATACTTCCACCTCCAGGAGCCATAGATTCTGATGCAGTTTCTTCTGCAAAATTTGTAATTGTTAAATCAATTAATTTTTTATCAGCATTAGAATTCATTACATATTCTATGATTCTTTCTTGCGGATGAAATGGTTTTAAATCGTCTAAACCTAGAGATTTTATAGCGATTTTAATCTTCTCACTTTCTGATATTCCTAAAGATCGCTCTTGTTTTTTTAGGTAAAAATCAGCAGTATCTAACATTGCTTGTAAAGGAACTAAACCAACTAATTCAGAGCCAGTTACTCGTAAACCCCGTTTAGTTGCAGCCAAATCTGTTTCATAAAAAGCTTCGTGCATCGAAGTGATCGTAATGTTGGTTAAATTGTACGAAATTTGAGCAATTCCGTATTCTTCTATAAACCAACCAATACCTTTTACGGCTTTTAATTTTCCTGGAATTCTTTCTGGATTTCCGTTTTTATCCAATACTTTTTTTCCGTTAACTAATTTTACTCTTCCGTTTTCACGAATATCAAAAGCAATGGCATTTGCTCTTCTTGTAGAAGTTGAGTTTAAGTTTATATTATATGCAATTAAAAAGTCACGTGCAGAAATTGCTGTAACTCCGGATGAAATTATTTGTTGATTATATGCTGATGGACCAAAATCTGGTTTCCAATTTGGCTTAGAAAGTTTTTCTTTTAAACCTTCATATTCTCCAGAACGAACGGTAGCAAGGTTTTTTCTTTCTGATGTAGTTGCTGCATTTTCATAATAATAACCAGAAATGCCTAATTCTTCACCAACTCTTTTACCTAATTGATGCGCATGTTTTGCAGTTTCTTCCATAGAAATATTTGCAATTGGCACTAAAGGACAAACATCTGTAGCTCCAAAACGAGGATGCTCACCTTTTTGTTTGCTCATATCAATAAGTTCTGATGCTTTTTTTATCAATCTAAAAGCAGCTTCAATTACATTTTTTGGCTCGCCAACAAAAGTAATTACAGTTCTATTTGTTGCTTTACCAGGATCTATATCTAATAATTTTACACCTTCAACCGTTTTTACAACGTTTGCAATTGCATTTATTTTATTGATGTCTTTACCTTCGCTAATATTAGGAACGCATTCTATAAGTTGTTTGTTCATAATTGATGAATTTAATTACCAAATGTAAAATATTTATCAAAAATAAACTTTACAAATTATCAATACAATAAAGTTTGTTACTTATTTTAAGGTTTTTGATAAAAATAAATATCTAAAAAACAATAAAACCAATAAAGGAATTACAGCAACAGGGAATAATTGTACTTCAAGAATCCAAAGAATAGGAATTGTAAATAGTAAAAAAGTCAAAAATATAAAGTAGTATTTGATCCTTTTTTGCTGATTTTCTTTGAGCATTATAAAAGCAATTATCAAGTTTGGAGCAAAAGCCCATAAAAAATTGAAATTATTGGGAGCTGTAGAATGATCTGTGAAAAACCAAAGAAAAATGATTAAAACACCTAAAATTCCGGTTGTAGAAAGGATGGTGAAATCTAACCATTTTGATATTTTCTTCTTTTTAAAATCAGAAAAAGTAATAAATAATCCAATTAAAGAAAAGATACTAAAAATTAAAAAAGGATTAAAAAATGAAATTTTAGGTTTTTGTTCTTCAAAATCTAATAGAATATCTTCTCTTTTTATTAGGTTTTCTGGCTGATTTCTAACAAATAATTTACTGTCTTTAAAAATAGTATACACATATTTAGGCAAATACATATATTGTTCAGAAGTAGCTTTTTGATCTAATTTGCTTCCTAAAGCTAAATTGATGCCAAAATTTCCCCAAGAATTCCAAGGAATTTCTTTGTTCATTAATTGTCTAAATGATAGATTTTTTTCTATATTTTCATCAATTAAAACCACTTTATCTCCTAAAATTGAAATTGTAATATCTTTTAATTTTGTGGCACAATTATTAAAATAGGGGTCATAATTATAATTTCTATTTTCTGGCAAAGCATTGTTTTCTAAATACATAAAAAACTTTTGTCTTTCTTGTGATGTTAAATTTAACACTTGTTGTTTTACCCAACGTTTATCTCTTTTATAACTTGCCAAAAAGTATTTAAAATCGTAGCTAGCAAGCATATAAATCATGTTTCCTTTCGTGAAATTTGAATAAAAATTTGGAGCATCAAAATCAAACATTCCATAATTATAAATTACATCTAATTGTAATACAGGATCTTTTATTCTGATAGCAGAATGGCCAAAAGCTTCATATAATTCTGATCCAGGACCTGCAGTAACAATACTAACTTCTGAATATACAGAAAGATTTACTTGAGAATTATAAGGTTTTATAAATGCAAAAAGGAAGAGTAGTAGTAAGTATTTTTTTTTCATAAATTAGTATCATCTAAAGAAACTATAATCAAAAGTAATTGAAAAAATATTTGAATATAAAGCGTTACCGACACTACCAATATTTGTTAAAGCATAATCAACTTGAACACCTCTGTAGTTAAAACCAACGCCAAAATTAGGTTGTGTAGAAAGCGATTTTGAGTTATCGTACTCTGTAATGTATTGAAAATTACCAACACCTAAACGTAAATAAACTAATTGATCATAATCTAATTGAAAACCAATTGCAGGATCTATACTACCAACTTCTGATGAGAAAATATCATTTGTTTGCTCAAAACGAATATTTAAATCGGCTTCTGTTTGAAGATTAAATAAACGCCCAATTCTAAAATCTTTGGCAACACCTAATTGTATTTTTGGTTTTGTAATTTCTGTAGTTTCTGGCAATTCTTGGTTTTGACCCGGAATTGCATCTTTAATTTTATTGAATTCATCTTCATTAATAATCCAACTATTATAAGTTGTTGTTATATCTCTTGCCATCAATCCAAATTTCCAATTATTTCTTTCAAACTGTAGGCCGGCATCAAACCCAAACCCCCAAGAAGTAGCAAATTCGCCAATAATTCTTCGAACAATTTTTGCATTTACTCCTATTTTAACATCCTTAAAAATTAAATTTCTAGCATAAGCAAAGTTAAAAGCATAATCAGCAGCAGAAAACAAACTAATTCTATTAAAATCGATGTTTCCTTCGCTATCAATTAATTCTGTAGTGTTTAAAATATCATCAACCCCAAAACGAATAACTGAAATACCAATGGCACTAATTTTATCAATTGGCATTGCAAAAGCGGCATGATTGTAATTAGAGATGCCTGCAAAATAAGAGGCATACATTAAAGAACCTTGATAATCCTTAATACCAACTAAACCCGCTGGATTCCAGTAAATTGCATTTACATTATTAGTTGTTGCAACCACAGCTTTACTCATTCCTAAAGCAGCAGCATCCACACCAATATTTAAAAATTCGTTTGAATAATTTCTAAAGGATTGCGCCTTTAAAAAAAGCGGAAAGGCAACTAAAAAAAGTACTATTTTGTATTTCACAAATATTTAAAATTATGGATAACAAATATCTAAAAACCTACTAAAATAACTGTTGTTTTTACTAGATATTGTTTATAAAATATCTAATTGAATATTTTCTTTTATAAAACGCTCAATTCTAAACTCTAACCATTTATTTTCATTTGGTTTAAAAGAAGTCATAAAACCACAATGACCACCATATTTTGTTTCTTCAAAAAAGAAAAAATTTGAGTTTTCTGCTTCTTCATAAGGGTAACAATCTCTTGATAAGAAACTATCGTCTTTTGCATTAATAAGCAAAGTTGGCTTTTTTATATTTGAAAGATATTGTTTAGAACTTGCTTTTTCCCAATAATCTTCTGGATTTTTAAAACCAAAAACAGGTACAGTATATAAATGTTCTAGATGTTTAAATTTTGTAGCTTTAGAGAGTTTATCTTGATCTAATTTGTATTCTGGAAATTTATAAGATTTTTCTAATATTTTGTTTTTCATTGTTTTAAAAAACATCTCCATATACAACTTGTTTTTAAATTTATCCATTTCAATTTCTGCCGATCCAATATCTATTGGAACTGAAACTGCAATTGCACCTTTAATTATTGGCGAAATATTTTCACCTTTTTCACCAATATATTTTAACGTTAAATTGCCTCCTAAACTAAAACCAGCAATTATAATATTTTTATACTTGTAATTTTCTAATAAATAATTTACTACAAAATCTACATCTTCTGTTTTTCCACTGTGATATGTAGAAAGGAGTAAATTATCCTCTCCACTGCAACCTCTTAAATTAAAACAAACGGTATCTATGCCTTTATTTTTTAAATGATTGACGTTCGAAGCCATATATTTAGAATTAGAACTACCTTCTAAACCATGAATTAATACAACTATTGTTTTAGAACCAACAAAAGTAAAATCTAAATCAAAAAAATCATGATCCCAAGTTGAAACCCTTTTTCTAGTGTAGGTTGCTTTATCTTTCATGAAAAGTGGCCTGAAAGTAGTGTTAAAATAACCGTTTCTAAAAGGAATTGTAGGTAGAAAATCTGAAGAAAAAACTGGCATAGGTTTTTATTTTATACAAATATGACAAAAAAATAACTATTTAGAAAATTAGCTAATTTTGAATGCTTATTTTAGCGGTTGAAAAATTATTTTATATGGCAGTAGGGGAGAAAATTCCAAATTACATAACTTTAGGAAATTTATTTTCTGGAACAGTTGCAGCAATTTTTGCTGTTGAAGGAGATTTTAAAACGGCAGGAATCTTTGTACTTGTAGGAATTATTTTTGATTTTTTTGATGGTTTTGTTGCACGATTATTAAATGTTTCTGGAGAGCTAGGAAAACAATTAGATTCCTTAGCAGACATGGTTACAAGCGGTGTTGTGCCGGGTATTATTATGTTTAAATTAATACAAAATAATTTAATTGCAGATAATCTTTTTGAAGAAAAAACAGCACAAATATTAGATGTACAGTTAATAGGTTTAATATTAACATTAGCAGCTTGTTATAGGTTGGCGCGTTTTAATTTAGATACACGACAAACAGAATCTTTTATTGGGTTACCTACACCTGCTATGTGTTTATTTGTAGTTTCTTTACCGTTAATACAAATGGAAACTGACATAGAATTTGTTAAAGATTTGATAAGTAATAATTACTTTTTAATTGCTTTAACTTGGTTTTTAAGTTTTTTAATGAATGTAGAAATGCATTTGTTTTCTTTAAAATTCAAAGACTATTCTTTTAAAAATAATTATGTTAAATACGCATTTCTTTTAGCATCTGTTTTGTTAATGTTTACTTTAAATTTTCTTGCTGTCCCATTAATTATTATATTGTACATTATTTTATCAGTAGTAAAAAAAAGATTTTTGTAAATTATAATACAAATGAAATCAGCTAAAATCCCCCATAATGAAAAAGAAAGGTTAGCAGTTTTAAAAGAATATTCAATTTTAGACACTTTACCAGAAGAAGAATATGATGCTATAACCAAAATAGCTTCTGGTATTTGTAATACGCAAATAGCACTAGTATCTATAGTTGATAAAGATAGACAATGGTTTAAATCTGCTCATGGTGTAAATGCAACAGAAACTCCAAGAGATATTGCTTTTTGCGCCCACAGTATTTTAAATCCAGATGAATTATTTATAATTAATGACGCTACAAAAGATGATCGTTTTTTTGATAATCCTTTAACGATAAATGAACCTAATGTTGTTTTTTACGCTGGTGCTCCTTTAAATAGTACAGAAGGCTATCCTTTAGGAACTTTATGTGTTATTGATAATAAGCCAAAAGTACTTACAGAAAATCAAAAAGAATCTTTAGTATTACTTTCAAAACAAGTAGTAAGACTTCTAGAATTAAGAAAAAAGAATAAAGAACTTGAAGCCTCTAATTTAAAAGTAAAAAAATTAAATGAGCAATTAAATAATTTTGCTTTTAGATTAACGCACGATTTAAAATCGCCAATTAATGGCGTTCATTTTTTGTTAAATGTTTTAAAAGAAGATCATTTAGCACTTTTTAAAAATACAGAAGCAGAAGAACATTTAAGTTTAATTTCTGATAGAATTCTTTACATAGATGATTTAATAAACGAGATTTTAAATTACTCTAAAGTAACTAGCGAAAATATTATTTACGAAAACTTTAATATTAAAATACTTTTAGATACAATTATAAATAATATTGATTTTGAAAATAAAATTACTTTAGAAGCTAATAATTTAGATTTAGAAATTTTTAGTTCTAAAATAGGACTTTTACAAGTTTTTCAAAATTTGATATCTAATTCTAGAAAATTCTGTGATGAAGAAAAATCTATAATTTCAGTAAATTTTAAAGAAGATGCTGATAAGTATTATTTTACTTACGAGGATAATGGCCCAGGAATTGAAGAAAAATATTGGGATAAAGTATTTGCATTATTTGAAACTTTAGGAAGTTCAAAAAATACAAATAATACAGGAATTGGTTTAGCCACTGTAAAAGCTATTATTAAAAGATTAGGAGGTAAAATTAATTTAAAGAAAAGAGCAGATGAGAAAAAAGGAGTTTGTTTCTATTTTTATATTTATAAGAAAAAAACGAATTAAAACTTTAGTTAGTTTAACACAATGTTTAAATCGATAAGAACTTTTATTGGAGCAAAAAATTTTGAAACATCAAAAAACTTTTATAAAGATGTAGGTTTTATAGAAACTATTTTATCAGATAATTTATCTTATTTTAAGATTGATGAAAAATTAGGTTTTTATCTACAAAAAGCTTTTGTAAAAGATTGGATAGATAATTCTATGCTGTTTCTAGAAGTGGAAGATCTAGAATCTTATTTTAATATAATTAAAGAAAAAAATCTTATAGAAAAATATACAAAAGTTAAATTATCTAAAATTGTATATAATGATTGGGGAAAAGAATTCTTTTTGCATGATCCATCTGGAATTCTTTGGCATTTTGGTAATTTTAAGGAGTAAAAAATTTCTTCTTTTTTAGCTCAAAGTCTTTTCCTAAATATACTTTACGAACCATTTCATCTGCAGCTAATTCCTCTGGAGTTCCTTCTTTTAAGATACTTCCATTATACATTAAATAAGTTTTATCTGTAATAGCTAAAGTTGCTTGTACATCATGATCTGTAATTAAAATACCTATATTTTTGTTTTTTAATTGAGCAACAATACTTTGTATATCTTCTACAGCAATAGGGTCTACACCGGCAAAAGGTTCATCTAATAAAATAAAATTAGGGTTTGAAGCTAAACAACGCGCAATTTCTGTTCTACGTCTTTCTCCACCAGAAAGTAAATCTCCTCTATTTTTACGAACATGACCAATATTAAACTCTTCGATTAAAGATTCTAATTCTATTTTTTGTTCTTTTTTAGATAAATTAGTGAATTGTAAAACAGACAAAATATTTTCTTCTACAGATAGTTTTCGAAAAACAGAAGCCTCTTGAGCTAAATAACCAATACCTTTTTGTGCACGTTTGTACATGGCATCATTAGTTATATCTTCATCATTTAAAAAAATACGTCCAAAATTTGGTTTAATCATACCAACAATCATATAAAAAGAAGTTGTTTTACCTGCCCCATTAGGACCTAAAAGACCAATAATTTCGCCTTGTTTAACTTCTAAAGAAATGTCTTGTACAACTTTTCTACTCCCGTAAATTTTTTCAATTTTTTCTGCTCTTAAAATCATATATTATAAATATGTGTAATTGTAGATTGTGTAAAAGTAATAAATTATGTTTTTTTAAATCTTAATAGATTCATAACATTTATTATTTTACTAATTACTCATTTTCTAACGCTTCCCAATACTCAACTGCTCTTCTTAAATGAGGTATAACAATTGTACCACCAACTAAGGTAGCTATAGACATTGTTTCCATCATTTCTGCTTTTGTTACGCCGTTTTTGTGTGCAGTTTCTAAATGATATGCTATACAATCATCACATCTTAAAACTGCGGATGCCACTAAGCCTAACAATTCTTTTGTTTTTACTGGCAAATGCCCTTCTGAAAAAGCATTTGTATCTAAATTAAAAATTCGTTTAACTATTTTATTATCAGAAGCTAAAATTTTATCGTTCATTTTTTGACGATACTCATTAAACTCTTGGACTTTAGTTGGCATTTTTTTGCTGGTTTTTGATAACTCTTCTTGAAACTTTAATGCTTATTTCGTATAAAATAAGAATTGGTATTGCTACAATAACTTGACTAGCAACATCTGGTGGTGTTATAATTGCCGCTGCAATTAAAACAATTACTAGCGCATGTTTTCTGTATTTTTTTAAAAATTCTGGTGTAATTAATCCAATTTTGGTTAAAAAATAAATTAGAACGGGTAATTCAAATAAAATTGAAACTCCAAGTAACATATTGGTAATTAATCCTATATGAGATTCTAAAGTGAAGCTATTTACAATGGCATCAGAAATTTGATAATTATATAAAAATTGTACAGATATTGGTGCAATTACATAAAAACTAAATACGACTCCTATAAAGAATAAGAAAGATGCAATAAAAATAAATCCTCTAGATTTATTTATTTCACTTTTTGTTAATCCGGGTGAAACAAAACGCCAAAATTCCCATAAAATATAAGGGAAAGAAGCTATAAACCCTAAAATTAAAGAAGACCAAATGGAGTTCATTAATTGTGATGTTACTTCGATACTTTGTAATTTTTTATCAGCAAAATTAATATGACAGAATTCACTATCCATTCCAAAAAAGTTAAAAAAATCGCAAAATAATTGATATGTTATAAAATCTGGTTGTATGTGAGCTAGTAAAAAGTTGTTGTAAACTTCTTCTGCAAAAATAAAAAAGACAATTGCTAAAATAAATATTGCTGAAACGCCTCTTACTAAATGCCATCTTAATTCTTCTAAGTGCCCTAAAAAGGACATTTCTTTTTGTGTTTCTGCCATTAGAAAATTCCTTCTTTAATTAAATCATGTAAATGTACAACACCTACATAGTTATTATTATCATCTTTTACTAAAATTTGAGTAATACTATTATTTTCTAAAGCATCTAAAGCTTCAATTGCCATTGCATCTTTATGAATAGATTTTGGGTTTTTACCCATAATATCTTTGGCTTTAAAATTACTTATTTCTGTTGTTTTACTTAACATTCGTCTAATATCTCCATCAGTAATAATACCAACAATTTTATCATCTTTTAAAACAGCTGTTACTCCTAAACGTTTTTCAGAAATTTCTATAATTACTTTAGCTATTGAATCATTTTCTAAAACTTTAGGTAGTTCATTATTTGTTGTTAAATCAGAAACTTTCAAGTATAAACGTTTTCCTAAAGCACCACCTGGATGATATTTTGCAAAATCTTTACTTGTAAAACCTTTTAATTCTAATAAACAAACAGCAAGAGCATCACCCATAACTAATTGTGCAGTTGTACTAGTTGTTGGTGCTAAATTGTTAGGGCAAGCTTCTTTTTCTACAAAAGTATTTAAAGGAAAATCTGCATTTTTTCCTAAAAAGGAATCAGTATTTCCTGTGATTGCAATTATTTTATTTCCATAATTCTTTATTAACGGAACTAAAACTTTTATTTCTGGAGTATTTCCACTTTTAGAAATGCAAATAACTACATCGTCTTTTAAAACGTTTCCTAAATCTCCATGAATAGCATCTGCAGCATGCATAAAAACAGCTGGAGTTCCTGTTGAGTTAAAGGTTGCAACAATTTTTGTGGCAATATTTGCGCTTTTGCCAATACCTGTTACAATTACTCTTCCTTTAGATTTATAGATATATTTAACAGCATTTTCAAATGCAGAATCTATAAAATTTGCTAAATTAGCAATAGCTTTGCTTTCTGCTAAAATTGTTTTTTTGGCATTGGCAATAATGTTAGGTTTATCTTTCAAGCTTTATGTTTTTATCAGAATAAAAAAAAGTTATATCTTTATATAAAGAAAACGAGCAAATTTACTACAAAAAAAAGTTTCTTGAAACTATATAGTAATCGGTTTTGGTTTCTTTATTTATAATTGAAAATTAATATATATGGATTTACATAGCCCTCTTAAAAAGTTTTTTGGATTTAATAAGTTTAAAGGACTGCAAGAGCAAGTTATTAAAAGTATCGTAAATAACGAAAACACTTTTGTAATAATGCCAACAGGTGGTGGTAAGTCACTTTGCTATCAACTACCAGCTTTAATGGCAGAAGGAACAGCTATTGTTGTTTCTCCTTTAATTGCATTGATGAAAAATCAAGTAGATGCAATTAGAGGTATTTCTGAGCATAATGGAGTTGCTCATGTTTTAAATTCTTCTTTAAATAAAACTGAAGTTGCTCAAGTAAAAGAAGATATTACTAACGGAATTACAAAACTCTTGTATGTTGCGCCAGAATCTTTAATTAAAGAAGAATATGTTGCTTTTTTAAGAAATCAAAAAATTTCTTTTGTAGCTATTGATGAGGCTCATTGTATATCAGAATGGGGTCATGATTTTAGACCAGAATATAGAAATTTAAAACACATAATTAAAGCTATTGATAGCGTTCCGGTAATTTGTTTGACAGCAACTGCTACAGAAAAAGTACAAGAAGATATTTTAAAAACTTTAGGTATTACAGATGCAAATAGATTTAAAGCTTCTTTTAATAGAGCAAATTTGTTTTATGAAGTTAGACCAAAAACGAAAGAAGTTGAAAAAGATATTATTCGTTTTGTAAAACAAAGAGAAGGGAAATCTGGAATTATTTATTGTTTAAGTAGAAAAAAAGTTGAGGAAGTTGCTCAAATTTTACAAGTAAATGGTATAAAGGCAGTTCCTTATCATGCAGGTTTAGATGCTAAAACAAGAGTAAAACATCAAGATATGTTTTTGATGGAAGACTGTGATGTTGTTGTTGCAACGATTGCTTTTGGAATGGGAATTGATAAACCAGATGTTCGTTTTGTAATTCATCATGATATTCCGAAAAGTTTAGAAAGTTATTATCAAGAAACAGGTAGAGCAGGTAGAGATGATGGTGAAGGATATTGTTTGGCTTTTTACGCGTATAAAGACATCGAAAAGTTAGAAAAATTTATGTCTAGTAAACCAGTTGCAGAACAAGAAATTGGTCATGCATTATTACAAGAAGTGGTTGGTTATGCAGAAACTTCTATGAATAGGCGTAAATATTTATTGCATTATTTTGGAGAAGAATTTGATGATGTTAATGGAGAAGGAGCAGATATGGATGATAATTCTAGAAATCCGAAGAAAAAACATGAAGCAAAAGAAGATGTTGTTAAATTACTATCTGTAGTAAAAAATACATTACAACAATATAAATCTAAAGAAGTTGTAAACACGTTAATTGGTAAAGAAAATGCATTATTAACTTCTCATAAAACACATTTACAACCTTTTTTTGGTATTGGTAAAGATAAATCTGCCGCTTATTGGATGGCGCTTTTAAGACAAATATTGGTTGTAAATTTTATTAAAAAAGAAATTGAGCAATACGGAGTTATAAAGTTAAATAAAGTAGGAGAAGATTATTTAGAAAATCCAACTTCATTTATGATGACAGAAGATCATTCGTATACAGAAACTGGAGATAATTTAATTATTACTAATTCAAAATCTTCTGGAGGAGCTGCTGATGAAAAACTTATAAAGTTACTAAAAGATTTACGAAAAAGAGTTGCATCTAAACAAGGTGTGCCTCCTTTTGCTGTTTTTCAAGATCCATCTTTAGATGATATGGCTTTAAAATACCCAATGAGTTTAGAAGAACTCTCTAAAGTGCATGGTGTTGGAGAAGGAAAATCTAGAAAGTTTGGTAAAGAATTTGTAAAATTAATTACAACTTATGTTGATGAAAATGATATTTTAAGACCAGATGATTTAATTGTAAAAAGTACTGGTGTTAATTCTGGATTAAAATTATACATTATTCAAAATACAGATAGAAAATTACCATTAGAAGATATTGCTAAGTCAAAAGGTTTAGAAATGAATGAATTAATTAAGGAAATGGAAGTAATTATTTTTTCTGGAACTAAATTAAATATAGATTATGCTTTAGATGATTTATTAGATGAAGATCAGCAAGAAGAAATTCATGATTATTTTATGGAAGCTAGTACAGATAAAATTCAGGTAGCTTTAGATGAATTTGATGGTGATTATGATGAAGAAGAATTGCGTTTAATGAGAATTAAATTTATAAATGAAGTAGCGAATTAGAATTTATATTTTTTATCGATAGCATATTTAACTAGCTCACTACCAGATTTTAGGTCTAGTTTTCGAATCATATTTTTTCTATGTGTATCAACTGTACTTTTTGCTATAAATAATATTTCAGCAATATTTTTAGAAGTATTTCCGTTTGCAATTAAGGTTAAGATTTCTTTTTCTCTATTTGATAAAACAATTTTATCTGTTTTACCAATGGTTACGTTGTCATCAATGTAATTATTCATAAAATTAAAAGCCACATTTGGGTCAAAAAAAGTTTCACCATTTGCTACAGTTTGAATTGCTTTTGAAAGCATTTTAATTCCTGAATTTTTTAAAATATAACCTGTTGCGCCAGCATCTAACATTTGTTTTATTGCATCTGGCTGATCAAACATTGTCATGGCTAAAACATAAATATAGGGATGTTTTTTTTTGATAATTTTGGTAGCTTCAATACCATCCACTCTTGGCATTCTAATATCTGTAAGTACTAATTTTGGTTTTTTTAAATCAACTAATTTTACAAGATCTTCTCCATTATTTGCAGTTGCGATAAAGCTAATTTCATCACTATATTCAAAAAAAGATTGTACACCATCAATTAACATTTGATGATCTTCTGCCATAATGATTGTGATCATAGTTTTATGTTTTTATAAAAATAAGGTTTTTAAGTAATTAAAAAATCACTATAAATAGGGATTTTAAGAAATAGGAATGTTAATGATTATAGAACTACCTTTTCCTAGTGTAGAATCTATTTCAAAAGTACCCTCTAAATGTGCTACTCTGGTTTCTATAGAATTTATTCCCATACCTTTTTTTAAATTACCTTTTTTAAAATTAAAACCTTTTCCATCATCTTCAATAATAATATTTAGATTTTTATCATATAAAGAAATATTAATGGTTGCGTTTTTTGCTTCTGCATGTTTTATAATATTTGTTATTAGTTCTTGTATAATTCTAAAAACTGTAATTTCTAAACTATTTTTTAAACGTTTGTTTAATCCAAAATCTATAACATCTATCTTAATATTATCTGCAGATGAAATTTTATCAGCCATTAATTTTATAGCAACTAATAAACCTTGATTTGCAATTACTCCTGAGTTTTTTGCATGTGCAATACTTCTAACTTTTATATAAGCTTCATCAATTAAATTTTCTGTTTTATTAAATAATATTTCTGGATCTATTAAATTCTTTTCACAATTAATTTTCAATTTTTCAAAATGTAATTTTAAAGTAGCTAAAACAGAACCTAAATTATCATGTAAATCTTCTGCAATTTGTTTACGTTCTTTTTCTTGACCATCTACCATTGCATTTATGGTCGTAATTTCTTGTTCTTTTAAAAGTGTTAGATTTTTTTGAGTCTCTAATTCTTTTTGTTGCTCAGCAACTTTTCTTTTTTTGTTTGAGTTTTTAAATATTAAAACAGTAATAATACTACTTAGAAAAATAAATAAGAGAGAAGCGATTAAAAAATTATTGGTTTTCTCTTTTTCTATTTTAAGTTGAAGATTTTCTTTTTCTTTTTTTTCTGATTGGTATTTAATTTCTATTTCTTCAACTTTTTCTATTAAAGATTGATTTTTTACAACATTATTTAAAGAATCATACTTTTCTAAAAAGCGTAATGATTCTTTATAGTTTTTAAGTTTTTTATTATTTTCAGATAAATCTTTGTAAAGTTTAATTTCAAGCTCTGGAAACGGATCTAGTTTAATGTATTTTAGAGAAGTTTGGAGCTCTTTATTTTCTTGGTTTAAATTATTTTTTCTTGAGGCAATAAGAGATAGGTCGTAATGGATAAAAGCTAGGTTCCTTTTTGATGTATATTCGTTAATAGCTTTTTGGTTATAATAAAAAGCAGAATCTACATTATTAAAATATTTTAAATAAATAGAACCTATATTTTGTAGTGTTGTGTTTCTTGAAATATTTCTTTGTTTATAATTTAAGGATTTTTTAAAATTTTCAAGTGAATTTTTGGGATTATTGTTTTTATCATAATAAACACCTAGACTATTGTAAGCACTGCTTATCTTGTATTCATTACCAGTTTTTTTAGCTATCTCTAAGTAATCGTTTAAATATTTTAATTCTTTACTTGTGTTATTTGATAAGCGATAAATCGTGGCTAAACCTTGATATATGTTTGCTAATTCTGAAGAGTATTTTATTTTATCTTTTTCAAAAAATGAAAGTGATTTTGTAAAATAAATTGTTGCTGAATCAATTTTGTTCTCTGCTTTAAATAAGTATCCTTTAGAGGTAAAATATTGGTTTAAATTTTCATAATTAAGTTTGTCCTTATATTTCTCAATTCTATTTAAAACGATATAACAGTTGTCGTAATTTTTTTTTAAATAATGATAATAAAAATCATTGATATCTATTATTAAGTATTTATCATTTTTATTAAATTTTTTTTTATTATTATTTAAAAAAGATTTTATTTTACTAAAATTTCTTTGTCTTATATGTTTTGATATTGAATCATATAAATTTTTATTTTCTGGTAAAACTTGAGAAAAAATAGCTTTACCAGAAAATAATAATAAAAATAGTAAAATATTATATTTCATTAATCTTACTTTTCTTCCTCTTCTATAGGGTATTCGCCTAAACTAATTGATGTTGGAGCAAATGGAGGATATTCTTCATAAGGATCGGTTATTGTAGTAGTACCTTTAATTATTAATAAATTTTCAGTTAAACTTTCTGCTTTTAATTTATTATTGTTTTGGAGTAAGACAGTAATTTTATCAATTGAATCTTCTTTAGTAATAAGATCTTTACAAGTTTCACTAACATTAAAAACTATATGTGACATTGTATTTTTATCATTACCATTATTATTTAAAGCATTTATATCTATAATTATACTTAAAATATTATCCTTAAACTCACACTTGATATTTGAAATTTTTTTACTTCCTGCTGATAAATATTCTATTGAAATATAAGAGTTGCCATTTTTTATATTATCTAAAAGTTGAACTCTAGGAGAATATAATCTATAAAGAATTTCTTGTTCTTCAGGTTCAGAAGGCCTATTTAGATATGTTCTTTTTCCTATCTTATTATGTATACAAGCATATTCTTTAGGATCTAAATTTTTAAAATTAGTTTTTTTCATTTTTTTTTATTTTTAAGTTAGTTGGTTAGTAATATCTCAAATATCCAAAAAAGATATAAGTATACATATACCTACAAGTAGGTATATTTTCAACTATAAATATAAGAAAAAACTATAAAGTAAAGATAGTAAGTAAAATACCTAAAAGGATAGCTGTAAATTTTTGCAAATTAAATTTATGATTTTCTGAACTTTCAAAAAGAATAATTGTAGAAATATGTAGGAAAACACCAATAATTAAAGCAGTAATTTCTGATCCATAAGTTGTGAAAAACGGAATTTTATCACCAACTAAAACACCTAAAGGACTCATTAATCCGAAGAAAAACAGAAAACCAAAAACTGTTTTTTTTGTATATTTTGTGTTGATTAAAAATGTAGTTAATACAATGGCAATTGGTATTTTATGCACAACAATTGCCCATAATAAATTACTATCAGAATTATGAATTGGCAATCCTTCAGAAAAAGCATGCAAACATAAACTTACAAAAAGTAAGGCTGGAAACTTTTTCCCATCAGTGTGAATATGAATGTGACCATGTTCTGCACCCTTAGAAAATGACTCTAAAACCGATTGTAAAAGAATACCAATTAATATAAAAATACCTATTGATTTATGATTAGAATTTATAGTGTAAACTTCTGGTAATAAATGTAAAACTGTTACAGATAACAGGTAAGCACCACTAAAAGCTAATAGTAAACGTACAATTTTATTACTTGGTTTTATTATAAAAACCAACAAAGAACCTATTAAAACTGATAAAACTAATAAGATATAATTCACTTTGCAACTAATATTAATCTATTTGATGTTTGTGCATTAAAATTAGATAAATTATAATCACCAAAAATAGCAGTGATTGTAAAACCAACTTTTTCAAAATATTTTTTCATTTTCTCAATATCCAAATACTTTACTCTTTCTATGTATTTATGATTTTCTTCATCTGCAAAAAAAGAAATATTTTTTATGATAAAATTATTTTTAATTTCTCTTGTAATATTAAAAGTAATATCGTCTACAATTTTAGTTTCTTTTGTAACTAGTGTGTTTTTTACAAATGTTGCATTTAAAAAATCGAACACAAAAACACCATCTTTTTTCAATCCGTTTTTAATATTTTGTAAAATTAAAATATCTTCATCATCATCTTCAAAATAACCAAAACTTGTAAATAAATTAAAGACTGCATTGTATCTATTTTTAAAGGGTTTACGCATATCATGAACACTAAAATTTAAAGTATCATTTTCAAATTGTTTAGCATATTCAATACTGTTTTCAGATAAATCTCCACCAGTAACTTTGTATCCTAAAGAATTTAAAAAAACCGAATGTCGTCCTTTACCACAAGGTAAATCTAAAATATGAGTTATTTTTGGCAATGCTAAAAAAGTAGTTATATTTTTCATAAATAACTGTGCTTCCTTATAATTTCTTTCCTTATATAACACATGATAATAAGGTGTGTTAAACCAATCTGTAAACCAATCTTTTTTTTTCATCTCTATAAAATTGCAATAACTAGGTGTTTAATAAAATAATTATATTGATTGATATTGGTTTTTTTTTGTAAAATACTCATTGTGAAATTTAAGTCTGTAAAAGTAACTAAAACTTACGTTTTTCTAAACTTGTTTTTAGTTTACTTTTATTGTTACATTATTGTAAAATTAATTCGTTGCTAAATTGTTCTTTTAATTCATTGTTTCAGTGTATTTTTGCAGTCAATTTTACAAGTATGAATAAAGATTTTAAAATGGTGGCAACCACCATGTTTGGTTTAGAAAGCATTTTAGCAGAAGAGTTAAAAAATTTAGGTGCAAAAGACGTTCAAGAATCAATAAGAAGCGTTTCTTTTAAGGGCGATGAAGGTTTTATGTATAAAGCAAATATTGCTTTAAGAACTGCAATTCGTATTTTAAAACCAATAAAAGTTACTAAAATTTACGATGAAGAAGATTTATACGACACTGTAAAAAAGATAAAATGGGAAAAATATTTAGATATCGATGGCACTTTTGCAATTGGTGCTGTTTCTAATTCTAAAAATTTACCAAATCATTCTCATTACATTGCTTTAAAATCTAAAGATGCAATTGCAGATTATTTTAGAGATAATTTTGGGAAAAGACCAGATGTAGATCTAGATTATCCAGATTTAAAAATTCACATTCATATTAACAAAGATCTTCTAACCATTTCTTTAGATTCTTCGGGCGATTCTTTGCACAAACGTGGTTATAGAACGGCAACTAATATTGCGCCAATTAATGAAGTTTTAGCAGCAGGAATGATTTTACTTTCTGGTTATAGAGGCGATGAAAACTTTATAGATCCAATGTGTGGTTCTGGTACAATTTTAATAGAAGCAGCAATGATTGCCAATAATATTCCTGCTAATATTAATAGAAAACGTTTTGGTTTTGAAAGCTGGAAAGATTATGATGAGGATTTATATTTTACAATTCAAGACTCTTTATTAAAGAAAATTAGAAGTTCTCATTTTAAAATTATGGGCTTTGATAAAGCGCCTTCTGCAATTGTTAAAGCAAATGCAAATATAAAAGAAGCAAATTTAGATGAGTTTATTGGCGTGCATCATGTTAACTTTTTTAACTCTACAAAAGAGGTTTTTGGTAAAACAACAATTTTATTTAATCCGCCTTATGGTGAGCGTTTAAATGTTGATACTCAAGAGTTTTATAAAAAAATTGGTGATACTTTAAAACATAATTATCCAGATTCTACAGCCTGGTTTATTACTTCAGATATACCAGCTTTAAAACATGTTGGTTTACGAACGTCAAAAAGAATCGATTTACGAAATGGAGATTTAGATTGTAAGTTTGTAAGATACGATTTATATGAAGGTTCACGTAAATTTAAAAAGAACAATAATAATTTCTGTTCTAAAGAAGAGTAGTTTTTTTTGAAGCTTTTTCCTGCTTGGAATTTATATTGAGCGAAGTCGAAATGCTATATCTTTTATAAATAAGATTTCTGTTAGCATAGAATTCTTATTTATAAAAAGGATGCCGTTTCAATCACGGCTAAGCTTTTTTACAGGCTTTATTAATTGTTTAAAACGAATTTTTTTTTGTGAAATTGCCCAATTTTAAGGTAAAAAAAAATGAAGTTAAGAATCAATTTTAAATTTTCTTAACTTCACTTATTTCAATAATAATTTTATGCTTTTAATACAGCTTCAATCCATTCTTTAGGATTTTCTAACATTGGGTAATGTCCACATTTTTCAATCCAATGAATGTTGTTACCATCAAATTTTTCGGTTAGAGGTTCAAGTTTTTCAACAGTATTAATGACATCTTTTCTTCCTAAAACTAATTTTAAAGGAACTTTATTTTCTTTTAATGCAGCAATCCATCTATTCCAAAAAATATTGCGTTCTCTTACATAATTATCTGCAAAATTAATTACGTCTCTACCTTTATTTAGTTCTAATTGATACCACATTTCTCTTAGTTCTTCATCGGCTATTTTACTATCATCACAGAAAACTCCTTTAATTGTTTTTTTATAAATACCAAAAGAAGCTACCATTGCTATAAGTTTTTTAGCAACTTGTTGCTTTAAACTTTTATGATAATCTAAAAAATACGAGTGGTATATTGGCATGTTACTATTGCAAAATATATAATTTTCTATTGGTGTGTTTATTAGAGAATAATTTTGTCTAGCTATAATTTCTTGCGCAATTTCTGTTCCGTAATCATGTGCAAATATTGTAATATTGGTTAAATCCAATAATCTACATAATTCTAAAACATAATCTGTTTGATCTATAATTGTAAAATATTGTTTGTCTAATTTTTCAGAAAATCCAAATCCTATAAAATCGAGTAAAACAACTCTATAATGTTTACTTAATTCTGGTAAAACTTTATAATAATCATAAGAAGAAGTAAGGTAACCATGCAGAATTACCAAGGTTTTTTTATGAGTTCCAATATCAATAGTAAAAATTTCTTTATCAAAAACAGGTATTAAATTTCCTTTTTTTTCCCATTCACTAGAAGTCATAACTATGGCATTGTCATTTAGAGAATCCATAATTATTAAATTTTAGATTTATTAATATTAAAAACTAAATTCAACCAATTTGTTGGGTTTTCTAATATAGAAAAGTGTCTTTCATTTTCAATCCACTCTAAATTCTCATTAATATTTTCTGTTGCTAAAACAATAGCAATCTCTTTAATGGCAACTGGATCACTTTTTTCCCATACAATTTTTATCGGAATTTCAGATTCTTTTAAAGCTTCTGTCCATCTATGCCAAAATGTGTAACGCTCATTAATAAAATTACTTAAAAGATGAATTTCATTTTTACCTTCAGAAGTATCTAATTGATCCCAAACTTTATTAATATCGTAGTTTGTATGAATTTCTGGATTTAAATTTTTGTTTTTAAATTTATCTTTAATTTTTTTAAAACCATAGTTTGTAAGTCTTGCAATATATCTACCTAACTTTTTGTCTTTAAGTAGTTTGTCCATGTTTCTTAAATGCAAATACTCAAGTCTCATGCTACTATTACATAAAAGTATACGTTTTATTTTTAACGGAATAAGGTTATGATTTTTTCTGGCTAAAATTTCTTTTGCAACAGAAGCACCATAATCATGTGCTAAAATAGTAACTTCTTTTAAGCCCATTTTATGCCATAATTGCAAAGCAAAATCTGCTTGATCTATTAAAGAATAGGTGTAAGACTTAGGTTTGTCAGAAAAACCAAAACCTAAATGATCATGAATAATAACTCTATAATGCTTACTTAATTCTGGTAAAATTCTTGAGTAATCGAAAGAAGAAGTTGGGTAACCATGTAAGATTACAATGGTTTGTAGAGATGAACCTTCATCGACAACAAATATTTTTTTATCTGCAATTGTATAAAATTTTCCTCTGCTTTTCCAGTTATCTGCAGTCATAATTTTTGGGGGGTTAATTATTAGCTTTTTTATGTTTTTTTAAATTAAGTGAAAGGTACAAATTAATAATTAATCTCAAATCTTTAAATGTTAAAACTTTAAAAGAATAATAATTTATGGGTTAAACTATTTTTAATAAAGATTTTTAAGTCTTCTATAGCATCTATATTTGAAGTAGAATTTATTCTATTTTGTATATTTTCTTTAAATCCGATTAAATTTTTATCAGCAATTTAAAGAATGTAAAGAGTAATTTCAGTCTCTAATTTGTTCTCTTTAAAGTTATCCAAAGTTTCGATTATTTACGCATAATTATCTTTAGTAGTTAAACTTACAATTTTAACTAAAGTGTTTTTCACAAGATATACGTTTTTAAAAGTTAAATAATAGTCTATAAGTTCTTTTATTTGTTCCATTTGTTTATAATTTCTAATTACAATGTAGTGAATTTTATGTAGTTTTGGCTTATAGTATTTTGGACGAATATCAGTTTGAAAGATTTTGGTTTTTTCTATTGGGTTTATCCCGAAAACTTTTTAAAAGACGACTATTCATTACAATTCTACTTATTTAAATCGTAAAACTACTCGAAGTGACTATGCACTTTATAGACGTAATATTACCAATTCCTATTCAGAAAACATTTACGTATTCTGTAACTGAAGACGAGTTTAATTTTCTGCAAAAAGGAATGCGAGTTGCTGTTTCTTTTGGGAAAACTAAAATGTATACAGGTTTGGTTTTTAACATCCATCAAACTGCACCAGTTTTATACGAAGCCAAAGAAATACATCAAATTTTAGATGAAAAACCAATTGTAAATGAGCTTCAATTAAAACATTGGCAATGGATTGCTAATTATTATATGTGTTCTTTGGGCGATGTTTATAGAGCATCTTTACCATCTGCTTTTTTATTAGAAAGTGAAACTATTATTTATAAAAATGAAGCTTTTTTAGAGGAATCTATTTTAGCTGATGAAGAGTTTTTAATTTTTGAAGCATTACAACATCAATCGCAATTAACAATACATCAAGTTGCAGATATTTTAGGCAAGAAAAAAGTAATGCCAATTGTAAATGAATTGATAAAAAAATCTGCTATATATATTAAGGAAGAGATTTACGAACAATACAAACCCAAATTAGTAAAATATATTCGCTTAAATGCAAATTATTTTGATGATGATTCTCTAGGAAAATTATTAGAAGAATTATCAAGAGCAAAAAAACAACGAGAAGCTGTATTAACTTTTTTTCAATTATCAACAAGTAAAAAGCCAATTAAGGCAAAAGATTTAGAAACAAAAGCACAGGTTTCTCAATCAATTTTAAAGTCTTTGGTTGATAAAAATATCTTTGAGTTTTATCACATTCAAACAGACAGAATTCAGTTTAAAGGCGATACAAATGATTTAAAAGTGTTGAATGAACATCAGCAAAAAGCACTTGTAGAAATTAAAGAAACATTCAAAGAAAAAGATGTTACATTGTTACACGGAATTACAAGTTCTGGAAAAACAGAAGTCTATACAAAACTGATTCAAGACATTTTAGATGAAGGCAAACAAGTGCTATTTTTATTGCCAGAAATTGCTTTAACAACACAAATTATTACACGTTTACAATTTTATTTTGGAGATCAAATTTCTGTTTTTCATTCTAAATATTCTATGAACGAAAGGGTAGAAGTGTGGAATAATGTATCAGAAAATAAAACAAAAGCCCAAATTATTTTAGGCGCAAGATCATCTATCTTTTTACCTTTTTCTAATTTAGGTTTAATTGTTGTTGATGAAGAACATGAAACTTCTTACAAACAATTTGAACCTTCACCTAGATATAATGCGCGAGATTCTGCCATTGTTTTAGCAAAAATTCATCGAGCAAAATTATTATTAGGTTCTGCAACGCCATCTTTAGAAAGTTACTTTAATGCACAACAAAAAAAATATGGTTTTGTAGAATTAAACAGACGTCATGGAAATGTTCAATTACCTAAAATTGAATTAATTGACGTAAAAGAAAAGCATCGGAAAAAAGAAATGAATGGTCATTTTTCTGATAGATTACTAAAGTTAATTCAAGAAGCTTTAGATTTAAAAGAACAAGTAATTTTATTTCAAAATAGACGTGGTTTTTCGCCAGTTGTAGAATGTAAAACATGCGGAGTTTCTCCTCAATGTCCTAATTGCGATGTTACACTTACGTTTCATAAGTTTAGAAACGAATTGCGCTGTCATTATTGCAATTATCAAAGAGCAATGCCAAATAGTTGTGGTGCTTGTGGAAGCAATACTTTAGATACAAAAGGTTTTGGAACAGAGCAAATTGAGTTGGAATTGAAAGAGCTTTTTCCTGATTTTAAAATAGGAAGAATGGATTTAGACACGACTCGTGGAAAATTTGGCTATCAGAAAATAATTGGTGCTTTCGAAGCCAGAGAAATTGATGTTTTAGTTGGTACGCAAATGTTATCAAAAGGATTAGATTTTGAGAATGTTTCGTTAGTTGGTATTATAAATGCAGATTCTATGTTAAATTTCCCAGATTTTAGAGCGCACGAACGTGCTTATGATATGATGGTACAGGTTTCTGGAAGAGCAGGAAGAAGCAAAAAACAAGGAAATGTTGCTATACAAACCTACAATCCTTATCATCAAATATTACAGCAAGTTTCTACGACAAATTATACAGAAATGTATAAAGAACAGTTGCAAGAGCGTTGGCAATATAAGTATCCGCCTTATTATCGATTGATAAAAATTACACTAAAACACAAAGATTATAACAAAGTTGACAGCGGTGTAAATTGGCTTTTTAAATCGTTACACAATTCGTTTGGCGAAAATGTTTTAGGTCCTACAGCACCAGCCGTTTCAAGAATTAGAAATCAGTATATCAAGAATATTGTGATTAAGATTCCGCCAAAACAAAGTTTAGTAAATACAAAAAATCACGTTTCTAAAATTAGAAATTCGTTTGAAGCTGTAAAAGATTTTAGACCAATTCGCTTTATTATAGATGTAGATGCTTATTAAAAAAGTTTACAGTAATCAGTTTCAATTTGCAGTTAGAATTTGATTTTGATTGCAGAATTGAACAAAAACTAAAATATAGTATGAGATTCAAAAAAGAATACGATTTAATTTGTGTTGGTGGCGGAATTATGAGCGCAACTTTAGCGTTAATAACAAAATTGCTAAAACCAGAAATGAATATTTTAATTGTAGAGCGTTTAAAAAATGTTGCTCAAGAAAGTTCTGCAGCTTGGAATAACGCAGGAACTGGTCATTCTGCTTTGTGCGAATTAAATTATTGTCCGGAAGAAAACGGAAAAGTTTCCATCAAAAAAGCAATTGATATTTGTACTCAATATGAAACTTCTAAGCAGTTTTGGTCTTATTTAACAGAAAAAGGATTGATTGAAAATCCGAATGAATTTATAAGTACAGTAAAACATCATAGTTGGGTTTTAGGAAAAGAAAATGCAGATTATTTAGAAGAACGTTTTAAAACTTTAAAAGAGCATTTTATGTTCGATTCTATTGAGTTTACAAGAGAAATCGACAAAATGAAAGAATGGTTTCCTTTAATTGCAAATGATAGAACTGAAGACGAAATTATGGCGGCTTCTAGAATTGATAGAGGCACAGAAATGAATTACGGTTCGTTAACAGAAAAGTTATTTCATATTTTAAAAACCAAATTTAACACGCCAGTTCATTGTAATATGGAAGTGTTAGATATTGATCCTGATACAGATTTAGATTGGACTGTAGAAATTAAGAATTTAAAAACAAAAAAAGTACATCAATTAGATGCAGAACATGTTTTTATTGGAGCAGGAGGAGGAAGTTTGTTGTTATTACAGAAAGTAGAAATTGATGAAAAAGAAGGTTATGGAGGTTTTCCTGTAAGTGGCGAATGGTTGGTTTGTACAAATGAAGATATTATAAAACAGCACGATGCAAAAGTATATAGTAAAGCAGGTCTTGGCGATCCACCAATGTCTACACCGCATTTAGACACGCGTTATATTGATGGAAAACGTCAATTAATGTTTGGTCCTTTTGCAGGATTTAGTCCGAAGTTTTTAAAAGAAGGTTCTAATTTAGATTTGTTTAAATCTATTCAGTTTGATAATATTCCATCAATGTTAGGTGCATTTTGGCATAATTTACCTTTAACCAAGTATCTGGTAGAACAAGTTATGATGAGTAAAGAAGATAGAATGGATTCTTTACGCAAGTTTGTTAAAAATGCTAATTCTGATGATTGGGAAGTTGTAAAAGCAGGTCAACGAGTACAAATTATTAAAAAGGATGAATTTGAAGGAGGAAAACTACAATTTGGTACAGAAGTAATTTCTAGCAAAGACGGAAGTATTACTTGTTTATTAGGCGCTTCTCCAGGAGCTTCTACAGCAACATCCATAATGTTAGAAGTTATTGAAAAAGCATTTCCAGAATTGATAAATTCTAAAAAAGGAAAACAACTTTTAAAAGAAATTGTACCTTTTTATAAATCAAAAGTTACAAAAGAATTATTTGATAAAGAGTTGGAGAAGAGTAAGATTTCTTTGGGACTTTAATTTATAGTTTTTATATCACTAACGTCAATGGATTCTTTAATTGAACCATCACTATTACAAAAGATAATCATTCCTTGTTCCCAATTATTAATTATTGGTTTATTAATTTTATAGTTATCTTCTGATAAATCATTTAAAATGGTTTTAATCATTGATTTATAAACAATTATTCTGTTAATTATAGTTTTCTTGTCATCTTGAGTAAATACAAAAACAGGATTGTGTTTACTTTCAACGCAATCACCAACACAAGCAAAATGTATAATTTCACAATCTAAGAAATCTTGATTTCCTTTTAGTTTCATAGAATTATTTATTTCTTCAAAATATCCTTTGGGAAAAACTGGTGATTTTTTTAATCCAGTATATGAATTATCCCATAGTCTTTTAATGATTCTAAATTTACTAAATCTTGAAATTGTATGATTATTTAAAAAGAATGTTGGCAATAAATATTCGCTAAATATTCTTTTTTGAACTTCTCTTGGAAACTCATATTTACAAGTGTAATCAAATACTAAGGATTCCAAAAAATAATCATAAAATTCTTTTGTTTTTAATGGATTTTCGATAAATATTTGTTCTGTTTTTTTTGCTTTTAAAGAAGTAAATTTTTTTTGCTGCTTTACTTTTTTTAATAATTCTTTAGGTTTAATCAAACTTAAATTACTAAAATATTTTTTGGCTTCATCATTAATAAATATAAAGGCTTCGTTATATTTTTTAGGACTTTTTAATTCTAATGGAAGTATTATTTTCGGATATGGAATTGTTATACCTAAAGCTTCCATTATTGTAAATGGCGTAAGGGAATAAATTATATTTTCAACAGGAATATTTTTAATTATTCTATGATTTTTAATATCAGAATTAAAATTTTCAAATACTATTTCATTTCCATATTTTACAATTTCTCTATAAATATTATTATCAAGTAGAAAGCTATAATTCATAATTATAAAGATACCAACAAAATCTAATCAATTTAAAAAAATCAAAAACTTTTTTACTCCAAGCAACCTTTTTAAAACTTCTGTAGTCTATATATTTGTAAGGCAATAAAAATAGAAACGAGAGGCTTGAAAATTATATCATTACATAACAACCAAACATCGCTTATTAAAAAAGCAATAGCCAATAACAGAGAAGCTCAACAGCAATTGTTTGAGAAACATTCTCCTAAAATGTTGGGTGTTTGCAGACAATATGTAAAAGATTTGCATCATGCAGAAGATTTGCTTTTACAAGGGTTTTTAAAAGTTTTTACCAACTTACATAAGTTTAAAAACGAAGGTAGTTTTGAAGGTTGGATTCGAAGAATTATGGTAAATACCTGTCTTTCTTATCTCCGCAAAAAAAACTTGGTAGATTTATCTGATGAAGACTATGTTTTTAATGATGCAGCAACAGAAAGTTTAGAAAATACTTCTGTAGAAGACATTCAAAAACTGATTGATAAATTGCCAGACGGTTACAAAATGGTGTTTAATTTATTCGCCATTGAAGGTTATAAACATTCGGAAATTGCAGAACAATTAGGCATTTCTGAAAGTACATCAAAATCGCAATTATTTAAAGCACGTAAATTATTGCAAGAGAATTATTACAAAATGAATAAAACGATTAATGGAGACAAATAATATAGATAAAAATATAAAAGAAAAGTTCGAAAATAGAACTTTTGAACCCTCTGCTTCTGCTTGGGAACGTTTATCTACACAATTAGATGAGCAACCTAAACAAAAGAAAAAAGGTTGGTTTTTTTATATTGGCGTAGCAGCAAGTATTTTACTTTTAATTAGTGTTGTGTTTTTTAATAAAAATGTAGAAACAAAACCATCAGAAATTATTGTTGATAATCCTATTGATACAACAATTATTGATAACAAAATAAATAAAATTATAAATGTAATTCCTGTTGAAAAAGCACTTGTAAAGGTTGATGAAATAGAAGAGGATCAAAAAATAAATAAAGATGTTATTGCAAAATCATATAAAGAAATGCATCCGAAGAAAAAGAATATAATTGCTAAAACAGATGATCAAATTTCAATTACTAATGTTGATGAAAATCCATCAGAAAAAAGTGCATCAGCAATAAAAAAAGTAGACTTACAGCAAAACCCAAATAGCAGAATTAAAATAAATAGTGAAGATTTATTGTATGCTGTAACACACACACCAGAAGAAGTAAAAACCTATTATGCCAAGTATAATTTAAATAGAGATGATGTTTTAAAAACGATTAAAAGTGAGCTCAAAAAATCGAATATTAAAGTAAATCCAGAAACTATTTTGGCAGAAGTGGAACGTACAATTGACGATGAAGATTTTCAGAATAATTTTATGAAATCATTAAAGAATAAAATATCAGATATTGCCACGGTAATTGCAAGTAGAAATAATTAAAAAACAAGTGTCATTGCGAGTTTACGAAGTAATCTTTTATATGGATTAGCAGATTATATCGTCGAAAACTCTTCGTAATGACGAATTCAAACTCAAAATTTTAAAATCAATAAAAATGAAAAGAATACTATTAATTTTAGTGTTGTTATGTACAACTATGGCACAATCTCAAGAAAAAACATTTGAGAAAGAAGTAATTAAAATATCAAAAAGAATAGAAATTATAACCAATCAGCAAAAGGATTCTTTAAAATCTAAAATAATTGATATTGATAAAAAGCTAGAAAAAGGAGAAATAACTAAAGTTACCTCAGAAACTTTAAAACAAGAGGTAGCGGCGTATCATGCAAGAAGAATAGAAATATTGGTTGGCGAACAAGAACGTTTGCTACAGCTTTTAGTGCAGGATAAAACTAACGGAAAAATCGCAACATCAGAAGAAAATGAAACAATTACAGGTGAGGATGATGACAATACTTTTTCTATTGGTAATAAAATTTTTAAACTAAATATTACGGAAGGTGACTTAGAGGAAAGAAATAATAAAAGAAAAGAAAGATGGAAAGAAAAAAATAAAAAACAAAGAAGTACAACAACTCAGTTTGTGTTTGCAATGGGTGTAAATAATGTTTTAAATAATGATAAATTTTCTTCTTTAAATGACTCTGAGTATAAATTTTGGCAATCGCATTTTTATGAGTTAGGTTGGACCTGGAAAACTCGTTTAACCAGAGAGCCTTCTCAGTTGTATTTTAAATATGGTTTTTCTTTTCTTTGGAATAATTTACGATTAGAAGATAATAGAATTCATGTTAAAAACGGCGATGTAACAGAAATTGAAACGTATGAAAATAAATTATCAGATAGCAGATTAAGACATGTACAAATGAATTTCCCGATGCATTTAGAATGGGATTTATCAAAAAATAAAATCTATGATGATGGTCGTGTTAGAGATAGAACAAATAATGCTGTTCGTTTAGGAGTTGGTGGTTTTTTTGGTTTTAAATTAGGAACAAGACAGTATTTAGAATATAACGATGCTAATGGAGTAGAAGTAGAAGAGGTTCAATTTGATAATTTTAATATGAATACCGTAAATTATGGATTAAGTGCATATTTAGGATATAAATCTACCAGTTTTTATGTAAAATATGATTTGAATCCGCTGTTTAAAAATACAAAAACAAGAAATATTTCTTTAGGGCTTCGTTTAGATTTGAATTAAAACGTTAAAGAATATATTGTTGAGGTCAATATATTATGTTAATTATTAAATATTTGATAATAAATATCAATAGAAATTTTTATAAAGTCATTTTTAATCTAAAAAAAATAGTGCATCAGTAAAAATAACAAATCTTTGTTTTTTTGTTAAATTACAAACAAAAACGGTGTAGATTTACTTGCTTAAATATTCAAATTAAGCAAAATGAAAATTGGAATTCCCAAAGAAATTAAAAACAATGAAAGCAGAGTTGGTATGACTCCTGCAGGAGTTTTTGAACTTACTAAAAAAAATCATACTGTTTTTGTACAAGCTACTGCAGGAGAAGGAAGTGGTTTTTTTGATAAACATTATCAAGAAGTTGGTGCAATAATTTTACCTACAATTGAAGACATCTACAGTCAAAGCGATATGATTGTAAAAGTTAAAGAACCAATTGCAGAAGAATATCCGTTAATTAAAGAAAACCAAATTGTTTTTACGTATTTTCATTTTGCATCAAGTGAACCGCTTACAAAAGCAATGATTCAAAGTAAGTCTATTTGTATTGCTTACGAAACTGTAGAAGATAATGAAGGAACTTTGCCTTTATTAACACCAATGTCTGAAGTAGCAGGTAGAATGGCAGTGCAACAAGGAGCAAAATATTTAGAAAAACCAATTAAAGGACGTGGAATATTATTAGGTGGAGTTCCAGGAGTCGCACCAGGAAAAGTGTTAGTTCTAGGCGCTGGAGTTGTAGGAGTTCAAGCGGCAAAAATGGCTGCAGGTTTAGGAGCTCATGTTACTATTATGGATATTAATATGAAACGGTTACGTTATGTAAATGATGTTTTACCAAACCATGTTATCACTGCTTTTTCTAGTGAATATAGTATTAGGCAGCTTATAAAAACTCACGATTTAATTATTGGTGGAGTTTTAGTAAAAGGAGGTAAAGCACCAAAATTAATAACTAGAGACATGTTAAAAGAGATGAGACCTGGTACTGTTGTTGTTGATGTTGCTGTAGATCAAGGTGGATGTTTTGAAACTACAAAAGCTACTACACACGAGCATCCAACGTATATTATAGATGATGTTGTGCATTATTGTGTAGCAAATATGCCAGGAGCAGTACCTTATACTTCTACAATTGCTTTAACAAATGTTACACTTTCATACATTTTAAAAATAGCTAATTTAGGTTGGGAAAAAGCTTGTGAATTTGATAAAAGTTTATCAAAAGGATTAAACATTGTAAAAGGTGAAATTGTTTACAAAGAATTAGAAGGTATTTTTGATTAAAATAAAATCTGTATAACAAATTAAAGATAGTTTTTATTGTCAACTTGAGTGAAATTGGAATTTAAAATTGTTCCGATTTCACTCATAAGACAATAAGTTTATTTATTTTTTTCTTCCCATTCTTTTCTTAAATCTGTTGATAAAATACTTGTTCCGTCGTGTTTCCAGCCAGGAGGTTTTATTAAATATTTAAATTTATTAAAGATAGATGTTTTTGAATTAAAAAAATCTGTAAGCATATTATACCATTCAATAAAAGCAATTTTTAGAGGATTATAAGTATTAATATTTGATACTAAACCATAAACAGGTTTTTCAATTTCGGGTTCAAAAGTACCAAAAAGTTTATCCCAAATAATAAAAATTCCTGCATGATTTCTATCTAAATATTGAGGGTTTGTAGCATGATGAACCCTGTGATGACTTGGTGTGTTAAAAATAGCTTCAAACCATTTTGGCATTTTTTTTATTAATTCTGTATGAATCCAATATTGATAAATTAAACTAATAGACATTTGTGCCATTACCATTATTGGATGAAAGCCTACTAAAATTAAAGGAATCCAAAAGATAAAAGTATAAAAACCACCAGACCAAGTTTGCCTTAAAGCAGTACTTAAATTATATTTTTTTGATGAGTGATGCACCACATGACTTGCCCAAAACAATCTACTTTCATGGCTAATTCTATGAAACCAATAATACATAAAATCTTCTGCAAAAAGAAGTATAACCCAAGTCCATAATGTAACAGAAATAGTAAAAAACCTATATTTATAAAGAAATAAAAAGGCAGTTAAAACAATTGCTTTTGTAATTATTCCTAGTAAAACATTTCCAAACCCCATTAAAAGGGAAGTGCTAGCATCCTTAAAATCGTAATCTTCTAATTTTACTTTTATGGTTAAAATTACTTCAATAATTACCGTTAAAGCAAAAAAGGGAATTGCGTAATGAATTAAATTTGGTATATCAGGTATTTGCATATCAGTGTTTTAAAAGGTTTTATTTAGTGCAAAAATGTTGTAATTTTAATGTAAAAAAGATTCTTTTATATGTAAAAAAGTTAGTATATTTGCAGCCTTAAAAATAAACAATAAATATTTAATTTATGAATCATTACGAAACTGTTTTCATTTTGAATCCCGTTTTATCTGATACTCAGATAAAGGAGACAGTACAAAAATTCGAAGATTATTTAGTTTCTAAAGGAGCTGAAATGATCTCAAAAGAAGATTGGGGCTTAAAGAAATTAGCGTACCCAATTCAAAAGAAAAAAAGTGGTTTTTATCACTTACTAGAGTACAAAGTTGCTGGAGAAGAAATCTCTGCATTTGAGTTAGAATTTAGAAGAGATGATAGCGTTATGCGTTACCTTTCTGTTAAATTAGACAAACATGCTGCAGCTTGGGCTAAAGTTAGAACAGAACGTGTTAAATCTACTAAAAAATAAGAAATGGCATCAATAGAACAACAAGCAAAAGGTGGTAAATCTGCTGACGTTAGATATTTAACGCCATTAGATATAGATACTAAAAAAGAAGCAAAATACTGTAGATTTAAAAAGAAAGATATCAAGTATATCGATTATAAAGATGCAGATTTCTTAATGTATTTAGTAAACGAACAAGGTAAAATTTTACCAAGACGTTTAACAGGAACTTCATTAAAATATCAACGTAAAGTTGCGCAAGCAATTAAAAGAGCGCGTCATTTAGCGTTAATGCCTTACGTTGGAGATATGTTAAAATAATAAAGAAGTAGAGACATGGAATTGATATTAAGACAAGACGTAGAAAATTTAGGATTTACTGATGATATCGTAGTCGTTAAAAACGGATATGCTAGAAATTTTTTAATCCCTACAGGAAAAGCAGTTTTAGCGACTTCATCTGCAAAGAAAGTATTAGCAGAGAATTTAAAACAACGTGCTTATAAAGAAGCTAAATTAATTGAAGACGCTAATGCAATAGCAGAAACAATTAAAGGATATGAAATTAAAATTGCATCTAAAGTTGGTTCAGGAGACAAATTATTTGGTTCTGTAAATAACATCGATTTAGCTGCAGCTCTTGTAAAAGCAGGAACAGAATTAGACAAGAAATTTATAAAAGTTGTTGGTGGTTCTGTAAAAAGATTAGGTAAATATGAAGCTTCTGTAAGATTACACAGAGCAGTAGTTACTGATATTACTTTTGAAGTAGTTTCTGAGTAGTATTACTTTAAATAATTTACAAAAAGCTCGTTAGAAATAACGAGCTTTTTTATTTTAGTGAAAGATTTAATTTTAAAATCACAAAATAATTATTAAAATTAGAAAGTTTAATTATTTTTTTTAATATGAAATATAGACAACTTACCAAAGAGCAATTTGAAAGTTTAAATGAAGAGTTTGCTCGTTTTTTAGCTACTCAAAGTATAGATGTAAAAGAATGGAATCAAATTAAAAAAGAGAAACCAACTGTAGCAGATGATGAAATGAATGTGTTTTCTGATGTTGTTTGGGATGATGTTTTATCTAAAACAAACTATGTAGAACATTTTTCTAAAACTTCGGCAAATTTATTTAAATGTGAAGCTAAAGAAATGCATAGAATAGCAATAAAAATTAATACGGATATTAATTTATTAGAACAAGCTGGTTTTGAGTGGTTATTGAAAAATCCTTTAGATAGTTCTGTAGAAATATTTAAAGGGTCTAAAGCATATAATTTAGAAAGAAATTTAGAAATTTTTGATTTAATTGAAAAAGGAAGTAATATTTCTAAAGGAGAAATTTTTGAATATTTTAATGGCTTAATAAGCTAAATTTATCTCTTCAAAATTATATTTTTTATAAAAACATTCAAATCTTTTTTTTAAGTAAAAAATACAGTTCATCGACAGTAATCTGCATTTTAACCCCACAATAATACCTGTTATCATTCTTTAGCAAAATTTGTTTTTCTTTAAACTTATTTTGTAATACCAAAATTGTTTAAAAAAATAAATGGGATGGAGAAAAGTTTAAAGATTTTATTGGTTGAAGATAATTTGATTGAAATAATGAAAATGAAAAGAACTCTTTCGTTATTAAAATTAAATCACATAATGTATGAAGCTAAAAATGGCGAAGAAGCATTAAATTTCTTAGACAATAGATCTAATATTCCAGATATAATTTTATTAGATTTAAATATGCCTAAAATAAATGGTATAGAATTTCTTAGAATTTTAAAAGCTAATGATGATTTAAAACATATTCCTACCATAATTTTAACCACTTCTAGCAATCAAAAAGATTTACTTGAATGTTATAGAACTGGTATGTCTGGCTATATTTTAAAACCATTAAAATATGAAGATTACGTTAAGAAAATTGAAATAGTTTTATCTTATTGGAGCGTTAATGAATTGATTAAATCTTAAAATGAAAGGAATTGTATTTACTGAATTTTTAGATTTGGTTGAAGATAAATTTGGGTTAGAAATGGTTGATACAATTATTTCTCAATCAAATTTAACTTCAGAAGGCATTTATACAACTATTGGTACTTACAGTTTTTCCGAAATGCTTAGTTTACTTAAAAATTTAAGTATTAACACAAAAATTTCAATCGATAATTTATTATTAGTTTATGGAGAACATTTTTTTGCAGTATTAAAAAACAGTTATCCAGATATTATTGAATCTTATAAAGAACCTATAGATATGATTTCATCTATAGAAAATCATATTCACATAGAAGTTAGAAAAATTTACCCAGACGCAGATTTACCAACATTTATTGTTGAAGAAAAGAATGTAAATTCGTTAACTTTAATCTATAAATCTAGTAGAGCAATGCACTATTTTGGTTTAGGTTTAATGAATAAAACATTTGAACATTTTAATTCTGAAGCCATTATAAAATTAGAAAAAATAAAAGAAGTTGGTACAGAGGTAAGATTTAACATCCAAAAAAAAGCAATTTAAAACTTACTAAATATTACTTTAATAATTGTTAAATTTTGTAAATTTAGCAATTAAGAAGAAATATAATATAGATATTATAATTTAAAGAGTCCCCTTAAGAGAATAAATAAATGAAAACAGTACAACTAAAAAAAAGGGGGACAAATAAATTTAAATATTTAAGTAAACAATGTACTCTAAAAAAACCATTAGTTTTGGTTTTTGGTAATAGATACATGCTGCAAGAAAAAAATATTTATAATGAAATTAGAGATATTTTTGAAGATGGTGAAATTATTTTTGGATCAACTTCTGGAGACATAACATCAGAATCTGTAGATGATGAAAGTATTACTATTACTGCAATAGAATTTGAAAGAAGTTCATTTATAATTAAAACAGCAAATGTTTTAAATTCTAATGTAGAAATAAATAGTTTTAAATCTGGTAAAGAACTAATAGAGCAATTGCCAAAAGAAGGTTTAAAATATGTTTTTGTTGTTTCTGATGGAAGTTTTACTAACGGTAGTCAACTTACTAAAGGGATGAATGCTGCAACAGACGATAACTTAATAATTACAGGTGCTTTATGTGGTGATGCTGCAAGGTTTGAAACCACTTTATGTTCATATAACGAAAACCCAAAAGAAGGAAAAATAGTAGCAATTGGTTTTTATGGAGAAACACTAGAAGTTTCATTTGCTACAAAAGGAGGTTGGATTCCTTTTGGGCCAGAAAGAATAGTTACAAAATCTAAGGATAATATATTATTTGAATTAGATGGAAAACCTGCTTTAGATTTATATAAAACTTATTTAGGAGAAAAATCTAAAGAATTACCGGGAGCAGCTTTATTATATCCTATGAAAGTTAAATCTAAGCATGAAAAAAAATCTATTGTAAGAACTATTTTAAACATTAATGAAGAAGAAAATTCTATGATTTTGGCTGGTGATATTTTTGAGAATTCTAAAGTTCAATTAATGATGACTAATGTAGATAGTATTGTAAATGCTGCAGAATTAGGAGCAGCACAAGCATTAGAATTGAGAAAAAGTAAACCAGAATTAGCAATTTTAATAAGCTGTATTGGTAGAAAATTAGTTTTAGATCAAAGAGTAGAAGAAGAGATAGAAGAAGTAATGGAAGTAGTTGGTAAAGACACTACAATTTCCGGTTTTTATTCTTATGGAGAAATTGCTCCTTTTAATGGAGAAATGAACTGTCATTTACACAATCAAACAATGGCAATTACGCTAATAAGTGAATAATGAATCCACTTTTAAAAAGACAAATAAGAAAATATTTACCTAAAAATTTGCAATCTAATAAAGATATGCAAGATTTTTTAGATGCAATAAATAAATCTTATAATACATCAGGTGAGCAGTTTACGATGCTTCAAAGAGCAGCTTCTATTAGTTCTGAAGAACTTTTTAATTCTAATAAACAATTAAGAGAAGAATCAGAATCACAAAAAGAAATTATAGAAAAACTTAATAGTGTAATTAATACTTTAAAGTTTTATAACTTAAAAGGTGATAATAATTTAGAAGGACAAGATTCTTTAGAATTAGTAGATTTTATTGAAATTCAAACTAAAGAAATTATAGAAATAAACAAACTAAAAGATAAACTTGTACTAGATTTAGAGCGTCAAAATCAAGAATTAAATGAATATGCTCATATGGTTTCTCATGATTTAAAATCGCCATTACAAAGTATAGATGCATTAACAGTTTGGATTAAGGATGATTTTTCTGATGTTTTAGGTGAGTCTGGTAGTGAAGTTGTAGATTTAATTAGAGAAAATGTAGAAAAAATGGACACCTTAATTCAAGGTATTTTAGAATATTCTACAATTGGTAAAACAAAAATGGCTCTTTATGATATCGATTTAAATCTTTTAATAGAAGATGTTTTAGTTACTATAGATAACCCTAATGATGTTGATGTTTTAGTAACTAGTGATTTACCCAGAATAAAAGGAGATCAACATAGATTAGAGTTGCTTTTTTATAATTTAATTAATAATGCTGTAAAATTTAATGATAAAAAGAGTAAAGGTTTTGTAGAGATTAGATTTGAAGACAAAAATAAATATTGGCAATTTTCTATAACAGATAATGGAAAAGGGATTGAACAAAAGTATTTTGATAAAATTTTTATTGCTTTTCAAAAATTAGAAAATGATTATAAATCTACTGGAATTGGTTTATCAATTGTAAAGAAAATCATAGAAACATATCAAGGAGAAATTTGGTTAAAATCTATACCTAATATAGAAACGACCTTTTATTTTACAATAAAAAAATAAATATGGAAAAACCTAATTTAATCTACATAGATAAACTAGCAAGAGGAGACGAATCTATTAAGAAAACCTTAATAGATGTTATAAAAAGTGAGTTTCCCGGAGAGAAAGAAGAGTACTACCAAAGTCTTAAAAATAAAGATTTTAGAAAAATTGAAGATAATGTTCATAGAATTAAACATAAATTTAGTATTTTAGGTCTTGAAAAGAGTTACAAAATGGCTAATGAGTTTGAACATAATCTTCGTGAACAAGTTTTAAATTTAAAAGAAGAGAAAGATTTTGATAAAATTTTAATAGCAATTTCAAAATATTTGAAAACTATTTAACCCCCATGAACTGTATTATTATTGATGATGAACAAATGGCAAGAGTTATTGTTAGAACTCTATGCAATGAAATAAAGTCATTAGATATTTTAGAAGAATTTACAAATGCAATCGAAGCTATTAAATTCTTGAATGAAAATGATGTAGATTTAATTTTTTTAGATATTCATATGCCTAATTTTAGTGGTTTAGATTTTATAAAAACACTAAAAGATCCACCAAAAATAATCTTTACTACTTCAGATCCTAAATTTGCTATTGAAGCTTTCGAATACGATTTTATTGTAGACTATTTGTTAAAACCAATAGAGTTTCCACGTTTTGAAAAAGCTGTAAAAAAAGCAGAAAAACTTCAACTTAGGCAAACCCAAATTAGCAATACAAAAGAAGTATCTCCTAAAAATGATTTTTATGTAAATATAGACAGAAGGTTAATTAAAATTGATTTGTCAACCATCTATTTAATTGAAGCTAAGGGAGATTACATAAATATTAAAACAGAAGAAAAAAATTATGTAGTACATTCTACATTAAAAAAAATTGAAGAAAAATTGCCAGATACTTTGTTTCTAAAAGTACATCGTTCTTATATTATAAATGTTAAAAAAATAATAGATATTGAAGACAATAGTGTACTAATTAAAAAAGACGTTGTTCCTGTTAGTCGTTCAAATAGACCTGAATTGATGAAACGTTTAGATTTATTATAATTTTTATCGAAATTAATTGAGCATCTCATCGAACGATAAGTTGTTTGTGTCGAAAATTTAATTTTAAATTTTTAATTGATATTATTTTTACGATATATATAATTATATTATGCGTAAAATGTTAATAATACTTGTTTCTGTTGTAATTACAATTTTGAATATAAATTCTTATGGTGATTTAGACGCTTCTATTATTGAAAAGGCAAAAATTAATAAGTTAGAAAAAAAGGAAAAAGATGTTTTAAAAAAATCTATTAATTGGGGTTTTGGTTCAACTCTTTTTAAATTAATACATTTTGCTGAAATAATGTTTATATCAGAAGTAAGTAGAAAAAAGATATCACATTAAAAACTATTCTTTAATTAATATTTTTTTTAATTTATCTGTTCCTAAGCTAGCTAAATCTGTAATAATTGTAAGTTTATTAAAATTATTTTTAGAAACTGAAGGTTTTGGGTCAATAAAATATATAGGAGTATTTAATTTTACATAATTTATTAAACTTGCCGCTGGATATACTTGCATAGATGTACCAATAATTACTAAAATATCAGCTTTTTCAGTAATTTCAATTGCTTTTTCTAGCATTGGTACCATTTCTCCGAACCAAACAATATGTGGCCTTAATTGGCTTTTTTTGATGCATAAATCTCCTAGAAATAAATCCTTTTTCCAATCTAAAATTATAGATTCATCAACAGAACTTCTAACCTTTAAAAGTTCTCCATGTAAATGAGTAACTTTTGTACTACCAGCTCGTTCATGCAAGTCATCTACATTTTGAGTAATAATTTCTACATCAAAATCATTTTCTAAATCAACTAAATTATAATGTGCTTTATTTGGTTGCACTTCTAATAATTGATTTCTACGTGCATTGTAAAAATCTAAAACTAATTTTGGATTTGCTTTAAAACCTTCTGGAGTTGCAACTTCCATAACATCATGCCCTTCCCATAAACCATCAGCATCTCTAAAAGTTTCTATTCCGCTTTCTGCGGATATTCCTGCGCCCGTTAAAACAACTAATTTTTTCATCAATTTTAATATATTAAATTCTTTGCATGAAGGTAAAAATAATAATTATATGTTTGTAACTATGATTGATAAAAAATTATTAATTTACTTAGAAAGTTATTTAACTGATAAAAGAAAAGCACTTTTTAAAAAAGTTATATCAGAAAGAACACAACATTTTACAGTTGTTTTAGAAGATATTTCTCAGCCACATAATGCAAGTGCTGTATTAAGAACTTGTGATATTTTTGGTGTTCAAGAATTACATACTGTAGAAAATAAATATATTAATAGAGTTTCTAAATATGTTGCAAAAGGTTCTCAAAAATGGATTACCACTAAACGTTATAAATCGGATGGAAATAATACAAAAGTTTGTTTTGATAATTTAAGAAATCAAGGATACCAAATTATAGCAACTTCTCCTCATGATAATTCGTGTTTTTTACAAGATTTTGACATTAGTAAAAAAACAGCTTTTGTCTTTGGAGAAGAAACAGAAGGTGTTTCTGATTTTACAAAAGAAAACGCAGACGGATTTTTGAAAATCCCGATGGTTGGTTTTACAGAAAGTTTAAATATTTCTGTAGCTGCGGCTATAATTTTGCAAGATGTAACAACAAAACTCAGAAATTCTAATCTTGATTGGCAATTATCAGAAGAAGAAAAAGAAATTCTATATCTTAATTGGATAAAAGAATCTATTAAAAACGTTGATAAAATTGAAGAAAATTATCTAAATAATAATGTGTAGTTTTAAAGTGTAAAACTATAATTTTACGTTAAATAGACTTTAAAATGATTTAAAAATGAAGAACTCGAAAGTAGATGAATATATTTCTAAAAAGGAAAATTGGCGTAAAGAATTAGAATTATTACGTTCTGTTTTTTCTGATTTACCTGTTGATGAAACTATAAAATGGGGCGCACCAACCTATGTTTTTAACAATAAAAATATAGTTGGTTTAGCAGCTTTTAAAGAATATTGTGGTTTATGGTTTTTTCAGGGAGCTTTGTTAAATGACAAACACAAAGTTTTTATAAATGCACAAGAAGGCAAGACGAAAGCCATGTTGCAATGGCGATTTTATAATTTAGAAGAAATAAATGCAGCATTAATTAAAACTTATGTTTTAGAAGCTATAGAAAATATAAAATTGGGAAAAGAAATTAAAGTTGATAGGTCTAAAAAAGAAATTATTATTCCAGATGAATTAAATAATAAATTTTCAGAAAAAGAGGAGTTAAAATCAAAATTTGAAAATTTTACTAATAGTAAGCAAAGAGAGTTTTGCGAGTATATTTCATCAGCAAAAAGAGAAAATACTAAACAAACTAGATTAAAAAAAATTATTCCATTAATATTAAATGGAACTGGTTTATATGATAAATATAAGAATTGTTAATCCTTTAGTTAGATCAAACAAAATAAAAGTGTATAATTTAATCTATAATTATTTTTTCTATAGTTGCAGTAGAATCACATCTAGAAATATATAAACTTACGTATTCTAATTCTCTGCTACCTGTAATATAATATTCTGCACAAGGTTTTTGTCTTGGTTTACTTTTACCAAAATCAACATCGCCATTTAATAAAATAGTAGAAATTTTAATTGAATCAATATAAGAATTTAGCATGACTTGTTTTGCGTCATCAGAAAAAAGTCTTTTTTTTATTCTGATAGTTTTTAAAGTTCTTGCATCCATTCCATAATCAAAAGTTGCTTTTTTCTTTTGCCAAAAAAAGTAAACTCCTATAGAACTAATTGAAACTCCTATTAAAAAATATCCTATTCTTTTAAGTAATTGCATTATTTATTTTTGAATTGCAAAAGTAATTCTTTTATAGAAAAAAGAGACTTATAAAATTAACAAATTAATATCTCTAAAAGGAAGGTCAAACCAATCTGCAACAGTTTTATTTGTTAAAATTCCGTGATAGAAATACATGCCATTTCTTAAGCTTTTGTCGTAAATAGCTGCGTTTTCAAAACCACCTTCTTCGGCTATATTTAATAAATAAGGTGTAAAAATATTGCTAATAGATAGAGTTGCTGTTCTAGCATAACGCGCAGGAATATTAGGTACACAATAATGTATTACACCATGTTTTACAAAAGTAGGTGTGCTGTGTGTTGTTACATTAGATGTTTCAAAACAACCACCACGATCGATACTTACATCAACAATAATTGCACCTTCTTTCATTTGTTCAATCATGGTTTCTGTAGCAATAATTGGCGATCTATTTTTACCTCTTATTGCGCCAATAGCAACATCGCATCTCATTAATGCTTTGGTAATTGATTTTGGTTGTACTGTAGAAGTATAAATAGGCGCGTTTAAACTATGCTGTAATTTACGAAGTTTGGTAATAGAATTATCAAAAACTTTTACTCTTGCTCCTAATCCTAAAGCTGTTCTAGCAGCATATTCACCTACGGTTCCTGCACCAAATATAACAACACTAGATGGTGGAACTCCACAAATATTACCAAATAATAAACCATTTCCTTTGTTAACTCCGCTCATCAATTCACCTGCAATTAATACAGAAGCGGTACCTGCAATTTCACTTAAAGATTTAACAATTGGGTAAGTTTCATGTTCGTCTTTTATAAAATCGAACGCTACAGCTGTAATTCTTTTTTTTGCTAAAAGTTCAAAATATTTTTTTGTTTGTGTTTTTAACTGAAGTGAAGAAATTAAAATTGTTTGTGGGTTTAAATATTCTATTTCATCTTCTGTTGGTGGCGCAACTTTTAATACAATATTTGCATTTAAAAGCTTCTTCTACATCGTAAGTTATTTTAGCACCAGCATCAGAATATTCTTTGTCTGTATAGTTTGCGCCATCTCCTGCACCAGTTTCTATTACAACTCTATGACCGTGAGAAATTAAAGCTGTAACTGCATCTGGAGTTAAACATACTCGTTTTTCTCCTAAATAAGTTTCTTTGGGTAACCCTATAAAAAGTTCTCCTTTTTGTCTTTTAATTTCTAACATTTCTTCTTGCGGAAGTAATTCTTCTTTACTAAAAGGAGAAAATTGACTCATAGTTTGGTTATTTTAGTTGAATGTTGCGTCCTCCATCTTCTAAAATTGACAGATGAATTTCTACAGCTTCTAAAGGTAATAAATTTTCTATATTTTCTGGCCATTCAATTAAACACCAGTCGTTATTGTAAAGATACTCTTCAATTCCCATATCTAAAGCTTCTTCTTCATCTGTAATTCTATAAAAATCAAAATGAAAAACTTTGTCTTTTTTTGATGTCTGATATTCATTTACCAGCGAAAAAGTAGGAGAAGATATGGTATCTAAAACGCCAAGTTGTTTACAAATTTCTTTAATAAGTGTTGTTTTACCAACTCCCATTTGTCCGTAAAACAAAAGGGTTTTGTTTTTTGCTGATGCAATAATTTCTTTTGCAATTTCTTTTAAGTTTTCTAAAGAATAGTTTTTATTCATATTGGTGCAAAAATAGTTGAGAAAATTTATTTATAGTATACATGTGAACCTAATAATAAAAATAATAAAATGTTTTTTAAAAAGAGTACCAGTGTTTTTTTTATTTAATGATTTTTTTTTATGGTTTCTTATTTTAAATAAGTATTTTAAAAGGATATTTTTATATGCTAGTATTTATTATTCTTTTATTATTTTATGATAGATTAATTGTTTATTATCTAAAATTATTTTCATTAAATATATAGATTTAGGAAGGTTTTCTATTCTCAATTCAACTTTATGTGAATTATTATCTACAGAAATTATTTTTTTTCCTTGTAAATTATAAAGAGTTAGTTGAATTATATTTGTTCTATTATTCTCTATAACTACTAAGTTTTCTATAGGATTAGGGTAGATAGAAGTATTAAAATTTGTATTATTTAACTTTAAAGTTGTTTGAGGAATTGCATTCCAATTAGCAGCTAAACTATTATCATCATTTAAATTATTCAAAATTAAGAAAAAACCATCTCCATCTGCTTCCTTTTTCCAAGGATTATCATCTGTGTAAGTTACTTCATCAATAACACTACCATACGCATCTGTAAGTAATAATTGTTGACTCTTGTTAGATAAGTTTCTTGTATATTCACCAAAAGCAGGAAAACCATAATTATTTTCAAAAACTTCAATATTATTAGCTAAATATATTTTTTGACCAGAATCAATATACTTATTATCAGGAAACTGATAACTTATACCTAATGCTCTAAAATAAAAACCTGTCAGATTTACTTTAATATTACTATTATTTACAATAGCAATAAATTCTAGATCATTATCATCAGTATCGTCAATTGCCTTCGGATGATAATTTATTTCTGAGATTACTAAGTTAGGAAGTTCAGGGAAACTACAATCGGTAATATTTCCTAAATTTTCGTTTAACCAAATATATCTTTTTTGAAGCCATAACTTAAGATTGCTAATTTCTAATTCATAACCAGAAAGGGTTCCCCAACGTTGGTTCTCTCTATTTTTTGCTTCAGATAGTAGAGCTACTAAACTATTTATTTTTTCTTCAATTTTAATATATTCTAAAGGTTCTCCAATTTTAATTAATCCATTCCATCGTTTACGTAAGTAACAATTAAAAGTTGGATTGTCAAACAAGTCTTTCCAAAAATCTGGACCTATATTATTGCCATTATCAAATTGCCAAATATCTGTTCCACTTCTATTATCATTACCAAAGCTAAAATTGAAATCCCAAATTGGACCAGCTCTTAATTTTCCAGCACGATCTTTATGAAAAAAAGTACTAAATTTATAAGCATCAACATTAGAAGTTAATTCATTAAGTATTATAAAATCAATGAAAGAAGGTAAGTCAATTAAAGAAGGATATCCATCTTTAATTAATCCATTTTGATTTGCAGTAGTTGTAGATAAATCATCAAAAATAGATTTTATATAAGCACTTTGTTTAAAAGTTATATCAGTTGGTTCAGGATTACCGAAAATGAAATCTACTTTTTTATTTAATCTATTTATATATTGCCATGCAATTGAATCATCTCCTGTAGTTTTATCTGTTTTTATAAAGTAACCGCCTGTTATTGAGGGGATACTATTGTCAATAGTATCCAATTCTACAATATTAATACGATCAGAATCGATTTTTATTTTTTCTGCAACAATATACAATCCTTTATATTCATCATTTATAATTACTTCACAATATTTTCCACGAGAAGCATAATTACCCATTTCTCTGGCTAATTCATAAGTAATAAAATCTCTTAATAAAGTTTTGTCGTAAGCCAAAGAATTTAAAACCCAATCATTTTCTTTAGGTAATCCTAAAATTTTTACATTGTTATTAGAACCATCTTCTTTACGTGTTTCAATACTATAAGGTTTTTTAGGTAAAGATTGAGACGTTGAACCTCTAAATTCAATACCGATTTTACCATTATAATTGATAAAATCTGGATTGTTTTGATCGTCAAGGTAATTACGACTATTGTCTGGCCTATATATGATTTTCATTGTTGCCATTACCTTTTCCTTATCTATTATTGGTATTGGATTATTTGTATTTGGATCTTTGTCGGTGGTAATAATTATGATAGGTAAGTTGCTAGATATAAATTCTTGAGACCACGTTATTGATACATAAAATAATAAAATAATAGATATATTAGATTTTGGCATTTTTATACTTTATTGTTTTAAACAATATATAACAATTATGAATAATTTTTGTCTTTTTATAGTAAGGATTATATTCCTTGGTAAAAAATATTTATTGTGTTGTTTTAATTCTTAGACTTAATGATATAGAATATTATAAAACTAAGCATACAGTCTTCTATAACTTGACCAAAACCAATATTATGAATAATTAAAAACCTGTAATTTTTTACTGAAGACAATTCTATATATGGGTAATTGCACTATCTAAATTTCAACAGACAATATTTTTCAGGAAGATAATCATTTGGATTTTTTAGAATTTATTTTAACATTGCTATTTAATCTCCAAATTTTAGGATAGAGATTATAGTTGATTTTCATATTTAAACAAACTTCCATTTGTAAATTAATATCCAAATTTCTATACGCCCTAATAATTATATCTGTACAAACTCCTTTACCTTTTAGCAGGTCTCCATCTGGATAATCAATAGAAAAATATCTAGGGTTGTATATTACGTTATTTTTATTAATTTAATTGAAGCTATAGATGATAGCCTTATCTTCTATAATTTGTAAGAGACTAAAATTGATAATTAATAAAAAAGTGAAAATTATAACTTAATTGTTCATTTAAATACACCAAAGGGACACAATTAAAAAAAATAGTTTTGATAGTTTTTTTAATTCTAAATACTATCAGTTTTTAACTACTTTGGGCTATAAAGGCACACGGAATAATTACTTCTTCTAAAAATACGCTGTTTTGCGGATTTATATATTCGATTGCTTGTTCTGTTGGTGGCGTAACTTTTAATACTATTTTGCATTTATAAGCCTCTTTTACATCATAAGAAATTTCTGCCCCCGTTTCTATTACAATTCTATGACCATGAGAAGTTAAAGCTGTAACAGCATCTGGAGTTAAACAAACTCTTTTTTCGCCTAAATAACTTTCTTTAGGTAAGCCTATAAATAGTTCTCCTTTTGTCTTTTAATTTTTAACATTTCTTCTTGCGGAAGTAATTCTTCTTTACTGAAAGGAGAAAATTGGCTCATAGTTTGGTTATTTTAGTTGAATGTTGCGTTCTCCATCATCTAAAAGTGAAAGATGAATTTCTGAAGCATCTAAAGGTAATAAATTTTCTATATTTTCTGGACATTCAATTAAACACCAGTCGTTATTGTAAAGATACTCTTCAATTTCCATATCTAAAGCTTCTTCTTCATCTGTAATTCTATAAAAATCAAAATGAAAAACTTTGTCTTTTTTTGATGTCTGATATTCATTTACCAGCGAAAAAGTAGGAGAAGAAATGGAATTTAAAACGCCAAGTTGTTTACAAATTTCTTTAATAAGTGTTGTTTTACCAACTCCCATTTGTCCGTAAAACAAAAGGTTTTTTTTACTGATGAAATAATTTCTGATGCAACTTCAGATAAATTTTCTAAAGAATAGTTATTGTTCTTAATGCAAAAATAGTAAACAAAAGTTTTTTTTAGAAAATTTGATTTCGAAATTTAATTAATAACATTTTAACGTTATAAATTTTATCAAAAAACATATAATGTATAGTAAAAAAAATCATTTTAATAAAAATTAATCATTTTAATAAAAATACCTAATTGTAGGTATTTCAGAACTTTATGGTAAAATCTATTTTTGAATTTATTAATATAAAAAAATAAATTATGAAAACTAAAATTTCAATATTTTCTTTATTACTATTGTTTGGATTTAATTTTTCTGCACAAGAAACAGAAAGGTTTAATTGGGTTATAAATAATGCATCAAGTACCTCTATTTCAAAGAGCAAAAGTATCACAGAGGATACGAATAAAGATATTATTTCATTTGGGTCCTTTAAATCAGATGTTGATATAGATCCTTCTTCTAATGAATTAAAATTTATATCAAAAGGAGAAAGTGATATCTATCTTCAAAAACTAGATAGTAATGGAAATTTAATTTGGGGGAAATCTTTTGGAGGCTTAGGAAGTGATATACCTTATAGTGTAAAAACAGACAGTAATAACAATATTTATATTGTTGGTTATTTCTCTTCTACTGTCGATTTTGATTCTTCCAACGAAATATATAATTTAACTTCCAATGGAGATAAAGATATTTTTGTAGTAAAGGTTGATAGTGAAGGTAACTTTATTTGGGCTAAATCTTTTGGAGGATTAGGTTTTGATGCAGCTAGTGCTCTAAAAATAGATTCGAATGATAACTTATATATAAGTGGATGGTTTGAAGAAATAGTTGTTTTTGATAATAATGATTTAAATGGAACAGCAACCTCATTAGCAAGCAGTAGGAATGGGTTTTTATTAAAGCTTAATAAAAATGGCGGCTATATATATTCTAAAACATTTGGTAGCCTAAACTTTTCTACCATTAGTGCAATAGATCTGCATGAAAATAATATATATTTGGTTAGCACATTCAACAAAGATTTAGATGCTGATCCTTCAAATAATACAGTCACTTTAGATGCAGGTGATTCTCTTAATGGGGCTATCATAAAATTAGATATTGACGGGAACTTTATTTGGGCTGAATCTATAGGTGGAAATGAAGGATATGATCAGGCTGTAAATGTGAAAGTTGATTCAGATGAAAATATTATTATTACTGGTACAATAGATTCTAGTACTGATTTTGATTTTTCGTCAAATCAGTTTAATTTAGGCTCCAGTGCAGGATATCCTGACGCCTTTATGCTTAAAATAGATAAAGATGCTAATTTTTTATGGGCTAAAACTTTTAGTGCAACATCAGCTATATTTCATTTATCTGTGGACCTAGATAAAGATGATAATATTTATAGTATAGGTTACTTTTATGGTTCAGCTACTTTTGAATCTCAAAATTTTCCAGATAGAGGTGCAGGTGAAACTACTTTTATAAAAAAAATAGATAAAGAAGGAAATATAGTTTGGATTGAAAACTATAAAGCTGATAATACAGCAACTAGAGGTGAAGATATTTTAATAAGTAGTGATAATAAAAAAATACTAAGTACAGGTTCTTTTGCAGGTTCTGTTGATTTTGATAGTTCTAGTAATCAAGAAATAATAACTTCAGGTTCTTCTCTTAATAATAATGGGTTTCTATTGAGTTTATTAATAGAAAGTAACGAAGAAGATAATGTAGACAATAAAGATGAATTTATCACCAAATGGAAAACAACTGCTGCAAACGAATCTATTACAATACCAACAACTGGTACTGGATATAATTATACTGTAGATTGGGGGGATGGTACTATTGAAAATAATTTTACAGGAGATGCAACTCATACATATACAGTTGCTGGAGATTATGAAGTAAGTATTATTGGCGATTTTCCAAGGATTTATTTTTATTATAATAATCAAAATCAAGATAAGATAATAGATATTGTACAATGGGGATCAAATGAATGGTCTTCTATGGAATTAGCATTTTTTGATTGTACGAATTTAAATATTTCAGCTACTGATTCTCCAAATTTATCTAACGCAACTAATTTATATGGAATGTTTCAAGGGTGTTCAACTTTTAATGCCAATATAAATCATTGGGATGTTAGTAGTATAGAAAATATGCCTCGTATGTTTTATCAAACAGTATCTTTTGATAAACCATTAAATAATTGGGATGTTAGTAATGTTACAAATATTTCAAGTATGTTTAGTGGATCTAATTTCAATCAACCATTAGATAATTGGAATGTTGGAAAGGTAATCTTAATGAATCGTGTTTTTGCCAACAACATTGTTTTCAACCAAAATATAAATAATTGGAATGTAAACACTGTAGTTAATATGATAAGTCTCTTTGAGAAAGCAGAATCTTTTAATCAACCGTTAGATCTATGGGAGATAAATAATGTAACTAATATGAATGCTATGTTTGATAACTCAGGAATGTCTGTTATTAATTATGACAAAACTCTTAAAGGTTGGAGTGCATTATCTTCTTTAAAACCTAATATTAATTTAGGCGCATTTAATATAAATTATTGTAACTCAGAAACAGAACGAACAAAATTAATAAATGATTACAATTGGACATTTGTAAGCGATAGTAAAGACTGTTCTACCATAGATTCTCCAGTTAGTATTAATGGCATGTGGAATGATCCAGCAAATTGGGCGAGTGGTGTTGTACCCACATCAACAGACAATGTAGTGATTCCAACTGGTACCACTTTACAAATTAGTGATGATATTTCAGAAATTAATTCCTTAGAAAATGAAGGGACTATTGTTATAAACCCAACATATTCTCTAAAATCTAATAGTAATATGGTTAACAATGGTACTATAATTATGAATTCTGATAACGATGATAGTTCTGTATTATTTGTTGTCGGTACTTCTACAGGAGAGGTTAAATATTCGCGTGGTGGTCTAAAAGCGAATTTATGGAGTTTGGTTACGCCACCTGTATCTGGGCAAAAAATAAAAGAATTTGCCACTAATATAGATAATGATATCCGTAAAAATGAAACTGTTAGTCCAATAAGATATGCTATTTCGTATTATGATGATAAAGAGCCATCAGGAAGTAAATGGAAATATTTTACAGAAAGTATAGATTCAGAAGAGACCTTTACTGCTGGAGAAAGTTATGGTTTGTCAAGAGCTACAGATGGTTCTGTAACTTTTACAGGTACATTAACTACCAATAATAGTGTTATGACCTTAAAACCTGGTGAATGGAATGCCATTGGAAATCCTTTTACAACCTATTATCCTGCAAATAAAAATGGTGCAAGCAGCTTTATAAATGATAATTATGATATTCTAGATGATGAATTTAAAGGTTTATATATTTGGGATAGTGCACAAAATAAATATGTTGTTGTTAGTGAGGTAGATATTCAAAATCGTTCAATTACACCGGGGCAAGGATTTTTTATAAAAGTAAAGGCAGGTGAGAATACAATTGAATTTAAGGAGGCAAAACGTAGTTTAAAACCAACAACAGGAGATAATACGTTTAGTAAAGAAGTACATAAGTATATAAAATTATTAGCCAATAATGGTTCTTATACCGTAACAACAGATGTTAAGTTTTTAAGCAATGCTACAAAAGGTTTTGACGTTGGCTTAGATATAGGGAACTTTAGTGCTTCTTCATTTGATTTATATACTCATTTAGTTGATGAAAGTACTACGAACAATTATACAATTCAATCACTTCCGTTAGAAAATAAAGAAGAAGTTATAATTCCAATAAGTGTATTATCTAATAAGTCAGAAGTTTATCTTTCATCGCTTCATGAAAACTTACCAGAAAATATAATTTTACTACTTGAAGACAGAGAAAATGATGCTTTTACAGATATCACGAATAAAGAAAATGATTATAAAATATCTTTTAACGATCAACAAAACATTCAAAAAACACTTTACTTACATATTTCTTATTCTAGCGCATTAAGTGTAGTTGATTCAGCCATTGATAAAATTCAAATCTACTCGGCAAATAAAAATTTATATGTAAAGGGTTTAATGGATAGTGCAGACTTAGAAATGTATAATGTTTTAGGTCAAAGTGTTTTTAAATTAAACTTAACTAAAGATCAAGAGATTAATTTACCAATGAATTTAAAAGAAGGTGTTTATACCATAAAATTAAGTTCAGAAAATAATATAGTTACCAAAAAGATTGTAATTAAATAAAAATAATATGGAAAATAAGAAAGATATCTCAAGAAAAGAAGCAATAAAGAAAATAGGTAATTACAGTAAATATGCAGCTTTAACAGCAATCGGAACATACTTAATTTTAAGTCCTAAAAAAGCACAAGCTTCTAGTGCTACAACGGGCCTCGATGGTTTAGGTGGAAATTGGTAAAAATAAATTGCAGTTTAAAAATCCAAAAATAATATCCTTTTTATGAACCTCACAGATTTTTACAAACTGTGAGGTTTTATTTTTTACCATTAATGTTTAACAAATTAAAACTCTAAAAAGCATATTCTTTTTGATTACATATAATTGACTAAAGAGTACCTTTTCTAAATGAAAAAGTAATTAACGGATTGACTTTTACTAATCGTTAAAAACTACTTCGGGCTATAAACTGCACACGGAATAATTACTTCTTCTAAAGAAACACCACCATGTTGATAGGTGTTTTTGTAATATTTTACAAAGTGATTAAAGTTATTTGGGTACGCAAAAAACAAATCTTCTTTGGCAAAAATAAACGGACTATTCATAGCTATAGTCGGTAAAAAAATGTCTTTAGGATTCCTTACAGCATACACATCTTTTTCTTCGTAGCTTAAACTTCTACCTGTTTTATAACGCAAATTAGAACTAATGTTTTTATCGCCAATTACTTTCGTAGGATTTTTACAGTTAATCGTTCCATGATCTGTTGTAATAATCAATTTCTGACCTAAATTCTGTGCTTTTTGAATAATTTCGAACAAAGGAGAATTCTTAAACCAACTTAAGGTTAAACTTCTATAGGCTTTATCATCGCCAGCCAATTCTTTAATTACTTCCATTTCTGTTTTAGAATGCGAAAGCATATCCACAAAATTATAAACAACTGTTGTTAGGTCGTTTTGTTTGGTTCCATTAAAATTATCGGCCAATTCTTTTCCACTTTTTAACGAAGTAATTTTATAATATTCGTGTTTAATATTTAAACTTAATCTTTTTATTTGTGCTGATAAAAACTCATCTTCATACATATTCATTCCACCTTCATCAGTATCATTTTTCCAAAAATTTGGATGACGTTTTTCCATTTCTGATGGCATTAAACCAGAAAAAATAGCATTTCTAGCATATTGAGTTGCTGTTGGCAGAATAGAAAAATAAGAATATTCCTCGTCTTTTTTGTAATGATTATTAATTAATGGCTCTAAAATTCTGTATTGATCGTAACGTAAATTATCAATAACAACCCATAAAACTCCTTGGTCTTTACTAAGTTCAGGTACCACATAATCTTTAAATAAAGTATGTGAAAAAGTAGGTTTATCGTTTGATGTTAAAAAATCTTCATAATTCTTTTTGATGAATTTAAAAAACTGATTATTAGCTTCTTGTTTCTGACTTTCTAAAATACCCAACATTCCAGGATCGCTAATGTTTTCTAATTCTAGCTCCCAGTGAATTAGTTTTTTGTACAAATCTATCCATTCTTCGTAAGAATTTACCATGGCCAAATCCATAGAAATTTTTCTAAATTCTTGTTGATAATTAGAGGTTGTTTTTTCTGAAACCAAACGAGAATGATCTAAATTTTTCTTTAAGGTTAATAAAATCTGACTTGGGTTTACAGGTTTAATTAAATAATCTGCAATTTTAGAACCAATTGCTTCTTCCATAATATATTCCTCTTCACTTTTAGTAATCATAACTACAGGTAAATTTGCCTGTTTTTGTTTAATTTCTGCAAGTGTATCTAAACCGGTTAAACCAGGCATGTTTTCATCTAAAAAAACAATATCAAAATTATTTTCGCCAACTAAATCTATAGCATCAGCACCATTTGTACAAGTAGTAACTTTATAATTTTTAAGTTCAAGAAAAAGAATGTGAGGTTTTAATAATTCAATTTCATCATCAACCCATAAAATTTGTATGCTGCTCATATTTCGTTTTTAATTTGTGAGGTTAAAAATAGGGTTTTGTTCTATTTTTTGAAGCTTTAAAATGATAAAATATTGCCAATTTTGGTTTTATAATAAATTTAGATATTAATTTTATAAAATCCAAAATCAAAAATTTGCAAATTCGTAGCATTAAGTCGTATTTTGCATTAGATTGATAAAACATTTCTTTTGAAAAAAAAAACAGCCAACAAATTAAAGATTTTAAATGATCCTATTTACGGTTTTATACAAATTCCAAATTCGTTAATTTTTGATATTATAGAACATCCATATTTTCAGCGATTAAGGCGAATTGCACAAATGGGATTTTCTAATTTGGTGTATCCAGGCGCAAATCATACAAGATTTCATCATGCTTTAGGTTGTATTCATTTAATGCAAAAAGCTGTACGAGTTTTACGTTTTAAGCAAATTGAAATATCCGAAGAAGAAGAAAACGGCTTGTGTATGGCAATTTTGTTGCACGATATTGGTCATGGTGCATTTTCTCATGCGCTTGAACATAGTATTGTTAGCGGAATTTCGCATGAAGAAATTTCTTTAAAATTTATGAAAAAATTAAATGAAGAATTTGATGGAAAATTAAGTTTAGCAATAGAAATTTTTGAAGGTAAATATCATCGTAAATTTTTATATCAGTTAATTTCTAGTCAGTTAGATATTGATCGTTTAGATTACTTAAAACGAGATAGTTTTTATACAGGAGTTACAGAAGGTAATATTTCATCAGATCGGTTAATTGTTATGATGAATGTTAAAAATGAAGAGTTAGTAATTGAACAAAAAGGAATTTATTCTGTAGAAAAGTTTTTGATTGCTAGAAGATTAATGTATTGGCAAGTGTATTTGCATAAAACAGGTTTGGTTGCAGAAAACATGTTGGTTAATGTTTTAAAAAGAGCCAAAGAATTAGCAGATAAAGGAGAAGTGTTGTTTGCAAGTTCTGCGTTAAAATACTTTTTGTACAATAAAATAAATCAAGATAATTTTACTGATGAAACTTTAGAAATGTTTTCTAAATTAGATGATTATGATGTTTTATCAGCCATTAAAGAATGGACAAACCATGATGATAAAATACTGTCTTTATTATCTAAAATGATTGTTGATAGAAAGTTATTAAGAATTGAATTAAAAATGGATGTTTTTAGTGAAGAAGTAATAAACAAAAAGAGAAGAAAATTTTCTAAGAGATTAGGTTTATCCGAAGTAGAAATTAATTATTTTGTTTTTTCACAAGAAATCAGAAATCAAGCGTATAATACAGAAAAACCTATTTTAATTTTAAATAAAAGGGGTAAATTGAAAGATATTGCTAAAGCTTCAGATCAATTAAACATACAAGCATTAACAAAACCTGTTGTAAAACACTTTATTTGTTATCCAAAGTAAAATGATATTAGACAGATAGCTTTAATTTTTATACTTTTGCATTTAATGAAATTTACAGCACAACAAATAGCAGATATTTTAGAAGGTGAAGTAGTTGGGAATCCTGATGAAGAAGTTTCTAAATTATCTAAAATCGAAGAAGGGGAGAAAGGTTCTTTAACTTTTTTATCTAACCCAAAGTATCATCCATTTTTATATACAACAGATGCTTCTATTGCTATCGTAAATAAAAATATTACGTTAGAAAAAGAGATTTCTACAACACTTATAAAAGTAGAAAATGCATATAAATCTTTTTCTAAATTATTAGAATTTTATAACGAAGTAAAGAATAATAAATTAGGTAGAGAAAACCCTCATTTTATTTCTGATTCCGCAAAAATTGGTAAAAATGAATATATTGGAGCTTTTGCATATATAGGAGAAAATGTTAGTATTGGCGACAATGTTAAAATTTACCCTAATTGTTATATTGGCGATAATACAATTATTGGTAATAATTGTGTTCTTTTTGCTGGTGTTAAAATTTATTCTGAAACTCAAATAGGAAACCATTGTAAAATACATTCTGGTTGTATAATTGGTTCTGACGGATTTGGTTTTGCGCCAAATGAAGCAGGAGAATATAAAGCAATACCACAAATAGGAAATGTAATTATCGAAGATTATGTAGATATTGGATCTGCTTCTACAATAGATAGAGCCACTTTAGGATCTACTATTATAAGACAGGGTGTAAAATTAGACAATCAAATACAAATTGCACATAATGTAGAAGTTGGTAAAAATACAGTAATTGCTGCTCAAACAGGAATTGCAGGATCAACAAAAATTGGAGAAAATTGTATGATTGGTGGTCAAGTTGGTTTTGCAGGTCATTTAACAATTGGTAATAATGTAAAGATTCAAGGACAATCTGGTATTGCCAAAAACTTAAAAGATGGCGATAAAGTACAAGGAACACCAGCAATGAATTATTCAGATTATAGTAAATCGTACGTTTATTTTAGAAATTTACCAAAGATTGCAACAGCAATTAATAAGATGGAAAAAGAATTAAATACTCAAAATCAATAAAGCATGAGTAATAAACAGAAAACAATAAAATCGGAAATTACTTTATCGGGTGTAGGTTTACATACAGGTAATACAGTATCAATGACATTAAAACCTGCTCCTGTAAAAAATGGATTTACATTTGTTAGAGTAGATTTAGAAGGTTCTCCTATAATTGAGGCAAAAGCAGAATATGTTGTAAATACTCAAAGAGGAACAAATCTTGAAAAAAATGGCGTTCAGATTCAAACATCAGAACATGTTTTAGCTGCAGCAGTTGGTTTAGATATTGATAATTTAATTATAGAAATTAATGCATCAGAACCACCAATTATGGATGGTTCGTCTAAGTATTTTGTAGAAGCTTTAGAAAAAGCAGGTATAGAAGAACAAGATGCAGATATTGAAGAATATATTGTAAAAGAAATAATTTCTTATAAAGATGAAGTTACCGGAAGTGAAATTATTTTAATGCCTTCGGATGAATATCAAGTAACTACAATGGTAGATTTTGGTACTAAAATTTTAGGTACTCAAAATGCTACTTTAGATAAAATTTCTGACTTTAAAAAGGAAATTGCAGATGCTAGAACTTTCAGTTTTTTACATGAAATTGAAATGTTATTAGAACACGATTTAATTAAAGGTGGAGATTTAAATAATGCAATTGTATATGTTGATAAAGAATTATCAGAAAATACAATGTTAAAATTAAAAAAGGCTTTTAAGAAAGATAATATTGCAGTAAAACCAAATGGAATTTTAGACAATCTAACTTTACATTGGGCAAATGAAGCTGCTCGTCATAAATTATTAGATGTAATTGGCGATTTAGCTTTAGTTGGTACAAGAATTAGAGGTAAAGTAATTGCAAATAAACCGGGTCATTTAATAAATACACAATTTGCTAAAAAGTTAGCTAAAATTATTAAAACCGAAAAGAGAAATTACGTTCCTACATACGATTTAAATTTACCACCTTTATTAGATATTCATCAAATTATGGATATTCTTCCTCATAGACCTCCTTTTTTATTGGTTGATAGAGTTATAGAGCTTTCAGACAGACATGTTGTTGGTATGAAAAACGTAACTATGAACGAAGGATTTTTTGTAGGTCATTTTCCAGGTTCTCCTGTAATGCCTGGCGTTTTAATTGTTGAAGCAATGGCCCAATGTGGTGGAATTTTAGTTTTAAGTACAGTTCCTGATCCAGAAAATTATTTAACATATTTCATGAAAATGAACAATGTTAAATTTAAACAAAAAGTTTTACCGGGAGATACTGTAATTTTTAAAGCAGATTTAATTACACCAATAAGAAGAGGTATTTGTCATATGCAGGCGTATGCGTATGCAAATGGCAAGTTAGTTGCAGAAGCTGAATTAATGGCTCAAATTTCAAAAATTAAATAACTATGAATCAACCACTTGCTTACGTTCATCCACAAGCTAAAATTGCAAGAAATGTTGTAATTGAACCTTTTACAACAATACATAATAATGTAATAATTGGTTCTGGAACTTGGATTGGATCTAATGTAACAATAATGGAAGGGGCAAGAATTGGTAAAAATTGTAGAATTTTTCCCGGTTCTGTAATTTCTGCAATTCCGCAAGATTTAAAATTTGATGACGAAGAAACTACTGTAGAAATTGGTGATAATGTTACAATTCGTGAATGTGTAACAATCAATAGAGGTACAAAAGATAGAATGAAAACGGTAGTTGGTGATAATTGTTTAATAATGGCATATTGTCATATTGCACACGATTGCTTAGTTGGTAATAATTGTATTTTCTCTAACAATACTACTTTAGCAGGTCATGTAACAATTGGCGATAATGTTGTTTTAGCAGGTATGGTTGCTGTTCATCAATTTGCATCTGTAGGTAAACATGCATTTGTAACAGGTGGTTCTTTGGTTAGAAAAGATGTACCACCTTATGTAAAAGCCGCAAGAGAACCTTTGTCTTATGTTGGTATTAACTCTGTTGGATTAAGAAGAAGAGGTTATACGACAGAAAAAATAAGAGAAATTCAAAATATTTACAGAATATTATTCCAAAAAAATTACAATTACACACAAGGAATAGATATTATAGAAGCAGAAATGGAAGCAACTCCAGAACGCGATGAAATTATTCAATTTATAAAAGATTCTCATCGAGGAATCATGAAAGGATATTTCAACGTAAATTAATAAAGTTTATTAATAAGATAGTTAACTAAGAATAATAATAGCTTTTCGCTTAAAGCATACTGCTAAAAAAGAAAAGCCTTAAAAAATAAAAATGGCATCAACATCAGATATTAGAAACGGATTATGTATTAGATATAATAACGATATTTATAAAATTATTGAATTTTTACACGTAAAACCAGGTAAAGGTCCTGCATTTGTAAGAACAAAATTAAAAAGTGTTACAAATGGTAAAGTTGTAGATAATACATTTCCTGCAGGAAGAAAAATTGATGACGTAAGAGTAGAAACACATAAATTTCAGTTTTTATATCATGATGGTGAGTTTTATCACTTTATGAATGAAGCAGATTATACTCAAATTCGTTTATTAGAAGCAGCTTTAGATAATCCTGGATTAATGAAAGAAGGAGAAATTGTTACCATCATTATCAACTCTGAAGATAATATGCCACTTTCTGTAGAAATGCCTCAAAGTGTAATTTTAGAAGTTACACACACAGAGCCAGGTGTTAAAGGTAATACTGCAACAAATGCAACAAAACCTGCAACTGTAGAAACAGGAGCAAGTGTAAATGTACCTTTATTTATTAATGAAGGTGATAAAATTAAAGTAGAGACTACAAAAGGTACGTATCAAGAAAGAATTAAAGAATAATTTTTACCGATAAAAAGGATTATTGAATACTTAATTGTAAAATTAAATTGAATTTCTCAAGAACACAAACATTAGAAGAAATAGCTCAAATTATAAATTGTGAGTTTATTGGTGATGCATCATTTGCTATAAAAGGGATTAACGAAATTCATGTTGTAGAAAAAGGCGACATCGTTTTTGTAGATCATCCTAAATATTATGATAAAGCATTAAATTCTGCTGCAACAATTATTTTAATCAATAAAAAAGTAGATTGTCCAGAAGGCAAAGCTTTATTAATTTCTGATGATCCATTTCGTGATTTTAATAAAATAACAAAACACTTTAATCCTTTTATTGCATCCAAAGTAAGTATTTCTGAAAGTGCTATTATTGGTGAGGGAACAGTTATTCAGCCAAATGTTTTTGTTGGTAATAATGTTTCAATAGGAAAAAATTGTGTAATTCATCCAAATGTTACTATTTATGATGAAACAATTATTGGTAATAATGTAACCATACATGCAAATACAGTTTTAGGTGCTGATGCTTTTTATTACAAAAAAAGGCCAGAAGGTTATGATAAATTAATTTCTGGAGGAAGAGTTGTACTTGAAGATAATGTAGATTTAGGTGCTTCTTGTACAATTGATAAAGGTGTTAGTGGTGATACAACCATAAAAAAAGGAACAAAAATAGACAATCAAGTTCATGTTGGCCATGATACTGTTATTGGCGAAAAATGCTTAATTGCTTCACAAACAGGAATTGCAGGTTGTGTAATTATTGAAGACGAAGTTACTATTTGGGGACAAGTTGGTACAAATAGCGGAATTACAATTGGTAAAGGTGCAATTATTTTAGGACAAACAGGTGTAACAAAATCTGTAGTAGGAGGTAAGTCTTATTTTGGAACGCCAATAGAAGAATCAAGAGAAAAGCTAAAACAATTAGCGGGTCTAAAAAGATTGTTAAAAGAAAAATAAATAATAGATTAGTTTTTTATAAAGTAAACAAAGAACTATTTTTGTAAAACAAAATTAAAATAACAAACCATGAGTGTTTTAGTAAATAAGGAATCAAAAATTATTGTACAAGGTTTTACTGGTAGTGAAGGTACTTTTCACGCTGGTCAAATGATTGACTATGGAACCAATGTTGTTGGTGGTGTAACTCCAGGTAAAGGAGGTCAAGAACACTTAGGTAAGCCAGTTTTTAATACTGTTGCTGATGCTGTTGAAAAAGTAGGAGCAGACACTTCAATTATTTTTGTACCACCAGCTTTTGCTGCGGATGCAATTATGGAAGCTGCAGATGCAGGAATCAAAGTAATTATTTGTATTACTGAAGGAATTCCTACTGCAGACATGGTAAAAGTAAAAGCATATATTGCAAATAAAGATACAAGATTAGTTGGTCCTAACTGTCCAGGAGTTATTACTCCAGATGAAGCTAAAGTTGGTATTATGCCAGGTTTTATCTTCAAAAAAGGAAGAGTTGGTATCGTTTCTAAATCAGGAACTTTAACGTATGAAGCTGCAGATCAGGTTGTGAAACAAGGATTTGGAATTACAACAGCAATTGGTATTGGTGGAGATCCAATTATTGGAACAACTACTAAAGAAGCTGTTGAGTTATTAATGAATGATCCAGAAACTGAAGCAATTGTGATGATTGGTGAAATTGGTGGAAATTTAGAAGCAGAAGCTGCACAATGGATTAAAGCTGATGGAAATAGAAAACCAGTTGTTGGTTTTATCGCTGGTCAAACTGCACCTGCAGGAAGAACAATGGGACACGCAGGAGCTATTGTTGGTGGAGCAGATGATACAGCACAAGCAAAAATGAAAATTTTAGCAGAAAACGGAATTCACGTTGTAAGCTCGCCAGCTAAAATTGGAGAAATGGTTGCAAAAGTTTTAAAATAATCTTTTCTTAATAGAGAATGATATATAAATTCCCGTGAAAACGGGAATTTCTTTTTTATATTTGATAATTAACTAAACAATAAAATATGAAATTACTAGAAAATAAATCAGCAATAATAACGGGTGCAACTAGAGGAATTGGACGTGGAATTGCAGTTGAATTTGCAAAACAAGGTGCAAATGTTGCTTTTACGTATAGTTCTTCTGTAGATGCTGCAAATGCGTTAGAAGAAGAATTAAAGTCTTACGGAGTTTCTGCTAAAGGATATCAATCTAACGCAGCAAATTTTGATGCAGCTCAAGAATTAGCCAAAGAAGTTTTAAAAGAATTTGGTGCAATTGATATTTTAGTAAATAATGCCGGAATTACAAAAGATAATTTGTTAATGCGTATTTCTGAAGATGATTTTGATAAAGTAATTGAAGTAAATTTAAAATCGGTTTTTAATTTAACGAAAGCAGTTATTCGTCCTATGATGAAACAAAGAGCAGGTTCTATTATAAATATGAGTTCTGTTGTTGGTTTAAAAGGAAATGCTGGTCAAACAAATTATGCAGCTTCTAAAGCTGGTATTGTTGGGTTTTCTAAATCTGTAGCTTTAGAGTTAGGTTCTAGAAACATTAGAAGTAACGTAATTGCTCCTGGATTTATTGAAACAGAAATGACAGATAAATTAGACGAAGCAACTGTGCAAAGTTGGCGAGATGGAATTCCTTTAAAAAGAGGAGGAACACCAGAAGATATTGCAAATGCCTGTGTGTTTTTAGCTTCAGATATGAGCTCTTATATTACAGGACAAACACTTTCTGTTGATGGAGGAATGTTAACCTAGAATTGAAAGAATAAAATAATAGGAAACCTGCAACATTTAACGTTGCAGGTTTTTTGTTTTTAGATAGTTCTTTATATCTTTATGTTAAAATAAAATCATTGCAAATAGCCACAATTTTATACACCATTTTAGCGCTGTTATTGAGTCTATCAATAGCATTTTTTCAATATTATTACAAAGTAAAAAACAAACCAAAAGTTACAAATTTGCTCTTTGTTTTAAAAACATTAAGTTTGTTTTTGTTGATTTTATTGCTGATAAATCCTACAATTGAAAATACAGTAATAGAAAATGAAAAACCAATTTTAGCTGTTTTGGCTGATAATTCTAAATCTGTTCCGTTTTTTAAAGAAGATAAAAATGTAAAAGGCATTATCGCTACCATTAAGAATAACAATGATTTAAAAAATAAGTTTTCTGTAAAGCAATTCACTTTTGGTAAGGATTTGCAAGTTTTAGATAGTTTTTCTTTTTCTGAAAATGAAACCAATATTGAAGCCGCAATTACAGGAATTGATGAATTGTATAAAGAAAAAATTGCCCCGATAATTTTAATTACAGATGGTAACCAAACAATTGGTTCTGATTATGAGTTTTTAAATACAAAACAGCCAATTTATCCAATTGTAATTGGTGATACAACAAAATATGTTGATGTAAAAATTACACAGTTAAACGTAAATAAATACAGTTATATTAAAAATAAATTTCCTGTTGAGGTTATTTTAAATTACGAAGGCAATGAAAATGTAACAACTCAATTTTCAATTTTTAATGAAGGAAAAACAGTTTTTAGAAAAGATGTTACTTTTTCTTCGGATAAAAAATCAGCAACAATTACAGCAAATTTAACTTCAACAAAAGAAGGATTGCAATATTACACAGCTTCCATCAGAAAAATAAATAACGAGAAAAATACAAAAAATAATAGTAAAAATTTTTCTGTAGAAGTAATTGATGAGCAGACAAAAGTATTGATTTTAACTTCAGTTTTACATCCAGATATTGGTGCTTTAAAAAAATCTATTGAAAGTAATAAACAACGTACTGTAGATGTTTTTTTGATTGATAAATTTAAGAATAATTTATATGATTACCAGTTAGTTATTTTATATCAATTAAATAATAAGTTTAATCATTTTATTTCTGATTTAAAACAGAATAATAGTAATTATTTATTGATTTCTGGTTCAAATACAGACTGGAATTTCATCAATAAACAACAACTAGGTTTTACCAAAAATGCTATCAATCAAACAGAAAATTATGGCGCAATTTACAATGATGGTTTTTTAACTTTTTTACAAGAAGATATTGGTTTTTCTAATTTTCCACCATTAAAAGACAAGTTTGGAGAAGTTGTTATTTCTAAAGAACATCAAACTTTATTGTATCAGAATATAAACGGAGTTGTAACAAAACAATCTTTATTGGCAACTTTTGATATCAATAATCAAAAATCAGCAGTTTTGTTTGGTGAAGGAATTTGGAAATGGAGAGCAGCTAGTTTTTTAAACACAAATTCTTTTGAAGAGTTTGATAAATTTACAGGAAGTTTAGTGCAGTTTTTAGCATCGAATAAAAAAAGAAATCGATTAGAAATTAATGCAGAAAGTTTATACCCAGCAAATTCAACAATAAATATATCAGCATTTTATACAGATAAAAATTATCAATTTGATGCAAGAGCAGCTTTAGAAATTTCAATTACAAATACAGAAACAAAAGAAGTTTCAAAAATTCCTTTTTCATTAATTCATAATTCTTATCAGGTAGAAATAGAGAATCTTACTTCCGGAGATTATACGTATAAAGTGGAAGTTTTAAATCAGAAAATAAATAAATACGGTCGTTTTAAAATAACTGATTATCAAATTGAAGAACAATTTACAAATGCCAACGTAAATAAGTTGCAACAATTAGCAACAAAAACTGGAGGAAAGCTGTTTTACAAAAACCAAGTTGATGATTTATCGAAAGAACTTTTAACAAACGAGTCTTTTTATACGGTTCAAAAATCATCTGTAAAACAGCAGAATTTAATTGATTGGAAATGGTTTTTAGGTATTGTAATTTGTTTGTTATCAATAGAATGGTTTATCAGAAAATATCATGGAAAAATTTAATAAATAAGAAAAAAAGTATATGAGATTTCACACAAGAAAATGGGTAAAACCAGAAGATTTAAACCCAAATGGAACTTTATTTGGTGGTAAATTATTGCAATTTATTGATGAAGAAGTAGCAATTTATGCAATTATTCAGTTAGAGACAGCAAGAACCGTTACTAAATACATGTCGGAAATTGATTTTAAAAGTTCTGCAAAACAAGGAGATATTATAGAAATTGGTATCGATGTTGTAAAATTTGGTAGAACTTCTATTACTTTAACATGTAATGTTAGAAATAAATTAACTAGAAAAACAATTATTGATGTTGATAGAATTGTTATGGTTTCTTTGGATGAAAATGGACACCCAAAAGAACACGGTAAAACAGAGATTGAATTTGTAAAGGATAGATTAAATGAAGATTAAGAATTGCATCTTTTAATTTATAAAAATGTCTATTTAAAAAAACAATATGGGATATCATCATCATCATCATGAAAATTCATCAACAGAAAATATAAAAATTGCTTTTTTTCTAAATTTATTCTTTACTATAATTGAGTTTATTGGCGGAATTTATACTAACAGTTTAGCAATAACTTCTGATGCAATTCATGATTTAGGAGATAGTTTAAGTTTAGGAATGGCATGGTATTTTCAAAAAATATCAAACAAAAAAGCAACAAAAAATTATTCTTATGGTTACAAAAGGTTTTCACTTTTAGGAGCTATTATTAATTCTATTATCTTACTTGTTGGTTCTGTTATTATTATTTTTAATGCAATTCCTAGAATTATAAATCCAGAAGAATCAGACGCAAAAGGAATGATGTGGTTTGCTATTTTAGGAATTATAGTAAACGGAGCAGCAGTTTTAAAACTTCAAAAAGGAACATCAATTAATGAACGAGTGGTTTCTTTACATATGCTAGAAGACGTTTTAGGTTGGGTTTCGGTATTAATTGCAAGTATAGTAATGCAATTTTGGAATGTGCCAATATTAGATCCAATTTTATCTTTATTAATTGCTTTATATATTTTATCTAATGTTTTTAATAATGGGCAAGAAAGTATCAGAATTATTTTACAAGGAACTCCAATCGCTATTTCTGTTGATAAAATAAAAACTAAAATTCTTGAAAATAAAGAAGTAAAAAGTATTCATGATTGTCATTTATGGACAATGGATGGTGAATATAATATTTTAACAGTTCATCTTTTAATGTTTGATAAAAGCATTTCTTGGCAAAAAGCAGATGAAGTTAAAAAAGAAATTAGAAAAGTTTTACATGATGATTTTTATTTAGAGCATATTACTTTAGAAATGGATGTTTCTGAAGATTGTGAATATATAGATTGTGTTTAAAGAACTTATATTGTAAATTTGATAAAATTTAAAAATATATAGAATGGCAAATAATCAAATGGAACTTAAATTCCCAAAAGGTGGAATATTCATTGTTGTAGTAATCGTGGCAGTAATAATTTTATTTTCAAAATCTACAATAACTATTGGTCCTGGAGAAGGAGGAGTTATTTTTGAATCTTTAGGAAATGGTGTAAATACAGAAAAAACGTATAGTGAAGGATTTCATATTGTGGCTCCTTGGAACAGAATGATCGTAAGAAAAGTTCGTCAGCAATCTATTTCTGATGAAATGAATGTACTTTCCGTAAACGGATTAGAAGTTAAAGTAAACGGTACTATTTGGTACGAACCAGAGTTTAAAAACTTAGGATTACTAATAAAAACTAAAGGAGAAGATTATGAACGTGAATTATTAGATCCTGCTATTAATGCAGCAGCAAGAAGTGTTGTTGGTCGTTATACACCAGAACAATTATATTCTAGTAAAAGAGATGTAATTGAACAAGAAATTTTAGATGAAATTAAAATAGTTTTAAAAGATCAATATTTGTTAGTTACACGTGTTTTGGTTGAAGATGTTAAGTTGCCAACTACAATTAGAACAGCAATTGAAACGAAGTTAAAACAAGAGCAAGAATCTTTAGAATATGAATTTAGAATAGCAAAAGCAGAAAAAGAGGCTAAAAGACAAAAAATTGATGCAGAAGGTAAAGCTGTAGCAAATAAAATTTTAAGTGAATCTTTAACAGATAAAATTTTACAAGAAAAAGGTATTGGAGCTACTTTAGAACTTTCTAAATCTACAAATAGTAAAGTAATTATTATTGGTTCTGGTAAATCTGGAATGCCAATTATTTTAGGTAATCAATAAGAGTTTAAAACTTTTTATACATTTAAAATCCGGCTTTTTGCTGGATTTTTTTTGATTATATATATTAACCATATTAATGTATAATTATAAATATGTTAAGTTTGATAAAATCTATTTAAAACAAAGTGATTAAAGATTTTAGAACTTTTTTTTCAAATTAATGTGTAACAATAAAGCAGTAAATTATAGGGTTTTTAAAAAGTTAGAAACAAATATTTCTAGTTAGAATTAAATGTAATAAGAGCTTTTGTCTTTTATGGAACAATTAATGAGTTTAAATAATAATTCTAATTTCTTAAAGTTATGTTAAAGCCTATCAAAATTTGTAACTTATAAAGTAAAATAGCGTCTTATTATTAAATAAAAACTCTTTTATGAGATTTTAGATTAGTTAGTTTTTAATAGTTGATTAGAGCCAAAAGTATTCCTTTTGGCTCTTTTCATTTTAAAAAGGTTTAGTTTTTTACAGGAAGTTTATTACGTTCTATTTTACCTTTTTTAAGAGCTTTATGATTTTCATAACAATCTAAAACTGCTTCTATCATTTGTAAATCAGAAGCTTTTTTAATAAAATATTCAGAGTAATTACAATCAGTAATTAAATCTGTTAATTCTTGTCTATCCATTTCTAGATATTCCATTATAACCTCTCTATCAAAATTACCCGCTAACATTTTACGTAAATCGTCTTCTTTTTTTAATTTTTGAAGCTTTTTAAGTTGTTTAGGTTTTTTTCCGAAAAGGCTGTATAGAAAATCTACAGGTTGAAATAACGCTGCGATAGGAGAGGAGTAGTTTCTACTTTGTGGTTTACCAACTTCATAAGTTTGTGGCAATCCATTAATATGTATTCTTGTAAATTTGTCTTTTGGTACCATTTTTACATCAACTTCTAAGACACCAATTAATTGTGTAGATTTAATAATTACCTCTTTAATTTCTTCAGGTTTTTCATGAAGTGCAATTTCTAATTCATTACCTTTTAGTAAATCATTAGTAATTTTTAGTTTTATTGATGAAAATCCAAGATAAGAAACAAGAATTGTGTCATTTGCTTTTGCGGATAATTTAAAAAAACCTTTATCATCTGTAATTGTACCAAGAACAGCATTTAAATTTAAAACGTGAGCCGCACTTAAAGCACGTTTAGTTTCGGCGTGTATAATTTGGCCTTTTAAAATAGTAAGTGTACTGTCTTTTTGAGAGAACGCGCTTAAACTTATAAATAAGCACAAAATTATTAGATTTCTTTGCATAACTGCAAAATTAAGTATAAAAGTGTATAGAAAGGTTAATATTTTGTGAAGAAGTAAAAATAATTATAAAAAAAGTGCGCACGAGAAGATTCGAACTTCCACATCCTTGCGAATACCACCCCCTCAAGGTGGCGCGTCTACCAATTCCGCCACGTGCGCTTTAAATAAAACTAAAAAAGTTAAGCAATTACTGCTTAACTTTTTTGTAGTGACCAGGCTGGGGCTCGAACCCAGGACCATCTCCTTAAAAGGGAGATGCTCTACCAACTGAGCTACCGGGTCTTTTTTTTAATTGAGGTGCAAATATACTACCTATCATTTGAATTTGAAGCATAAAAATGAAAAAATTTTATCGATATTTGCTAAAAATAAAAAAAGTGAAAATTATTTTATTAGGATATATGGCATCTGGAAAATCAAGTATTGGTAAAATGCTTTCTAAAAATTTGTCTTTGAGTTTTATAGACTTAGATGATTATATTATAGACCAAGAAAAAATGTCTATTTCAGAAATTTTTAAAGAAAAGGGAGAAATCTATTTTAGATTGATTGAGAACAGATATTTAAAGCAAATACTGTCAAAAAAGGAAGATTTTATACTTTCTTTGGGTGGAGGAACTCCGTGTTATGCGAATAATATGGAAGAAATTAATAAAAACGATACAATGTCTATCTATTTACAAGGTAATGTACCTACAATGGTAAAAAGGTTGATAAAAAAGAAAAGTAAAAGACCTTTAATAGCTTCTTTAGATGATGATCAAATTCCAGAATTTGTTGCTAAGCATCTTTTTGAAAGACGCTTCTTCTATGAGCAAGCTAAAAAAATTATAAAAATTGATGATAAATCAAAAAAGAAAGTAGCTAAAGAATTAGTAGAATTTTTAAATTAAATACACATTTATTTCTTTATCTGTAAAATCGATATGAACATGTTCTTTAATAGAAGTTGATAAAGAAACACCTTTAAAATCTGCTTTTACAGGGTATTTTTTATGATTTCTGTTAACTAATACTGCCGTTTTAAACCTTTTTAAAGGAACTTCTAAAAAGTGTTTTACACCATAGATTAAAGTTGTACCAGAGTTTAAAACATCATCTACTAAAACTAAAGATTTATTTTTATAATCAGCAACAGTTAATGTTGTAGTAATTGGAGCTAAAGGCTTTTTTTTATTAATTTTTACTAAGCAAATTGTTACTTTTAAAGAGGAAATTTCTTTAAGAATTTCTACTAGCTTTTCAGCAAAAAGATATCCATTACCAACTATACCAGCAATAATAACTTCTTTTTCATTACTATTACTTTCATAGATTTGATAAGCAATTCTTTTAATTTTCTGATTAACTTTTAAAGTATTTAAAATAATATTTTTTTCTGTTGTCATAAGTTTTCTTCAGTATCTTCTTGATATCCTTCAATATCTCTTCTATCTTTTTTAGTAGGTCTTCCCGTGCCTTTTTTACGGTAATAATCCTTAGAGTATTTTAAGAGTTCTGTTTTCTCAAATTCTTCTTTCGGAGTTACATCTTTTTTATAAAGATCAACTATTTTTGCACCAACTCTACTTTCTGGTAAATCTAAAACTTTTATTTGATAATTTATTTGATTTTTTCTTACTAAAATCAATTCGTTACCAAATACTTCTTTAGAGGGTTTTATACTCTTATTTTCGATCTTAACTTGTCCTTTTTTACAAGCTGCTGTTGCTATGCTTCTTGTCTTAAAAACTCGAATGCACCATAAATATTTATCAATTCTCATAAAAAAAGTTAAAAAATAACGTTTGTCTTTTTACAAAGGTATAAAAATGGTAAATTGCGCCCACAAATTTTAAGGATAAATGACAAAAATAAAAAACATTTTAGCATTAATAATTTTGGCAACTATTGTGTATGCTTGTGATGAGTCTTCTTCAGTCTATGTAGATAATTTTGATTATGAAGGACAGGCTTTGATAGACAGTGATACTTTAGTGAAGTTTTTAAGTAATCATTATTATGATGTAACTGAAGATGAAGTAAAATTATTAGTTTCAGGTAAAACTGCTCTTATTGAAGATGAAAATTTAGAGCAGTATGATGTTGTAGATAATGAGATAGATTATACTTTTTATTATTACACCAATAGAGTAGGTAGTCCAACTGTAGAAAAAGGTTATCCTACAGTAATGGATTCTGTTTTAGTTAAATATGAAGGAAAAAGAATTGTTAATACAGATAGTATTAGTGCTTCTTTTGATAAAAATAATGGTCTTTGGCTTACGCTAAATAGTGTAATTAGAGGTTGGACTTATGGAATTCCAAAATTTAAAGGTGGAGATAATATCACAGATAATGGCCCTATTACTTATGAAAATGGTGGGAAGGGAATTTTGTTTCTTCCTTCTGGTTTAGCTTATGGGCCATCTGGAACTACTAGTATTTTAGGTAGTGAGTGCTTAATGTTTAAAATAGAGTTATACGATTTTATAAAAGATACAGATCACGATAACGATGGTGTTGCATCATTTTTTGAAGATCCAGACGGAGATGGTGATCCAAGAAATGATGATACAGATTTAGATGGTTCTCCAAATTATGCTGATGCAGATGATGATGGTGATGGTATTTTAACAATTAATGAAGATGCTAATTCTGATGGAAATCCAGCAAATGATTTTAGCGATCCTGATAATTCTACTTTAGCAGATTATTTAAACTCTTTAATTAAAGTAAGTAATTAGTTTTTGTAATTTAATTAGATAAAAAAAAGCTCTTGAGAAATCAAGAGCTTTTTTAGTTTTATAAAATATAACTTTTAAAGTTTTATAGATACGCCAAAAATAATTTGATTAGTCCTATTATCAATATTAACATTAGTATTACTGTCTACAAAGTTAGCTTCGGTATTAGATAGTCCTCTTTCCCAACGAACATCAATACCTAAACTTCCAAACTCTACTCCAAAACCCATTTGTAATCCAACAGAAAATTTGTCAAAATCATCGGTAGAAAGAGTAGAAAATTTAAATTCATCTTCTAAAATATATTGAAAAGATGGACCAATAAAAATATTTCCAAAACCTAAAACTTTTTTCCCTAATAATACAGGAACATCTAATTTCTTAAAGTCATAATCTGTTGATAAACTTTTGTATAAGTATTCGCTTTTTATTTGTGTGTAAACAATTTCTGGTCTTAAATATAAACCTATAATAGGTAATTTTCCTCTAAACCAAATTCCGGCATGATATCCAGATTTAGATTCTGCTCCGTCTATTATATCGTTACCAGCCGTAGAAAAAGTTGCATCACCATTATTGTTATAGTTTACACCACCTTTAATACCAAAATCTATTTGTGCGTTTGTAGTTTCGCTTATTGCAAAAGTCAAAAACATTATTAAAATTATTTTTTTCATCTTTTTCTTTTTTAAATTAATAATTAAATTGATTTCTTAAACTAAAACGTTATTATTTTCGAGATATTACTTTTTTAACAGCTTTTACAACTGCAGCAGCATCTAAACCATATTTTGCCATTAATTGTTCTGGAGTTCCAGATTCTCCAAAAGTATCATTAGTTGCAACAAATTCTTGAGGAGTTGGATTGTTTAAAGCCAATGTTCTTGCAACACTTTCGCCTAAACCACCTAATTTATTATGCTCTTCTGCAGTAACAATACATCCTGTTTTAGCAATAGATTTTAAGATAATTTCTTCATCTAAAGGCTTAATAGTATGAATATTTATAACATCAACAGAAATTCCTTCTGCTTCTAATTGTTCTGCAGCTTGTAAAGATTCCCAAACTAAATGACCTGTTGCAACAATAGTAACATCTGTTCCTTCTGTTAATTGAATTCCTTTACCAATTACAAATTCTTCATCAGTTGGCATAAATACAGGCACTTTTGGACGCCCAAAACGTAAATAAACAGGACCGTCAAAATCTGCAATTGCAATCGTTGCTGCTTTGGTTTGATTATAATCACAAGGATTAATAACTGTCATTCCAGGTAACATTTTCATCAAACCAATATCTTCTAATATTTGATGTGTTGCTCCATCTTCACCTAAAGTTACACCTGCGTGAGAAGCACAAATTTTTACGTTTTTACCAGAATAAGCAACCGATTGGCGAATTTGATCGTAAACACGCCCAGTAGAAAAATTTGCAAATGTTCCTGTAAAAGGAATTTTACCTCCAATTGTTAAACCAGCAGCAATACCAATCATATTTGCTTCTGCTATTCCTATTTGGAAAAATCTTTCTGGATTTTCTTTTATAAATTGATCCATTTTTAAAGAACCAATTAAATCTGCACATAAAGCAACTACGTTTGGATTTGTTCTTCCTAATTCCGTTAAACCATCACCAAAGCCAGAACGAGTATCTTTTTTTTCTGTGTACGTGTATTTTTTCATTATAATATATGTTGTGTTGTAAAAATTTTGGGTAAAAATAAACTTTTATTTCTCTTTAAAGAAATGAAAAGCGAGAATAGAAAAAAGACTTTTTAACAGAATGTGAGAAAGTCTAAATAAAAAGGGTAAAATAAGTGCAAGATTTAAGTTTTTAAAAGCGAATTATTCGTACAAATAATAAAAATTTTAATTTTTTGATATCTACAACTTCATTAATTCTTCGTACAGTTTGTGCACAGGCAAACCAACAACATTAAAATAACTTCCTTCTATATTTGAAATTGCAATAAAACCAATCCATTCTTGAATTCCATACGCTCCAGCTTTGTCTAAAGGACTATAATTTTTGATGTAATAATTAATCTCTTCATCAGAAATTTCTTTGAAAGTAACAAAAGTAGTATCATTTATAATTTTCTGAAAATGCTTGTTTTTTATACTTATCGAAGTAATTACTTCATGTTTTTTGCCAGATAAAGCTCTTAACATATTAAAAGCATCTTGTGTGTCTTTTGGTTTTCCTAAAGCTTTATTTTCTAGCCAAACAATGGTATCCGAAGTAATTAAGATGTCATTTTCTGATAAATTTGTAAATGCTTTTGATTTTAAATCAGCTAAATAATCTGTAATTTCACTTCCTTTTAATTTATGCGGATAAATTTCATCAACTTCTTTTAATTGAATATCAAAATCAATATCTAAATCTTTAAAAAATTGCTGCCTTCTAGGAGATCCTGAAGCTAAAATAATATGATAATTTTTAAGTTTTTCTTTTAACATCAGAAATAATTATCCGTTAAAATTTTTCTTAATTCTAGATAAATCACGTTTGTTGTCTCTATCTTTTATCACTTCGCGTTTATCGTGTGTTTGTTTTCCTTTTGCTAAAGCAATTTCTAATTTGGCTAAACCTCTGTCATTTAGAAATAAACGTAAAGGAACAATCGTGTTACCTTTAGCTTCCACATCTTTTTTAAGACTTCTTAACTCGCGTTTATTCATTAAAAGTCTACGCTCGCTTTTGGGCTTGTGGTTAAAGTGATGCCCAAACATATATTCTTGAATGTACATATTTACGATAAACAATTCTCCACGATCGTTAAACTCACAAAAGCTTTCTGTGATTCTTGCCTGACTTAATCTTATAGACTTAATTTCTGTTCCTGTTAACTGAATTCCAGCAACATATTTGTCTAGAATTTCATATTCGAAACGCGCTTTTTTATTCTGTATGTTTATTTTTTTCTGAACAGTCATTGACTGGTTTTAATTTAAATGATTTTTAACAAAGATACATTTTTACTTTGGCCAAAGAAATGTAATTTTGAAATCTATTTTCGACTACAAGAAACAAAACTCAATGAGATATTTATTTATACTTTTATTTACGTTACTAAGTGCTGTTCATTCATCAGAAAAAAAACTAACAGCGCAACAAATTATTGATAAAACAATTACAGCTTCTGGTGCTGATAAAATTGCAAATTCTCAAATAAGATTTAAGTTTAGAGATAAAAATTATGCAGCTGTTAGAAGAAATGGAAATTTTAAATTGTTTAGAACTTATAAAAATAAATTTTCTGAAATAGAGGAAGATCTTGTTTCAAATAATGGATATTCAAAGTTTTTAAACGGACATAAATTACCTGAATTAGAAAATTCTAAAGCAAAAAGTAATGAAAATGCTGTAAATTCTGTTCATTATTTTTCTGTTTTACCTTACGGATTAAATGATGAAGCTGTTCGAAAAAAATTATTACCATCTGCAACTATAAAAGGTAAAGAATATTATAAAATAGAAGTTACATTTTCTGAAAATGGCGGAGGAGAAGATTTTGAAGATGTATTTATTTATTGGATTGGTAAAAAGGATTTTTTAATTGATTATTTAGCGTATGCTTATCATACAAATGGCGGAGGAAAACGTTTTAGAGTTTTAAAAGAACAATGTAGTATAAACGGAATTCGTTTTGTAGATTATCATAATTATAAGCCAGAAAATACTTCAATTGCATTAATTGATACTGATAAAGCTTTTGAAAATAATCAGCTTAAAAAAATATCTGAAATTGTTTTAGAAGATATTGAAGTTAAAATTTTAGAGTAAAATTAAAAGTTCAAGTTAGTTTAATTAAATATGAACTTGAACTTTTAGTAATTGTTAATTAACTTTTTCTATTTTACTAGTTTTTCCGTTCTTATTAATGGTGATAATAAATAAGCTAGAATTGTCATTATCATCAATGTCTTTATATTTTTTTTGGTCTAAAATTTTGTTTACAAAAGCAGGTGTTGTATTACTATGACCAACAACTAATGTTGTTTTTCCTGATGTATTTTTCTGAAATATAGAATCATACATATTACTTGGATTATAATTTATAATGGCTAATTTTTTACTGTCTGCAGTTGGTTTTGCTGTTTGTTGTGTTCTATTATAATTTGTAGAATAAACAGCATCTAAATCAATATTTTGAAAGTATTTTGCCCATTTTTCTGCTCTTTCTAAACCTTCTGGATTTAAATTAGGGTCTTTATTACTAGCATCAGTTCTATCTTTTTCGGCATGTCTAATCAAAAAATAAGTGGTTGTGGCAGTATCTGTTTCTTCTTTTTTGGAGTTTGAATTACAAGAAATTAATACAACAAATAATACTAAAAGATATTTTTTCATGATAAAGATATTTTAGCGAATATACTAAAAAAGTAAAAGCGGTATTTTTTCAAACACCACTTTTACCAACGAACCAAACTTTATTTTAGTTTTTAATTTTCAACAAATTCAGATTGATTTCTAAATACTAGTTGATCATCAAAAGCGTCTAATAAAATTATACTATCTGTCGTTACTTTACCTGATAAAATTTCTTTAGAAAGTTGATTTAAAACTTCTTTTTGAATAACTCTTTTTACAGGTCTTGCTCCAAATTCTGGCTGATAACCTTTTTTAGCTAAATATGTAATTGCTTCATCTGTAGCATCTAAAGTAATATCTTGTTTGCCAATCATTTTCTTTAACTGTTCAATTTGTAATCTTACAATTTCAAAAATATCATTTTTACTTAAAGGTGTAAACATAATAACATCATCTATTCTGTTTAAGAATTCTGGTCTTACAGATTGTTTTAATAATGCTAAAACCTCAATTTTTGCTAATTCTGTAACAGATTCTAAATCTGCTTTTGGATCGCTAAATTTCTCTTGAATTATTTGGCTTCCAATATTTGAAGTCATTATAATAATTGTGTTTTTAAAATCTGCAATTCTACCTTTATTATCCGTTAATCTACCTTCATCTAAAACTTGCAAAAGAATATTAAATGTATCTGGATGTGCTTTTTCAATTTCATCTAAAAGTACCACAGAATAAGGTCTTCTTCTAACAGCTTCTGTTAATTGCCCACCTTCATCATAACCAACATATCCTGGAGGCGCACCAATTAATCTACTTACAGAATGTTTTTCTTGATATTCGCTCATATCAATTCTAGTCATGGCGTTTTCATCATCAAAAAGATATTCTGCTAAAGCTTTTGCTAACTCAGTTTTACCAACTCCTGTTGTTCCTAAAAATAAGAAACTTCCAACAGGTTTATTAGGGTTTTGCAAACCAGCTCTTGATCGTCTAACAGCATCAGAAACTGCAATAATTGCTTCTCCTTGACCAACAACTCTTTTATGTAGTTGAGACTCTAGTCTTAGTAATTTTTCACGATCTGATTGAATCATTTTTGTAACCGGAATTCCAGTCCATTTTGCAACAACTTCTGCAATATCTTCGTAGGTTACTTCTTCTTTTATTAATGATTTTTCAGATTGATTTTCGTGTAAAACTTTTTGAAAACCTTCTAAATCTTCTTGCGCTTTTTGAATTTTACCATATCTAATTTCTGCAACTTTACCATAATCTCCTTCACGTTCTGCTTTTTCGGCTTCAATTTTATAATCTTCAATGGCTGCTTTTGCATTCTGAATATTATCTACAATATCTTTTTCAGATTTCCATTTTGCATTCATTTCGTTACGTTCTTCTTTTAGATTTGCTAAATCAGATCGTAAAGATTTTAATTTCGTTTCATCTTTTTCTCGTTTTATGGCTTCAATTTCGATTTCTAATTGCATTATTTTTCTATCTAAAACATCTAATTCTTCTGGTTTAGAGTTTATTTCCATACGCAGTTTAGCCATCGCTTCATCCATTAAATCAATTGCTTTATCTGGCAAAAATCGATTGGTAATATAACGTTGAGATAATTCTACAGCACCAATAATTGCTTCATCTTTTATACGAACTTTATGGTGTGTTTCATATTTTTCTTTAATTCCTCTTAAAATAGAAATAGCACTTTCTGTGTCTGGTTCGTTCACAATTACTTTTTGAAAACGTCTTTCTAAAGCTTTGTCTTTTTCAAAATATTTTTGATATTCATCCAAGGTAGTTGCACCAATTGCACGCAATTCTCCACGAGCTAAAGCAGGTTTTAAAATATTTGCTGCATCCATTGCACCTTGACCGCCACCAGCACCAACTAAGGTGTGAATTTCATCAATAAAAAGTACAATATCACCATCAGAATTTGTTACCTCTTTTATAACTGCTTTTAGTCGTTCTTCAAATTCACCTTTATATTTTGCGCCAGCAATTAACGCACCCATATCCAAAGAAAAAATTAATTTATTTTTCAAGTTTTCTGGTACATCACCATCTACAATTCTGTGCGCTAATCCTTCTGCAATTGCTGTTTTACCTGTTCCAGGTTCACCAACTAAAATTGGGTTATTTTTTGTTCTTCTTGATAAAATTTGTAATAATCTTCTAATTTCTTCATCTCTACCAATTACAGGATCTAGTTTACCTTCTTCTGCTAACTGATTTAAATTTTTTGCATATTTATTTAAAGAATTGTACGTTTCTTCTTGGCTTTGAGACGTTACATTTTCGCCTTTTCTAAGTTCTTCAATTGCAGCTTTTAAGTGTTTTTCTGTTACTCCTTGATCTTTTAAAACTTGAGCAATATTACTTTTCGATTTAAAAATTGCTAAAATTAAATGCTCGATTGAAACATAATCATCTTTCATTTTTTTAGCAATAACAGCGGCTTCTGTTAATGTTTTACTAGCTTCTCTAGAAAGCATTAATTCTGCACCAGAAACTTTAGGTAAACTTTCTAATTGTTTATCTAAAATCTGTGCTACAACATCAATATTGATGTTTAATTTCTTTAATAAAAAAGGTAAAACATTTTCATCAACTTGTGTTAAAGCTTTAAAAAGATGTTCGTTTTCTATTTGATTATGACCAAAACCTTGCGCAATTTGTTGCGCCATTTGTATGGTTTCTTGCGATTTTGTTGTATAGTTGTTAAAGTTCATATTCTGTTTTTTTTCATTATTAAATCAATTTTAATACCATGCATATTTTTATTTTAAAATAAGACAATTTGTCTTTAAATATCTTTGTTTTACTGCCTTTTTGACTGATGAAAGTTTATTATATTTACATCGACAAAGAATAAAAAACATAGAATGAGTATATTTAATAAAATCTTTGGAGAATCATCTTCTTCAGAATCATCTTCTAAATCAAATTTAAAAATAAATTGGATACCTTTAAATGATGTAAGTCAGTTAAAAGAAATTAAAGAAGAATCTAAAACTACATCAGTTTTTATATTTAAACATTCAACTCGTTGCGGAATTAGCAGTATGGTTATTAAGCGATTTGAAAAATTATTTACAGAAGAACATGAGCATTTAAAAGTATATTATCTTGATTTATTAAATTATAGAAATATATCTGATGAAGTAGGTTATACTTTTCAAGTTATGCATCAATCACCACAATTATTAGTCATAAAAAATGAAATTTCTGTCTTTGATGCTTCCCATTATGATATAACGAATATTAATTTAGCAAGATTTATTTAGTATAATTGTGATAAACCTATTATAAGTCTTATTTTTGTATTTTTAAATTTAGATTCCTTTGGCAGAAATAAGTACTTCAAAAAAAATTATAGGTAAAGAGTTATACGGATATCAACAAGATGCGCTTGAAGAAATTTTTCAACGATTTAAAGACGCGCCTCAAGATTATCATCTTTTATATCAATTACCTACAGGAGGTGGAAAAACCGTGATTTTTTCTGAAATTGTTAGACGTTATATAAAAACTTATAAGAAGAAAGTTTTAGTTTTAACTCATAGAATTGAGTTAAGTAAACAAACTTCTAAAATGTTAAATGAATTTGGTGTTAAAAACAAAATCATTAATTCAACTGCAATTTTAGACGATCAAGATAATTTTAATTGTTTTGTAGCCATGGTTGAAACTTTGAAAAATAGGTTAAATGATGATAAAGTTGATATTTCTGATGTAGGTTTAGTAATTGTTGATGAGGCGCATTATAATTCATTTACAAAAATATTTAAGTTTTTTGATGAATCTTTTATCCTTGGTGTTACTGCAACTCCTTTAAGTTCAAACACTAAGTTGCCAATGTATGAGAATTATCAAGAGCTATTTGTTGGCGAATCTATACAGCATTTAATTGATAATGAATACTTGGCAAGTGCAAATATGTACTCTTATAATGTAGGTTTAACTTCGTTAGAAGTAGGTGCAAATGGAGATTATACTGTAAAATCTTCTGAAGATTTATATACAAATACAGACATGCTTTCTAAATTAGTTTCGGCTTATGAAGAAACAGCAAAAGGAAAGAAAACATTAATTTTTAATAATGGTATAAATACATCTATTCAGGTTTTTCATGCATTTAAAAAAGCAGGATATCCTATTGCACATTTAGATAATACAAATACCAAAAAAGAAAGAGAATTTATTTTAAAATGGTTTCATAAAACACCAAATGCTATTCTTACTTCTGTAAGTATTTTAACAACTGGATTCGATGAACCAAGTATTGAAGCAATTATTTTAAATAGGGCTACAAAATCATTAACCCTATATTACCAAATGATAGGACGTGGTTCTCGAATATACGGAGATAAAAATACTTTTGAAGTTGTAGATTTAGGAAATAATTTTCACAGATTTGGAGCTTGGGGAGCAGATTTAGACTGGCAAAAAATGTTTAGAGCTCCAGATTACTATTTAGATGCTATTCTTTCTGACGAAGATATAGAAAGTACTTTTAGATACGAATTACCAGCAGATGTTAAAAAAGAGTTTGCAAAATCTACAGACACTTATTTTGATATGAAAAAAGTGTATATTGATACTATTAAAGCTGGTGAATCATCTAAAAGAGTTTTAGAAAAATCTATAGAGCATCATGCAATTATGTGTATTGAAAATAGTGAAGATGTTTTTGATGCTTTAATTTTAGCTAAAATGCTAGGAGAGGAGATCGATGATAGAATTAATAGATATGCAAAATGTATTTCTAAAAGCACACATAATTTTGTAACTTGGTTAAAAGATGATTATAGAAAGAAATTAAACGCTTTTTTAAGATCTAATTTTGATGAAATTTTTGAAGAAATATACGGTTACCCTCCTGAAGACTAGTGTTTATAAGGAAAATTAAATGTTGAAAAAAAAATATTTTTTTATTTTTGTATTAAAAAATAATTTACATTTACGCTCTTTGTAATGAGCAAAATCATAGGTTTTCCTTATTTCGGATGTAACTGTTTTTTGGAGAAAGATAGTTGCATAGCATTTTGGAAATGTAACGAAAAAATTGTGTTATCTCCACCTTCTTTTTTACCTCATTTGCAGCTTTTCTCAAAGTTGCATGTAGTTTATTTGCAAATATTACAGTGATAAAACTTTATTATTAAGATATAGTTTCTTTACTAAAACTTCTTTATAAGTTTTAGTAAAGATGGTTTTTTCATTAATCAAATAAACAAATAAATAGAGTGAATACTAAATACATAGATTTAATACAACAAACTTTCTACTTTCCACAAGAAGAATTTAAAACAGAAAACAATAAATTATTCTGGCATGGAATTAATTTAATGGAATTAACTGCTAAATATGGCGCTCCATTAAAATTTACATATTTGCCTAAAATATCAGAAAATATTAATAAGGCAAAAGGTTGGTTTCAAAAAAGTATGGATAAACATAATTATAAAGGAAAATACTTTTATAGTTATTGTACAAAAAGCTCACACTTTAAGCACATTTTAAATGAAGCTTTAAAAAATGATATTCATATAGAAACTTCATCTGCTTTTGACATTGATATTGTAAATAATCTTAAAAAAGAAGGTAAAATAAAAGATAGTACATATGTAATATGTAACGGATTTAAAAGAGATCAATACATTAAAAATATTGGAGGTTTAATCAATTCTGGTCATAAAAATTGTATACCTATTATAGATAATTACGAAGAAATTGATTTATTACTATTAGAAACGAAAGAAAAATTTAATGTTGGTATCAGAATCGCATCCGAAGAAGAACCAAAATTTGAATTTTATACATCTAGATTAGGTATTGGTTACAAAAATATTGTATCTTTTTATGAGCGTGAAATTGCTGATAATGAACAAGTAGATTTAAAAATGTTACATTTTTTTATCAATACAGGTATAAAAGATAACGCCTATTATTGGAACGAATTAATGAAATGTTTAAATGTTTATATCAACCTTAAAAAAGTGTGTCCTACTTTAGATAGTTTAAATATTGGTGGTGGTTTTCCTATTAAAAATTCTTTAGGTTTTGATTATGACTATCAATATATGATAGATGAAATTATCAATCAAATTAAACAAGCTTGTGATGAAGCAGAAGTAGAAGTTCCGCATATTTTTACAGAATTTGGAAGTTTTACAGTTGGCGAATCTGGAGCGGCAATTTATGAAGTTTTATATCAGAAAAAACAAAATGATAGAGAACGTTGGAACATGATAAACTCTTCTTTTATAACAACTTTACCAGATTCTTGGGCAATTAACAAGCGTTTTGTAATGTTGCCAATTAATAAATGGAATCATAAATATGAACGTGTTTTATTAGGCGGTTTAACATGTGATAGTGATGATTATTACAATTCAGAACAACATATTAATGGTATTTATTTACCAGTTTATGAAAAAGATAAACCTCTTTATATTGGTTTTTTTAATACCGGAGCTTATCAAGAATCTGTAGGTGGTTTCGGCGGATTACAGCATTGCTTAATTCCGCATCCAAAACATCTAATAATAGATAGAGACGAAAACGGAAACTTAATAACTAAAATATTTAAAGAGCAACAAAAAAGTAGTGAACTACTTTCTATTCTTGGTTATTAAGAAATTATTAACAAAAAAATAAATTTAAAAACAAAACAAAAAAACAGTATTTTTAACTTAAAATTTAAAATGAATACATCTAAAAATTATGCAGGAATTTCACCAGAGTATGGAGACCTAGCAACGTCTAAAATTGTAATAATTCCTGTTCCTTATGACGGAACAAGTACTTGGCAAAAAGGTGCGGACAAAGGTCCAGAAGCATTTTTAGATGCCTCGGATAATATGGAATTGTATGATATAGAAACAGATTCTGAAGTATACAAAGAAGGTATATTTTTAGCAGAAACTGTTACAGAAAATTCTTCGCCAGAAGCAATGGTAGATGCCGTTCATAAAATTACTAAAAAGTATATAAACAAAAATAAATTTGTAGCTCTTTTTGGAGGTGAACACTCAATTTCTATTGGAACTGTTAGAGCGTTTAACGAATGTTTTAATAATTTAACAGTATTACAAATTGATGCTCATGCAGATTTAAGAAAAGAATATTTAGGTTCTAAATATAATCATGCTTGTGCTATGTTTGAAGCAAACCAAAATACTAATTTAGTACAAGTTGGTATTAGAAGTATGGATATATCAGAAAAAAGAGTAATGAATACTGATAAAGTATTTTTTGCACATGATATGGTTGTTAATGAAGATTGGATGGATGATGTTGTAGATCAATTAACCAATAATGTTTTTATTACTTTTGATTTAGATGCAATAGATCCTTCACTATTACCTGCTACTGGAACTCCAGAACCAGGAGGTTTATTTTATTATGAAACATTAGAATTTTTAAAGAGAGTTTTTGCTGAAAAAAATGTTGTAGGTTTTGATATGGTAGAATTATGCCCTAATGAAGATGATAAATCTTCAGATTTTGTTGCAGCTAAACTTTTTTACAAAATGTTAAGTTATAAGTTTGCATCTAAAGATGACACTTATGATAATGGTGATGATATAGATGATAGTAATAACCCTTTTGGTAAATTATCAAAATTTAAAAATGATGAAGATGACTACTAATCAAAAACCGATTACAAATTTTATTGAAAAATATTTTCTTCATTTTAATGCAGCAGCTTTAGTTGATGCAGCAAAAGGATATGAAGATCAACTTAAGAAAGGTTCTAAAATGTTAGTGTCTTTAGCTGGTGCAATGAGTACAGCAGAGTTAGGTAAGATTTTTGCAGAATTTATTCGTAAAGATAAAGTACAAATAATTTCTTGTACAGGAGCTAATTTAGAAGAAGATGTAATGAATTTGGTTGCACATTCTCATTATAAACGAGTGCCAAATTATAGAGATTTAACGCCTCAAGATGAGTGGGATTTATTAGAAAAAGGTTTAAACAGAGTTACAGATACCTGTATTCCAGAAGAAGAAGCTTTTAGAAGAATTCAAGAACATATTGTTAAAATATGGAAAGATGCCGAAGCTAAAGGAGAACGTTATTTACCACATGAATACATGTATAAATTATTGTTGTCTGGAGTTTTAGAACAGTATTATGAAATAGATCTTAAAGATTCTTGGATGTATGCAGCTGCAGAAAAAAATCTACCTATTATTTGTCCAGGTTGGGAAGATTCTACAATGGGTAATATTTTTGCATCTTATGTAATGAAAGGAGAATTAAAAGCTTCTACAATGAAATCTGGAATTGAATATATGACTTTCTTAGCAGATTGGTATACAGATAATTCTAAAGACGGCATAGGTTTCTTTCAAATAGGAGGAGGGATTGCAGGTGATTTTCCTATTTGTGTAGTGCCAATGTTATATCAAGATATGGAAAGAACAGATACACCTTTTTGGAGCTATTTCTGTCAGATTTCTGATTCTACAACAAGTTATGGTTCTTATTCTGGTGCTGTGCCAAATGAAAAAATTACTTGGGGTAAATTAGATATAAATACACCAAAATTTATTATAGAAAGTGATGCAACAATTGTTGCGCCTCTTATATTTGCTTATTTATTAGAAATGTAATTATTATGAAAAGAGTTATTGTTGAATATGCTAAATTAACAACGGATATTTTAGACATGTTAATTGAAAAATATCCTGATGGATATGATTATAGTGACGTTATTTCCTTTAAAAATGCTAAAGGAGAAACAGTAAAAGCTATAGAAGTTAGAACTGAAGAAACTATTTATTTAGTAAAAATTAGTGATCGTTTAGAACAAACTATGGAAGATTATGCAGAAGATGAAGATTCTTTTGACGACACTGATGATCTAGATTTAGATGATTTAGAAGATGATGATGACAAATAGATTATAAATAAAATTAAAAAAGCTCCGAATTTTCGGAGCTTTTTTAATGCAATAAAGGTTTAAAAGTTTATTTCTTTTTTAATTCAAAAATATCTTTTCTTCTATCATTTAAGTTTCTAACACTACCAAATTTATTTAAATCTTTTAGCATATCTAAATCAACATCAGCAATTAAAATCATTTCTGTATTTGTAGTTGCTTCAGCTTTAATTCCGTTTGCAGGAAAAGAAAAATCACAAGGAGTAAAAACCATAGATTGTGCATATTGAATGTCCATATTATTTACTTTCGGTAAATTACCAACACTACCAGCAATGGCAACATAACATTCATTTTCTATAGCTCTTGCTTGTGCACAATGGCGTACTCTAGAATATCCTGTTTGTGTATCCGTTAAAAAAGGCACAAATAAAATATCCATTCCTTCATCTGCTAATAATCTACTTAATTCTGGAAACTCTGAATCATAACAAATTAAAACACCAATTTTTCCACAATCAGTATCAAAAGTTTTTAATTGATTTCCACCTTGCATTCCCCAAACTTTGGCTTCATCTGGTGTAACATGTAATTTTTCGTAACGTTCTTTTGTTCCATCTCTTTTACAGATATAACCAACATTGTACAACAATTCATCTTTAATTTCTGGCATACTACCAGTTATAATATTAATATTATAACTAATTGCCAATTCAGAAAATTTCTGAACAATTTTTGGAGTATATTTTGCTAATTCTCTAATCGCTTGCGATTCTGGTAGATGATTATAATCAGCCATTAAAGGTGCATTAAAGAATTCTGGAAATAATGCAAAATCTGCACGATAAGCAGAAACAGAATCCACAAAAAACTCTGCTTGTTCCATTAATTCCTCCAAATCTTTGTATAAACGCATTTGCCATTGAATTAAACCTAACCGAACTACTGTTTTTTTAGTAGCAGCTTTCTTCGATTTTTTCTGATAATAAATATTATCCCATTCTAATAAAACAGCAAATTCTCCAGAATTACCATCACCTTCTAAATATCCTTTTAAAATTTTAGATGGATGAAAATCATTTGAAATTTGAAAGTTTAAAACCGGGTCATGAATTTCTTTACGTTTTACTTTTTCTATATATTCTTTTGGTGATAAAGTTGCGGCGTATTTATGATAATTAGGAATTCTACCTCCAAATGCAATTCCTCTTAAATTTAGTTTTTCGGCTAATTCTTTTCTATAATCATACAACCTTCTACCAAGACGTAATCCTCTATATTCTTTTTTGATAAACACATCAATTCCGTATAAAACATCACCATCAGAATCATGCGTATTAAATGTAAAATTTCCTGTGATGTCTTCATATGTATGATCATCATCAAATTTGTCATAATCTAAAATAATAGAAAGCGCACAACCAGCTAAATCTCCATTTATTTTTATAACTACTTGTCCTTCAGGAAATTTATCAATCAGTGATTTAATTTGATTTTCTCTCCAATAAGAATCTGGCATACTTGCATATACCTGTATCATCGCTTCTTTTAACTCTTTATAATCATCTAAGGTTAAATAATGAAGCTCTATATTTTCAATATTTTTTATCATTTTCATCTTTTAATTGGTTTTTAATAGTAACCAATAATTAATAACAAAATTATATAAAAAAAACCTTGCATAAGATGCAAGGTTTAAAAATAAAATAAAATATTTTTTGATTTATTTAGCTGGTAAAATTGTACCAACACATTCACCAAAACCAATACGTACTTTGCTGTTTTTACAATAAGCACGCATAATTACAGTGTCATTATCGTTGATAAATTTACGCGTTGAACCATCTTTTAATTTTATAGGATTTTCTCCTTTCCAAGTAAGTTCTAACATAGAACCATAACTGTCTTTTGTTGGTCCAGAAATAGTTCCAGAACCCATTATGTCTCCAGATTCAACAGGACAACCATTAACTGTATGATGTGCTAATTGTTGTGCCATTGTCCAATACATATATTTAAAATTAGATTTTGAAACGACGGTTTCTACACCATTTTCTGGTTTAATTCCTACTTGTAAATGAATATCGTAACTTCCTTTTCCTTTTTGTTTTAAATAAGGTAAAGGTTCATAAACTTGTTTTGGGCTTTCTACTCTAAAAGGTTCTAAAGCGTCTAAAGTTACAATCCAAGGAGAAATTGTTGAAGCAAAGTTTTTACCTAAAAAGGGACCTAAAGGTACATATTCCCAAGCTTGGATATCTCTTGCAGACCAATCATTAAATTGTACCAATCCAAAAATATATTCTTCTGTTTCTTCGATAGGAATTCTATCTCCCAGAACATTTGCATCCGTAGTAATAAAAGCCATTTCTAACTCAAAATCTAGTAATTTTGTTGGGCCAAATTCAGGAACATTAGAACCTTCTAAAGGTTTTGTTTGTCCGTAAGGTCTTCTTATTTTTGTTCCAGAAGGCACAATAGAAGAGCTTCTTCCATGATAACCTACAGGAACATGTAACCAATTTGGTAACAATGCATTTTCTGGATCTCTAAATAACGAACCTACATTTGTAGCATGTTCTTTGCTTGAGTAAAAATCTGTATAATCACCAACAGCAACAGGTAATAGCATTTCTACTTCATCCATTCTAAAGATTATTTTCTCTTTATGAACGGCATTATCGCGTAAGCTTCCGTTTTTTACATCAAAAATTTCTGCTATTCTGTTTCTTACTAATCTCCATGTTTTACGCCCATCAGCAATAAAATCATTTAAATTGTCTTGTAAAAAAATATCATCAGTTAAAGGGATACCTTCAAAATATCCTAATTGATGAAAAGCACCTAAATCTATAGCAAAATCGCCAATTCTACTACCAATGGTAATAATATCGTCTCTAGTAATAAAAACACCAAAAGGAATATTTTGAATAGGAAAATCTGAATCTTCCTTTACTTTTAGCCAAGATTTTCTATTAGGATTATTTGCTGTTATAATCATTATTGTAATTTTTTTAATTTCATCAAACCTACATAATTTTTTATCATTTTAAAACAAAATAAACATGAAAAATATATTTTTAACAAGACTTTATTTAAAAATCATAATTATTTTTAAAAGATACAAATAATTAATAAAACTTCTTCTTATAAGGATTGTTTTTTGTTACTTTTGAAGCTTCTATTAAAAAACTAAAAATGCAATTAGATAATCAAATTTTTGACCTTATCGAAGAGGAAAAGGAAAGACAGTTAAACGGGTTAGAGTTAATAGCTTCAGAAAACTTTGTTAGCGACCAAGTAATGAGAGCGCAAGGTTCTATTTTAACTAATAAATATGCCGAAGGATATCCAGGAAAAAGATATTATGGAGGCTGTGAAGTTGTAGATGTTATAGAGCAAATTGCAATTGATAGAGCTAAAGAATTGTTTGGCGCAGCATATGTAAATGTTCAGCCACATTCTGGTTCTCAGGCAAATACAGCTGTTTATGCTGCTTGTTTAAAACCTGGAGACACTGTTTTAGGTTTCGATTTATCTCATGGAGGACATTTAACGCATGGTTCTCCTGTAAATTTTTCTGGTAAATTATACAATCCAGTTTTTTATGGTGTAGATAAAGAAACAGGACGAATTGATTATAATCATTTAGAGCAACAAGCTAAAGAACACAAACCAAAGTTAATTATTGCTGGTGCATCTGCATATTCTAGAGATATAGATTTTGAGAAATTTAGAGAAATTGCTGACTCTGTTGGTGCTATTTTAATGGCAGATATTTCTCATCCTGCAGGTTTAATTGCAAAAGGAATTTTAAATGATCCTTTACCTCATTGTCATATTGTTACTACTACAACTCATAAAACTTTGCGTGGGCCAAGAGGAGGAATGATTATGATTGGTAAAGATTTTGAAAATCCTTTTGGTGAAACTTTAAAAAGTGGTAAACCTAAAATGATGTCAACTCTAATAAATTCTGCTGTTTTTCCAGGAAATCAAGGTGGACCTTTAGAGCATGTTATTGCAGCAAAAGCAATTGCTTTTGGTGAAGCTTTAACAGATGAGTTTTTAGAATATCAAATTCAAGTAAAAGAAAATGCTGCTGCAATGGCTAAAGAATTTGTTGCCAGAGGATATAATATTATTTCTGGCGGAACAGATAATCACTGTATGTTAATTGATTTACGTAATAAAAATATTTCTGGAAAAGATGCCGAAATTGCGCTTGGAAAAGCAGATATTACTGTAAATAAAAACATGGTTCCTTTTGATGATAAATCTCCATTTATAACTTCTGGAATTCGTATTGGAACTGCTGCAATTACAACACGTGGTTTAAAAGTAGAAGATATGGTTGCTGTTGTTAATTTTATTGATGAAGCAATTATAAATGCTGCAAATGAAATTGCTTTAGAGAATATTGCGGAAAGAGTTGCAGAAATGATGAGCACAAGAAGATTATTTGTAATGTAAAAATATATTATTGATACTATACTTATTAAAATAAATTAAGAAGTATTAATACATTAAATTATAAAACCAGTGAATTTATGTTCACTGGTTTTTTTTGTTTGATGAATCTCTAATAATTAATTCGGCATTTAAAATTATTTTATTTAACGATTGTTTAAATGAACTCTTTTTTGCGTGTACTAAAAATGCTTCTGCCGCTTTTTTTCCAATGATTTCACTATGTTGATTAATACTTGAAATACTAGGTGTTAGCAATGCTGTAAAAGGTTCATTTCCAAAGCCAACCAAAGCAATTTCATCGGGTATTTTAACATTATTTTCTAGCAAAACCTGTTGTGCGCCTAAAGCAGCATAATCTCCTGCAACATAAACTGCATCTGGTCTATTTTTAAGAGCTAATAATTGCTCCATTTTGTCTCTACCATCTTCAATAGTTAAACTACTTTCTATTAATAATTCATCATCCAGAGGTAAATTAAATTTATTTAAAGCATCAACATAACCTTTAATTCGATTATTAAAAATTCTAGTTCGTTTATAACCACCAATATGTGCTATTCTTTTACAACCTTGCTCTACAAGATGTTCTACAATTAAATGGCTGCTATTATAATCATCAATTCCAATATAATCTACATTTAAATCGTTTTCACCTCTATCAAACAAAATTAAAGGAATTTCATTTGATTTTACTTTTTCAAAATGCTCTAAATTCGTAGTTTCATTTGCCATAGAAGCTATAATACCATCAACTTGTGTAAATAATAAAGTATCTATGCTATCACATTCTTTTTTAAAAGATTCTTTAGATTGTGTAATAATAATATTATATCCTTCTTTATTTAAAACTTGTTCTATATTTTCTATTACTGATGAAAAAAAGTTACTGTTCGTTTTGGGTACAATTACACCCACTAAATTACTTTTTCCACTTCGTAAAGCACTTGCCAAATGATTTGGTTGATAATTTAAGTTTTTAGCAACTTGTTTTACTGCTTTTTTAGTTTTATCACTGATTCTAGGATCATTGTGTAAAGCTTTAGAAACTGCTGCTGCAGATATGTTTAAAACATTAGCAATATCTTTTATAGTAGTTTTCTTTTTATTTATCAAAATTTTTATATCTTTGCTTAAACGTTTAAACAAAGATAACTTGTTTTAAGCTTATAATCAAAACAAATCGTAAAACATAGGTTTTGATTTTATTTTAAGTTTCTGCTTAAACGTTTAACTAATTAACTTAACCTAATAAAAATATAAGAAAATGAGTAGAGTTGTAACATTTGGAGAAATCATGTTAAGATTAGCTCCTGAAGGATTTTTAAGATTTTCACAAGCAAATAGTTTTGATGTTGTATATGGTGGTGGAGAATCTAATGTAGCAGTTTCTTTAGCTAATTATGGTATTTCAACAGATTTCGTAACACGTTTACCAAAAAATGATATTGGTGAGTGTGCAATGATGGAAATGCGTAAAAGAGGTGTTAATGTAGATAAAATTGTTTGGGGTGGTGAACGTTTAGGTATTTATTTTTTAGAAACTGGTGCAGTATCTAGAGGATCTAAAGTGGTTTATGATAGAGCACATTCTGCAATGTCTACAATCCAGCCAGGAATGATTGATTGGGATGAAGTATTTAAAGGAGTAGAATGGTTTCATTGGACAGGGATTACGCCTGCAATTTCTCAAAGTTCTGCAGATGTTTGTTTAGAAGCTGTACAAGCTGCTAGCAGATTAGGAGTTACAATTTCTACAGATTTAAATTACAGAGCTAAACTTTGGAATTATGGTGGAGATCGTGAAGCTATAATGACAGAATTAACTTCTTACTGTGATGTTATTTTAGGTAATGAAGAAGATGCTGAAATGCACTTTGGAATTAAACCTACTGGAGCAGCAGTGCAAACAGCTGGACATGATGTAAAAGCAGAAGCATTTTTAAATGTTTGTCAACAAATGATGGAGAAATTTCCAAGAGCTAAAAAGGTAATTACTACTTTAAGAGGTTCTATATCTGCTTCTCATAACACTTGGGCAGGAGTTTTATATGATGGAACAAAAATGTTAGAAACTCGTCAATACCAAATTACAGACATCGTAGATAGAGTAGGTGGTGGAGATTCATTTATGGGAGGTTTAATCTACGGATTATTAACATACCCAGATAACGATCAAAACGCTTTAGATTTTGCTGTTGCAGCTTCTTGTTTAAAACACACTATTAAAGGTGATGCTAACTTAGCAACTGTTGCCGAAGTTAATAAATTAATGGGTGGTGATGCATCTGGTAGAGTTGCTAGATAATTAGCGAAAATTATAAGTTAATTGTATGATGAACAAGGTAATGCGCTATTTTTTTAGCGTTTTATCTTGTAGGTTTAGCAGAATCTAGTAATTTTAAGTAAACTCTAAAATCCTAAATAATTTATGAAAAAATCTATTGCAATTATGTGTGGTGGCGGTCCCGCTCCAGGTATAAATACTGTAATTAGTACTTTAGCTAAAACTTTTTTAAAAGATGGTTATGAAGTTATTGGTGTACATCATGGTTATAAAGGATTACTTTCTAATGATCCGTCTTTAGTTTTTTTTAATTTTCATCGTGCAGATCGTATTTTTAGTCTTGGTGGTTCTACTTTAATTATGAGTAGATTTAAACCAAAAGACAGCGATTTTAAAGCCGATTTTTTTAAAAAATACAATGTAAATTTATTAGTAACTATTGGTGGTGATGATACTGCTTCTACTGCTAATAGATTAACTAAATATGTAAACAGTCAGGATTTAGATGTAAAACATGTGCATGTTCCTAAAACAATCGACAACGATTTACCATTACCAGATAGAAACCCAACTTTTGGATTTCATACAGCAAAGGATGAAGGAGTTCGTATTGGTAACACCGTTTACGAGGATGCAAGAACTAGTGAAAACTGGTTTGTCGTTGCTGCCATGGGACGTTCTGCAGGACATTTAGCTTTTGGAATTGCATCCGCTTGTCACTACCAAATGATGATTATTCCTGAAATGTTTAATAAAACAAAAATTACTTTCGAAAAAATCATTAATATGATTGTTTCATCAATTGTTAAATGCAAAATTCAAGGTATAGAATACGGAGTAGCTTTGGTTAGCGAAGGTGTTTTTCACTTCATGGAAGAAGATGAAATCATTAATTCTGGTATTAACTTTACGTATGATGATCACGGACATCCTGAGTTAGGAAATGTAAGTAAATCTCATATATTTAATTATTTATTACAAGTTAAATTAAAAGAACTTGGTTTAGATATTAAATCTAGACCGGTAGAATTGGGGTATGAATTAAGATGTTGTAAACCAATTGCGTTTGATTTAACATTATGTACTTTATTAGGTATTGGAGTAAAAAAATTATTTGATCAAGGAGTTTCTGGTTGTATTGTAAGTGCAAATTCACGTGGAGATATTATGCCATTATATTTAAAAGATTTTGAAGATAATGAAGGTAAAATTCCACCAAGATTAGTAAATATAAATTCAGATATGGCACAGTTATTTATCAACAACCTTTTTTATATAAAAGAAAAGGATTACGAAGATTCAAAAAAATACTTACCAAATCCGGAAGCATACGATTTCAAAAAAATATTAAACTGGGAATAAATTTAACTAAAAAAATATAAAATATAATGGCACAATTTACAAGATTAGAAGTAGCACAAGTAATGAAAGATACAGGAATGGTTCCTTTATTTTATCATAAAGATTTAGAAATAAGTAAAAAAGTAATCACTGCATGTTATAATGGTGGTGCAAGACTTTTAGAATTTACAGCTCGTGGAGATTTTGCTCACGAAGTTTTTGGAGAATTAGTAAAATATGTTACTAAAGAATTACCAGAAATGGTAATGGGTGTTGGTTCTGTTACAGATGCAGCTGCAGCTTCTAGATTTATGTCTTTAGGTGCAAACTTTATTGTAACTCCGGTTTTACGTGAAGATATTGCAATTGTTTGTAATAGAAGAAAAGTTTTATGGTCTCCTGGTTGTGGAACTCTTACAGAAATTGCAAGAGCAGAAGAATTAGGATGCGAAATTGTAAAATTATTTCCTGGTGATATTTATGGTCCTCAATTTGTAAAAGGTATAAAAGGCCCACAACCTTGGACTAGCATTATGCCAACTGGTGGTGTATCTCCAACTAAAGAAAATTTAGAAGGTTGGTTTGGTGCAGGTGTAACTTGTGTTGGAATGGGATCTCAATTAATGGCAAAAGACGCTAATGGTAACTTTGATTATGCTAAAATTGAAAGCTTAACTAAAGGTGCTATTGAAATTATAAAAGGATTAAAAAAATAGTTTTGTGAGGTTGATTAGTTTATAAAACGAACAAAAGCCCGAAGTTCATTGTGACTTCGGGTTTTTTATTTAAATTTATTTTTTTATGAAACAAAACAAAGCAATTTTTTATATGATATTTAGTGTGATGGCATTTTCGCTAATGAATGCTGTTGTAAAATATTTAAATGTTTTTAATGTGTATCAAATTGTATTTTTTAGATCTATTGGTACTTTAGCATTTACGATCCCGTTAATCATAAAATATAAAATTCCAGTATTAGGTACTCATAAAAAATTATTAGCTCTTAGGGGAATTGCAGGTGTAATTTCTTTAACATGTTTTTTTCAATCTTTAAATTATCTTGCTATTGGCACAGCAGTTTCTTTAAGATATACTTCACCAATTTTTGGAGCTATTTTTGCGTTAATTTTCTTAAAAGAAAAAATTAAATTGATGCAATGGTTCCTTTTTATTATTGCCTTTGTTGGTGTTTTAATTATTAAAGGATTTGGTGTTGAAGTAAATTCAATAGGACTTTTATTTGTTTTTTGCTCGGCGATTTCTTTAGGTTTCATTTTTATAATTATTCGTAAAATTGGTGATAAAGAAAATCCGTTAGTAATTATAAATTATTTTATGGTAATGGCTTTTGTTTTTGGTGGAATTATGTCAATCAATCATTGGAGAAATCCTACATTAAATGAGTGGTTACTTTTATTAAGTTTAGGTGTTTTTGGTTATGTTGGGCAATTATATATGACAAAAGCTTTACAACTACACGAAACGAATGTGATAGCACCTTTAAAGTATTTAGAAGTTATTTTTATGATTATAATTGGTGCTTCTTGGTTTGGTGAAAAATATAACCTTTGGACTTTACTCGGTATATTTTTAATTTTATTAGGTTTAATTTATAACATATATTTAAAAAGAAAAAAAGATAAGGCTGCCTAAAAAGACAGCCTTAAATAATATATATATTACTTAAATTTTGAGTTGATAAGTAGTTATTTATCTGAAAAGATTAAACCAATTGTTTCTATTTTATTATTCTCTTTTAATAAATCTGATTTTTTACTTGGGATAAAATTATTTTTATCATCCCATTTTGGATTTTTATATAGTATGTTTTTTTCTTCAGCATTTTTCTTTGCAATAATTTTACCACACGAATAGACCAAACAATTTTCTATAATACTTCCTTTATCAGATAGTTTAATAGGATTTATAATATTATAACTGTTTTCAAAAACCGAGTTCTTAATAATTACAGATGGTATAGATTTTACTTTAATTACATACCCTTTTTCTGAATTACTAACTCTACTAAAAATAGAATTAGTAATATGTAAACTACCATTTTGTTCTAGTAATAATGGATCTACTTTCGTATAATTAATAGCAAATTCTTCTATATCTTTAAATATAGAATTATGAATAATAATGGTTTTAGCATTGTATTTAAAATTCTCTTTTTCGTAAGATAAATTTAAACCTCTATAGCTGTTTAAAAAAGACGAGTTTTTAATACTAATTGTATCAGCTAAAGTACCGTTGTAAGCTTTGTAAATACTTCCTCCATTTTTATTTGTAAAGTTTTTAAAAGTACAACCATCAATAAATAATTTATATAAACCTCCTTGTTCTTTATCAGGAGAAACAATAGCATATTTTACTTGTGTATCATTGCTACCATCAAAAGTGATGTTTTTTAAATTTAAAGTAGCATTTTCTTCAACTCTAAAAAAGTAGGTTAATTCTTTTTCTAAATTATCACTAACTTTTAAAACCGTTTCCTTTGTTCCTTTTATGGTAATGTTACTTTTAATTTTTTGAGTTTTATCAAAATAGTATAGACCATCTTTTAATTGAAGAGTTGTTAAAGGAGTTGCTTTTTTTAATGCTTTAGCTAGTGTTTCAACTCCAGGTTCTACTTCAATAGTTACTGCTTTGACTATTACTTTTGGAGTTTCAATTATTGGATTCCAATAAGGACCCGTTTTTACCTTTAACGCTTTAGGTAATTTAGCATTATCTAAATTGAATGCACCTACAACAAAAGGATTTTTTTCTGATTCAGTAATATCTACTTTAGGACTTTTATCATTTTTAAAATTTGATATTAAAAATTGATTTTTAGAAGAAGGCATTGGTAAAGATTGTAATAAATTCCAATCAATGGTTTGTTTAGTAAACTGATTTTCATCTACATCTACACTAGAATCTACAATATTATTTTTTAAAGTAATTCCGCTAATATCATCAGAAGAATTTAAAATTTTAATTCCGTTAGTATTCGTAATTAAATTGTTTGCAAAAATAGTATTAGTAGGAGGTAAGCTTCTTTCATCATCTTTACCAGCCGCAAATTCTATCGACCCACAATTAATTAACGTATTGTTTTGAATGTTTACATTTTTAACCTGTCTGTACCTGTTTAAAGGTGAGTTTGGTACGCCGTTCATAACAACAATTGGACCTCTAAAATTATTACCAGTTAAACCAATCATTAAATTATTTCTAATAATATGACCTTGGTTTATAATTCTAATTCCGCCAGTATTTGATACATTATTACCAATAAAAATGTTGTTTTCTACTAATGCATTGTCACCATGTCTTAAAGTTAAAGCACCTTTACTTTCTATAAATAAATTATCTCTAAAAATATTATCTCCAGATTTGTTAGAGATAATTTCTATTTCACCATCACAATTTTTAAAAGTATTATTTTCTACAATTGTTTTAGATGATTTCATAGAATTTTCACTTGTACCAATTCTAATAGTTTCTCCACCATTTTTACCAAGATCTGGTCTTGGTCCAAAGAAATTATGATCTATTGAATGATTATTTTCAATATGTTCTTCGCCTTTTAGCCAAACAACTACAGTTGTTCCATCATTGGTTTTACCTGTAAAATTGTTATGATCTACTCTATTATTTTTTCCCCATAAATCTACCCAATGAGAATTTACACTTGCATCTTCTGGATTGTAATATGAAATTGTGTTGTGGGTAAATCTACAGTTATTAGCAAATTGAGTGTCATTTTTTTTAAAATTAACTATCGATTTTTCTGTCGGATTTCCTTCTTTAAACCAAAAACCAGAAACAATAATATAAGTACCATAAATATCTATGCTTGAGTTTCCGCTTAGAATTACTTTACCGGCAGTTTCTGCTTGTATAGTAATTGGTTTCTCTTTTGTTCCATTGCCAAAAGCATCTAATTTTGCGTCTTTCCAAATACCATTTTTAAGTATTATTTTAGTGCCAGGAATAGCTTTTTTTATTGCAGCTTTATATTCTGATATATTGCTAACTAAAACTTTATTATCTTGAGAAAAAATAGATAATTGAGATAGAATTATTAAAGAAAGGAGTATTTTTTTTAGTATCATTTTGATCGAATTTATTTTGGATTACCAAATTGGTTAACCAATTTATGGTTTCCAAATATAATATTTTTGAAATTAATAAATTGATATTTCAGTATTTTTTTTGATTAAAAAGGTTGGAAAAAAAATAAAATTATCACTTTAATAAGTAAAGTGATAATTTATTTAATTTGAATTGAACTATGAGTTGTAATAAAGGATAAAATATGCAAAAGAGCATAGAGCGAGTATAAGACTAATGTTAAAGTTTTAAATAGTATCAGAAGAAATTAAGGTAGTAAAACGAACTAATTTTATAATATTAAAAACGTTTACCAATTCCGATACCAATAGACCAAGTATCAAAATTATTTGCTCGATGATCGTATAAAACTGTTGGTGAAACATCCCAATTATTACCAAATTCAATTTCGTATTCTAGACCAGTTCTTACAATAAATAGATTTTCATTTTTTTCAAATTCTACACCAGCACCAAAAACAAAAACCCATTCTTTATGAAATTTCCAAAGAGCGTCAAAAGTTAATACTACAGGAAATTCTTTTTCAATAAAAATTTCTTCTTCTTTTTCTATTTCAAAAGTTTCTAGCTCTAAATCATTATGAAATCCAAATCCAAATTTTTCATTTATCCAGTATTCTATATCTAAACCTATAGACGGAACAATAACTGTTTTATCACCATCATTTGTAGCCATAGGAATATAAGTATGACTTAATACAGGACTAATTCTAAAATGTTTAAAATTTTCTTTTTCATGCTCATGTTCTTGTGAAAATGCGATGAAATTTATTGATAAGAATACAATTAAAAGGATACTTTTTTTCAAAATAAATTTATTTTTAAATTTTAAGGAGCAAATTTAAGTAGTTCGTTTTTTTTGAAACATGATAAATGTTAGTTTTTTATTAAATATAAACTCTAAAATAATTAGTTTAATTTTTAATTTAAAAGTGGATTTTTATCAGTTATTCTAAAGCAATTTTCTGATCCTAAATATGTAGGATTTCCTAATTCTTCAGACCAAAAACCCTCTAAAATATTTTTGTTAATGCATTTATAAACCACAACTCCTTTGTATGTTTTATTTTCAAAACCTTTGTAGTTAAAGTTAATAACTAGAATGTTGTTTTTAAAAAAGCCAGAACCAAATTGATGTTGCGTTTTGTTGATAACCCATTTTGCAATAACCCTTTCATTTTTATCTAAAGTTAAAGAAAGAGTTCCTTTATAGGTATTTTCATCAGCATCTTGATTGCTACCAATTATAGAGAAATTACCTATTAAATCTTGAGTTGTCATTTTTTTTAAATAATTTATGAGAACAAAAGTAGATTTATTTAATGATTTCCAAAAAGAAATCTACAGCATAAGTTTTTTATGTTTTGTCTTTTATTTTTCATTTAATTTAACACAACCGGAGCCGTAACTCTAGCTAAAACGTGTTCTTCTCTTTCTAAAACTGTAACTTTTTCGCCAATTTTGTTAAGGAAGCAGTAGTTTCTAAACTAATATAGCCACCACCGATTATAACCACTTTTTTTCTTCGGATGTTTCAATGGCGTTTTTAATTGCAATGTCATCGCTTGCAGGTCTCTTAGTAAATTAGTTTGCAGCAGTTATTCCATCAATTGGAAGAATAAAAGGTCTTGCCTCCGATGTAATTGCCAGTTTATCATACTTTTGAATGGTATCATTTTTAATAGAAATTGTTTTTTCTTTTCTATTTATTGATAAAAACTTTATGCCTAATTTTAAAGTAATATTTTAATTCTGATTATTTTAAAATGGTTTTAAAAGGTTGCTATTTAAATCACCATCAATAATATAAGATTTTGAAAAAGATGGTCTATAATAAGGTGTATTTGGGGCAGAATCAAATAATATAATCTTTCCTTGCCAACCTTGTTTTCTTAAATTGAAAGCAAAATTAACTCCTGTATGACTTGCGCCAATAACTACAAGTACGATCCCATTAAAATGATTATATACACAAAACCATTGCAACTATTGAAAAGTAAATGGTAAAAGAATAGTTTAGCTTGTAAAGGGTTGATATGTATGTTTTTAATGATTGTTTGAATTATGAAAAAATCACTTTATAAATTATAATTTACAAAGTGATTTCTATTTTAAAACTAAAATATAAAAAGGTAAGAACCTAATATGCTAAAACAAACCAATTTCCTTAAAGTATGTTTTTAGAATGTTTTAAAAGGATTATATTTTTTTGTTTTAAAAAGTATAAATTGTTGAAAATAAAATAATTACTTCCCGATACAAAAATTCCCAAAAATATGACCCAAAATATCTTTATCAACATCATAATCTCCGGTAATTGCACCTAAATGGCGTAAACATTCACGAATATCAATAGAAAATAAATCAGTACCAATTTCTAAATCAATGCCTTCTTGAACAGAAGTAATGGCAATTAAAGCATTGTTTAAAGCTTCAAAATGACGCGAATTAGTTACAATAGTTTCATTATTACTTAAAGCACCAATATTAACCAAAGAAGTTAATTCGTTTTTAAGTTCATCAATACCCGTTTTATTTTTAGCGGATAGTAAAATTAAATTTTCAATTTCTGATTGTAAAATAGAAGAATCATGACAAGATAAAGTATCTATTTTGTTTGCAATTACTAATAAACGTTTGTTAGGAAAACGTGTTTTGATGGTTTCAATTTCTTCTAAAAATTCTTCTCTTGCATAAGCATATTTATTAGAATCTATCAGAAAAATAATCAATTGAGCATTGTCTGCTTTTTCGTATGCTTTTTTAATTCCGATACTTTCTACAACGTCTTCGGTTTCTCTAATTCCAGCAGTGTCAATAAATCGAAAAGCAACCCCATCAATAATCATTTCATCTTCAATAGCATCACGTGTTGTACCCGCTATGTCAGAAACAATGGCTTTTTCTTCGTTTAAAAGTGTGTTTAAAAGAGTGGATTTTCCAACATTAGGTTCGCCAATAATGGCAACCGGAATTCCGTTTTTCATGGCATTTCCAAAAGAAAAAGAATCAATTAAACGTTTAAGAATAAACGTAATTTTAGAAACCAATTCTTTAAACTTTGTTCTGTCTGCAAACTCAACATCTTCACCAGAAAAATCTAATTCTAATTCAATTAAAGCAGCAAAATCTAATAATTGTGAACGTAATTCTTTTAATTCATTGGTAATTCCTCCACGCATTTGCTGAATTGCCATTTGATGACTTGCAGCAGAATTAGAAGCAATTACGTCTGCAACTGCTTCCGCTTGCGATAAATCCATTTTACCATTTAAAAAAGCACGCATGGTAAACTCACCATTATCTGCCATTCTACAACCATTTTGCAAAAATAATTGTATAATTTCTTGCTGAATAAAGCTTGATCCATGACACGAAATTTCAACAACATTTTCTCCTGTATAAGATTTAGGATTTTTAAAAACAGACACTAAAACTTCATCCACAATAAGACCTTTATTTATAATGTGTCCTAAATGAATTGTGTGTGATTTTTGATTTTTTAAAGACTTTTCTTTTTTTATAGATTTAAAAAAAGCATCTACAATATCAATAGCTTTGTCGCCCGAGAGTCTAATCACAGAAATTGCGCCAACTCCAGAAGGTGTGGCCAATGCAATAATAGTATCGTTTTTAATCATACTGCAAAAATACATAACATTTTTACAGAAATTAAAAAAAGCCTAATGCAAATTGCATTAAGCTTATTTTTATATTAAAAATTAGATGTTTAATTATTTATTAATGTTAAGATTTTGATTTGGTAAAAACTCTAAAGTTCTCATTGGGAAAGGAATAGTAATACTCTCTTTATCAAAAGCTTGTTTAATTTTTATAATAGCATCACTTTTTGCTTTTAATTTCTCGAGTGCATTTTTAGAATCTACCCAAAATCTGCATAAAAAATTAATAGAACTATCGCCAAATTCGGTGTAATAAAATTCAACATTTTTTTCTAATTTATCTTGGTTAAAATTACTTGTAATAATTTTTTTTGTTAATGTTTCTACTTTTTCTAAATCGGCATCATAAGTAACACCACAAGTAATTGAAATTCTCATTTTTGTAGTTAATGAGTAATTTTTAAAAGGGTTTTCTAAAATTGTTTTATTTGGTATAATTACCGTGTTATTATCTGCTTCTCTAATTACAAAGTAATTTAAGTTAATGTCTATTACTTCGCCAGAAAAACCATTTGTTTCTACCCAATTACCAATATTTAAATTTTCTCTAAAAGATAAAACAACTCCAGAAATGGTGTTAGACAAAGTGCCTTGTAAAGCCAAACCAATTACAATACCAGAAACCCCAGCTGCAGAAATTATAGCTTTTAAAGTATCGTCAAATTTTAAAACGGTCATTGCTATATATAAACCAGTTAAAAAGATAAATGCAGAAGCAACTCTAGAAACTAAATTTCGTACAGATTCTTGTTTAATTCTTTTGCCAAGATTTTTGGTAATAAATGTGTTTATAGCTCTTGAAGCATAATATGCAATAAATATAACCACAAGTGCTATAGCAATATTTGGTATGTTTTTTATAAAAAGTTCTTTCCAGGTTTCTAGTTTGTCAATAATTTTATCCATGTTTAGTTTTAAAATTTAATAATAGTTTTTTAATAAAAAAAGGCTAGTTATTATTTAACAAAACTATTATCTAACACTTCATTAGTGTTTTTAGACCAAGCATTTAACATCCAAGAAGATTTTTCTAACTCTCTAATATAAGCACCAATTAAATCAATAGTTCCTTCATCTTTGGCTTCATTTGCATTTTCAATTACTATAGATAATTGCTTTAAAATTATTTTTTGATCTTTTTTTAATATATCTACCATTTCTATATCTGATAATAAAGGACTCGATTCTACAAGGTTAGAAGCTTCAATATAATCAGATAATTTACTAATTGGATGATATTTTAGCGTTACAATTCTTTCTGCAATTTCATCAATTTTAATTTTTGTGTCATTATACATATCTTCAAATTGATTGTGTAATTCAAAAAAGTTTTTTCCTAAAACATTCCAATGAAAATTTCTTAATTTTTGGTAATACACTTGGTAATCTGCTAAAAGCACATTTAATTCTGTTACAATCGGTAGCATTTTGTCTTTGTCAATATTTAAATAATTCATGTTTTATTTGTTTTTAAGTTCATTACAAAACTACAATCAATATAAAGTTTGTCTTTGCTCAAATAGAATACATTTTAACTCAAATACTTTTTCTAACAGAATATTTTTTAAATTTGTTTTTGTAACAAAGCAAGTTAATTTGCGTCTAATAAGTACACAATTAAAGATAAAAATGAAAGAAGACAAACAGTTATTGGTAATTACACATTTAAGTCAATTATTAGATTTCGTTACCGGAATTGGCGGTTTTATAGTTCCGTTAGTTTTATGGTTAACAAAAAAGGATGAAATTTTTGGAATGGACGAACATGGAAAAGCAATTTTAAACTTTAGAATTTCTATGTTTATTTACCTTTTAATTTGTATTCCTCTAGTTTTTTTACTTGGATTAGGAATTTTAGGTTTTATCGCAATCGGAATTTTCTATCTCATTTTTCCAATAATAAACGCTATAAAAGTCAGTAATAACGAAGCGCCAAATTATCCTTTTTCTATAAAATTTTTAAAATAAAAAGAAGAAGTACACAATTATTTAAATTAAAAATCGCCTTTTATTGGGCGATTTTTTTTTGTAATAATTTTATTGATAAAAGAATAATATTCAGAATTTGGGCGTTACCTAAAGGTCAGGCTTTACGCACTCGCTTTTTTTCTTGAAAAAGAAAAAAGAGCTCAAACAATTACTTCAATCCTTAACGCGAGTTTATCTATAAGCCAAAAGCTTTAATTAACTAAATTGCTTGATTAATAAAGTCTTCATATTCGTAAAAAAAGAGTTCAAACTTCGGCATTATATCAACATAAAACTCATAACAATTACGCCAAGTATTTTTATTATGAATACTAAATTTATCATCCAAAGGCACATAGATACGTTTAACAATTTTACCACTTTCTAATTCGTAAGCATCATTAAAAATAACATTAGGAATCTCTGTTTCTAACAAAACCTTTAAAGAAATCATTTGATCGTAAAGCAGTTCACTAGCAATTTCATCTGGATGTTCTATATCTAAACAAACCATTGCTTTCTTTTTATCAGCAACAAATTTAAAAGAAAAGCCTTTTATTTTGGTGTTATACAATAACCATTTTCTTGGAAAAGATTTTCCAAAACTTGTCCAGAATTCTTTACGTAATTTTACAGCTTCTTCTTTACTAAACATATTTTAAATTAGTTAAACAGTATTTCAATAGAAATTAATAAACATCCAAACCAATAAAAATATTGCGTATATTTAATAATGTTTAATTCATTATCAACAGCAAATTTTACAGGTTGTTTATTAATATTCTTTGAATTATACTTTTTATGAAAACCAGTAACTTTTTTAATCAAAGTTGTAACAATAAATTTATTCCATAGATAAACAAAAAATACAATTAGTAATACTTCTCCAATTTTGGCTAAAAAATCCATATTTAAATCTAAGAGTTCTATTTTCTTCCCTTTGGGAAGATTAAGATGGGCTTATTTATCCGTGAATTTTAGCAACATTTCCACGTTCACGCATCATTTGTGCTTCAAAATTTAAAAGAGCATTCCATTTTTTATCAACTATTTCTCTATCTTGATATTGACGCGCAAATTGTAGAAAAGTAGTATAATGGTTAGCTTCAGAAACCATTAAATTGTTATAGAATTTAGACAATTCTTCATCTTCCATGTTTTCAGAAAAGACTTTAAAACGCTCGCAACTTCTTGCTTCAATTAAAGCAGCAACTAATAAACGCTGAATTAAAGCATCTGTTCTGTCTTTTGTTTTATTAAAGAATTTTTGTAAACGAATAGCATAATCATTTTTTTGCTCACGTCCTAAAACCATTCCGCGTTTTACCATTAATAAATGCACCATTTTAAAATGTTGCATTTCTTCAATAGCAATGTTGCTCATTTCTTTTACAAGTTCTGTTTCTTCAGAATAATTAATAATTATAGATACTGCGTTTGAAGCTGCTTTTTGTTCTAAAAAAGCATGATCTGTAAGTATTTGTTGTAAATTATCTTTGGCAATTTCTGCCCAAGAAGTTTCTGTTTCAAATTGTAGTCCTAACATATTAATTATATTATTTTTTGTAATCCCATACCAAAATATGCCAAGGCTTTAATTTCTTTAACACTTGCTAAACGTTCGTTACCAAATATTAAAATTCCTTTTTCTGTGGCAGAAATATGATATTGTTTGTTACTTTCAAAAAACAAAATTAATTCATCTGTAAAAAATGCTCTAATTTTTTCTTCATTTTTTCCAGCTAAATAAAAACGTTTGCTAAAATCTGGATGATTTTTTATGTCGATATCTTTATAACCAGCAAATTCCATTATATATTCAAAAATACCCTCTCTATCTAATGTGAAATTTGGCACAGGTTCAACAGGATGAATATGTAACATTGTAGTTTTAATTACTTGTTTTGCAATCATTTCTCCTTCTGTAAAATGAACATCAAAAATAGTACTGTCTCCGTTAGAAAGAACGTTAGAAACTTTATCTATATTACGTGTTTTAAAATAACCAAAAGTGGGTAATTCTTCCATTTCTTGTTTAGAAAAAGCGGAATATTGCCAACGCATTGAATCACTAATTAATTGAATATTTTTTTGTCTTTTTGTAAAAAAAACTTCTTTAGGGATTACTTGTTTAGGTAACGATTTACGCAGCGCAAAAGGATGAGAGCTTCTAGATTTAGAATCATCTAAACCAATTACCTCAAAATGCCCACCTTTTCTGTTAAAAGATGCAATATAATTACTCATGTTTTCCATAACAGAATGGTCTACAAAATCACAAAAAGAAAAGTCGATAATTGCTTCTTCATATTCTGGAATTTGATCTAACTTCTTTTTAAGTTTTGTATAATTTAAAAAACTAGAAAAATTTTGTACACTAACATAATATTTTTCATCTTCTTTAAACATTAAAACATTTGGTTTTAAAACGTTTTTTATAAATAGAAATATATTTTTATTAATGATAACATGAATAATAAAAGTGATTAGAATACCAACAATTATACCTGTAATTAAGCTTGTTAATATAGTTGTAAATAAAGTTACAAGAAAAATAATTAATTGCTCAGAACCAATACTAAATACTTTTTTAATATTATCTGGTGAAGCTAATTTATAACCTGTAAAGACTAAAATTGCAGCTAAAGCTGGTAATGGAATTTTGCGTAATTCTGAAGCAAATAATAAAATAAAAGCAACTAAAAATGTAGCATGAAAAAAGTTTGCAGACCTATTTGTACCCTCATTATTCACATTTACAGAACTTCTTGCAATTACTGCAACTACATTTAATCCGCCTAAAAAACCACTAATAACAGTTGCCAAACCCAACGCACGAATATCTTTATTTACGTTAGATCTTCTTTTTAATGGATCTAATTTATCAACAGCTTTAATACTTAATAAACTTTCAATACTTGCAATTAAAGTAATAGAAATTACAGCATTTATAAAATTTGCGTGGAAGACTTTACCAAAATCAGGAAAAGCAAAATTTGATAAAATATCATTTGGCAAGCCAATTAATAAACTTTTATCAATAGGATAAGGAGAAGTTGAAACCAAATCATAATAATAATACATACCAACTGTTAAAACTACAATCCACATTGGCGCAGGAATTAACTGAAAATATCGATTTCTTATTTTACCATAAAAAATCATAATTAGTAAACTTCCAATTCCTACTAATCCAGCAAAAAACATACTAGAATTATCGGTTTTTATCAAGTTTATAATTCCTTCAGGAATCTGAATTAAAAGTTCTACAATACTACCTTTGGCATCTAAATTACCAAACATTACATGTATTTGTTTTGCAAAAATTCCAATTCCTATAGCGGCTAACATTCCTTGTATTGCAGAAGCAGGAAAAAAGTCTCCTAAAGATCCCATTCTTAAAAAACCAAGAAAAATCATAATAATTCCAGAGATAACAATCGCTGCTAACGTATATAAAAAACCTTGATGCATATCGCCTTCGCCCAAAGTAGTAATTGCGGCTAAAACAACTACAACCAAACCATTTCCTGGTCCTGTAATTGTAACGTAAGATCCGCCAAATATAGAAGTAACAATTCCACCAACAATGGCAGCAATAATTCCAGAAATAGGAGGTGCTCCAGAAGCTAAAGCCAAGCCTAAACCTAATGGAAGTGCAATTAATGAAACAACAAAACCAGAAAATATATTTTTTGGAATATCATTTAAAAATAATTTAAAAGTATTTTTTTTCGGCATTTATTTAACTATTAAAAGATCTGTTGGTAATTGAGATAAAATATACTCAAGATCATGTGGAAAAATTCTATCAAGAAGACCTAGTTTATTTGGTGCGTTCATCACTAATAAATCGGCTCTTTTTACTTTTGCATAATGCCCAATAGAATAACCTCTTTTACCGAAAATACTTTGAGTTTTTATAGTAATATCATTACAATTAATATCTTTTAAAATTGTTTTTACCCGCTGATCTTCTCTAGTTTTTAAGCGCTCTTTAGTAATTGTTGCTTTTCGTAGTGTTTTATCGTCGCTTACTTTTACTTGTAATTCATTTTGGCTAACTTCTTCTACAATAGTTATTTTAGCACATTGTAGACTTTTAGCAAAAAAGAAGGCGGTTTTTATTGTTTCTTCTGTTCTTTCGTCTTTTAAACCATTTACCACAATATGATTACATGGAATTCTTTTTAAAGAAGGTTTAATTAATAGTAAAACAGAACAAGGTGCTTTTCTAGTAATTTTTCTAGCAATAGATCCAACATAGTATTTTAAGAGATTCTCTTTTTGGAGTGCGCCTAAAATAAGCAAGTTTATGTTTTCTAAAGCACAAGTTTCTAAAATAACATCTACCGGATTACCTTCTTTCCAAATAGTTTTGAAAGTATTATTTAAAGGTTCTGCTTCTGATAAAAGTGCTTTTAAGTCCGTTTTTTTTTGGTCAGATTTTGTTCCTACATGCACTCCAACTAACTCAGCATCAAACATGTTTGCGAGTCTTACTGCTTCGAATATATTAGGTTTTAAGTTTGGAGAAAAGGCAATACCAATTAGAATTTTATGAATATTTTGCAAAAAAGAGGTTTATAGATTAACTTATAGGCACAATATAGTAAACTTTATAAGAATGAAAAAAACTATAGTTTTATTTTTATGATAACTAAACATTCTTAAATTTACAATTAAAAGTATTATTAGCCGATGTTAGAACTTGCAGGAATTATCATTTTAGGAATTTTAGCTCAATGGGTTGCTTGGAAATTTAAAATTCCAGCAATTTTACCCTTAATTTTAATTGGTTTATTAGTTGGACCGATTGCTGCAGAATTTCTTAGTGAAGATGGTACAAAATGGATTGAACCAATTTGGAACGGAGAAAAAGGACTTTTTCCTGGTGATGGTTTGTATTATTTTGTTTCACTCGCAATAAGTGTTATTCTTTTTGAAGGAGGTTTAACTTTAAAAAGAGATGAAATAAAGAATGTAGGTCCGGTAATAACTAAATTAATTACCTTAGGATCTGCAATTACTTTTTTTGGAGCAGGAATTGTTGCTCATTATATTTTTGAATTAGGTTGGGAATTGTCTTTTCTTTTTGCAGGATTAATCATTGTTACTGGACCAACTGTAATTACGCCAATTTTAAGAAATATTCCCTTAAAAAGAGATGTTTCAACTGTTTTAAAATGGGAAGGTATTTTAATAGATCCAATTGGTGCTCTGGTTGCTGTATTAGTTTTTGAGTTTATTAGTGTTGGTGGCGATGGCGGATTTACAAAAACAGCACTTATTGAATTTGGAAAAATTTTATTATTTGGTACCACTTTTGGGTTTACTTTTGCGCATGCTTTGGCATATGCTATTAACAAAAAATTAATTCCTCACTATTTATTAAATGTTGCGTCTCTTTCTACGGTATTGTTGGTATTTGTAGAGTCAGAAGTTTTTGCACATGAATCTGGTCTTTTAGCTGTTGTAGTTATGGGAATGGTTTTAGGGAACGGAAAGCTAAATAACATTAAAGAACTGCTTTATTTTAAAGAATCATTAAGTATTCTATTAATTTCAATTCTATTTATTTTACTGGCTGCAAATATTAATATTAATGATTTAATGTTGCTTTATACCTGGAAAACTGCTGCTTTATTTGCAATTGTAGTTTTTGTAATTAGACCTTTAGCAGTTTTTATGAGTACCATAAATTCTAACTTAAAATTTAATGAAAAACTATTTATTAGTTGGGTTGGACCAAGAGGAATTGTAGCAGCAGGTATTGCTTCTTTATTTGGAAGTAAATTATTAAAAGCTGGAGTAGAAGGTGCAGAATATATTACTCCTTTAGTATTTATGATTGTTTTAGGAACTGTGCTTTTAAATGCAACAACAGCAAGGTTATTTGCTAAATTAATTGGTGTATTTCTAAAAATTTCTAACGGAATTTTAATTGTTGGCGCTTCGAAACCATCAAGATTGATTGCTAAATTTTTAACAGATAAAGGTAAAAGAGTTGTACTAATAGATTCTAATAAAAAGTTTATAGAACAGGCTTTAAACGATGGTTTAGAAGCAATTAATAAAAATATTTATGATGATAACTTAACTGATAATATTGAGTTAAATGATGTTGGATATTTAATTGCTTTAACAGGTAATGATTCTGTAAATAATCATGTTTTAAGTAGTTTTTCTAAAGATTTTGGTGAACATGGTACGTATAAAATTGCTTCTTCTATGGAAGCTCAAAAAGCTACATTAGAACAAAGAGGTAGTTTTTTTACGCCAAATGACGATTTTATTAATTTAAGTGAAGCTTATAGAGAAAACCCTCATATTAATGAAATTAAAATTTCTACAGAAGACGAATATTCTAAAATCTTAGATCTTTTGGCTTTAGAAGAAAAATCTATTCCTCTATTTATTCAAAAAGATAAAGGTTTGTATTTAATTGCAGAATTTGAAAAAATGGAAGAATCTAAAGAGAAATGTGTATTATACTATTTAGGTAAAAAATTAATTTTTCAAGAAAAATAAGTAGATTCTATTTTTTTAGCATCTTTTATTATTTCTGATGGATATTTATACAATTCTAAAATTTTTATAGCATTTCTAGTTTTTAATTTCCCTTTTTTAATTTTATGATCAAAAAAGAGTTCATTATTTTCTATTTGTTCACTAAAATGAAATAAATTGTAGTCATCTTTTTGTAATAACTCTGTTAATTCAATATCATGAGTAGACACAAAAACGGTGTGTTGTTTTTTATTTAAATAGGATAAAATTGATTTTCCACCAGAAATTCTTTCTACAGTATTTGTGCCTTTAAAAATTTCATCTAACACAAATAAACAAGGATTATTGTCATCAGCAGCATTAATTAACTCTTTAACATTAAGTACTTCTTGTAAATAATAACTTGTGTCGTCTAGTAAGTCATCAGTAATTCTTATAGATGAAAATACTTTATAATAAGGTGCAGAATATACATCAGCAAAACAAATATGTAGAGTTTGTGCCAAAATACTATTTACAGCAATGGTTCTTATAAAAGTTGTTTTTCCAGACATATTAGATCCTGTAAGTAACATACTTTTATTAGATAAATTTAAATTATTAGAAATACAATTTTCTATTAATGGATGATAAATTTCTTTTACATTTAACTCATTAGTTTCATTAAAAGTTGGTGTACATATTTTTAAATTACTAGCTTTTAAAGAAGCTGTAGAAATAGCAGCATCTATTTTGCCAATAAATAGAAACAGTTTTTCTATATTTTTTCTTTCTCTAGTAATAGCTTCTAAAAAACTATAAAACATTAAATATTCTACATTAAATAATATCTTTATCATTTCGGCAGCAAACCAAAAAAAGAACAAATACTCATCGGAAACATTTTTTTCGAAAGCTATAAATTCTGTTTTTAATTGAATTGATTTTATTTTATCAATAAACGAAATGTCTTTAAAATGAGCAACAATTTTGTTGCTTTTAACTAATTTCTGACTCACTTTTAAAGCCTTCGACAACTCATTTACACCATTTAAATAATACGCAACACTATGTTTGTTTTTGTAATGAAAAAAAAGATTTGCAGAAAAAACAGGAACTAATAAAAGGCTAAATATAGGGTAGAAAAACAACAAAATAATAGAAGAAATTGCTGTAATAGTTAAACCTTTAACAAGCCATAAATGTTTAGGTTTATCTAATTGTTTGTCGTTTATTAGCTCTTCAAAATAATATGAATTATTGTTATTTAATTTTGATATTTCTAATTGACAAGAAATACTTAATTCTTTGTCTTTTAAAAAAGTAGTTGTTAGTTTATTAAACTCTAATAAATCACTAATTGATCCAATTGTTCTTAGTTTAAAGTACAAATATTGCTGACCAATTTTAGAAGAAGTTCTATCTATAAATTTAAAAACGGCATCAATATCAAAATCAATATTATTTTTTTCTGATAAAATATGATATGCTTTGTTTTTATGAGAATTGTTGTTAAAATATTTACCAATTACAAAGAAATTATAATATTCTTTTTTCGTTTTATTTCCCCAATTTTCAAATAACTGTTTTCTATATTTTTTTAGTTTTTTCTTTTTTAAGTAGTTATTTATCAGGAATATTACTACTAGAATAAATAGGACTCCTAAAATGTAATTCATAATTTCAATTTAAAAAAAGAGTGATTATTTATTTGTAGTATAAATCTTAAAAAAGTTACATATCTAGCTCAAAAGTTTGACGTAATTTTTCTAACAAAGGATTCTTTTCTTTCAGTTTATTAAACTTTTCTAAAGGTGTATAAGCAAACTTTTTCTCAACACTTTCATTAAGTTTTACTAAGATTGAAATTCCGTAATTATTCGTTTTTTCGCGTAAGAAATTTAACAATTTTGGTCTCCCTTTTTTAAATTGATCTTGCATCAACTTATTAGGTACAGTAAATGTAATTTTAAAATTTTCTTTAAGTTTAGGTATATCTGTGGCTACAATAGAAGCCATACTATTTTCACCTTTTTTCTGAAGTAATTTAACATAATCAATCCAAAATTGTTGCAATTCTTTTTCTGTAAAAGGATCTTTTGGATGATTGTCGAAATTTTCTTCAATAGTAGATTTTTTTTCTTCTTTTTTCTGATGAATACTTTTTAAGGAAAGTGAAGAAGTACGTTTACTTACAGATTTTAAAAAAGATTTTTTAACCTCAGTTTTTGGTTGTTCAACTTTTTTAGTTTGAAGAACTGGTGTTTTTTTAACTGGTTTAGCAATTTCTTTTACCGCAGGAGAAAGTGCTTGAAAAAATGTTGCAGGAATTATGTAGTTAGCTGGTTTTTTTTTTTCTCCATCAAAAGTGATAGAGGCAATTTGCATTAAAGTTAATTCCACCAGCAATCGCTGATTTTTACTAGCTCTATAGTTTAAATCGCAATCATTTGCTTTGTTAATAGATTGCATTAAAAAAGGAATACTAGCTTTGGTAGCTTGCTCTAAATATTTCTTTTTGGCAGCATCACCAACTTCTAATAAATCAATAGTAACTTTATCTTTTGCAACTAATAAATCTCTAAAATGACTTGCCAATCCGTTTATAAAATGATGACCTTCAAAACCTTTACCTAAAATAGTATTGAAAGCATTTAATACATCAGGAATTTTGTTTGTCAACATTAAATCTGTCATATTAAAATAAGAATCATAATCTAAAACATTTAGATTTTCTGTAACAGCTTCACGCGTTAAATTCTTGCCAGAAAAACTTACAACTCTATCAAAAATTGATAAAGCATCACGCATTGCGCCATCTGCTTTTTGAGCAATAATGTGTAAAGCATCATCTTCTGCAGTAATATTTTCTTTTTCGCAAATTACTTTTAGATAGTTTTTAGCATCTAAAACGCCAATTCTTTTAAAATCAAAAATTTGACAACGAGATAAAATGGTAGGAATTATTTTATGCTTTTCTGTCGTTGCTAAAATAAAAATAGCATGTGCAGGTGGTTCTTCTAAAGTCTTTAAAAAAGCATTAAAGGCAGATTGAGAAAGCATGTGAACCTCATCAATAATATAAACTTTATATTTTCCTGTTTGTGGCGGAATACGAACTTGATCTGTTAAACTTCTAATATCATCTACAGAATTGTTAGAAGCAGCATCCAATTCAAAAATATTAAAAGCAAAATCTTCATCTTCGGCAATTTCTAAACCTTGTTGATTTATTTTTTTTGCTAAAATTCTGGCACAAGAAGTTTTACCAACTCCTCTAGGCCCCGTAAATAAAAGAGCTTGCGCTAAATGATTATTTTTTATAGCATTGTCTAACGTGTTTGTAATGGCTTGTTGCCCAACTACATCCTCGAAATTTTGAGGGCGATATTTACGCGCAGAAACTATAAAATGCTCCATTTCTTTTTTTAAAAGGTTAAGTAACAAAAGTAAGTATCTATGTTTTGTTTTACAACTTGGTTTCTTAACAAAATGCTAAAGTTGTAAACAAATTGTATGAAGTTTTAAAATGATACGACTAATATTGTAATTCGGGTTTCGTTTCGAGTTAAAAGTTCGGAAATTTGCATTAGGAGTTTTTTAATTCTTGGTGCAAATTTTATTAAATATATAAAATAAGAATATGAAAATTATAAAATCAGTTTTTGCAATTAGTGCTGTATTACTTTTAATTTCTTGCTTGGGTTTTTCTAAGAAAGAAACAATTTCTACGTCAACTTATATTCCTTCTGATAAAATAAAGGTTGCTTATTTTGCAAGTGGATGTTTTTGGTGTGTAGAAGCTATTTTTGAGAGTGTAGTAGGAGTAGAGGAAGCAGTTTCTGGTTATGCTGGCGGATTTACTAAAAATCCAACGTATCAAACAATCGGAACAGGTAAAACGGGTCATGCAGAAACGGTTGCGGTATATTATAACCCTAAAAAAGTAAGTTTTGAAACGCTGGTTACTGTCTTTTTTGGTTCTCATGATCCAACAACCGTAAACGGTCAAAAACCAGATTATGGAACACAATATAGATCTATTGCATTTTATGAAACTAATGATGAAAAAGCAATTATAGAAAAAGCAATTTCTAAATTAAATAAAGAAGTTTATCATGGAAAAATTGCTACAGAAGTTACTAAAATTTCTGCCTTTTATGAAGCAGAGGAATATCATCAAAATTTTGAAAAACGAAATCCAAATCAAGGTTATGTAAAAGCTGTTTCTATACCAAGATTAAATAGATTTAAAAAGAAGTTTCCAGAGTTGCTGAAGAAAGAATAAAAGATTTTTTTATTGATTTAAATGTTAGATATTAATTTGTTTAATAAATTCTAACACTTTTAAGATGGTTTTATTAGGATCGTTTTTACGTCAATTTACAAATAATTTTATTTCTTCATTTAAATCTAAAAAGCGAACATTTTCAGAGTTTACATACTTAAAAGAAGATAGCAATATAGAAATTCCTATTTCTTAGAAACCAGATTCAAAGCCTTGTATTTGATCAAAGTATTTAATTAAAATGTTCCATTTTTTTACACACAAAAAAACCTCACATTTGTGAGGTTTAAATTTATTTTTTTAAAAAATTATTCTTGTACTTCTGGTTCTGGTGCTTTAACTCCTAATTTATCCATTACTAATTGTGTAATGTCAAATTTATCATCAATAAATGCAAATTGATTTCCTGTAGTTGTTAAAATTTGTGTGTAATTATTTTCTTTTGCAATAAAACTTATAGCGTCGTTTAACTTTTTGTACAAAGGACGCATTAATTCGTTTTGTTTTAATTGCATTAATTTGTTACCATTATCTTGATATTTTTGAAGGTCTTGTTCCATTAATGTAATTTCTTTAACCAATGTTTTTTTCATTAATTCGCCATATTCAGCTTCATTTTTTCTAAAATCATCAACTTTATCTTGGTATTCTTTTGCTTTAATTGCAAAAGAAGAATCTAGTTTTGCACCATATTCTTGTGTTTTTTCCACAACAATTTTGCCTTCTGGCATAATACTTATAATATAATCGCTATTTATTGTACCAACTTTTGTTTGTGCTATAGATAATGTACTTATAAAAGCGATAAAAAGAACTGTAATTTTAGATTTCATAATTTATGTTTAGGATAGCAAAGATAAAAAAGTAGCTGAATTACAAAAATTTAGAAGAATTAAATAGCGTTAATTTTATCAGAAATTTTGTTAATTATGTCGTTGATATTTGTTTGATAATCAAACCACAAAGTATCTTCGTCTTTTTTAAACCAAGTAAGTTGCCTTTTAGCAAAACGTCTTGTATTTTTTTTGATTTCAGAAACAGCAAATTCTTGTGTAAATTCTCCTTCAAAAAAAGAAAATAATTCTCTATAACCAACAGTTTGTAAGGCATTTAAGTTTTTGTTTACATAAAGGTTTTTAGCTTCTTCTAATAAACCATTTGCTAACATAATATCTACTCTTAGGTTTATTCGGTTGTAAATAATTTCTCTATTTGCATTTAATCCTATTTTAATAGAAGTAAAGTTTCTTGGAGTTTTTGGTTTATTTTTAAAAGTAGAATAGGGTATTTTTGCTCCAATACAAATTTCTAAAGCTCTCATAATTCTATGAGGATTATCAATTGCAATTGAATTATAAGTTTCTAAATCTAATTCTTTTAATTTTTCTTGAAGTGTTTCTATTCCTTTTTCATGCAATTGCTTTGTTAATTCTTCCCGTATTTTAGGATCAACTTCAGGAAAATAATCCAATCCTTTTAAAACTGCATCTACATATAATCCGCTTCCTCCAACCATAATTTGCACTGAATTTTTTTGAAACAATTCATCCAATTTAGAAAGTGCATCTCTTTCAAAAGAACCTACATTATAATCCTCAAAAATACTTCTGTTTTGTATAAAATGATGCGTTGCTGCAGCTAATTCATCAGTTTCTGGAACAGCTGTGCCAATGGTCATTTCTTTGTAAAACTGTCTTGAATCGCAAGAAATAATATCAGCATTAAAATAATTTGCTAATTTTATACTTAATGCAGTTTTGCCAATTGCTGTAGGACCAACAATGGTAATTAGATAATTATTAGAAGTCATTTAATTTAATTTACTACCACAATTATAACAAAATTCTGCTCCATCTTTATGGCTTTCTGCACCACAACTTGGGCATGCTTTTGTATTTGTATTTACTTTATTATCGGGTGTTTTAGGCATTTCTGATATTACTATTCCTGTAGGAATTGCAATAATTCCATATCCTAAAATCATAACAATACTTGCTAACAATTGGCCAAAAGGAGTTTGTGGCGCAATATCTCCATAACCTACAGTTGTTAGTGTAACAATTGCCCAATAAACACTTCTAGGAATACTTGTAAAACCATTTTCTGCACCTTCTACCATATACATTATTGTACCCAAAATAATACATAAAATAACTACAAAGTATAAAAACACAGATATTTTAACTCTACTAGCTTTTAAAGCAATTAATAGTCTATTTGATGCACCAATATATCTTGTTACTTTTAAAATTCTAAAGATTCTTAATAAACGTAAAGCTCTTAAAGCGGCAAGATGATGTGAGCCAATTAAGAAAAATGAAAGATATTTTGGCAGTGTAGAAAGCAAGTCTATAATACCGTAAAAGCTAAAAATATATTTTAAAGGTTTTTTTATGGTGATGATTCTTAAAATATATTCAATAGAAAAAAGAATAGTAATAATCCATTCGAAAATGTTTAGAAAGAGATGATATTCTTTATCAAAACTTTCTACACTTTCTAGCATTACTAACAGAATACTAGCAATAATTGCAATTAATAAAATTACATCAAAAAGTTTACCTTCTTTAGTATCTGCTTCATAAATAATTTCATGAAGTTTTTCTTTCCAATTAGATTTTGTGCTAGATTTTTCCAACTTTAGTTTTAAATTCTATTACAATACTACAATTATTTACTGGATTTGAAAAAAGTTTACTTCAATTTTCTCTTTATTCATAGGGATTTCAGAAAAATAAATAAAAATTTTCACTTTTTTTAAAACCGTACTTCAATTCTTCTCGTAAGTATATGTGAGATTCAATTAATTAATAACTTAAAACTCACAAAATGAAAAAAAGTAAAATTTTAACGGGAACCATTTTTTTAGCGATTATTGGTTTAATTACAATTGCAGCAGATCATATTGATGCTCCTGCAACAAGTGGAACAAATGCAGATATTTCTGATTTCTATGCTTTTGAAGCAGAAAACACAAATAATTTGGTATTTGTAGCAAATGTGCAAGGTTTATTAAGTCCTACAGCAACAGCAAATGCATCTTTTGATGAAAATGTTTTAGTAGAATTTAATATTGATACAAATGATGACAAAGTAGAAGACTTGGTTATTCAGGCAATTCCTAAAGATGGGAAAATGTATTTCTTTGGGCCATTTTCTCCTTCATCAACAGGATTAAATAGTACAATTAATGAAATGGCAACCAAAAATGAAGTAGCAATTTCTGGGTATGGAGCATCAGCAATTATTGAAAACAACAACGAAATGAAGTTTTTTGCTGGGCCAAGAGATGACCCTTTCTTTATGGATTTTGCTCAATATGGTGCAATTATTGGCGGAACAGCTTCTGGTTTTAACAATCCTGGTGCAGATACTTTTGCAGGAACAAATGTACTTTCTATAGTTGTAGAAGTTCCTAAAAGTCTAATTGGTGGTTCTGGTACCATAAATACTTGGGTAGAATCAAAAGTAAAACAATAATTAATTTATCAACTTAAAAAACAATATCATGAAAATTTATAAAATAAAATATTTAGCAATTGCATTTTTATCACTTATCGTAGTAAGCTGTAATAACAATGACGACGATGGAATGATCGAAATAACTTCTGATTTTTCAGGAACTTTTGTTCAAAAAGATCAAATGGGAAGACCAGCGGTTAACACTGTTTTTGTATCGTCTGCAAGTAAAGATGACTTTAATGTTACTATTCCTTCAGAACAAGGAGCAATGTTTCAATCAATGTTCGAAACTAATTTAACAGGTTTAAGTCCTGCGTATTCAAATGCGGATGATAAAAATGCACTTGGTTTAGATGCAGCAACTTTTACAGGTTTATTAGCTACGGATGTTTTAAATGTTTCTTTAGATGGTACAACTACTTTTTATGATGGAACAAACGTTTTAACAGGAAGAGCTTTGGCAGATGATGTAATTACGGTTGAATTATTACTAATTTTTGGTGGAGAAGATTTTACTGAAAATGCTGCTTTTTCTGATGATCATGTAGATGCAAATGACAAACCATTTTTAACTTCTTTTCCTTACTTAGCAGCTGCTTGGTAATAGAATAAAAAAACATTATTCAAGATTCTGACGCATAAATACCCCCCAAAAAGTGCGTCAGACTTATTAAAACAAATTAAACTAAGAACAATAAAATTGGCGAATTATTTCCTATTAAAAATTCGCGAATTTATTTAAATAACTTAAAACTACACATCATGAAATATATCCAACTAATTTTAGTGATTGTCGTTTTTTCTTTCGCAACGAGTTGCAATAAAAACGAAACCAAACAAATAACAAACACAAAAGATTATCAAGCTTATTTACAAGTTGATGAAAATTCATCACTAGAAACCGTAAATGAAGAATTAAGTTTTTGGAACAATAAGTTAGAAAAAACGCCTAATCAATATCCTTATTATTTAAAACTAGCTTCTGCAAATTCACAAATTTTTCAATTAACAGGAGATATCAATCAATTAAAGGAAGCAGAAAAAAACTTATTTTCTGCAAACAAAAAAACAAATTTTAATAACGCAGGTTATTTAAGAAGTTTGGCAAAAAACTACATTTCTCAACATCGTTTTAAAGAAGCTTTAGAATTGCTTACAAAAGCAGAATATAATGGAGAGAGCTTACAACAAACTCGTTATATGTTAGTTGATGTTTATTTAGAACTTGGAAACTTAGAGAAAGTAGAAAAATATTTATCAAAAATAAAAAACTTTAAAGATTTTGATTATTTGATTAGAGTATCAAAATACAATGATGATATTGGTAATTTAGATAAGGCTATTGAATATTTAGAAAGTGCTTTGAAGATTGCAAAAGCATCAAATAATCAAAGTTTATTACAGTGGAATTATACAAATTTAGCAGATTATTATGGTCATGCAGGTAGAATTCAAGATTCGTATACTGCATATTTAAAAGCATTAGCAATTAATAAAAATAATAGTTATGCAAAAAAAGGAATTGCTTGGATTGTATATTCTCATGAACGAAATCCAGAAGAAGCATTAAGAATTTTAGATGCAGTTACAAAAGAAAATGCTACTCCAGATTATCATTTATTAAAAGCAGAAATAGCTAGTTTTATGGGTGATTTTTCTAAAAAAGAAACGGAAACAAAACTGTATTTAGCAAAAGTTGTCGATACAAAATATGGTGCTATGTATGCAAAATATAATGTGCTATTATTTGCTGACGATAAAACAAGTACTACAAAAGCATTAGAAATTGCAAAACAAGAAGTTGCACAAAGACCAACAGCACAATCGTATGATTTATTGGCTTGGTGTTATTTCAAAAACGGAAATTCTAAAAAGGCAATTCAAGTTTCAGAAAAATATGTAATTGGTAAAACTTTTGAGCCTGAAGCATTATTACACTGTGCTTATATTTTAAAAGCAAATAATAAATTACTGGAAGCTAAAAAGTTAAAAGAAGAATTGTTAAAAAGTATATATGAGTTAGGTCCTTTAACAGAAAATGATGTACAAAATATTTAAATTCGCAAAAATTTTAAAATGATGAAACATAAATTAACGATACTAATTGTTTTTACTTTTTGCTTAAATTCTTTTGGACAAGAATTAAAAGGAAGAATTCTTAACTCTTTTAATGAACCTTTAGAGAATGTATATGTGGTAAATACAACTTCTAATTCTCATACACACACAAATGAAAACGGAAGTTTTACAATTGAAAATACAACCCTAAATAACTTTATTCAAGTTAGTATTTTAGGTTTTGAAAAAAAGACAATTCAAGTAAAAGAACAAGACATTAAAAATGATATTACAATAATTTTAAAAACTAAAATATTTCAATTAGAAGAATTGGTTTTGCGTAAAGAAATCAACGCTTTGCAAACTATTTCTAGAGTAGATTTACAACTAAATCCTGTAAATAACTCGCAAGAAATTTTAAGAAAAGTTCCCGGTTTATTTATTGGGCAACATGCTGGAGGTGGAAAAGCAGAACAGATTTTTTTAAGAGGTTTTGATATTGATCACGGAACAGATATTACACTTTCTGTTGACGGAATGCCAATAAATATGGTTTCGCATGCGCATGGTCAAGGATATTCTGATTTGCATTTTGTAATTCCAGAAACTATTCAAAAAATAGATTTTGGTAAAGGACCTTATTATGCAAATCAAGGTGATTTTAATACAGCAGGTTATGTAGATTTTTCAACAAAAACAAGCATCAACAAAAACCTAATTTCTGTTGGTTATGGAGATTTTAATTCGCTAAGAACTGTTGGAATGTTTAATCTTTTAGAAAATAGTAAAAAAGAGGATGCGTATGTTGCTGTAGAATATATAGAAACTGATGGGCCTTTTGAATCGCCACAAAATTTTAACCGATTAAATCTTTTTGCAAAATATAATACGTTTTTAAACGGAAAAGATAAATTGACTTTAACAGCTTCGCATCTTACTAGTTCTTGGGATGCTTCTGGACAAATACCAGAAAGAGAAGTTGAAAATGGAAATATTTCTCGTTTCGGAGCTATTGATGATACTGAAGGTGGATTTACGTCAAGAACAAATGTAAATGTTCAATTACATAAAACCTTGTCTGATGAATCTATTTTTAAAGCAAATATTTTTTATTCAAAATATGATTTCGAGTTGTTTTCTAACTTTACATTCTTTTTAGAAGATGCTGTAAATGGAGATCAAATAAGACAATTTGAAGATAGAGATATTTTTGGAATGAATGCAAAAATCATCAGTACTAAAAAGTATGGTTCTGTTGAAGCAAAATATACAAAAGGTTTTGGTTTACGTTACGATTTAGTTGCTGATAATCAATTGTCACATACTAAAAATAGAAATGAATTGTTAGACAGAATTCAATTTGGAGACGTTAAACAAACTAATTTATATGCATTTTTTAATTCAGAATTTGAAATTGGGAAATTTAAAATTTCACCAGCAGTTCGTGTAGATTATTTTAAATTTTTATACAATGATAATTTAAATACGTCTTATGAAACTTTGTCTAAAACTAAAGCAATTGTAAATCCGAAGTTAAACTTTTTGTACACACAAAATGATAATTTACAATGGTTTTTAAAATCAGGAATTGGTTTTCATTCTAATGATGCAAGAGTTGTTTTACAACAAAATGCAGATAAAATTTTACCAAGAGCTTATGGAGCAGATTTTGGAAATATTTGGAAACCAACTAAAAATTTGGTTTTAAATACTGCAGCTTGGTATTTATTATCCGAAGAAGAATTTGTGTATGTTGGTGATGCAGGAATCGTAGAACCTTCTGGAAAATCTGAACGTTTTGGATTAGATTTAGGAATCCGTTATCAATTAACCGATCATATTTATTTTGATACAGATGCAACTATTACAAAAGCAAGAAGTTTAGAAAATATATCTGGCGAAGATTACATTCCTTTAGCGCCTAATTTTACAATGGCTGGTGGTTTGTCATTTTCAAATTTGGGTAATTTTTCTGGCGGTTTTCGTTACAGATATTTAGCTGATAGAGCAGCGAATGAAGACAACTCTATAATTGCAGAAGGTTATTTTGTAAGTGATTTAAACATTAATTATAATATAAATAAAGACCTAACTTTAGGTGTTGCATTCGAAAATATATTTGATGTCGATTGGAATGAAACTCAATTTGCAACAGAAAGCAGATTGCAAAATGAAACTGATTCTGTAGAAGAAATTCATTTTACACCTGGAACTCCATTTTTTGCAAAAGCAACTATAAGTTATGAGTTTTAAAGAAAAATAGTAATAGTTTTTTTTTAGTTGGATTAAATGCCTGTTATTTTAATATAGCAGGCATTTTTTTTAGGTAATAAATATTTAGACATAAAAGTTTGAAATGTATTTATTCGAATGGTTGTAGACAAAGAAAAAGATCTCTTTAAGTGTAAATATTTATCTCTGTTATATAATTTATTCTGGTATTGATAAATATCTTTTATGTTAATATCGTAAAAATAGATCTGCAAGTTTAAACTAAGGAGATTAAATTCTCTAATTAAAAATTAAGAAGAAACTGCTCCTAAAGTATACAATTGTTCTAAAGTAGGAGAGAGGCTTCCTCCTGTAGGTTCTAATGTAATACCAAATGCTTCAGATTTATTTGCATTATATATGGTAAATATCTTATTAGTGTCAGCAGTAAAAGAATCTAAAGTTCCTAAACTAGTTGGCGATAAAGGATCTAAAGTTAAAGACCAAACTTGATATACTTTTCCTTTTGGAGGTTCTGGTAATCCTTTAGCATCTAAATAAATAGAGTTTGTTTTTTTGTTCCAATATACTTTAGCATAAGAAGTTGGCGAAACTGTTTGCCCTGCTAAAGACACAGAAATAATGTCTTTATCTCTAAAAATTTCAATTAATTTTTCTGCAGCAGCTAAATTAGTAGATGCGCTATCTATTTGAGCTTCTAACAATTCTTTTTCAGAAGCCAATTGATTTTTTAGTTTGTTATTTTGTAATACAGATAAAATTAAGGTTGAACCAAATATAAAAGCAGCTGCCCAACCTGTATATAACCCCCAATTCGATTTTGGTTTCGAAATCGGTATTACTTTATGTTCATCAACTTTTAATTGATTTTTAATATCATTAAATGAATAAGTACTATCTTTTTTGGCAAATGCAGTTAATTGTACAATAGCATTTTCTATAGATTCTACTTCTGCTAAAACTTCAGGATATTTTTGCATAGCTTCATACACTTCCTGGTTTTCTTTTTCAGAAAGTGAACCTGCAACATAAAGTTCCAAAATTCCAGATGCTATGTATTCTTTACTATCCATTTTTTATGTGTCAAGCATTGTGCGTAATTCGCCAATGCAAGTTCTATTTTTTGTTTTTATAGTACCCAAAGGTATTTCTAATTCTTCTGATGCTTCTTTTTGTGTAAAACCTTTAAAGTATAATAATTGAATTACAGCTTTGCAAGTATCGCCCAGTTTTTTTACAAAATCGGTTAAACCAATTGTATTTGTTAAACTATCTAAAGAAGAACTTGTTTCTAATATATCTACGAAAAAATCTGCATTAAGGTTTTGTTTAGACTGTTTAAACTTTTTTGATCGGGTATAATCTATCGCAGAATTACGTGCTATATTTAAAAGCCAAGTAAAAAAACGTCCTTTTTTGGCAGAGTAAGTATCTGCTTTATTCCAAGCTTTTATAAAAACATCTTGTGTAATTTCTTGGGCAACATTATCATTTTTAACAATACTATTTACAACACCAGAAATACTATCACAATAAAGATTGTAAAGTTTTTCGTATGCTTTCACATCCTTTTTCTGAAACTGTAAAATTAATTGTTCTTGATTCATAGTTGTATCAACAGCTAATGTATGCAATTAAATCTATTAAGGTTATTTTCTTTTTAAGAAAAGAATATTTTAATTATTAGTGCTACTTTTTTTAAAAATACAATATTTATAAGAATAGCATAAATATGTTACTAAATCTTTTTCTCTAAAATAATTACTGATTTTTCAGCACTAATTATTTGATTAAAAAAATCTTTTAGTGCAAAATATTCATCTGTAGAGTAGATTTGTTTGTTGATACTCATTCTAACATATAATGTTATTTTGTTTTTTACTACTTTAGATCTTAAAACAAATAAACCTCCATTATTTGGTAGCGAAAAAGCTACTGATTCTGGAATTTTAGTAATTTTGTAATTATCTGGAATTGTTATGCTTAACGCAAAATTATTTTTTCTAGGATACCCAAAGTCAACTGGGTAGTTTCTCTCTTTTAATTTAAAAGGATTTCGTTTTAATCTATCAAAAAAGAATGGATTTATTCTTATTTTATTTGCCAACTCATTATCTAAAAACATCTTTATTTTAAAAAATTCTTGTAAAGGTTTTTCAAGTTCATCTTTAAAATTAACTTTATAATCTTCAACTTCTACATCAGAATTGTCGCCTTCAAATGCTTCTAAATAACTGTCTTCAGTTAGTAAGTTTATTTTTTCTCTTTTTTTTGATGCTTCATAGCCAAGACTTCTAATTTTTAATTCGCCATCTAAAAAACCATCTTCATTTAAATTTAAAATAGCAGTTATATTTTTTAAAGAACTCATTTTAGGTTTTAATTCAACCCAATTACTTTCGCCAGAATAATCTATAAGTCTGGCCTTACCATTTAAACATCTTTCTGGAATTTGACCAAAAGGTAAATACTTATTTGTTGCATCTAAATAATAGTCGACACCATTGATTACTGTTTTTACAATTACATAATTAAAATCGAAAATAACAGGAAATAATGTTGTTGGTATACCATTATTTCTAGTTGATAATATAATTAAATTTGCATTAATTTTAGCAACTTTTAAACTATTGTATAACGATAAATTTATTTCACCAGCACTTCCAGATTTATCATTAAAAGCTTGTTTTATTTTTTCATCTTGATCATTCCAATATTCTTCGTTCCAAGTAAAACGATTTTGAATAAAAGTATAAATACTTTTAGCTTTTTCTAAATCGTCTTTTATGTTCAAAATTTCTTCGGGAATATTTTTCTTAAAAAAACTTTTTTTTGATGTTTGATTATTTAAGAAAATCTTTTTCAACTTTTTATCAGCTTCTTTCCATGTTGTTGTATAATTTTCTATAACACCTCTAGAACTTGTATATGTTTCTAAATCAAATGATAAACGTGATAAATAATTTTTTTTACTTAACATATAATCCTCTTCCTCAAATGCAGGAATATCATCTATTCCATAAGAATATATGGCACAATCACCTTCACCTAAACCTTGTATGTAAATACATTTTTTCTTTACAGAAACATCATCTTTATCTAATTTTAGGTATCCAGTTATTCTAATTTTGTATTTATAATTACCAAGAATTGCGGCATCAAATTCGCTTTTTATTTTAGGAATATCAGACTGAAAAAGCCAGTCATCAATACCTAAATAAGGAGAAATTATACTATAAGAATATTCTATAACACTACCAACTTTTATGTTTGGTAAGGTAAAGTTTTTTGTGGTCCAATTTTCTGATGCATCCTTTGTATAAATTTTATCTTCTGATAGTGCTATTTTTTCTATTGTACCAATTTCTGTTAAATTATAAGTTCTAGCTTTTACATCTAAGAGTCTTTTCTTTTTAAATAGGTGTATAGAAATATTTGCTAAATCAAAGGCAGTTTTATCTAAAATTTTTATTCTAAAATAAAAGTCAGTTCTTGTGTTATAATCATTATTTACATCAATATAAATATTTGCATGTTCGTATAAAACTACTGCGGTTGCTGTAGAATCCTTGTCGTAAATAGTCATTTTTAATTCATCTAATGTGGTTTGTCCCATTTTAGATGATTTACTATTTTGCGAAAAACTGATTGTATAAAGGAGTAGTATAAGGGGAAAAATTATTTTTTTTATCATTTAAAATCGAACTATTTTTTGAACGGAATTTTTATTTAAGTAATTTTTTATAATAGTTTTAGAAATTTCTTTATTCTCAATTTTAGTTAATACAGATTCTAAAATGCTTAAGTCATTTTCTTGAATTGCTAAATTTGTATATCCATAACCATAAACAATATTGTTTTCAATTAATATAATTGCGTTTTCTTCAACTTCTCTACCTTTATCAATAATAACAAAATTATCATTATTAAAATTATTCAAAGTCATTTTAAATTTCTTTTTAAAATTGAATTTTGGAGCTAATTTTTCTAGCTCTATATAATATTTAAGGCGCGTAAAAAGTTCATTACCAGTTTTATCAAAAGAAACAGAAGTTGCTCTTTCTTGTATTTTTACGGCTCTTCGAGTAATTTTTAAAAACAATTTATTAATTTCTGCTTTTATATTTTTTCCTTTGCCAATATAAATAACTTTTCCTTTAGAATCATGGATGTAAAAAACGCCTACAACATTTGGAATTGTATCTATTAGAGTTTGTAATCTTTCTTTTTCTAGCCTTCTGTCAAAGTATTTTATAGATTCTTGAATAATTGTTTTTTCTGTATCTTTTTCTAGTAGAAGTTTAAAAAGTTGCACAGTTGCCAAAGCATCTCCAGAAGCTCTATGTCTTTCTGTCATTGGTATTCCTAGAGATCTTGTTAGTTTTCCTAAACTATAAGATGGTTGATCTAAAATAAGTTGCTGACTTAATTCTACAGTGCACAATGTATTTCTTTTAAAATCAAAACCTAATCTTTCATATTCAGTTTTTAAAATTCTATAATCAAAAGAAGTATTATGAGCAACAAGTATACAACCTTCTGTAATTTCTATAATTCTCTTGGCAACTTCGTAAAATTTAGGTGCATTTACCAACATTTTGTTGTTAATACCTGTAAGTTTTACAACAAATGCTTGAATTTCTTTTTCAGGGTTTACTAACGATATAAATTGGTCTACAATTGTATGACCATCAAATTTATAGATGGCAATTTCAGTAACGCCTTCTTCATTAAATTTTCCTCCAGTAGTTTCGATGTCTAAAATAGCGTACAATTTCTTTTTCTTTTTTTGATAAATTTACTGATTATAATTTCTATTACCAAATATAGAGCTACCAACTCTAATCATATTACTACCATTTTTAATTGCAAGTTGATAATCGCCACTCATTCCCATTGATAAAACCTTAAGGAATTTATTTTTAGCTTTTAGTTTATCAAAAAAGTTTTTAAGAGATAAAAATTCTTCGGATACTTGCACTTCATCTTCAGTAAAAGTTGCCATTCCCATAAAACCAACCACATTAATATTTTGTAATTCAGCTATTTTTTCTGTTGATAAAACGGTTTCTATTTCATCAAAAGAAAAACCAAATTTAGTATCTTCTTTGGCTATTTTAGCTTGTAGCAAACAATTAATAACTCTGTTATGTTTTTTTGCTTGCTTGTTAATTTCTACTAATGTTTTAAATTTATCAACTCCGTGAATTAAATCTACAAAATGAGCCATATATTTTACCTTATTACTTTGTAAATGACCAATCATGTGCCATTTTATGTCTTTTGGTAAAGCATCATATTTATCAACCATTTCCTGAATTTTATTCTCACCAAAAATTCGCTGACCAGCATTATAAGCTTCTTGTAAATCTTCTATAGGTTTGGTTTTAGAAACTGCAACTAAGGTTACATTTTCTGGAATTGATTCTTTTATTTTAATTAAGTTTTCTTTTATCATTTAATAAGTTTTAAAGGTGATAAAATTCTAATAGTTCTCGATACAAAAAATTTAATCAAAATTATATCGAGAACTTTTAATTATTTAATTTTCTAACAACTCTATTATTTGTTTAGCTAATTCTAAACCAATTCTTTCTTGTGCTTCTTTAGTAGCTGCACCAATATGCGGAGTTAAAGAAATTTCTGGATTCATTAATAATTGAACTGCAGGATTAGGTTCTGTTTCAAAAACATCTAATGCAGCATATTGTACTTTTCCGTTTTCTATTGCAGAAACTAAATCAACTTCATGTAAAATTCCACCTCTTGCAGTATTTATAATTCCTACGCCATCTTTCATTTTTTTAATTTCTGATGCCGATATAATATAATCTTCTTGTGCAGGAGTATGTAAAGTAATAAAATCTGATTCTTTTAAAACGTCTTCTTTATCAACAGTATCAATTGTAAAAGTAGTTTTTTGTCCGTTAAAAAACTCTAAAATTATTGGTGCGCTTAAAATTTCATCATCCGTAGCTAAAACGTTCATACCAATACCAATTGCAATTTTAGCAACTTCTTGGCCAATTTTACCAAAACCAATAATTCCTAATGTTTTTCCTCTTAATTCAGTTCCTTGAGAATACGCTTTTTTTAATTCTTTAAAACGAGAATCTCCTTCTAAAGGCATTTCTCTGTTTGATGAATGTAAAAAACGAACCATACCAAATAAATGAGAAAATACTAATTCTGCAACAGAACTAGAAGAAGCAGCTGGTGTATTTATAACAAATAAACCATTATCTTCTGCATATTCAACATCAATATTATCTAAGCCAACTCCGCCACGACCAATCAATTTTAAACTTGGGCAAGCTTCAATTAATTCTTGCCTAACTTGTGTTGCACTTCTTACTAAAATTGCATCAATATTATGTTCGTTAATGTAATTTTCTAATTGATTTTGAGCAACTTTTACTGTTAATACTTCAAATCCTCCTTTTTCTAAAGCATCTTTTCCGCTTTTAGAAATTCCATCGTTTGCTAATATTTTCATTTATATCTTTCAGTCTGTCATTTCAAATAATATAGCACAATCATATTAAAATGTTCTATTTTATTATTAATAACGATTTGTATTTTATTTTTGAGTTCTTTCTAATTCTTGCATTACATCAACTAAAGCTTGTACACTATATAAAGGCAAAGCATTGTACATGCTTGCTCTATAACCGCCAACACTTCTGTGACCATTTATACCGCTAATTCCTGCATCAGTCCACATTTTATCAAAAGTTTCTTTTAAATTTTCATCTGTTAAAACAAAAGTAGCATTCATATTACTTCTATCTTCTTTTTCTACAACTCCTTTAAAAAGTGGATTTCTGTCAATTTCGTTGTATAAAAGTGCCGCTTTTTTGTTGTTTACTTCTTCTATAAAAGGAATTCCGCCTAAATCTTTTAGCCATTGTAAAGTTAACATAGAAACATACACCGCAAAAACAGAAGGTGTATTAAACATGCTATCACTATTAATATGAATTTGATAATCTAACATAGAAGGAATGTGTCTTTCAACTTTTCCTAAAATTTCTTCTTTAATAATTACCAAAGTAGTACCTGCAGGACCCATGTTTTTTTGAGCTCCAGCATAAATTAAATCAAATTTTTCGAAATCTAATTGACGAGAAAAAATATCTGAACTCATATCACAAACCAAAGAAACATTTGTTTCTGGAAATGCTTTTATTTGTGTTCCTGCAACAGTATTATTACTTGTACAATGAAAATAATCTGCATCTTCAGGAATAGAATATCCTTTAGGAATGTATGAGAAATTTTTGTCTTTAGACGAAGCTACTTCTACAGTTTCTCCAAAAGCTTTAGCTTCTTTTTGTGCTTTATTTGCCCAAGTTCCTGTGTTTAAATACGCAGCTTTTTTATTTAATAAATTGTACGCAACCATTAAAAATTCTAAACTTGCACCACCTTGCAAAAACAAGGCTTTATAACCTTTATTCTCTAAACCTAACAACTCTAAAGATAAAGATCGAGCTTTTTCCATTACATCAACAAAAGATTTACTTCTGTGAGAAATTTCTATTAAAGATAAATTATCATCATTAAAATTAATAATTGCTTCTGATGCTTTTTTAAGTACTTCTTCAGGTAAAATGCAAGGACCTGCACTAAAATTATGTTTTTTCATTTTTTGTATTCTCTTTATTTGAGTTGCAAAGTTGTAGAGTTTATTATTTTGTAACTCTGCAAATTTTAGAACTTTGTTATTTTATTATATTGTTGATAAAAAATCTAATGTATTCACGCCGTCTGCAAAATCTGTTAGATTCGGATGTTGAGTTTGCCCAAATTCAACTTCATTTTCTATAAAATCTTTAGCAACAATACATTGAATTTTTTCTCTGTCTTCGTATAATTTTATTTTTAAATCTATTTCATTATCATAATATTCATAAAAAACAGTTGCAATAGGCGAGGAGTAACTTTCGTCTTCCTTAATCATTAAAAAACCATTTTCTAGTAAATCGAATAAACTCATTAAATAAACAGCTTTGTTATAGTCGTAATTATTGGCATATTTAGCATTATTAATAATGTCTTTTTTTGCGTACATTCCTGTAAAAAAAGCATCAAAATCAAATCCTTTAGGAACAAATAATTTAGAAACATTTCTACAACCTAAACCAAAATATTGAAAAATATCATCAGATAGTTTTACAAAATCTTCTTCAGTTTCTTTTCCTGTAATAACTGCCACAGAATTTCTGCTTTTTCTAATAATACTTGGTTTATTTTTAAAATAATACTCGAAATAACGAGCTGTATTATTGCTTCCAGTAGCGATAACTGCGTCGAAATCTGATAGCTTTTCTTCTGTAAAAGTGATTTTTCCTTTAAAATCAGCTTCAACATACTCTAAATATTTTGCTAAAAAAGGCAATAAGTGTTTATCGCTAGATGATTGTTTTACAACCACAGAATGACCAGAAATTAATACTGATAAAAAATCATGAAAACCTACTAAAGGGATGTTTCCAGCCATAATAATAGCTACCTTTTTAGGTGATTTTATATCTAGATTAATGCTGTTTGTAAATGTCGTTAAATTGCTATTTGTTAGTGATTTGCTCCAGCTGTTTAGCGTAAATAAAACATTATCTTTTGTAAACCAAGAATTATTTTCTTGCGCTATTTTTATTTGATGTAAAAAGCCATCAAAAAAGATTTCATTATGTTCAATATCATCTCTTTTTATTATATTATCTGTAGAAAACTGACTTAAAAAGTCCCCTAATTTTGCGAATGCAGTAATTCTATTTTGAATAGTAATCATTTATTTTGGTTGTCTATGATTTTGGCTTTATTTTTGCATTTGCAAAGGTACAAAAACAGAAAAGAAAATTATGGCAATTATTATAACAGATGAATGTATAAATTGTGGGGCATGCGAACCAGAATGCCCAAATACAGCAATTTATGAAGGAGCAGATGATTGGAAATATTCTGATGGAACAAGTTTAAAAGGTAATGTGGTTTTACCAAATGGAAAATCTGCAAATGCAGATGAAGATCAAGAACCAGTTTCTGATGAGATTTATTACATTGTTCCAGATAAATGTACAGAATGTAAAGGTTTTCATGATGAGCCTCAGTGCGCAGCAGTTTGCCCAGTAGATTGTTGTATACCAGATGATGAACATGTAGAAACAGACGAAGTACTGTTAGAAAAACAAAGTTTTATGCATGGTGAATAAAAAGTATTTCTTATCATAAATAAAAATCCCCAAATTTTACATTTGGGGATTTTTTTGTTTATTTATATTGCTCTAAATATTGTTTAATTAGAAACCTGTTTTTCCAATCGGTAGTATTATATTCTTCTTTAGTCATAAAAGGAGTTCTTTTTTTATAAGCTGCTTTTAATTCCTCTTTTGTTTTCTTTTTTAGATTATCAGATTCATAATCAGTAATATTATTAACTAAGGTTTCCCTTTCTTCATTTACATTTATTTCTATTTTAATATTAAATTTCACTTTATTTTTATCAGAAGAGTTTTCTATAAATTTTATAGGTCTATCTATATAAGCGTAATTAGTATTATTTTCTTTTAGGTAAGAAATATACACTTTATTGTTTTCATTTTTTTCATAAAAAAGTGTAACATTATGTTCGTTCTCAGAGAATTTAATGCCAAATAGAAATTTTAAGTTTAAATGTTCGCCACGTTTACCATTAGCGTATGCATATTCAATTTTTTTGATGAAAAAGTTAGAAGAATCTATATAAATTTTACCAGCATATTTAGACTTAGATTTTTTTGGTTTAAATGATATTACATAATATTTATTAACTCCTAATAGTTCATTTTCTTCTAGTTTATGTTTGTAATATTTTTGATCTAAAAAATTATTTTCTGATGAAACGTTGAAAAATAAACCTTTACGTTTTATATTACTTAAAGGATAAGTTTGGTTATAATCGCTAAAAGTGTTGTCTTTTGCTAAAGAATCTGCAATTTTAGTAGTTTCTGCTAACGATAAAGAATCTTCTACTTTAAAAAGACCCGATTTTACTTTGTATGTAAATTTAGTACTTAGATGTTTTAAAACTACATTTTGTAATTTTTCGGCAATATTTTTTATAGAAATACCATTGCCTATATTTATTTTTTGAAAGCCTTGTACTTCTTTTACCTGATAAGAATCTACATCTTTTTTAATTTTTTCTGAATAGAATTTATTACTTAAAATAGTACTCTTAAATTCTGTGCCAAACGTGGGTTTTCTTTTTTTAAGATTATCAGCAAACTTAATTAAATCTTTTTCGGCTAATTTTCGTTTTTTTCTATTTAAAATTGAACTAGAATTTAATTCGAATTCAAGTTTTTTAAAATCTAATTTCTGATTTTCTATAGCATAAACATCCTGTTTTACTGGCGATGAAAGATAATTTTCTTTCATGTTTCTTGTTGTTTTTATCAATAAACTATCTAAAGATATTTTAGCAATATTTAATTGAAACTCTTTTAGCTGATTTATATTCTCTATTAATTTTACAATATAATTTCTTTTTATTAATTCATTTTTTGAAATTGTTTTTGATTGAAAACCTAAACAAGAAAAAGTAATTGTAGTTACATTATTTAAATTTAAGGAGTAATTTCCATATTCATCAGAATTTGTACCCGATTTTAAATTGGTTATAATTGCCGCTTTTTCAATAGGTTCTAGCGAATTTATATTATAAATTTTACCAGAAATTGTTTGGGAATTCATCTCTAAAATGTGAATGAATAGTACTGTAAAGTAAAGTAGTTTTTTAGGCATATTTGGTTGTTTTTTTCGAAATGTATAACAATTTGAGAATCCTAAATAAAAGCAGTATTAAATTTAACAAAGTATTATATTTGCATTCTTAAAAATTTAAGAACTCTTAACTTAATTTATGTTAAAAGTTACTTTTTTATATAATATTTAAATTATGAAAGCCGGAATTGTAGGATTACCAAACGTAGGAAAATCAACTTTATTTAATTGTTTATCAAACGCAAAAGCACAAAGTGCAAACTTTCCTTTTTGTACAATTGAACCTAATTTAGGTGTTGTAAATGTACCAGACGAGCGTATAAAAAAGTTAGAAGAATTGGTAAAACCAGAAAGAGTGCAAACTGCAACTGTAGAAATTGTAGATATTGCAGGTCTTGTAAAAGGAGCTAGTAAAGGTGAGGGTTTAGGAAATCAGTTTTTGGCAAATATTCGTGAAACAGATGCTATTTTACATGTTTTACGTTGTTTTGATAACGATAATATTATTCATGTTGATAGTTCTATTGATCCTATTAGAGACAAAGAAACAATTGATATTGAGTTACAATTAAAAGACTTAGAAACTGTTCAAAAAAGATTAGAAAGAGTTAAAAGAACGGCAAAAACGGGTAATAAAGAAGCACAGATAGAATTAGTAATCTTGTTAAAAGTAGAAGAAACTTTGTTACAAGGAATTTCTGTAAGAGCAATTGAGTTTTCTGAAAAAGAAATGGAATTAGTTAAATCATTACAATTTATTACTGCTAAACCAGTACTATATGTTTGTAATGTTGATGAAGCTTCTGCCGTTTCTGGAAATAGTTATGTAGATAAAGTAAAGGAAGCTGTAAAAGATGAAAATGCAGAAGTAATTGTGTTAGCTGTTGGTACAGAGGCAGATATTACAGAATTAGATGACTACGAAGAAAGACAAATGTTTTTGGCAGATATGGGTTTGGAAGAAGCTGGAGTTGCAAGATTGGTACGCTCTGCTTATAAATTATTAAACCTACAAACATATTTTACTGCCGGAGTTAAAGAAGTTAGAGCTTGGACAATTCCTATTGGTTCAACTGCGCCACAAGCTGCAGGAGTAATTCATACAGATTTTGAAAAAGGTTTTATTAGAGCAGAAACAATTGCTTATGAAGATTTTGTTGCTTTTGGTTCTGAGGCAAAAGCTAAAGAAGCTGGTAAAATGAGAGTAGAAGGTAAAGAGTATATTGTTAAAGATGGTGATATAATGCACTTTAGGTTTAACGTGTAGTTAAAATAAAAATGATAAATTAGTTTCTTTATTTTTTATTTTTCATAAAATAAATTATGGCATGTTCATTGTAATTACAACATAAAACCTTACGTATTATGAAGAAAATTTTACTTTTTACAGCATTTTCTTTTTTATTGATTGCTTGCAGTAGTATTAAAAATACACAAGAAGCTATTAATAATGGTAATTATGATTTTGCGATAAATACTGCTCTCGAAAATTTAAAAAAGAATAAAGCAAAAAAAGGAAATCAACCTTACGTTTTTATGATTCAAGAAGCTTTTGCAAAAGCAACTGCTAAAGATTTAGATAGAATTTCTTTTTTAAAAAAGGATCAAAATCCAGAAAACATAGAAACTATTTATGGTATTTATAACAACTTAAAGAATAGACAAGAAGCAATAAAACCCTTGTTGCCATTGCGAATTTTAGAGAATGGAAATGAAGCCGAATTTAATTTCCATAATTATGATGATGAAATTATCGCTAATAAAAATCAATTATCAGACTATTTATATTTAAAAGCAAGAAAACTTTTTGATGCAAATAATAAATTTGATTATAGAACCGCTTTTGATGATTTAGAATATATAGAAAAGATAAATCCTAATTTTAAAGATGTTCGTAATTTAATAAATATTGCGCATGAAAGAGGTTTAGATTATGTAATTGTTTCTATGAAAAATGAAACTCAGAAAGTTATTACTAAAAGATTAGAAGAAGATTTATTAAATTTTGATACTTATGGTTTAAACGATTTATGGACGGTTTATCATGGTTATAAAAATCCAAAAATTAAATACGATTTTGGTTTAGAATTAAATCTTAGAGATATCCAAATTTCTCCAGAACAAGTGAGAGAAAAGCAAATAATTAAACAAAAAGAAGTTAAAGATGGCTTTAAATATCTTTTAGATAAAGATGGAAATCAGGTTTTAGATCAAGAAGGTAATAAAATTAAAGTTGATAAAATGATAAAAGTTCGTTGTGAATTGTATCAATTTACACAATTTAAATCATCAAAAGTAATAGGTCAAGTTAAGTATGTAGATTTAAATACAAGGCAAATTATAGAAACGTATCCTATAGAAAGTAGCTTTTCTTTTCAGCATATTTATGCAAAATTTAAAGGTGATAAAAGAGCTTTAGAGGATTCTTTTTTAGATCAAATTGCATTAAAAGTTGTACTATTTCCAACAAACGAACAAATGATTTATGATTCAGGTCAAGATTTAAAAGAAAGATTAAAATCAATTATTACTCGAAATAATTTTAGAAATTAAAATATAAAAATCCTGATAATAAATTATCGGGATTTTTATATTTTTTGAATTTTAAATAAGTAAATTAAAGTCGAATACTATTTTTGTCGCTAAATTTTAGTCCTTATTTTTATTGTTTTTGTAAATTATATATGTAATTATTATACTTAAATTAACGCAATTCTACTATAAATCACTTAAATTTAAGAGTTATCAATTTTGATAACAAAAATTGATTTAATAAAGTCTTCTTATGTGGTTACGTGTTAGTTGTAAATTGGCTTTTAATATAGAATTGTCAACTCCTTTTGTATTAATGTTGCGTCCTAGAAGTGGCGAAGAACAATGGATTGAACGTGATGAATTTAAAATAGCACCAAATGTACCTATTACAGAATTTACAGATCATTATGGTAATTTGTGTCAGCGTTTAGTAGCGCCTAAAGGTAATTTTTCTATTCATACTACATCAGATGTAAAAACTTCTGAATTTGTTGATGTAGATTTTGATGCGCCTTTTGTAGAAATAAAAAACTTACCAAACGATATACTATGTTATTTATTGCCAAGTAGATATTGTGAATCTGACCGTTTTAATGAGTTGGCAAATGCTATTACTGCAAATGTAAATCCTGGTTATAGTCAAGTATTTGCTATAGAAGAATGGTTACGTACAAATATTAGTTACATTCCTGGAAGTAGCGAATATCCTATTTCTGCTATTGAAGTTAATTATAAACTTTCTGGTGTTTGTAGAGATTTAGCGCATTTAGGCATCGCATTATGTAGAAGTTTAAGTATTCCAGCTCGTATGGTAGTTGGTTATTTGCATAATTTATATCCTATGGATATGCATGCTTGGTTTGAAGCTTTTGTTGGTGGTCGATGGTACACTTTTGATGCAACACAAACAGGTATAAAAGGAGGTTATGTGTCTGTAGGTTATGGACTTGACGCAGCAGATGTTGCAATTTTTAACCAATTTGGACCTGTTGCGCATTCTTTACAACAAAGTGTTTCTGTAATTCAAATTAAAAATTAAGCACTTTTTCCTAAGTATTTCTATTGTTGCTATCTTCTTTTTTTCCTTTTTTAATAAGTGAAAATGTCTCTTTTTCTTCTTCTGTGGTAATGGTTTTAACCTGTTTTTCTTGGTTGAAATTAGATGTATTAATACAGAAAATACAACAAATAGGAAAATGATCAGAACCAATATATTCTAAAACCTTTAACTCTTTAAGAAAAATAGTTGAGCTGTGAAAAACCAAATCTAAAGGTGCTCTAAAAAGCCAATATTTAGCATGATAAGTAGCTAAAATACCACGACCAGTTCGTCCGTCAATTAACTCACTATTTTTTTGAAATAATTTAGAAATTCTAGACCAAGCAACTGTATTAAAATCACCAATAACAAGTGTTGGTTTCTTAATTTCTTTAACGCGTTTTGCAATGCACATTAAATCTCCATCACGTTCTTTAGAAGTATTTTCTTCTGTAGGACTTGGAGGAGGAGGATGCACACAGAAAACAACAAATTCTTCTCCACTTTCAGTTTTAAAAAGAGCTTCTATACTTGGTAAATCGTCTGCAACAAAATAATGTGTAGTAATTTTAAGAATTGGAATTTTAGCATATAAATGCATTCCGTATGTGTTTTCTAGAGTAATTTTTTCGTTGTAAGGATAATTGTTTTCTAAATCTCGCAATTCAAATTCCCAGTCTTTATTACTTTCTATCGTAACAAAAATATCAGGTTTTTCTTTTCTGATAAGATTTTTAAATCTTTCAAATTCTTTATTAAATTGATAAATATTAGCAGATATTACTTTAATTTCTTTTAAAGTTTTTACCAGTTTATGTTGTTTTGGTTTAAGTTTTATAAAATTAGCTAAAAGATAAGCATGATAAATAATTAAAATAACTAGAAAAACTATAACCAACCAAAACCAAGTATCTTTTTTAGCAAAAACGAAAAGTCCAATAATTGCTGTTATTTTTAGAGTAAATAACTGAATTTTTAGAAACTCGGGTACACGAAATATCCAATGTTGATTTTTGATAAATGGCAACAGGCTTAATATAATAAGTAATAAAGATAAAACTAGAAAAAATTGATCCACTAAAAATTTTTATACAAAGTTACCAAAAATAGAAAAGACTTGTTAAAGGTTCTTTAGTTTCTAATTATAAAAAAGTTAAATGGAATTTTAAGCATTTTTTTAAAACAAAAAAACCTCACAAAAGGTGAGGTTTTCAAATATATAAAATGAATATATTACTTTTTAATATAATTTTCTGGAATAGAAAAGTCTTTTCTAAAACCTTCTACAAAATGAATATTGGTAATTTTTGCGTTTCCTATTTTATCAGATAAACCAGACTCAATATTCCAGCCATAATAACCCCAATTTGTTGCAAACGGAATTTCTTCAATCATTTTATAATCCTCATATTTTATAGCATGAGGATCTTTTTCTGCAGCTTCTTTCGTTTTTCCTGCAGTAACAATATATGCTACATGTTCTAGAAGATGAGTATTTTTATTAGTATAAACAATATACCAATCATCTGGTGCATCACCAATATTAGCTTCAAAAGTTAGTTTTGCAACATCAAAATTATTGGTTGTTTCTTTTGTTTTAAAATCATAATTCCATTTTGTTCCTTTATCACTTAATTTATAAGGATATAAGAAAAAGTATCCCCAGGTATAAGCATGAAAACGAACTCCTTTATTGTCTTTTAAGCTAGGAGATACAAATATATTCTCTTTGTTTACATAGATTTCATCTCCATTTTTATAAGTTATTTTAGCAATATCAGAATTAGTAGAAATAGTAACGTTTGCGTTAAAAATTTCATTTCCTCCAAATTCTATAAAAGCATCAAACTGAATTGCTTCATGCTTTAAAAACTCAGCTTTTTTATGTGCAATTTCTATTTTTTCAGTAAAGTTAGTTATTAAAACTTTTTTTTCAGTTTCATTCGTAACAACTTCTTTTTTTACTTGTTTTTGACAACTTACAAATAATAGAATCCCTAGTAAGGTAATAGTAAATGTTTTTTTCATGGTTTATTTTGATTGATAGATAGTATAATCGTTCTAAAATATAAAACCTTACATTTTTATATAAGTTTTTTTTAAAAATTAAATAAAAAATAAATTTTATCACTATAATTCTAAATTTATAGCATAATAAAAGATATAATCTACAGTTTTATACAATTTTGTTATTTTACTTTAAATCAATGTTGTAGTGCTTATTTTTTTTGTTTACTTCCTTATTTCTTTATTTTATGAAAAACTATAATAAAAATCTTTAGATTATGAACGTAAGTTCATTACCTTTGTTTGTGATTATATTTTATAGAACTAAAATAATCGTATTAATTTTTGATAAATGCCACGTCCAAAAAAGAAAAGAAAAGTAGATCATCCTCCTAAAATGTTAGGTTTTAAACCATTTGGAATTAGGTTTTGTGATACAGAACATATTGTAATGCAATTTGAAGAATATGAAACGGTTAAGTTAGTTATTTATGATAAACTATCTCAAGATGCTGCCGCTGAAAAGATGGAGGTTTCAAGGCCAACATTAACTAGAATATATAACAGCGCCTTAAAAAAAATTGGTAAAGCATTTGTAGAAGGTAAATCGATACTTATTAAAGGTGGAGATTTCGAATTTGAAAAAGATTGGTACAAATGTAAAACATGTTTTAAATTAGTTGATGGTGTTAAAGATGACGCTATTTGTGGTGACTGTCCTTCGGATGAAAAAAACGAATTAGAAAATTTAAATGAATAAAAATGCCAAATTTTGATCATAAAGGTCCTGAAGGATTAGGTCCAAAAACTGGAATGCAATTAGGAAAATGCCGTAAAACTAAAACGGATAATAATGAAGATCCTATAAATAGACCATTTAAAAAAGGAAGAAGAAATAATAATAATAAAACAAAGATAACAACATCTAATTTTTTAAAATAATGAAAAAAATAGCAATTCCAATTACAAAAGACAATAAAATAGAAAACCATTTTGGACGTTGTAAATTCTATGAAATTTATTCGTTTTCTGATAAAAATGAAATTATAGATTTACAATTATTAGAATCTGATGGCAAATGTGGCTGTAAATCAAACATTATAAACACGCTTACCAATGAAGGTGTTACATTTATGCTATCTGGTAATATTGGCGATAGTGCAATGCATAAATTAAATAATGCAGGCATTGGCGTAATAAGAGGTTGCAAAGGTAATTCTGCAGATGTTATTTTAGAATTTGTAGAAGGCAAAATTACCGATAATGGTATTAGTTGTGTAAAACATCATCACAATCACACAAAAGGTCATGCTCACGCATGTAATCATTAATTTCTATAACAATAATGTATCAGTTTTTCGTTATAAAATCATAAAAAAATGTCTGATAAAAATATAAGTATTTTACAAGGAGAAAGAGTACAACTTCCTACTAAATATGGTCATTTTGAATTAATTCCATTTCAAGAAAAAGAAAGTGGTTTAGAGCATATGGCACTTATTAAAGGATATTTTAAAGCAAATGAAACTGTTTTAACTCGTATTCATTCCGCTTGTGCAACTGGCGATTTGTTTGGTTCTTTAAGGTGCGATTGCGGAGATCAGTTAATTGAAGCTATGAATTTAATTGAGAAAAATGGCAGCGGAATTATCGTGTATTTACAACAAGAGGGTAGAGGCATTGGGCTTATGAATAAAATGAAAGCTTATAAATTACAAGAATTAGGCATGAATACTATTGAAGCAAATGTGCATTTGGGTTTTGCTGCGGATGAAAGAGATTATCAAATAGGAACCGAAATTCTCTCTAAGCTAAGCATTCAAAAAGTGAATTTGTTAACAAATAATCCAGAAAAAATTATTGGTTTAGAAGAAAACGGAATTCAAGTTATTGATCGTACTCCATTAATAATTCCATCAAATTCATTTAATAAAAATTATTTAGATACTAAAGAAAAGCAGATGGGACATCAACTTAGTAAAGAAAAACAAGTAAATAATTGTTATGATAACTGATGTTTTTCAATTAAGACCTCGTTATGGTGAAGTAGATAAAATGGGCTATGTGTATCATGCAAATTATGTTACATATTGTCATCAATCTCGTAATGAATTACTAAGAAAATTGGGTTTAGATGAAGTAATATTAGAAGAGCATAATATTATGTTACCAGTAATTTCTTTTGATATTAAATATAAAAAACCAGCTCATTTTGACGAATTAATCACCATAAAAACAACTATCAAAGAAATGCCAAAAGTTCGTTTCAGTTTCGAATTTGAAATTAGAAATGAACAAAACATACTTTTAAATAAATCAAAATCAACAGTTGTTTTTGTTGATATTGATTCTCGTTTGCCAAAGAATATTCCAACTTTTATTGAAAAAATATTGATAACTAAGTTTAAAACTAATGTTGTATGAAACTAACTGTTTTAACAGAAAATTGTGCAGGATCTGGATTTCTTGCAGAACATGGATTGTCTTATTTAATTGAAAATGAAAAAGAAAAATTTTTGTTTGATACAGGTGCTACGGATGTTTTTCTTATAAATGCACAAAAATTAGGTATTGATATTCAACAAGAAGTGGAAACGGTGGTTTTAAGTCACGGACATTGGGATCATGGAAATGGATTAGAATACATCAGCAATAAAACACTAATAACGCATCCTAATGTTTTTATGAAACGATATAGACAAAAAGAGGATGTAAATATTGGACTTAAATTAAGTAAAAAGGAAATAGAGAAAAAGTTTACATTAATTCTATCTAAAAGACCTTATTATTTATCAGACAATATTATTTTTTTGGGAGAAATACCTAAAGTAAATGACTTTGAAGCAAAAGAAACTACTTTTTCTGATAAATTAGGACAACCCGATATAGTAAAAGACGATTCTGCAATTGTTGTTATTCAAAATAATGAAATTATAGTAATTACCGGATGCTCTCACGCGGGTGTTTGTAATATTATTGAGTATGCTTGTAAAGTAACAAAAATTAAAAATGTAAAAGCTGTTATTGGCGGTTTTCATTTAAAACAGAACAATTTACAGACACAAGAAACTATCAAATATTTAAAAGAAAAAAATATAAAAAAAATATATCCATCGCATTGCACTCAGTTTCCTGCTCTGGTTGCTTTTAATGAAGTATTTCATATTGAACAAGTAAAAACAGGCATGATTTTAAATTTTTAAATAAAATAATCCTAATAAATAATTAAAAAAATACAATTTGAAAATTTTTACATACTATTTTAAGTTTTATAGTAAAAAAAGCTATAAATTTTTAAAGAATTTAATAGTGTTGTAAAACATTCTTATTTTAGCAAAATGTTCTTTTTTTGAACATTTTTAACGTAAAGCACTTATGAAGAATAATATTTCTATTGAAGATCAATACAAAAGAACAAGCTTATTTGAAAAAGAAAATGTGAACTATCTGGTTCACGTTTTAAAAAGATTTAACACCGTACCAAAAGTAAATAACATAAATATTATTACTTCTAGTAGTACACCAGATCTATTTAAAATTGAACCTAATAAATCAATTTTAATTGGTACGTTATATTTAAAAAATCCTGTTTTAGCATTGGTTTATTTACGTTATGGTATAGAATGGCAGCTTTGGTATAAAGCTTTAAATGGCGAAAAACACGCTACAGCATTATGTAATATTGCAGCATTAGAAGTAACTAGAATTTTTTATAAATTATTAACTAAAAATGATAAAGAAAAGTTAGAAAACCTTGATTATTTTTTAATTGATTTAATTAAAAATGAAGAAGGCTTAAATGCCGATTCTTTATTAAAGCATGAAGGTTTAGAAGCAATACACGGTATAAATTCTGTTAATGAAGTGTTTAAAAAATCCTGGAAGCCTATTATTGATAATCTGGCAAAACCAACTGAATATTTATTAATGTCTGGTGGAGATTTAAGGTTAAATATTGATGAAATCGATTTGTTAAATAAATATGGCTGTAGACCTTTTCCTAGACCAGAAGCATTTACTTTTGCATCATCAACAGCAACAAGTGTTTCTAATTTTGCTTTTGATAAATCAGACAAAACCAGAAGCATTTTAATTAAAGAAAGCTTAAAAAATGGATTTAAAAATACAGCAATTGACTTTTCTGAATCTTTAAAAAATAGTATAAAAAGTATATTTAAATTAAATAATGGTTGTGAAATAATTTTTTCTCCTTCAGGTACAGATTCTTCGCTTCAAGTAGCCGCGATAACTCAAATTGTTACAGATAAAGATATTACACATGTTTTAGTTGCTTCTGATGAAACAGGTAGTGGTGTTCCAGCCGCTTTAAAAGGTTGTCATTTTGAAAACAATACAGCACTAAATTATCCTGCTAAAAAAGGAGAAAAAATTGAAGGATTTAGAGATATCGATTTGATTAAAATTCCGTTTAGAGATGAAAACGGGCAATTAAAATCCACGCCTCAATTAGATACAGAAGTTTACAATGCAATTTCTAAAATGAATGAATTAGGCAGGCATATTGTACTACATGTTATGGATCATTCTAAATTAGGATATCAATCTCCAAGTGAAAATATGCTTGAAAATTTGAATACGCTAGAAGATTTGTCGCTACAAGTTATTGTTGATGCAGCACAACTTCGATTAGATCCTTTAGATATTCAAAACTATTTACAAAAAGGATATATTGTAAGTATTACAGGTAGTAAATACTTTACAGGTCCTCCTTATTCGGGTGCATTAATTTTTCCTGAAAGTGTGAGTAAATTAGTTAAATCTGTAAAAAATATTTTACCAGAAGGATTAAATAAATATTACAATCATTCAGATTGGCCAGTATCTTGGTTTTGTTCTAAAGATTTATCCGACGGATTTAATTATGGTTCTAATATGCGTTGGAAAGCCGCTATTGTAGAAATGGAAAGATATTATAAAACGCCAATTTTATATAGAAATATGGGAATTGAAATGTTTTGTAATTTTGTAAACGATTCTATTAATGAAGCTTCTTTTTTAGCACCACTTTCTGGAGACGAAATCAATGAAAATCTATATGAAGCAAAAGAATTTGGTATTAGAAATATTCGTACTATTTTTCCTTTTTTCATTTTAAATGATAAAGAAGTTCTTTCTGTAGATTGTGTAAAAAAATTATATGTTTTATTAAATACAGACATTTCGAATCAGTTTGAAGGTTCGTCTTTAGAAATTATTAGACTTGCAGCTCAAAAATGTCATATTGGGCAAGCTGTAAATGTAATGTTTGATAATGATACACAAAGTGCTGTATTACGAATTAGTTTGGGAGCAAGAGTTATATCAGAAAGTTGGGTAAATAGAGATATTAGCCTTTATTTTAGAAATATTGAAGCACAAATGAGTGAAATTACTGTAATTATTAAAAAAATAGAATTAATTCTTACCAATCCTCAAATATTAAATTAAAACTATATTTATTTTTTAGTATTAAATGCAGACTCATTTTTTTCTAAGTGAAAAATTTAAGTCTGCATTTTTGTATTTATCAATTTAATAGAACACTATTCTTGAGCGCCATGGCTTTTTGCAATTTCTATAAAATGTTCAGCAATTTCTTTTGGATTTGCGCCTAAACCTCTAGCCAAATGCAAAGCTACAGCCATTATTAAAACAGAAGCATCATGAACTTCTTGAAGTGTTTGTATACTTCCAAATTTTTCTTGCGCTTTTAAAAGTAATAAATCGTTGTGTTTATGTGCAAAAGTAATTGGATTTTCAATTTCATTAGTAATTTCTGGAATCATTAATAAGTCGATCCATTCTTTACCAATTCTTTCTGCTAAAATTTCTGGAAGTTCGTTGCCAATCTCTCTCCATAAAGGAAGTGTTTTGGTATCTCCAGAAGCAGATAAGCCAGTATCTAACAATAATTCAAAAGCGATATCAGCAATATTTTGCATGATTATTAAATATTCATCTTGTGCCTTTTCAAAAGGTTCTGCTTCCTGACCTTGTAAATATTTACCAACACTAAGTTTTGGTAAATCTAAAACTTCTGCGCAATCTGTTAAACATGGAAAAGTTTCACCTTCGTAAATATAATGGGCTTTATCAAATTGAATTTTACGTCCTAAAGGATATAAACGACACGCTAATGGGCGACCTTCGTGCACACTGCAACCAAAATTATCAATATATTGGCTGCATGCTTTTTGTCCTTTTTTATCGGGTTTACCATCAAAAAGTAATTGAATTCCACCAAATTCGCAATACAAATCACGAAATTCTCTTGGTGTAATTTTCTTTTCTTTACTAAAACATAATAATTCCCAAGGATTTAACATTACTGCTTTGCCAAAACAACAAGATCCAGATCTAGAACAGGTAAGAGGTAAAATACTTTCATTACTAAGTTTTGTTGTTTGCATTCTTTAGGTTTTTTGATGAATTTGTAATGAATTAAAAGTGCACTGTTTTATGGAATTGTAAATATATTATTTTATTTCGTCTTAAAATTAACCTGATGTAATTTGAGGTTAAATTAAAACTCTTTTTTGATGAATTCTAATTGATTTTAGGAGTTGTTTACAATTCGTTTTTTAGATAAGTAAATTAATAATAGTATTTTTTAATTTAGAAATATTAACCATTATTTAGATTAATTTTATGCCATATCAAGAAGTTTTCACCCTTTTTTGGAAACAAGTAAAAGAATGTGTTTAAGAAGGTAGGTTTGCTAAATTAATCATGGCTAAAACTATTGGTAAGCAAAATTTAAAAAAAACTTGAGATAAAAACAAAAAGTTGCATTTTAAAAACGCAACTTTTTTAGTGTTTTATTAAAAGAAATATTTTTAGATATCCATTTTAATAACAGTTCTACCTTTTAGTTTACCAGCTAACATTAAATTGATTTTTTCTTTCAATTCATCTAGATTTATTTCTGTGCAAGTTTCGGTTAATTTTGCTGTTTTATAATCCGTAGATAATTTATCCCAAACTTTTTCTCTGTAGATCATTGGGTAATTTTGAGAATCTATACCTATTAAAGTTATTCCTCTTAAAATAAAAGGAAAAACAGTTAAATCTAGTTTTGGTGAAGCTACATTACCACAACAAGTAATTGTTCCCATTGGTTTTACAGATTTAATAATATTTTCTAAAATAACGCCGCCAACTGTATCAATAGCTCCAGCATATATTGGCTTTAACAATGGCTTTTTATCCATTTCTTCAAAATCTTTACGCATTATAATTTCATCAGCTCCAAGACTTTTTAAGAAATCAATTTCAGTTTCTTTACCCGTTATAGCAACTGTTTTATAACCTAATTTGTTTAAAATAGAAATGCTTAAAGATCCTACACCTCCAGAAGCTCCAGAAACAATGATGCTTCCATCTTCTGGTTTTACAAGTTCGCTTAATCTTAAAACAGAAATTCCGGCAGTTAAACCAGCTGTTCCAATAATCATCGCTTCTTTCATTGATAGATTTTGTGGAAGTTTAACAACCCAATCTTCAGGGACTTTTACAAATTGAGCGAATCCACCATCAGTATTCATTCCTAAATCATAACTGGTTACAATTACGTTTTCATCAATCTTAAATTTATTAGATTCAGAAGAAACAATAATTCCAACGGCATCAATTCCTGGTGTATGAGGAAAATTTCTTGTAACACCCTTATTTCCAGAAGCAGACAAAGCATCTTTATAGTTTAAAGAACTATAGTGAACTTTAATTAATAATTCGCCTTTAACTAAAGGTGTAAATGGTACTTGTTTAATTGAAGAAGTAAAGTTTCCTTCATGTTCTTCTATTCTAAATGCTTTATATGTTGATTTCATATTTTTAGTTGATATTTTATATGTTTTACTTATTTTTATAGCAAATTTCGGTTAAATTATTCTGATAAACAATAACTTACAATTGATGCACATACGAACATTTTGTGCTAATTTGTTTGTTACGTTAGTGTTAAAGCAAAAAAAAATGAAAAAAAGTTATTGCCCCATAGATACTTTTATAAATACCATTAAAGGAAAGAGGAAATGCACAATTATTTTACACCTTTTTCAAGGAGATAAAAGATATGGCGAATTAGTAAAGTTATTGCCAGATATTAGTGAGCGAATGATGACCAAACAACTTAAAGAGTTAACAGAAGATGGTTTAATTACAAGAACTGTATTTGCAGAAGTGCCACCAAGAGTTGATTATAGTTTAACAGCTTTAGGTAAAGAAATACATCCAACTTTAAAAAGTATGTTTAGAGGTGGTTTGCTTTTTGAAAAAAGTATAATTAGAGTAGAAAATTAATTTGTTTCTAATTTTTATTATAGATAGATTTGATTTTTTCCATCAATAAAAAACAAAAAAGCCTCAAATTAATGAGGCTAATAACTATATAATTTATCCTTTATAAAAAGGTAATTTTACAATACTTGCAGGAATCGCTTTTTTACGAACTTGAATATAAATTTTGCTTCCTAATTTAGAAAATAGAGTTGGTACATAACCCAATCCTATTCCTTTTTGTAAACTCGGACTCATTGTGCCAGAAGTTACGTTTCCGATAATATTTCCATTTCCATCAACAATATCATAACCATGTCTTGGAATACCTCTTTCGTCCAACTCAAAAGCAACTAATTTTCTTTCTGGTTTGTGTTCTTTTTGTTTTGCTAAAGCATCAGCATTTACAAAATCTTTGGTAAATTTTGTAATCCAACCTAAACCAGCTTCAATTGGAGAAGTTGTATCATCAATATCATTGCCATATAAACAATAACCCATTTCTAAACGCAATGTATCTCTTGCAGCTAAACCAATTGGTTTAATGCCAAAAGAAGCACCAGCTTCAAAAACTTTATTCCAGATTTGTACAACTTCAGAATTTTTACAATAAATTTCAAATCCGCCAGAACCTGTATAACCTGTAGCAGAAATAATTACATTTTCTATACCAGCAAAATCACCTACTTTAAATTTGTAAAAAGGAATCTCTGCTAAATCTAAAGAAGTCAAAGACTGCATTGCTTCTACAGCTTTGGGACCTTGAATAGCTAATAAAGAATAATCTTCTGATAAATCTTTTAAATCGGCTTTAAATTCTTCGTTATATTTAGAAATCCAATTCCAATCTTTTTCAATATTACTTGCATTTACAACTAATAAATATTGATTTTCTTTAATCTTATAACAAATTAAATCATCTACAATTCCGTTGTTTTCATTAGGGAAACAGCTGTATTGCGCATCTCCAATTGCTAATTTAGAAGCATCATTAGAAGTTACTTTTTGAATTAATGCCAAGGCATTTTCTCCACTTACCAAAAACTCTCCCATATGACTCACATCAAAAACACCAACAGCATCTCTAACAGTAAGATGTTCTGCAGTTACGCCTTCATATTGAACAGGCATGTTAAAACCTGCAAAAGACACCATTTTTGCTCCTAATTTTTCGTGAATTGAATGTAAAGCTATATTTTTCATTTATCGAATTCTTTAAATTTTAGCTAAAATATTGAAAAATCAGCAATAATCAATCACTAATTATTTGTTAATATTTTTATTTCAAAAAGAAATAATACTAAATTTGAAAAAACTAGCCAAAAATCTATAGAATGAAATACCTAAAAATTTTATTAATTACTTGTTTAACATTTGTTCTAAATGGTTTCTCACAAACACCAACAGATTATTTAACTAAAGATTTTCATAAAAATAGACGAGAAATATTACGTGCTAAAATGCCAACAAATTCTATAATCGTTGTATTTGCTAATCCTGTTAGAAATAGAGCAAATGATGTTGATTATGTTTTTCATCAAGATCCAAATTTTTATTATTTAACAGGTTATAGAGAACCAAATGCTGTTTTAGTTATGTTTTCTGATAATCAAACTGATAAAAATGGAAATTTATTTAATGAAATTTTATATGTTCAAAAACGAGATAAAAGAGCAGAACAATGGAACGGTAAAAGGTTAGGAGTAGAAGGAGCAATTAGAGAATTAGGTTTTAAAACTGCTATGAATGCAGAAGATTTTGTGAAATTAAATATTGATTTTAAAAAATTTGATAAAGTTTTTATAGAAAAGTTTAATGATGATTATAGAGATTTAAGTGGTTCTGCAGATATTTTTAATTTAGTAAAAGATTTTAAAATAAAGGCAGGTTATGATCCTAATATTTATTTATCAAGAGTAAAAGAATATGTATATAATAATATTGCAAACACTCCAATTGAAAGTAGCGCAAATGTAATTCAGATTATAAATCAAGTAGAAGGTCGTTTTGAAGAAATTAAAGATGATAAGCTAATTAAAGAATATAAAACTGCTAATACTGATGTTTTAAAGAAAGATATTAAGCAAAAAATTACTTTAGCTTTAAAACCAAAAACCAATATTGATATCACTTTTTTAACATCAAATTTGGCAACAATGCGAGAAGTAAAAACTGCAGAAGAATTAAAACTTTTAACGAAAGCTGTTCGTATTTCTGCTATTGGTCAAATAGAAGTTATGAAAGCAATGAAGCCTCATATGTCTGAAACTGAGTTGCAAGGAATTCATGAATTTGTGTACAAAAAATATGGTGCAGAATACGAAGGTTACCCGTCTATTGTTGGTGCTGGTAATAATGGTTGTATTTTACATTATATAGAAAATAATAAAACAAAAATTGGTAATGATTTGGTTTTGATGGATTTAGGTGCAGAATATAGAGGTTATACAGCCGATGTTACTAGAACAATTCCTGCAAGTGGAAAATTTACTACCGCACAAAAAGAAATTTATGATTTAGTGTATGAAGCACAAGAAGCTGGCATTACTTTGTATAAAATTGGTACAAATATGCAAGCACCAAACCTAGCTGCAATAAAAGTAATTAATGAAGGTTTATTTAAACTTGGAATAATAAAATCTGCGGATGAAAAACATCCTTATTTACCTCACGGAACGTCACATCATATAGGTTTAGATGTACATGATCCAGGAAATTATGGTAACTTTGAAGAAAATATGGTTGTAACTATGGAACCTGGAATTTATATTCCGGATGGAAGTAATTGTGATAAAAAATATTGGGGCATAGGAATTAGAATTGAAGATGATATTTTAATTACCAAAAACGGACCTGTTAATTTATCTGAAGAAGCTCCAAGAACTTCAGAAGAAATTGAAAAAATGATGGCTAAAAAATCTGTTTTAGATGATTTTGTTTTACCAAATTTAGATTAAAAATGAGTAAAGAACAACCAAATAATCCGCTTCACGGAATAAAATTAGCAACCATGTTAGAAGAATTATTTCTAGAATATGGTTGGGAAGAATTAGGAAATATTACAAATATTAACGCTTTTAAAAATAACCCGACTTATAAATCGAGTTTAAAGTTTTTAAGAACTACACCCTGGGCTAGAGGAAAAGTAGAAAATTTATATTTAAAAACTATGATTAAGTAGTTGTTTCTAAACTTTTTATTTTAAGATGATTTATAGAACTTATTAATCAATAATAAGCAAGTTTTTTAATAATTGAAAAAGCAACCTTTTGGATAATGAAATTAAAAAATAATATTGTTTTATTAGACTTAGTTATAAATAGATGATTATTTAGACCATAAGTTTACTTCTAATCTAAAATATACTTTAAGAATATTTAGTTTAGAACACTCTAAATAATATTTTTTGTAAGCTTAATTTTACTGATTAAAGAAAGAAAACTAGCAATTTATAAAGCTTATTTATTCATTATTTTTAAGTGTTTTTCGTAATTGTTTTATGGTAAGTGTACTTCCGTCATGACTCCAACCAGGAGCAGCAAAAGCATACATAAATTTATGATACCAGTTTTTAGATTTTTTCATGTCATTCCAGATATCTTTATACTCATGTGTTAAAATAATTATTGGATTGTAAGAATTTGGTGGATGAGTAACTCCATATTTTATATCAATATTTTCATCAAGTTCTTTCCAAGTTCCAAAAATTTTATCAAATATATTTAAAAATCCACCATGATTTTTATCCATATATTCTAAATTCTGAGCATGATGAACTTGGTGCATTGTATGTGTGTTAAAAACTTTTTCTATAATTCCTAATTTTGGAACATAAACAGAGTGTAATTGAAATTGCCACAAAGCTTCAATACCTAAACATACAACAACCATTTCTGGAGGAAAACCAATAGCTGGAATCCACATATAAAAAAAGGGCTTGTAAAAAATTGTAAACCATCCGTTTCTTACTGCAGTTCCTAAATTAAAATTATCAGAAGAATGATGCACAATATGTGCAGCCCATAGAAAACGTACATTATGGTTTTGTCTGTGAAACCAATAATAACTAAAATCATCTAATAATTGACAGATAATCCAAGTATACCAAGCGTAACCAAAAGATTCATAACCCATAATATTTGTACGAATTCCTTCTACAATAGGATTAAAAATTTCATAAACAAAATTAAACAACACTATTGCAGCAATTGTTTTTGTTAAAGGAGCTAAAATAGCAGAACCAATGCCCATTGTAAGGCTAGCAGCTAAATCTTTCCATTTATAAATTTCTTTGTTTTTTTCTTTTTTATGATGTTTGCTATACGTTAATTCAAGTAAAATAAGACCTAAAAAACATGGAACACCGTATACTAGTGGGTTTGTAAAATCCATTAAATAATCAATTTTTTTTAATTTTGATAAATTTAATGCAATATAAACAGTAAAAGCAATGTTTTTGTTAGTTTTTTTTAAATTAGAATCAATTTAAAACAACATTTTATAATTTTAGTTGACATTATTAATGCGTAAATATTATTTATTTCATCTTAAAATCATAAAAAATATAACAAAAAATGTGTAAAATATCTTTCGAATTAGTAATAATCATTAAGAGTTATTTGTGATTTAGTCGTTTAAATATTTGTAAATTTGTTTAGTATAATACTAGTCTATTAAAAATAATCGAAAGATGAATTATAAGCATTTACTTAAAGTAATTAAAGATAATACCAGTCGATTTACAACAAAAGAAGCTATTTTTTATAAAGAAAAAACTTCGCAAAGTTGGAAAGGAATTTCTTGGAATTCTTTTTACTTTCAAATTCAACAAGTTTCTAAAGCTTTAATTAATTTAGGAATAAGAGAACAAGACAATATTGGGGTTTTTGCGCAGAATATGCCAGAGTGGATTATTGCCGATTTAGGAATTATGGGTGTAAGAGCTGTAACGATTCCTATATATGCTACTAATTCTAAAAAAGAAGTAGAATATGTTATAAATGATGCAGAGATTAGTATTTTATTTGTTGGTGATCAAGAAGAATTTAACAAAGTAGAAAATATTTCAGAAGAAAATAAATACTTAAAATTAATTGTTGTTTTAACTAAAACAGTTGATATAAAAAATCATAAAAATGCAGTTTATTTTGATGATTTTATAGATGCTGAATATCCAAAAAGCATCGAAACCGAATTAAAAAAACGTTATTTTGAATCTGATTTAAATGATTTAGCAAGTATCATTTACACATCAGGAACAACTGGAGAACCTAAAGGAGTTATGTTAGATCAGAGTAACTTTGCATCGTCATTAAAAGCTCACGAAGCTGAGTTAGATGTTGATGAAAACGACGTTTCTCTAAGTTTTTTACCTTTAAGTCATATTTACGAACGTAGTTGGGTGTTTTTCTGTTTACAACAAGGAATTCAAGTTTATTTTAATCAAGATCCAAAGAAAATAGCTGATGTTTTAAAAGAGGTGAAACCAACTTTAATGTGTACAGTTCCAAGAATTTTTGAAAAAATATTTACAGCAATTCAAGAAAAAAGAAAGGAAGCTTCACCAACAAAAATGAAATTAGCAAGTTGGGCTTTAGGAATTGGAAATAAATATCACAATAAGTTTCATCGACTTGATAAAAAGGTGCCATTAATTTTAGAATTAAAATATAAAATAGCAGATAAATTGGTACTTAGTAAATTACGCGATGTATTTGGTGGAAATATAAAGTTTATGCCTTGTGGTGGCGCGCCTTTAGGACCAGATTTAGTTTCATTTTTTCATTCGTTTGCGTTAAATGTAAAATGTGGTTATGGTTTAACAGAAACAACAGCAACTGTTACTTTGTTTGGTAATCAGTTTTTTGAATTTAATTCTGCTGGAAAAACAATTACGGGGTCAGAAATTAAAATTGGTAATAATAACGAAGTTTTAGTTAAAGGACCTGGAGTTATGAAAGGTTATTATAAAAAACCAGAAGCAACTTCAGAAGTTTTTGAAAATGGTTGGTTTAAAACTGGTGATGCAGGAAAAATTGACAAATTAGGTAACTTGGTTATTACTGATAGAATTAAAGATTTAATGAAAACTTCTGGAGGGAAATATATTGCACCTCAAAAGTTAGAAACAGCGTTTGTAAGTGATTCTTTTATTGAGCAAATTGCAGTAATTGGCGATCAACAAAAATATGTAACGGCTTTAGCTGTACCTAGTTTTGAAAACATTAAAAAATATGCAGAAGATCATAAAATCAGTTTTAAAGATATAGAAGATTTAATTAGTAATATTCAAATTAAAGAGATGTTTGAAAAACGTTTTGAAGAATTACAAAAAGAGTTTTCTAAGTTTGAACAAATTAAGAAATTTACATTATTATCCAAAGAATTTAGTATAGAAGCGGGTGAAATTACTGCAACTTTAAAACTTAAGCGAAAAGTAATTTTAGAAAAATACAAAGCACTTATTGATAAAATGTATGCAGATTAAGTTGTGTTTTACTTGTTGTAAATTTAAAGAATTTATAATTTTTTAATTATTAAAATGCTCATTTTTTATTACAATTATTAGGCACTTTAATTACTTATAATTTTTAGAACCAATTCTTTAGTCAATGGTTTTCCATTAGCCATTTTTTTGATATCGTCAAATGAAAATCTAAAATCGCATCCAATTTTGTGATTAGAGCAACCATAAGCTGTTTTACCTCTTAAAACTGTACCTTTTTTACATTTTGGGCAAGAAATTTTATCAGAAGACTTCTCGACTGGGCTCGAAGTGACAGTTTTTTCTTTTGGTTCTAATTTTAAATTAAAATCATTATCAAAACGAATTAATCCTTCCACTTTTTTATCCTCTAAAACAAAACCCTTTAGGTTGGTAGTACAACCTTTATCAAGCAATCTTATAATTTGATTTTCAGAAACTTTCTTTCCGTAAATTTCAAACGGAATTTTAAAATCACAGTTATTTTTATATTCAGAACAACCAAAAGCAGATGTTCCTTTTAAAATATGTCCTTTTTTACATTTAGGGCAGGTTTTACCTGCAACTTGTTTTTTTGTTTTTGCTTTGGGGTTTGATTTTGAAGAGTTCTCAACTGCGTTCGAACTGACAGTTGTATTCGAAGAAATACGTTTTCTAGAAGTGTTAGAACGAACTTCATATACCAATTCATCAACCATTTTTTTCATGTTGTTAATAAAAGTTCCTGCATTGAATTCTCCTCTTTCAATTTCTTTTAACCGTTTTTCCCATCTACCAGTTAATTCAGCAGATTTTAAAAGTTCGTTATCAATAATATTAATTAAGTCAATACCAGTTTGAGTTGGTAAAACAAGTTTTTTCTTTCTCTCTATATATTTTCGTCTAAATAAAGTTTCAATAATACTTGCTCTTGTAGAAGGTCTTCCAATTCCGTTTTCTTTCATTAACTCGCGCATTTCATCATCATCTACTTGCTTTCCTGCAGTTTCCATGGCGCGTAGTAAACTTGCTTCTGTAAAATTTCTTGGAGGTTTTGTTTCCTTTTGTAAAAAAGAAGGTTCATGTGGTCCTTTTTCTCCTTTTACAAAAGATGGTAAAGTTTGCGCTTCATTTAATTCTTTTTTAATCTTACTTTCTTGTGTTTCAAAAGCAACTCGCCAACCTTTTGTAAGTATTTCTTTACCAGTAGTTTTAAAAGTAACTTTGTCTGCTTTACCAATTACAGAAGTATTAGAAACATCAGAATCTGGATAAAAAACAGCAATAAATCTTCTTGTTATAATATCGTAAACTTGTTGCTGATTGTATTGCAAATGAGCTTCGATACCAGTTGGAATTATCGCGTGGTGATCTGTTACCTTTTTATCATCAAAAACACGTTTAGACTTTTTAATTTTCTTTTCTAAAAGTGGTTGAGTTAATTGGCTGTAATTTGTTAATTTAGATAAAATTCCTGCAACTTTTGGATACACATCATTTGGTAGAAAAGTAGTGTCAACTCTTGGATATGTAACTACTTTCATTTCATACAATTTTTGTACAATTTTTAAAGTTTCATCAGCAGAAAAAGAAAATTTATTATTACAATATACTTGTAATCCTGTTAAATCAAAAAGTTTTGGTGCGTAATCTTTTCCTTTCTTTTTGATTACAGAAACGATTTCAAAATTAGATTGTTTAACTTTATCTGCTAAAATTTTACCATCTTCTTCTTTTACAAAACGACCATCTTCATAATTAAAAAGTGTATTTCTATAGGTAGTTTGCAATTCCCAATAAGGTTCTGGTTTAAAATTCTGAATTTCTAAATACCGATTTACTAACATTGCTAGAGTAGGAGTTTGCACTCTACCAACGGATAAAACTTGTTTAAATCCGCCAAATTTAACAGTGTATAAACGAGTTGCATTTAAACCTAAAAGCCAATCTCCAATTGCTCTAGAATAACCTGCATAATATAGATTATCGTATTTTTCTGATGGTTTTAAATTGTTAAAACCTTCTTTAATAGCTTCTTCTGTAAGAGAAGAAATCCAAAGTCGTTTTACCTCTCCTTTATAATTACATTGGTTAATTACCCAACGTTGAATCAATTCTCCTTCTGTACCAGCATCCCCACAATTTATAACAACAGTTGCTTTTTCAAATAATGATTTTACAATATTAAATTGTTTTTTAATTCCAGAATCGCCAGTAACTTTGGTGTCAAAACGTTCTGGCAACATTGGTAAATTGTTTAAATCCCAACTTTTCCAATGTGGTTTGTAGTCTTTGGGTTCTAAAAGCGTGCATAAATGTCCAAAAGTGTAGGTTACTGCATAGCCATTTCCTTCGTAGAAACCATCACGTTTTGTGTTGGCTCCTAGAATATTAGCAATTTCTCTTGCTACACTTGGTTTCTCGGCAATACAGACTTTCAAATTTTATAGAATTAGGAGGTCGAAAGTAATAAAATTAAAGGTATTAATAAGTAAAAAATGATTCCTAATTTTTTTGCGACTATAGCATCTTCAATTTTTTTATCGAATCCATATTTTTTAAACCTTTCCAATTCAGAATCGTTTATATCTTTTATTGGAAATAAATCTGAACCATAACCAAACGGAAATAAAAAGAAAGATATTTTCTCTTTAAAAGTTAAAGGGGTTAGTTTTCTATTTGTTTTATTTTTTTCTTCTTTCATTCATAGTGTTTTACTCCACCCAAGTTAATTGAATCTAAGTTTTCAAAGACATCTACTAGAAAATTATTTAGAAGTTTTATAAATCTTTTTTTAACTTATAAAGATTTTGTCATGTATAAAAAATGGTAATAATTTCTATTTTTTTTGATTTATTAAAACTCTGCAATAAAAAGTAATTTGTTAGGTAATAACACATTTAGAGCCCTTTATATTTAAGTAATTCTACGCAACTCTATCTTTGTCGTTTGAATACTTATTATGTCTTTTTTATAAAGGTATGAAAATTTTTGTTTTACTTCACCAAAGCCAATTGAATTCGCTTTCTAACCACATCAACTTCAATAACTTTTGCAATAATTTGTTGTTGTAAAGATACAATTGCATTTACATCTTTTACAAAAGTATCTGATAAATTAGAAACGTGAATTAAACCACTTTCTTTAATTCCGATATTTACAAAACAACCAAAATTGGTAATGTTATTTACAATTCCTGGTAATAATTGTCCAATTCTTAAGTCGTCTATAGTTTTAATAGTTGCATCAAAAGAAAACACTTTTGCTTTAGCTCTTGGGTCTAAACCTGGTTTTTCTAACTCCTTTATAATATCTTCTAAAGTTGGTAAACCTACCGTTTTTGAAATATAATTTTTTAACTGAATTTTATTTAATAATTCTTTGTTCCCAATAAAATCAGAAACATTTTTTTTGTTGTCTTTAGCAATTTTATCAACCAAAGCATAATTTTCTGGATGCACAGCAGAATCATCCAAAGGATTTTTTGCATTTTTAATTCGTAAAAATCCAGCAGCTTGTTCAAAAGCTTTTGCACCTAAACTTGGTACTTTTTTTATAGCAGTTCTTGAAGTAAAAGAACCGCTTTCATTTCTATAAATAATAATGTTTTGAGCAATCTTTGGACCGATTCCAGATACATAACTCAATAAAGATTCACTTGCAGTGTTAATGTTAATTCCGATTGTATTTACACAACTTTCTACAACAGTATCTAAAGATTTTTTTAATTTTGATTGATCTACATCATGCTGATATTGCCCAACACCAATAGATTTTGCATCAATTTTAACCAATTCTGCCAAAGGATCTTGTAATCTTCGTCCTATAGAAATTGCTCCACGAACAGTAACATCAAAATTAGGAAATTCGTCTCTTGCAATTTTTGAAGCAGAATAAATAGACGCACCAGCTTCACTTACTACAAAAATATCCACAGGATTTTTAAACTGAATTTTTTTAACAAATTGTTCTGTTTCTCTGGAAGCTGTTCCGTTTCCAATTGCAATTGCGTCAATTTTATGAGCATCGGCTAGAAAACTAATTTTTTTAATAGCTTCAATTAAATTGTTTTGCGGCGCATGCGGATAAATAGTTTCATTGTGTTCTAAATCTCCTTGTGCATTTAAACACACAATTTTACAACCAGATCTAAACCCAGGATCGATTGCTAAAACTCTTTTTTCGCCTAAAGGACTTACTAAAAGTAATTGTTTTAGGTTTTTAGAAAAAACAGTAATTGCATTTTCGTCTGCTTTTTCTTTTGCAAGTGATAAAGCTTCATTTGATAAAGAAGGAAACAATAATCTTTTATAAGCATCTTTAGTTGCAATTTGAATTTGAGAAGTACACTCATTTTGAGTTCTAATAATTCTGTCTTCCATTTTCTGAATGGCTTTTTCTGAGTCAATTTCTATTTTAACACGAATAAAACCTTCCTTTTCTGCTCTTAAAATTGCTAATAATCTGTGAGAAGGAATGTTTTTTAAAGCTTCATTCCATTCAAAATAATCTTTAAATTTTTGTGCTTTTTCATCCTCAATTTTAGTCTTTATTACTTTGGATGAAATAGTAGCAAAACGTTCTAATTCACGTCTAATATTAGTACGGATATCTGTGCGTTCATTTATCCATTCTGCAATAATAAAACGAGCACCTTCTAAAGCAATTTGTATAGTTTCAACTTCGTTGGATGTAAATTTAGAAGCGGTATGTTCTAAATTATTTACTCGTTGACTCATTATCATTTTTGCCAACGGTTCTAAACCTTGTAAACGTGCAGTTTCTGCTTTAGTTTTGCGCTTTTTCTTAAATGGTAAATACAAATCTTCTAAAGCAATTAAATCTTTAGTTGATTTTACTTTTTGAGTTAATTCATCAGTTAAAACACCTTGTTCTTCTAATGCTTTTAAAATAGCTTTTTTGCGTTTTTCTAAAGCTTCAAAAATTTCTTTATATTTTACAATTTCTCCAATTTGAATTTCGTCTAAATTACCTGTCATTTCCTTTCTATATCTAGAAATAAAAGGAATGGTAGCTTCTTTATTTAATAGAGAAATTGTGTTTTCTATAGATTTAGATGAAAGTTGTGTTTTTTCAATTATATAAGAAAGTAACTGCATTTTATTGTTTGAGTTTTATCAGAATAAAGAAACCTCATAAATGATTTTTATGAGGTTGTAAATATAGTTTTATTTTGTGTTTTGATATGAAAAACTTCTCGAAACAATTTTCTTCTTCTGTAAGAAAATCACTTGAAGTGAAGTTGCGTCTTACAGTTTTAAGTTTGGGTATAAACATACTGTTACTTCTAGTATTTTTTAAGAAATTATTTTCTCAAAAGCCAATCTTTTTGCGTTGTAATTGGTGTAAATAATTCCACAATATTTGTAGCCTAATTTTTTAATTAAAGATTGCATTCCAAGATTGTCTTCATGTGTATCAATTTTTAGACTTTTGATATTCTTTTCTAGTAATTGTAGGTGAAATTCATCAAACAGAAATGTTGCCAATCCAAATTTTCTGAACTCTTTTTTTATTGCCATTCTATGAATAACTCCGTATGTTTTGGTTTCATCAATTAACCAATTTCCATCTATAGTTTTATAAGTTGGTTCTGGGTTTGTTGTAAACATCGAAGTTGCTATTATTTTATTTTCATTATTAATAACAACATAACTTTCTTCTTTTAAAATATCACTTTCTACTTGTGCTGAATTTGGATATCCATTTTGCCATTGATCTATATTTTGTGATGCTAAATAAGTTTTAGCATCTTCAATAATTTGCATAATTTTAGGAATATCTTCAATTTTAGAAAGTCTTATTTTCATGAATTTATGCTATTTAAAATTAGTCTTAGTTTACAGGAAATTATTTAGGATGAAAAAAAAAATAAAAATAGAAATATTTTACAAGTATTTTTTAATAAAATCATCTAAATTTATAGACTGAATAAAAATTTTATAAAAATGAAAAAAATTACTCAACTATTAATGCTATTTTTAATAACGTTTTCTGCATTCTCACAAGATTCTTATAAAATTGAATCATCAATATCAACAATAAAAGCTGGAGAATTGGTTATTAATGAAATAATGGCTTCTAATACAAAAACAGCTTCAGATCAAGATGGGGAGTTTGATGATTGGATAGAACTTTATAATAATAGTAATCAAACTCTTAGTTTAGATAATTTATATTTATCTGACGATTCTACAAATTTAACAGCTTGGCAGTTTCCTGCTGGACTAACTATAGAAGCAGGTGATTATTTAATTGTTTGGTGTGATAAAGATGATGAACAAAGTGGATTGCATGCAGACATTAAATTTTCTTTAGGAGGAGAAAGTGCAATTTTATCTTATGGTGATGATAATTCTATCATTGAAAACATAACGTTTGGTGTGCAACAAGATGATATGTCTTATGCAAGAAACCCAAATGGAACTGGAGATTTTGTAATTCAATCTCCTACTTTTGAATCAAATAATAATAGTGGGCAAGAAGGTGAAGAATATGATAAAATTGCAGAAGGTGATTTAGTTATTAATGAGATAATGGCTTCTAATACTTTAACTGTTACAGATCAAGATGGTGAATATGATGATTGGTTAGAACTTTATAATAACAGTACAAAAACTCTAAGTCTTGACAATTTATATCTTTCTGATGATTTTTCAGCATTAACAACTTGGAGATTTCCTTCAGGATTAACTATTAGTCCTGGTAGTTATTTAACTGTTTGGTGTGATAAAGATGACACACAAGCTGGTTTACATGCAGATATTAAATTTTCTTCAAATGGAGAAAATGCTATTTTATCTTATGGAGATGCAGATTCTATTATAGAAAGCGTTTCATTTGGTGAACAGATAGATGATAAATCTTATGCAAGAAGACCAAATGGAACAGGAGATTTTGTAATTCAATCTGCTACTTTTGAATCTAACAATAACAGTGGTGTTATAGTGGATGATGAAGAGGAAGAGTTTGATAAAATTATAGCAGGTGAACTTGTAATTAATGAGATTATGGCAAGTAATGAAACTACTGTAACGGATCAAGATGGAGAATATGAAGATTGGATAGAGCTGTATAATAATAGTTCTAAAACTCTTAGTTTAGATAATTTATTTCTTACTGATGATTCTACTGTATTAACAACTTGGAAATTTCCTACTGGTATTACAATAGAAGCAGGTGGTTATTTAATTGTGTGGTGTGATAAAGATGACACACAAGCTGGTTTACATGCTGATATTAAATTTTCTTTGACTGGTGAAAGCGCAATTTTATCTTATGGTGATGAGGATTCTATTATTGAAAACGTAACTTTTGGGCTGCAGCAAACAGATATGGGGTATGCAAGAGTGCCAAATGGTACTGGGAATTTTCAAATTCAATCACCTACTTATAATGCTAATAACGGAAATAACCTTTCTGTAAATGATAAAGAAAATAGTTTAAATTTTAATTTTTACCCTAATCCTGTAAAATCAATTTTAAATATTGAAAGTAGTACAAATCAAATAGAATCTTTAAAGGTTAGTTCTATATTGGGGCAAGTAATTTTTAATAATCAAAACATAAATACAACAAAAACAACAGTAGATTTATCAAGTTATTCAAAAGGAATTTATTTGGTAACTATAAATAATTTAGAAGTAATTAAAGTAATTAAGGAATAAAAAATAAGTAATTAAAAAAGAGGCTTGATAAAACTAAAATTTAGTTTTATCAAGCCTCTTTTTACAATAGTTATAATTTTATTAATTTTTTACATTCGAATTTTTATGAGCCAATAGATGATTTTATTAAAAAAAACGCAAGTTTTTTTTTATAAAATCATCTAAAATATAAATCAACTTAAAATTCATCAGAAATGAAAAAAATCACGCATATTTTAATGTTATTTTTAATAACATCAACAGCTTTATCTCAAGATTTGTATGATATAAATACAATTCAAAAGATAGAAATTGTTTTTGCTGAAACTAACTGGGATGCCTTGTTAGATGCAGAAAAAGCTGGAGATAATAATTACACAGAAGCCACATCTGTTACAATAAACGGAACCGTTTTTAATAGTGTAGGTGTAAAATATAAAGGAAATAGTTCTTACGATCGAAATTATGCAAAAAATCCTTTTCATATAGAATTAGATACATATGTAGATCAAGATTATCAAGGATATACAGATATTAAGTTATCTAATGGTTTTTCAGATCCATCTTTTGTAAGAGAAACTATTGCTTACAATATTGTAAATCAATATATGGATGCCCCAGAAGCAAATTATGCAAATGTATATGTAAACGGTACTTTAATTGGTTTGTACACAAATACTGAGTCGATTTCTAAGAAATTTGTAAATAAGCATTTTTACTCTAAAGACAATGCATTTTTTAGTTGTAGTCCTCCGGATGGTGCAGGGCCAACTTCTTCAGTTTTGCCTAGTTTAGAATATTTAGGAACCAATTCTGCAAGTTATGAAGATGGTTATGAAATAAAATCTGATGACGATGAAGATTTAACTGTTGCAGTTGCACATTGGAATGATTTAATTGAATTAACTAATATTTTAAATAATGATATATCTAATATAGAGAATGTAATTGATGTAGATATGGCTATTTGGATGTTAGCTTTAGATAATGTTTTGGTAAATCTAGATAGTTATATAGGAGAATTTAAACAAAATTATTATTTATATAAAAGTGATAATAACCAATTTAAACCTGTTATGTGGGATTTGAATATGTCTTTTGGTACTTTTAGTATGACAGGAGAATCTAGTTCTGGTGGAGGACCAGGAGGACCGGGTGGTGGACCCGGCGGAGGACCAGGTGGTTCAAGTAGTGGAACTCTAAATAGTACTACAGATAAAGCAGAATTAGATTATTTATTACATACTGACGATGATAGTTTTCCTTTGTTTTCTAAATTAATGGAAGTGCCAAAATATAAAAGAATGTATTTAGCACATTATAAAACTATATTAACAGAAAATATAAGTAATTCTAATTATTTAACTTTAGCTAATGATTACCAGACAATTATTACAACTTCGGTAACTGCGGATACAAATAAATTTTATACAAATGCACAATTTTCTGGAAACATTAATACTGATTATAGTGTAGGTAATAATACTGCTCCTGGTTTAACCAATTTAATGTCTGCCAGAAGTACTTATTTGTTGGCTCAATCAGATTTTACAAATACCCAACCAACTATTAGTAATATTGCTTCGTCTAAAGATACACCAACTATTGGAGATCAAATTACTTTAACAACTACAGTCATAAATACTAATACTGATGCGGTTTATCTTGGATATAGATCTGATAATACTTTGCCATTTACAAAAGTTTTAATGTATGATGATGGTGCTCATAATGATGGTGTTTCGGGAGATAATGTTTATGGAGCAACTATAACTGTAGATACCGATTATACACAATATTATGTATATGCAGAAAACGATAATATTGGTGCTTTTTCTCCGGCAAAAGCAGCATATGAATTTTACACAATAAATGCTACTTACACAACTTTAAATGTTGGTGATTTAGTAATAAATGAAATTTTAGCTTCTAATGATTCAGGTGAAACAGATGAAGAAGGAGAATTTGAAGATTGGGTAGAGTTATATAATACTACAAGTTCAACGTTAAGTTTAGATAATTTGTATTTATCTGATGATGAAGATGATAAATTGATATATCAATTTCCTACTGGAACTTTATTAGCTCCTAATAGTTATTTAATTGTTTGGTGTGATAAAGATGAAGAACAAGGAGATTTTCACGCAGATTTTAAATTATCAGCAGGAGGTGAGAGTGTTATTTTATCTTATGCTGATGGTACAGTTTTAGAGAATATTACTTTTGGTGATCAAACAACAGATATGGCGTATGCTAGAAGTCCAAACGGAACAGGAGATTTTGTAATTCAAACTCCAACTTTTGGAATTGATAATGATACCGTTTTATCAACTGAAACAATAGTTTCTGATTTAAATGTTCATTTTTATCCAAATCCAATTCAATCAACTTTAAATATTGAAAGTGTAACGTCAATTCAATCTTTAAAAGTTAGTTCTATTCTAGGGCAAGTATTCTATAACAAAGAAAATTTAAACACTACAAAAACAGAAGTAGATTTTTCTAGTTTGTCAAAAGGAGTTTATTTTATTACCATAAATAAATCAAAAATAGTTAAAATAATTAAGCAGTAAATTGCATTATAATATAAAAGGTTTCACAAAACTAATCTAGTTTTGTGAAACCTTTTATAATGAAAAATACATATTAATTTATGGATTAAATTTTGAATTGATAAAATTAAATCATTTTAAAATCTAACAATAATTCACCATTTACATAACATTGTAATTTATCTCCTTTAAAAATTTCTCCTTTACCTAAAGCAGGTGTACCTGTAAAAATTAAATCTCCAGGTTGTAACGTCATATATTTAGAAATAAATACAATAATATCAGCAAAATCATTAATCATGTAAGCTGTATTACTTTTTTGTTTTTCTTGTCCATTAATTTTTAATTCGAAATCAATATCCCCTAAATTATAGTCAGAAACTGGTTTGAAACTAGAAATAGGAGCTGCGCCATCAAAACCTTTTGCAAAATCCCAAGGATGTTTAGTTTCTCTAGCGTCTTTTAAAATATCTGTTGCAGTGTAATCGATTCCTACTGCAATTTCAGAAATATAAGAATTTGCCTCTTCTTTGCTGATGTTTTTCCCTTCTTTACCAATTTTAACAACCAGTTCTACTTCGTAAATTAATTGGTTGGTAATAGCACTAGGGTAAACAACATCGCAGTTAACAGCTAAACTACTTTCTGGCTTAGAAAAAATAAATTTTTTACCTTTCTTTTTTTCTTCAATGTCTTTTATATCAGTAACGTAGTTACTTCCTATTCCTAATATTTTCATTTTTATTTTTGTTTTATTTGTTGAAGTAAATATAAATAAAAATCCACCAAAAAAACTGTTGTTTTAAGGTGGATTTAATTCTAATAATAAATTAAAATTAAGCTTCTATTTTTTGATCTTTAGACGTTTTATTTTCTTTAGAAAAATCAATAACTTCTTGATTGTTAAGAATGTCTTTTAACGTTTGTCTTTTTCTAATTAAGTAATCTTTTCCATTATAAACCATAACTTCTGCAGGTAAATAACGAGAATTGTAGTTAGAAGCCATCGAAAAACAATATGCTCCTGCATTGTGAAAACATAATACATCTTCTTCAGAAATTTCTGCAATTCTTCTGTTAGATGCAAAAGTATCGGTTTCACAAATATAACCTACCACAGAATAATAACGATCTCTTCCTTCTGGATTAGAAATATTTGTAATATGATGGTAAGAATTGTACATCATTGGTCTAACCAAATGATTAAAACCAGAATCTACATGGGCAAAAACTGTTGAAGTTGTTTGTTTTACAACATTTACTTTGGCTAAAAATGAACCAGCTTCAGAAACTAAAAATTTTCCAGGCTCAAACATTAATGTAATTTCTTTACCATATTCTACGCAAAAATCATTAAATCTTTCTGATAATTGCAAACCTAATTGTTCAATATCCGTAGAAATATCTCCTTCTTTATAAGGCACTTTAAAACCACTTCCAAAATCGATAAAATCTATGTTTTCAAATTGTTTAGCAACATCAAACAAAATTTCTGTAGCACGTATAAAAGTATCAATATCTAAAATATCAGAACCAGTATGCATGTGAATTCCGTTAATATTCATACCTGTATTTTCTACAACACGTTTTATATGCGGAACTTGATGAATCGAAATTCCGAATTTAGAATCGATATGACCCACAGAAATTTTAGAATTTCCACCTGCCATAATATGCGGATTGATACGCACACAAACAGGAATTTCTGGATGTTTTTGTCCAAAAATTTCTAAAATAGAAAGGTTATCAATATTAATTTGAACACCTAGTTTTGCAACTTCTTCAATTTCTGTTAAAGAAACGCCGTTTGGTGTATAGATTATTTTCTTCGGATCAATGCCTGTTGTTAAACATAATTGAACTTCTTGTATAGAAACGGTATCTAAACCAGCGCCTAAATTTTTAAAGAATTTTAAAATATTGATGTTTGAAAGTGCCTTTACAGCATAATTTAATTTTAAATTTTTTACGCTACTAAAAGCATCCGTTAATCTGTTATATTGAGATTCAATTTTGTCTGTATCGTAAACATACAAAGGACTTCCGTATTTGTGTGCTAACTCTAAAAGTTGTGTTCTTTCCACTATTATTTAATTTTATTTACTGAGGTTCAAAAGTAATTAATTTGTTTAGAAAATAATGAAATGTTTAAAAATATAACATATTGTTTTTTATTGTGATTTTTACATCAAAATAAAATATAGGCTTTCGTTGAAATTCTGTTAATAAGTTATTAACAAAGTTATTTTATTTTACAGAGTTAAACCTTATTTTAGCAACACTTCAAACCTAATCACAGTACTGATTTTTATGAGTAAAGAAACAAAATATACAGAAGATAATATTAGATCATTAGACTGGAAAGAGCATATTAGAATGCGTCCAGGAATGTATATTGGTAAATTAGGAGATGGCTCTTCTGCAGATGATGGTATTTACATTCTTGTTAAAGAAGTTTTAGATAATTCTATTGATGAATATGTAATGGGCGCTGGTAAAACCATCGAAATTTCTATTCATGGTAATAAAGTAACTGTTAGAGATTTTGGACGAGGAATTCCTTTAGGAAAAGTGGTTGATGTTGTTTCTAAAATGAATACTGGAGGAAAATACGACTCTAAAGCATTTAAGAAATCTGTAGGTTTAAATGGTGTTGGTACAAAAGCTGTTAATGCATTATCAGATTTTTTTAGAGTAGAATCAACAAGGGAAGGTAAATCAGCATCAGCAGAATTTAGTCAAGGTAATTTAATTAATCAAGACTTTTTAGAAGAAACATCGCGTAGAAAAGGAACCAAAGTTTCTTTTATTCCTGATGAAAGTATTTTTAAAAAATACAAATTTAGAAACGAATATGTTTCTAAAATGTTAAAGTATTATGTGTATTTAAATCCAGGTTTAACGATTATTTTTAATGGAGAAAAGTATTTTTCTGAACACGGATTAAAAGATTTATTAGAAGATAATAACAATGTAGATGATATGTTGTATCCAATAATTCATTTAAAAGGAGACGATATAGAAGTTGCAATTACGCATAGTAAAACACAATATTCAGAAGAATATTATTCGTTTGTAAATGGGCAACACACAACGCAAGGAGGAACGCATCAAGCTGCTTTTAGAGAAACAATTGTAAAAACAGTTCGCGATTTTTATGGTAAATCTTTTGAAGCTTCAGATGTTAGAAAATCTATTATTTCTGCAATTGCCATAAAAGTTATGGAACCTGTTTTTGAAAGTCAGACAAAGACAAAATTGGGGTCGACAGAAATGGGTGGTAATTTACCAACTGTTAGAACCTTTATTAACGATTTTCTTAAAACAAAGTTAGATAATTATTTACACAGAAATGCAGATGTTGCAGATAGTCTTTTAAAGAAAATTGTACAAGCAGAAAGAGAACGAAAAGAACTTTCCGGAATTAGAAAATTAGCTAAAGACAGAGCTAAAAAAGCAAGTTTACACAATAAAAAATTAAGAGATTGTAGAGTTCATTTAGCAGATATAAAACACGAAAATTACTTAGACACAACACTTTTTATTACTGAGGGAGATTCCGCTTCTGGTTCTATAACAAAATCTAGAAATGTAAATACACAAGCAGTTTTTAGTTTAAAAGGAAAACCTTTAAATTCCTACGGATTAAGTAAAAAGATAGTGTACGAAAATGAAGAATTTAATTTGTTGCAAGCCGCTTTAAATATAGAAGATGGTTTAGAAGATTTACGTTATAATAATATTGTAATTGCAACCGATGCCGATGTTGATGGAATGCATATTCGTTTGTTATTAATTACGTTTTTCTTGCAATTTTTTCCAGAATTGATAAAAGAAGGCCATTTGTTTATTTTAGAAACGCCGTTATTTAGAGTAAGAAATAAAAAACAAACTTTTTATTGTTATTCTGATGAAGAAAAACGGGAAGCAATCGAAAAATTAAGAGGAAAACCAGAAATAACTCGATTTAAAGGTTTAGGTGAAATCTCGCCAAATGAATTTGTCCATTTTATTGGTAATGATATTCGTTTAGACCCTGTAATGTTAGATAAAGAAATGTCTATAGAACAAATGTTGCAGTTTTATATGGGTAAAAATACACCAGACAGACAAAAATTTATCATCGAGAATTTAAAAGTAGAGTTGGATTATGTTGAGGAAGAAGTTTAGAAACTTAGTTCCAATTTGAAAAAGATAAAAACTTGAGGTTGAGATTTGCGACCTCAAGATGAAAAAGTGTGAATGAAAGAAGAAGAAAATTTAATAATTCCTGATGAAATCATATCAAACAAAATTTATTTGATTCGCAATCAAAAGGTAATGTTAGATAGAGATTTATCGGAATTGTATCAGGTAGAGACAAAGCAATTAAAACGTCAAGTTCGTAGAAATATTGAAAGATTTCCTGAAGATTTTATGTTTGAATTAACAGAAAAAGAGAATGAAAACTTGAGGAGTCAAATTGGCACCTCAAGTTGGGGAGGTAGCAGATATGTACCTATGGTTTTTACAGAACAAGGAGTAGCAATGTTATCGAGTGTTTTGAAAAGTGATAGAGCCATAGCTGTAAATATCAAAATTATTAGAATATTTACTAAAATGCGAGATTTATTAAGTGATAATTTAAGTTTACGATTAGAAATCGAACAAATTAAAAAGAAAATGAATAATCACGATAAAAATATAGAATTGGTGTTTTCTTATTTGGACGAATTAGTTGAGCGAAAAGAAGAGAAAAAAGAAAGAACACAAATAGGTTATAAAAAAGATTAAGAATAAGGTAAAAGTTGTTTAACAAGCTTGCGTTAGGGATTGAAGTGGCATCCTTTTTATTTTTCATAAAAAGATATAACGTAAAGCCTGTTAAAACGCCCAAATAATAAACAATTAAACTCTTAAACGAATAAACGTTTTTTACATGAGTGAAGAAATAAACGAGAACGAACACGAAGAAGAATTAACAAATGAAGGAGAACAATTAGATTCTCCTCAAGAAGAAACCATTACCAAAGTTACAGGTATGTACAAAGAATGGTTTTTAGATTATGCTTCGTATGTAATTTTAGAGAGAGCTGTACCTTCTTTAGAAGATGGTTTAAAACCTGTGCAACGTAGAATTATGCATTCTATGAAAGATTTAGATGATGGTCGTTACAACAAAGTAGCCAATATTGTTGGGCATACAATGCAATATCACCCACATGGAGATGCTTCTATTGCCGATGCTATGGTGCAAATTGGTCAGAAAGAATTACTGATTGATATGCAAGGGAACTGGGGAAATATCTTAACAGGAGATAGAGCTGCAGCATCAAGATATATTGAGGCGCGTTTATCAAAATTTGCACTTGAAGTTGTTTTTAATCCGAAGACTACAGAATGGAAATTGTCTTACGATGGTCGTAGAAAAGAACCGATAGATTTACCGGTAAAATTCCCGCTTTTATTAGCGCAAGGAGCAGAAGGGATTGCTGTAGGTTTATCAACAAAAATATTGCCACATAATTTTAATGAATTAATTGATGCTTCTATTAAATACTTAAAAGGGAGAAGTTTTAAAATTGTTCCAGATTTTTTAACAGGTGGAATTGCAGATTTTTCTCATTATAATGATGGAAAAAGAGGTGGAAAAGTACGTGTGCGTGCTAAAATTTCTCAATTAGATAAGAAGACTTTAATTATTAGTGAAATTCCGTTTTCTACAACAACTACTTCTTTAATTGATAGTATTTTAAAAGCTAATGATAAAGGGAAAATCAAGATTAAAAAAATTGAAGATAATACTGCAGCAGAAGTAGAAATCTTGGTGCATTTACCACCAAATGTATCGCCAGATAAATCTATAGATGCATTATATGCTTTTACAAATTGCGAAACTTCTATTTCTCCTTTAGCATGTACAATTGAAGACAATAAACCTGTTTTTGTAGGTGTTTCTGATATGTTAAAACATTCTACTGATTTAACGGTTGACTTGTTAAAGCAAGAGTTAGAAATACAGTTAAATGAGTTAGAAGAACAATGGCATTTTTCTTCTTTAGAACGTATTTTTATAGAAAATAGAATTTATAGAGATATAGAAGAAGAAGAAACCTGGGAAGGTGTAATTGATGCTATTGATAAAGGATTACAACCACATATAAAACATTTAAAACGGGCAGTTACTGTTGATGACATTACACGTTTAACAGAAATTAGAATAAAGAAAATTTCTAAGTTTGATATTGATAAAGCTAAACAATTTATAGAAAGTTTAGAAGATAAAATAGCAGTGGTAAAAAATCATTTAGCAAATTTAATTGATTTTGCTATTGATTATTTTAAACGTTTAAAAGAATCTTATGGAAAAGGTAAAGAACGTAAAACTGAAATTAGAATTTTTGATGATATAGTTGCATCAAAAGTAGCTATGAATAATGCTAAACTTTATGTAAATAGAGAAGAAGGTTTTATTGGTACATCACTTAAAAGAGATGAATTTGTAACCGATTGTTCTGATATTGATGATGTAATTATCTTTAGAAAAGATGGGGTTATGATGGTAACAAAAATAGATTCTAAAACCTTTGTAGGTAAAGATATTATTTATGTGGCTATCTTTAAAAAGAAAGACAGAAGAACAGTTTACAATTTTATTTATAGAGATGGTAATAGAGGCGCATCTTACATGAAACGTTTTAATGTTTTGTCTGTTACAAGAGATAAAGAATACGATTTAACAAATGGAAGCAAAGGTTCTATTGTGCATTATTTTACAGCAAATCCTAATGGAGAAGCAGAAGTTGTAACTGTTAATTTACGCGCTGTTGGTAGTGTTAAAAAATTAAAATGGGATATTGATTTTGCTGATTTAGGTGTAAAAGGAAGAGCTGTAAGAGGAAATAGAATTACAAAATATACAATAAAAAGTATCGATTTTAAATCTGAAGGAGTTTCTACTTTAAAGCCTAGAAAAATTTGGTTTGATGATACTGTTCAACGTTTAAATGTTGATGAGAGAGGTGAGTTGTTAGGAGAATTTAAAGCAGAAGATAAATTATTAATTATTACACAAAGTGGAAAAGCAAAAGCTGTAAAACCAGATTTAGCAATGCACTTTGAAGATGATATGATTGTTTTAGAAAAATGGAAACCAAACAAACCAATTTCTGCAATTTATTTTGATGGTGAAAAAGAACGTTACTACATAAAACGTTTTCTGATTGAAACAACAGAAAAAGAAGAAATTTTTATTTCGGAACATCCAAAATCTCATTTAGAAATTATTGCAACAGATTATAGACCAATTGCAGAAGTACAATTTTCTAAAAGAAGTTTAGAAAATGAAGAAGTAAATTTAGAGGAATTTATTGCTGTTAAAGGGATAAAAGCACTTGGTAATCAGTTTACAACAGATAAAATAAAACAAGTTAATTTACTAGAACCTTTACCATTTGAAGAACCAGAAGAAGAAAAAATTGAGGAGGTAGAAGTCGTTGATGAAGAAGTTCTTGAAGATAAATTACCAATTGAAATACCGGAAACTAAAAAACCTGTTTTAGAAGAACTTTCTGCGGATGAAAAAGCGAAAATTGCTTTGCAAAAATCGATAGCAAGAAAGAAAGCCGAGCAAAAGAAAATTGATGACGAAAATCAAACGAAATTGTTTTAATCGCTGGTGGATTGCAAAGGGTTTGATTTCTCAATGCTTGTACAAAAAAAATGAAAAAATAAATTTTTAAGACATTTTGTGTATTTTTTAAAGAATAGCTATGAAAAAAATAGGTTTAATTGGCGGAATTACTCCAGAATCTACCATTTTATATTATCGAATTTTAAATCAATTAAATGCAGCTAGTTTAGGTAAAAGTCATTCAGCAGAAGTCGTTATCAATTCTTTCGATTTCGGAAAAATAGCAAAACTTCAGAAAGAAAATAGATGGGATTTACTTGATGAAATGATGGCTGATGCTGGCAAAAGTTTAGAAAATGCTGGTGCAAGTTGTATTCTAATTTGTGCAAATACCATGCATTTATGTATTAATGCTGTTAGAAATGCAGTAAAAATTCCTGTAATTCATATTGCTGATGCTACATCCAAAGAAATTATTAAAAAAAGGTTAAAGAAAGTTGCTTTATTAGGAACAAAATATACCATGGAAAAAATATTTTTTACAGATGTTTTAAAATCATTTGGTATAGAAGCAATTATTCCAAATCTAGAAGAAAGAAACATAATTCATAACATTATTTATGATGAACTTGCATCAGGAATTATAAACAAAACATCCAAAGAAAAATACATTAAAATAATTGAAAGATTAATTAAAAATGGGGCAGAAGGTGTCATTTTAGGATGTACAGAAATTCCTTTATTAATTCAGCAAGAAAATGTTTTTGTTCCTGTTTTTGATACTACAAAAATTCATGCAACTGCAGCTTTTAATTTTTCTACTAAATATTTGCAACAGCAACAACAGCAACAGCAACAATAATTTTAAAATATTTATGTATTTTTTTGTGTTAAAGTATGGTAGAATGGATTTTGATTTAATTAATAAATGAAATATATAGTAGTAACATTTATTTTATTTTTCCATGCTATTGTTTTTTCTCAAAAGGATGTTTATTTTTATAAAGATGTAGAAAGCACACTTACATTAGAAAATGTTAAAGATCAGGAGTTTTTAGTATTAGAAAATCAAATTTTAGAGAAACATTCACAAGCTACTTATTGGTTTAAAATACCTGCTTATAACACAAATTTAAATTATATTTTTAGAATTCCTTATGATCGTTTTAATACTGCAAACGTTTATCAGAATTCAAAGAGCATTGAAAAACTTACAAATCGCAGATATTTAAGTTATCGATTTTCTAGAGATAATGATGTTTATATTCAAGTAATTCCAAAACTTCATTCGTATATTCCAGTAGAATTCGGTTCTGAAGAAATTATGTCTTTAAGAGAAAAAAACAATTTATTGCTAAATGGTTTCTATTATGGATTTGCAATTTTGATAATTATTTATAACTTATTTTATTACTTCTTATTTAAAGATAATTCCTTTTTATATTATTCTTTGTTTTTATCAAATATCTGTTTTGGCATTTTTACTATGGATGGAATGTTAAATTATTACAATATAAATGAAGGTTTAAATGATTTTTTAATGTGTTTAAATTATGTTTTATTAGCATATTTCTCTAGTAAATTTTCCGATAATTTTTTGTTTTTAGATATATTTTTCCCAAAACTAAAAAGATATAGTTATGGAATAGGAATTATTATTCTCTTTTTAGCAGTTTTTTATGTTACCACAAAAAATTACTATTTTTTATTTTTTTTAAACATATTAGTATTTTTACTTCTTTTTATTAATTGGTTTTGTGCTGTTTTATTATTTAATAAAAATGTGTACACCAAAATTTTGGCAATAGCTTATGTGATTATCTTATTTTCTGCCATTGATTTTTTTATCTTAAAATTCCTTGGAATATCACTTATTGATATTAATGCTGTTACCATTAAAATTGGTGCTTTCTTAGAAATGATTATTCTATCAATTGCTGTATTGTATCGAATGAAAATTCTAAAAGATGAAAATATTCATATTAGAAATGAAATTATTAAATACTCTTTGCAGTTAAAGAATTTAACTTCAATAAATGATAAAACAAACATTAACATAAATATTTTAAGTTTTAGAGAAAGAGAGGTTTTTGATTTAATATGTGCAAAGAAATCAAACAAGGAAATTTCAAGCGAAATAAATATATCTATAAATACAGTTAAATTTCATGTAAAAAATATTTATGAAAAATTAAATGTAAAAAGTAGGCAAGAAGTGTTTATACTTAAAAATAGTTTTAAAAAGTAGTATTATTTTTAAAACTACCCAAAAACTACCCCTGATTTTACAGCTTCTAAGAGGTTTTTAATTAAATTTGAAGTAATAAAATACAATTATAATTTTCCCCAATTACTACTTTTAACCTTCAGCTTATTATTTAAGCTGAAGGTTATTTTATTCAATTTTGCTAAAATAAATAACGTATTATTTTTTATAATTGCAGCCAACAAAATCGTTTGTTTTTTTTCTAAATTCACTTAGTCATTTCACAAAAAATACAAAACTAATAAAGTTTCTTTTATAATTTTAGTTAAAATTTGTTGCACTTTTAAATTACAATTATCTTATTTTTTTATTGTTTTTGATTATACAATTCTTTTGTATATCTTTATAAAACAAGATATTAAAAAAGCTCGCTATGAAATTTAAGCTAATAATAATATTTCTATTCTTTGTTGGTACCACTTTTTCACAATCTGAAGTGTATTATTTTAAAGATTCAGAAAGTAAACTTACCTATAAAAATATTGAAAAAGAAGAATTCCAGGTTTTAGAAAAAAGAGTTTTAGAAAAATACTCTAAAGCTACATTTTGGTTTAAAATACCGGCAAATCAATCTGATTTAGATTATATTTTTCGAATAAATAATGTCATTATTAAAGATGCACATGCTTATCAGAATTATCAAGAAGTAAAAAAATTAAAAAATCAAAGATTTGTATCTTATAAATTTTCAAGACAATCTCCACTATATGTAAAGGTAAATGCAAAGTTTAATTCCTATTTTCCCATAGAATTAAAAACAGAAGAAGCTACTTTGTATAAAGATAAAATAGAGCTACTTATTGATGGTTTTTATTACGGAATTGCTTTTTTAGTAGTACTTTTTTGTATTGTTTATTTCTATTTTTTTAAAGACAATTCATTTTTATATTACTCATTTTTACTAGTAAGTTTAACCTTTAGTTTTTTAGTAACAGATGGCATATTCAAATTCTTTAATTTAGGCGATAAAGCAATTGAGTTTTTAATTCTATTAAATTATCTTTTTTTAGCCTATTCTTCTTCAAAATTCGCAAATAGTTTTCTTTTATTAGATATTTATTATCCGAAAATTAAAAAATATACACATATAATTATAGTAAGTATTATTCTATTTGTAAACTTATATTTAGTTTATAGTAAAAATGCAATATTTATAATCATAAATATTTTAACTTTTATACTATTACTTACGTATTGGTTTATGGGGGTTTTACTCTTTAAAAAAGATTTGCACACCAAACTATTTACTTTTGGATATGTAATTTTATTATTTAGTGGTATTGATTTCTTTGTTCTAAAAAATTTAGGAATTTCTTTTTTTGAAAGTAGTTCAGCAAATTTAAAAATAGGTGGATTTGCACAAATTTTAATATTATCATTTGCTATAATGTCTAGAGAAAAGAAATTAAGAAGGCATAATTATTACATTAAAAATGAAATTATAAACTTTAATAAAGTTAGTAAAAAACCTAATTTAATAGATGCTGAGAGAGCATCAATAGAAGAAACTTTAAATAATTTAAGTGTTAGAGAAAGAGTAATATATGATCAAATTATAGAAGGTAAATTAAATAGAGAAATTGCTGATGAGATAAAAATTTCTTCAAATACAGTGAAATTTCATACAATAAATATCTATGAAAAATTAAATTTAGAAAAAACAGAATAGAATTAATAATAATTTAAAATGCCATAGAAAAAACTATTAACCAATTCGTTTTCTCTTAAATAAAAAAAAAGTCCTTCAATAGAAATTTGAAGGACTTTTTTTATTGCATTCTCTCAAAAAATGTTAATTCGTAATTTGGTAACAATTCTGGATTTGTAATTTTTATAATATCCTTTAAAACTAAATCGGGTCTTGTTGGTGCTAATTCATAATAAATAATACCACCCGTTTTTCCTTTTTTGTTTGATGGAGTATAAATAAGATCATTCTTAAAAGCATCAAATTCAGTATAAACTTTATTGCTATTCAGTAATTGTTCTTTGGATGAAAAATAACCAGGAGCAATCCAAAATTCAGCATTTTTACCTTTATCAAAAACGCTTTCAAAACTTAAAGACAAACTACCTCTACCTTCGGATTCTTGCCATAAATAAGTAAGATTTGCATCTTTTAAAAACTGAGCAACAAAACTCTCACCACCAGGTAAATTCCAAATGTCTTTACTCATAATTGCACCAGATAAAATAGTTGGCTTTTTAGTTGATTTTAAAGCAATATTTTTAGCTATTTGATAATTACTTTCAATTACTTTAAAAATGCTGTCAGCTTGTTTTTCTTTATCAAATAAAACACCAAAAAACTTTATCCATTCTGCTCTTCCTAATGGCGTTTCTTCTAACCAATCGCCATTATAAATAACATTTACACCAGCTTTTTCTAAAGTTGTTAAAGATTTATCTGCAGATGAAACACTATAACCAACAATTAATTCGGGTTGCAAATCCAATAGAATTTCTGTGTTTAAAGAACTTTCTTTACCAATTTCAGCAATTTTACCGTCATCAATTAATTGTCTAGTTTTTTCTGATGAAACATATTTTGAATATGGAAAACCAATTATTGAAGTTTCTTCATTCAACAACTCAACCATAGGAATATGTGTTGTAGAAGTAACTACAATTTTTTGAATAGGAGTAAAGATGGTATTTTTAGTACTCTCATTTTTATCTGTATTATTTTTGATAATATACTCAAAAACTTCATCAGAATTTTGATAAGCAGTTTTAATAATTAGTTTTTTAACACCATTTTCATTTACAATATCAAAACCTTTTGCGTATTTAATAGTGCTTTCTATTGGTGTTTTTTTAGCAACATTTTTAACTTCTTTTTTACAAGAAAAGGAAATTATCAGGAATAAAAAAAGAAGTGTTATTTTTAAATTTTTCATTAATTATAAATTTTATTTTCTTGTTCTTGAACTCTAATAAAAGTAGTTCTTTTCGTTAATTCTTTTAATTTACTAGCACCAACATATGTACACGTAGATCTTAATCCGCCTAAAATATCAATTACAGTTTTATCTACATTACCTCTATAAGAAACTTCAACAGTTTTTCCTTCGGATGCTCTATAATTTGCAACGCCACCAACATGTTTGTTCATGGCAGTTTCAGAACTCATTCCATAAAAAGCTTTAAATTTTTCTCCGTTTTTTTCAATTAAATCTCCACCACTTTCTTCGTGTCCAGCTAACATTCCGCCTAACATTACAAAATCTGCACTTCCGCCAAAAGCTTTGGCAATATCTCCGGGAATTTTACAACCTCCATCAGAAATAATTTGTCCACCCATTCCATGAGCAGCATCAGCACATTCTATAATTGCAGAAAGTTGCGGATAACCAACGCCTGTTTTAACACGTGTTGTACAAACTGAACCAGGACCAATACCTACTTTAATAATATCTGCACCAGCTAACAATAATTCTTCAACCATTTCACCAGTAACAACATTACCAGCAATAATTACTTTATTTGGATGATTTTTGCGCATTTTTTGCACAAATTTCACAAAATGTTCAGAATATCCATTTGCAACATCCACGCAAATGAAGTTTATTTGTGGAAATTCAGTTAAAATTTGTTTTACTTTTTCTGAATCTTCTTTTCCTGTTCCAGTACTGACAGCTATATTTTTTAAAATATTTTCTGATGAACTTGATGCAAAATTTCTCCATTCTTCTATAGAATAATGTTTATGAATTGCTGTAAATAGTTTGTGTTTAGCCAATGCTTTTGCCATTTCAAAAGTACCAACAGTGTCCATATTTGCAGCCATTATTGGTATTCCTGCCCAAGTAATAGTGCTGTGTAAAAACTTAAATTCTCTTTCTAAAGTTACTTGCGAACGCGATTTTAAAGTAGAACGTTTTGGGCGAATCATAACATCTTTAAAACCTAATTTCAATTCATTTTCTATTCTCATTTTCTCTAAATAAAAGTAAGTTATAAAGGTATAAAATTTGAATACCAATTTTATACGATAATTGATTTAAATCGGTTCAATTCAAATAATATACAAATAAAAAGTATTTTAAATTAGTAACTTTTGCTAACAAAAGGTGTTTCTTTAAAGCCAGTAACTTTATTGATTAGAATTGTGGCCGTAAAAAAATAGTTACAAAGTAAATTTGCAAATTTTGGTAAAATATCTGCAACTTCTTTTTGCTCGTTATTGTGTATAATGACCATTAATCTAATCGCTTTTTTAGAAAGAGATGAACATTGATTTAAAATTCCTACAGGAGATTTTCCTCCGGGTAAAACAAAACCAGAAATAGCATCTTCTACTAGTAGCTTCATATTTCTATAATGAACTAGTAATTGTTTATGATCATTTTCTGTAATCGCCAATTTTCCTCTAATAGAACCATTAAGATGGTAGCAAAGAGGTAATAACCAGTTCAATTCCTTTTCTAATTTTTTTAGCTCTTCGCTTTTAGGATAATTTATGATTAAAGTAGAAAGCTCGTCAATAGCCCAAGCTACAGAACGAGTTAGTTGATCTGTTTCTATTTCATAATCGCAAAGAGAAGAATCTTCATATATAAAAGGATAGCAGAGTTCATCAATATTTGATTTTGGATGTAATTTTTTCATTAAAAGGATTGGTTTTTAGAAATACTAATTTTAATACATTTTTTCAAAAAAAGTTAAATTGTAATTTGGCAACAAATCAGGATTTGTAATTTTAATAATATCTTTTAACATTAAATCTGGTCTTGTAGGCGACTTTTCAAAGTAAATAAGTCCGCCTGTAGCACCTTTTTTTGTTGCATATGTAAACACCTTATTTTTTTTAAAAGAAGTAAAAGAGTTGTAATATTGGTTAGATCTTAGCATGTCTTCTTTGTTTTCGAATAGACCACAACCCACCCAAAAATCCGCGTTTTGCCCTTTCTCTAAAACACTTTCTATGCTTAAAGGTAAACTACCATTTCCAGCTGTATCTTTCCATAAATAATTTGTATTTGCATCTTTAAAGTAAGTTGCAATAAAACTTTTTCCGGCCGGCATGTACCATACATCTTTAAATAAGTTACCAGATATAATTGTTGGGATTTTTTTTGTTTTTAAGGCTGTTTTTTTAACGTCTAAATAATTAGCTTCAATAACATTAAATATGCTATCTGCTTCTTTTTCTTTGTTAAATAAAACGCCAAAAAATTTAATCCATTCTGCTCGTCCTAAAGGAGTTTCTTCTAACCAATCTCCATTGTAAAGAACAGGGATTCCGTTTCTTTCAATAGTTTCATAGGTTTTATTATTGCCATTTAAACCAAAGCCAATTACAAGATCAGGAGCTAATTCTATTAATCGTTCTGTATTCATTGTTTGTTCACTTCCAAGTTCTATAATACTGCCTTCTTCAATACGTTTTCTTGTTTTTTCTGATGAAATAAACTTTGTTTGTGGAAAACCAATTAGATAATTTTCGGCACCGATTTGTTCTAGCATTGATATGTGTGTAGTACTTGTTACCACAATATTTTTAATAGGAACTTTTAATTCATTTTTAGCAACATTGGTTTTGTTGCCAAGAATGTACATAAATGTTTCTTTTGCATTTTGATAAGGTTTTTTTATGATTAACTTCTTCTGATTACCAGTTGTAATGATATCAAATCCTTTTGCATATTTTACAGTGCTTTTTACTGATTTATTTTTAGTTTGAAATGCTCTTTTTTTTTGACAAGAGATAAAGAAACTACTAATAATTAAGAGAGATAAAAAGTACTTCATTTTAATATTTTATTTTTAATACTTGTGCGTATTGTAATTTTAAATCAAAAGATTTTTCTAGAGGAGTTTTATTGATAAAAGAAAACAAACTTCTAATAACACCTGCATGCGTAATAATAACAACTTTTTTATGTCCTTGTTTCGCAATTTCTAATAAGAAATTAGTAGTTCTGGCATGTAAATCTAAATACGATTCGCCATTTGTAGCAGAAACTTTTACAAAGTTATTCATCCAATAATCTAATTCCTTTTTATTGATGTCTTTCCAGTTTTGTAATTCCCAATCTCCAAAATTTAATTCTTTTAGGCGATCATCAAAAAGAACATTAGTTGATAGTTTTTTGGCTAGTTTTTTACATCGTTTAAGCGGACTGCTATAGAAAACAGTCTCGGTATCCTTTACATCAACTGCCTGTAAAATAGGTTTAATTTCTTTTAAAAAAGTATCAGTAACGTCAATATCAGACTGCCCATAGCAAATTCCTTTGGCTATTTTTGGTGTGGTATGTCTAATTAATAAAATTTCCATAAAACAAGTAAAAAAAGATAAAAAACAACTTCGGCAACTTGTTGTAAAGCACCTGCACAATCTCCTGTTTGACCACCAATCCACTTTTTAAAAAATCTTGCTAAATACCAATAGGTTATTAATAGTGGTAAAAGGCATAGAAATACCCAGTAATTTTGAAAAAAGAAAAGTGGTAAAACGCCAAAAAAGAAAGAAATCGATAAAGATTTTTTACTCATTTGTGTTGTTGTTGGTTTTATTTTAGAACTATCAATATCTCTAACATAAGGATGCGTGTAGAGTAGGATAGTAGCTATAAAACGACTAATTGCATGACCAGAAATAATAAGTAATGGAATATTTATAGTAGAAAGACTTAATGCTTGTGTTGCTGAAAATTTTAAAATAAGAATTGAAAATAATCCTATAACACCAAAAGTTCCTAATCTAGAATCTTTCATTATTGTTAAAATCTTTTCTTTGGTCCAGCCACCACCAAAACCATCGCAAGTATCTGCAAAGCCATCTTCATGAAAAGCACCTGTTGCCCAAATAGAAGAAATCATGCTTAAAAAAATTGCAATTTCTACCGTAAAAATAAAAGTTGCCAAGTAGTATATAAACGCAGCAATAAATCCTATTAAAATACCTACTAAAGAAAAGTAACGATTGCTTTTATTTAGCATTTCTGATGAATGTCCTACCCATTTTGGGCATGGAATTCTGGTAAAGAATAATATGGCAGTTAAAAAATAATGGACTTCTTTTTTCATAGATTTAAATACTTAAGCTTCGCTTATATTGGCACTTTCAAAAGTTGCCATTTCGTTTAAAAATAATGTTGCAGATTCTATAATTGGTAGCGCAATTGCAGCGCCAGTTCCTTCTCCTAAACGTAAACCTAAATTTAAAACAGGTTTTACGTTTAAATAATCCAATATTTTTTGATGCCCTTGTTCGCCAGACGAATGTGTAAAAATACAATAATCTAATACGTTTTTATCAATAGCATTTGCAGCTAATAATGCAGATGTTACAATAAAACCATCTATTAAAATAGTCATTTTTAAAGCAGCAGCTTCTAAAATAGCACCAGCCATCATTACAATTTCGAAACCACCAAAAGTTGCGAGGGCTTCTGTTGGTGAGTCTATGTTTTTTATATGTTTTTCGTAAACTTCTTTTAAAATTGTCTTTTTTTGTTGAAGACCTTTATCATCTAAACCTGTTCCTTTTCCAACACAATTTTCTATATTAATTGATGTAAAATAGCTCATTAAAAGTGCCGCAGAAGAAGTGTTTCCAATTCCCATTTCTCCAAAACCAATCGTATTACAATTTTTATGAAACAAAGTGTTTACAATTTCTTTTCCTTTTTCTAAAGCTAAATTACATTGTGCAGTTGTCATGGCTTTTCCTAAAGAAAAATCCTTTGTCCCTTTAGCAATTTTTAGAGAAATTAAATCATTATTTTGATCAAAATCTGCATTTACACCAGCATCGACAATTTTTAAATTGATGTTATTTTGTTTACAAAAAACATTAATTGCTGCTCCTCCGTTTAAGAAATTAAACACCATTTGTTGTGTTACTTCTTGTGGATATGGACTTACACCTTTCGTCTTTGTAATACCATGATCTCCTGCAAACACAACAATTGTTGGTTCTATAATTTTTGGTGTTAGTGTGTTTTGAATGCTTCCTATTTTAATTGCAATTGTTTCTAAAAGCCCTAAAGAACCTAAAGGTTTTGTTTTAAAATCTATTTTTTTTTGAAGCGCTATTTGTATTTCTTTACAAAGAGGTTTAATTGTTGAAGTCATTATTTTAATTTTAGGGGTAATCCAGAAACCATAAAAGTAGCCTTGTTAGCTTTTTTTGCAATAAATTGATTTACCCAACCTTGTAGTTCTGTAAATTTTCTTCCAGATTCTGTGGTAGCATGCAGTCCCATGCCTATTTCATTAGAAATAATGATGATATTGGCATCAATTTCTACTAGTTTTTCTATTTCTTGTTTGGCTAATTTTAAAGATTCTTGTATGTCGTATTTTGTATCAACATAAAAATTTGTTAACCATAATGTTACGCAATCAACCACTACAGTTGATTTATCAGCAATAACAGCACTAATATTTTTTTCCTCTTCAAGGGTCGTCCAACAATCATCTCTATCAGAAATATGTTTGTCTACTCTTGCTCTAAAATCTTCATCCCAAATTCTAGATGTTGCCAAATAAATAGGTGTTTTAGAAATGTTTTCCGCCATTTTTTGAGCGTAACTACTCTTACCAGATCTTTCACCTCCAGAAATATAATGAATCATAATTTTAAGAAATTTTAGAATTACAAAGGTTAAAAACATTTTTTTAAAAAGGAAAGAATTTCTAAAATAAGTATTTAAGTTTGTTTTTTAAAATATATAAAAATGATTGCTTTTTCTTTTATGCCAGCAGTTACCCGAATGATTTATGATATTGGGTTTACAAAAATATTTTAATCGGATTTATTTTTGAACGCTTAAAATTGAGTTGAAAAAAAGTAAGTTGCAGTACGTTATTAGTAATGTGGATCTATGTCTTATTTAATTGTAGTCGTTGGATTTCTCATCTAATTGGGGGCAGGCGGTATAGATCTTTTATCATATCCGTCGGGGGATAGTATTGTTATTTCTTGGGGTAAAATTATAAAGTACAATCCAAAAATATTAATTATGGGGTTGTATTATACTGATATAGGTTGACCTTTTTTTTTATTAATTTACCCGTTCAAACTATTTTTTTTAGCCGTTTAGAAGGCAAAAAAATAATTTGAACTAGCTTTTAGATTAAATTTTAAGTTCAGGTAAATTTACTTTATTTTTTCGATATGATTTGTATTTGATGTTAGGATTTAAATGTACGTCAGCAGGATTTCTTAAATCTAGGCTAAAATGCTTTCTCAAATTATTGTATATATCTACAGCTTGTTTTGTGATTTCTTGAGCAATAGCAGTGTTTTTAATACAGTTTCTAAGTCCATATTCATATTTTAAAGTTCTATTAATTCTCTCAGCGATTGCATTTTCGTAAGGATCATATTGTTCTGTCATACTCATTATCATTCCATTTTCTTCGGCAAATGCTGTGTATTTAGGATTACAGTATTGAAAACCTCTATCGGAATGATGAATTAGTTTTTCATTAGGATATTTTCTGTTTTTAATAGCCATAGCAAGAGCTTCTGTACAAAGAGATGTTTTCATGTTGTTATCTAATTTATAGCCCATAATTTGCTTGGAATAAGCATCTGTTACGATTGCTAGATAATTGTGTCCATTTTCTGTTTTAATGTATGTTATATCGGTTACCCAGAGTTGTTCTGGTCTATTAGGCACTTGGTCTTTAATCAGGTTTTTATATTTTCTAAATTGATGATTCGAATCTGTTGTTGTCACGTAATTTTTAAGCTTAGGGACGAGCAAATTATGGAGCCTTAAAAAGTCGTAAAATTTATCTCTTCCCATCTTTATGTTTTGTTTTATGAAGTCAGATTTTAGTTCATCATACAGCTTAATACCACCAGTTCTCATGCCTACTTTTTTGCGATAATCTAGTACCATTACAATAAGTTTATCATAATTTATTTGTTTGATTTCTTGCTCTTTACATCTTTTGTAGAAGGCTTGTTTACTAATCCCAAAACATTCATAGAACCACTTTCTTTTAAACGGTTTTTCTTTTTTAGCTCTATCTCTTTTACTAATGTTTTGGGCAGCGACTTTTTTGATAAATCGACTCCTGTAATGATTTCCATATCGGCAATAATATCTTGCTGAAAGTCTTTGATAAACTCAAGGGCTTCAATACGTTCCTTTAATTTTTTTATTTCGTTTATTTTGCTCATTCCTGTATTTTGTTGCACTAAAGTACTATATTTTTTAATCCAATAGCCAATGGTAGTTCTAGGAATGTCATATTTTTTAGAAGCGAAGTTGGTTGAGATCTGACCATTTTGAATTTGGTCAACGACTAATAATTTAAGCTCTAAAGTTACTTTTTCGTAAGTTTTTTTTCGGCAGTGTTCATTTTGTGTTTTCATAAGTGACTATAATTAAGTGTTTAATTTTTAGTCAACCTATTTCAGGAAAGTATAGGTTATGGAATTTCTAGAACTTTAGAGGATATGAAGTTTTTAGAAAGTAAACCAGAATGAAAAACATTTAAAGCAGTAAAAAAGGGAAATGTATTTATTGCAGATTTAGATATGTTAACGCAATCTTCTGCAAATGCTTTAGTAAACGGAATAGAATGTTTGGCTAAAATGATTCATCCAGAGTATTTTGAAATTTTAATGAATTAGCTCAAAAATTTATAAATTTTAAGTATTGTAATACTTAAAAATAATCTACATTTACCGAAAATTAAGGTTTTGTTCTTTTTGAGAACAAATTAAAAGGGAATTCGGATAAATACCGAAGCTGTTCCCGCAACTGTAAGCTATTAGCTTGTAATTAATCTTTATGTCACTGTCTTTATTTAGATGGGAAGGCCAATTACAAGACGCAAGCCAGGAGACCTGCCTAGATTTAAAACATTATAACAATTAAAACTTTCGGGATAAAAGTTATATATTATGAAGAGAGGCGTACTTTTTACTGTATTTTTTATTATTACCCATACTGTTTTGTCTCAAAATGATTCGATAAGAAATATTTTGAAAGAGATTGTTGTGGTAACTAAAATAGAAGAAGCAAATAAAGTAATTGGCCAAAAAAAAATAGAATTAGGATCAATTCAAATTATTAAAAACCCTATAAACTTTACTAATTTATTAAGATTTAACAGCCCTATTTCTTTTAGAGATTATGGAAACGGAGGTGTTAGTACTGCGCGCTTTAGAGGTACTTCTGCATCTAATACGGCTGTTTTATGGAACGGGATTTCTATTAACGCAATGGGTAGTGGTCAAACAGATTTTAACTCATTATCTGCAAGTATTTCAGATGAAATTATTGTTAATAGTGGAGGTGGAAGTGTAGATTATGGTTCTGGTGCTATTGGTGGTACGGTACATTTGAACGACAATTTATCGTTTAAAAAACATAAAGATTTTAATTTATTTTCTTCTTACGGCAGTTTTAATACTACTTCTAATTTCTTTAAAGCACATATTGGTACTGGTAAATGGGCTGTTAAATTTGCAGCAACTTTAAATTATTCTGATAACGATTATACTTTTATAGACACTCGTTATAAAAATAATGACGGTAGTTTTTTGAAAAATGAAAATGGAGTTTATAAAAATTATGGAGTAAACTTTAGTGTAGGATATAAATTCTCTAATAAAAATAAGCTTTATTTTTATACAACGGGTTATTATGGAGATCGTTTGTTTTCTGATGGATTACCAAATCCATCCGCTGGAAGCGAAAGAAATGAAGATTTTAACCAGAGAAATTTATTAAAATGGACATCTTCTTTTTCTAATTTTACACAGACGTTAAATGTTGCTTATTTAACACAAGAATATAGATATTATGATGATAAAAATGCATCAGATTTTGTTTTTGGAAAATCAAAAAACTATAACTTTAATTATAATTTAAAATATCGATTTTCTAATTATTTTAAAGTACTTACTTCTTTTATTTATGATGAAAACATAGGTACTACTAATGATATTTTATCCAAAAAAAGAACATTTTTTGCTGCTTTAGCAAAAGTAACATATAAACCAACTGAAAAATTAACAACAGCAGTTAGTTTTAGAAAAGAATCTAATTCAGATTTTGAAGTTCCTTTATTAGTTTCGGTTGCTGCAGAACAAGAATTAAGTAATAGTTTACTGTTAAAAGCAAATTTATCTACAAATTATAGAATACCTACTTTTAATGAATTGTATTGGCCGGTGGTAGGTAATTTAGATTTAATACCAGAGGAATCTGTTCAGGGAGAACTAGGCGCTACTTTTAAGAAAAAGAATCTAAAAATTACTTCTTCACTTTTTTATATTCATTTAAAAAATAAAATTTTATGGTTACCTACTGTGTTTTCTAACTTATGGAGACCAAAAAATGTAGGAGATGTTACACATAGTGGAGTTGAAACTGCCATAAAATTATCTAAAAAAATTAATAAGCATTCTTTTAATTTTTCTACAAATTATACGTTTACGATGGCAAAAAATAAAGAAACGGATACTTTTTTGCCCTATGCGCCAAAACATCTGTTAAATTTCAATTTTGAGTATGACTATAAAAAAATGTCTTTTTTTATGCAGCATTTATATCAAAGTAAAGTATATACAAATGAAATTAATTTAGACTTTTATTCATTAGAATCTTTAAATGTTACCAATTTTGGTAGTGATTTAAAGGTGTTTGAAAATAAAAAAAATACAATAAAAATAGGTTTTAAAGTAAATAATATATTTAATAATGTGTATTATTTTTCAAATTTACGTCCTATGCCTGGAAGAAATTATAATATTAATTTAAACTATAAATTTTAATACAAATGAAGATTACAAAATCAATTTTTAAACTATTCTTAATTAGTTTAGTTTTTACATCATGTTCAAATAATGAAGAAGAATTCCCAGAAATATCGGGTAATTATAAAGACGGAGTTATTGTTAGTGCAGAAGGTAGTTTTGGTAATAAAGATGGTTCTATTTCTTATGTAAATGAGAACTTAAATAGATTGGCAACTAATTTTATGTATACAGGTGTAAATGAAGCACAATTAGGTGGTTTAATTCAGTCTATGGCTTTTAGTGATGATGAAGCATTAATTGTTTTAAATGACGTTAATACTATTGTAGTTGTAGATAGAATTACTTTTGAAAAAAAGTATGAAATAACATCTGGTTTAGATAACCCAAGATATATAGCAATTGTTGACGATAAAGCATATGTTACAAATTGGGGACCTGATACTTTTAATACAAATGATGATTATTTAGCTGTTATTAACTTAACTACAGGTACTTTAGAAGCGTCAACTATTTCTTTAAGTTATGGTGTAGAGCAAATAGTAGCTAATAACAATAAGTTATATGTTACTCACACAGGTGCATGGTCTTCTAATAATATTGTTTCTGTTGTAGATTTATCAGCAGGAAATGCAGTTACTGAAATAGAAGTAAATGATAATCCAGATGATATTATTGTAGATAATTCTGGTAATTTAATTGTTTTATGTGAAGGAAACACGCTTTATAATGCAGATTGGTCAGTAGCAGGTATCACTACTTCTTCAATTTCATTCATAAACACATCAACAAATACAGTTACAAATAAAATAGAGTTTGCCGATCAAGAAAAAGCATCTTTATTGTCTTATGAAAACGGTACTATATACTATTATAAAGGTGCTGATAGTACTGTATATTCTATTAATGAATCTGCTACTACTTTAGCAACATCTGGTATAAATACTGGTAGTATTTATGGTATGTCTGTTAAAGATAATAAGTTATTTACTACAAGTTATAGTTTTACAGCTTTAAGTAAATTAATGGTTACAGATTTATCTACAAAAGAAGCAATATATACATCACCAGTAGGTTTAGGTGCTTCAAAAATCTATTTTAATTAAGTTAAATCTTTTGAAAAGTAAATTTAATAAAAAACTCTTCTTAGAATTTTCTAAGAAGAGTTTTTTTATTTTAATAATTTTTTAACTTCATTTTTTATAAATGAAATAGCAGTTTCTGTTTGTGGTAATGTTTTAGTGTATTCCATTAAAACATTTTCTCTCAACTCATTGGCAGAATTAGAATTTTCTGCAACTTGTTTTAATTTATTGGTAATAGCATTTTTTGCAGCAACTATAGAAAGCCAAGTGTTATTAGATAAGTAGATTTGTTGCACCAAATTATGCTCAAACTCTTGTTCTATATTTGCAATTAAAAGTTGTAAATAATCATCTGTTTTATCAGTAAGCGGTTTAATTCTTAATAACATTTTTACAGGATTAATACGCTCGCAAAATAGCAACATTCTTTCATAAGCTTGTAATTTTATTGGCAAAGATTCTTTCTTGTTTTGCGCCAAAAGTTCTAATTTCTTTTCAGAATTTTGATTGTTTAAAAATCTGTTAAACATATAATAAGCTACGATTCCTGTAACAGTAGCAGGTAAAATATATGCAATACTTTCTAATAATTTATCTTCCATTTAATTACAATGCGTTTAAAACATACAAATATAGAACTCCTAAAAGTATAGCAAACCCAAAACTTAATAAAGTTCCTATTAAAATATATTCTGTTAGTTTTCTATCTTTTGATGACGTTAAATCTCCAAATCTAAAAACAGATTTAGCAGCTAACAAGAAACCAATGGCTTCCCAGTGATTTGTAATCACAAAAATAAAGACAAATAACCGTTCTAAAATACCTATATAACGACCTGCTTTAGCAAGAGAATCATCATTTTCTGTTTTCTTTTCAGGATTCCATTGTGTAATAATTATTTTGATGATAATTGCTGATACAGAGCTTGCTAGTAGAATAAAAATGAATAATAATAGAAGTTTATCAGTAAAGAAGTTTTCTATGGATATTGAAAAATCAGTATATAAAGTACTTATTAAAAATAAGGTTAAAAGATGTAAAATTTGATCAACAAAAAACCAAATTCGTTTTGTTTTCTTTTTCTGAAGATACAGTTTTAGTACATCAATTATATAATGAGAAGTAATGATTAGCAGAAATCCTAACCAATATTCCTTTAAATTAAATTGAAGAATTAGTAATAATAAAAAAGCGTGAACAGCAATATGAACGTACAATTTTACTGATTTCACTTTCATTTCTTCTTTGTTTTTTACCCATTTTTCTGATTGAAAAACAAAATCGCCTAAGATATGTGCCAATAAAAATTTCAAAAATAGAATCATATTTATTCATTTTTATTTTGAATGATTAATTTTCTAAAGCGTTTTTCTAATTTCATAATGGATTCAAAACCAGATCTTTTATAACGTTCACTTACGCTACCTTGAGTAATTCCTAAAATTTCTGCTATTTCTTTTTGAGTTCTATTTTTTGATTCTAAAGACAGTTTAAAAACTTCTGCAGAATTTTTTGTCCAAGAATCCATAGTTAATAAAGCTAAGTCGAATTCAATATTTAATTCCTCATCAACTTCTTGCCAAGGAGTTTTTATGGCAATTGTTTGCTTCTTTAAATAGTTGTCAAAAGCGTAACCCGAATTTATAAATGCTTCGCCATTCGATTCTGTAATTTTATCAACATTAAACTCTTTTTTACCAATTCCGATGCCAATTCTAACATCAATATTTTCTGATGATTTTAAATGAGATTTTAATTTTAAAGCAGCATAAAAAGCATTTTCACAATTTTCTATTTCTAATTGAAAACTATCACCTCTGTAAATCTGCCAATATTTAGGAGATTCTCCAAAAGTATCTAAGGTTCCTTTTAAGGTTTTCATCCAAAAAAGTTCATCATTTTTTCTAGAATTGATAATATCACCTGTTAAAATGCTAGTCATTAGTAATTATAATTTTTAGCGAATATATAATTTATTCTTATTAATAACAATAATATCTGCTTAAAAACCTATATTTTAAATTATAGGCTTAAAGACCTATATTGTGCATTATCTGTTTAAGAGCAGATAATTTAGAATGTAATAGTTTACACTAAAGCATTCATTAAAATAGAGAAGTAAGTATAATAAATTTATAAAATAATAAGTTGTGAATAAAAAAAAGACAATCAATCTTTTAAAAGGAATAGAATTCTTAATTTCACACTTTCAAATTTTTACAAAACAAATCTATTGAATACGTATTTAAATACTTTAAATGAAGCGCAGAAACAAGCTGTAATTCAGAAAGATGGACCAATGATAATTATTGCTGGTGCAGGTTCTGGAAAAACACGAGTTTTAACATACAGAATTGCACATTTAATGCAGCAAGGTGTAGATTCTTTTAATATTCTATCATTAACATTTACCAACAAAGCTGCCAAAGAAATGAAAGCAAGAATTGCAGGTGTTGTTGGTGCAAGCGAAGCTAAAAATTTATGGATGGGAACTTTCCACTCCGTTTTTGCTAGAATTTTACGTTCTGAAGCAGATAAATTAGGCTTTCCATCAAACTTTACAATTTACGATTCGCAAGATTCGGTTCGTTTAATAACTGCAATTATTAAAGAAATGAATTTGGATAAAGAGCGATATAAAGCGAAACAAATTTTAGGTAGAATTTCATCCTTTAAAAATAGCTTAATTACAGTAAGAGCGTATTTTAATAATTCTGATTTACAAGAAGCAGATCTACATGCAAGCAGACCAAAAGTTGGTGATATTTACAAAGAATATGTAGACAGATGTTTTAAATCTGGCGCAATGGATTTTGATGATTTATTACTAAGAACTAACGAGTTATTGGCGCGTTTTCCAGATGTTTTGGCAAAATATCAAGATCGTTTTAGATATATTATGGTCGATGAGTATCAAGATACAAACCACTCGCAATATATAATTGTAAGATCTTTGGCAGATAAATTTGGAAATATTTGTGTGGTTGGTGATGATTCTCAAAGTATTTATAGCTTTAGGGGGGCAAATATTCAGAATATTTTAAATTTTCAAAAAGATTATCCTGATGTAAAAACCTTTAAACTAGAACAAAATTATCGTTCAACAAAAAACATTGTAAACGCAGCAAATTCTGTTATAGAAAGAAATAAAACTAAATTAGATAAAGAAGTTTGGACAAGTAATGATGATGGAGATTCTATAAACGTAATGCGCACAATTTCTGATGGAGAAGAAGGGCGTTTTGTGGCACAATCTATTTGGGAAAACCAAATGAATCATCAATTAAGTTCAGATGATTTTTGTGTTTTATATAGAACAAATTCGCAATCTAGAGCTATTGAAGATGCTTTGCGTAAAAAAGGAATCGATTATAAAATTTATGGTGGAATTTCTTTTTATCAGCGTAAAGAAATTAAAGATATTTTATCTTATTTACGAATTTTAATCAACCCGAATGATGAAGAAGCTTTTAAAAGAATTATCAATTATCCGGCAAGAGGAATTGGTGCAACAACTATAGATAAGCTAACAATAGCTGCGAATCATTATAAAAAATCTATTTTCGAAATTATAAAATATATTAATAAAATAGATATCAGTATCAATTCTGGAACAAAAAATAAGCTTCAGAATTTTATGAATATGATGTTGCGTTTGCAAATAGAATCGCAAACAAAAAATGCTTTCGAAATTGCAGAAACTGTTGTAAAAGAAACTAAGTTAATTAAAGATTTAGAAAAAGATGGAACTCCAGAAAGTGTTAGTAAAGTAGAAAATGTTCAAGAACTTTTAAACGGAATTAAAGATTTTATTACGGATAAAATTGAACAAGGAGAAGATGCATCTTTAACTACGTTTTTAGAAGATGTTGCACTAGCTACAGATTTTGATGCTAAAACAGATGATGATAAACCAACCGTGTCTTTAATGACCATTCATCAATCTAAAGGATTAGAATACATGTATGTTTATATTGTTGGTTTAGAAGAAAATTTATTTCCATCAGCAATGAGCATGAATACCAGAAGTGAGTTAGAAGAGGAGCGAAGGTTGTTTTATGTGGCGTTAACAAGAGCAGAAAAAGTGGCATATTTAACCTATGCGCAAACACGTTATAGATGGGGTAAATTAGTAGATGCTGAGCCAAGTAGATTTTTAGAAGAAATCGATGATCAATATTTAAATTATATTACGCCTAAATCTACAAATCCAACAATAAATAATTTTATTGATAAAAGTATTTTTGATGATGCTCCTAAAGGAATTCGTTTTCAAAAACCAATTCAGCGTAAAAAAATGGAACGTGATTTGGTTAAAAAGAAAGAAATTGTCATTCCAAAAAACATGAAAAAAGTTTCTCAAACATCAGCTAAAGCTAATTTGTTTGATGGTAAAGTTGTAGTTGGTAATATTGTAGAACATAATAGATTTGGTACTGGAGAAGTACTTTCTTTAGAAGGAAATGGGCCAAATAAAAAAGCAGAAATTAAATTTGGTACAGTTGGTAAAAAGAAATTATTACTACAATTTGCCAAATTAAGAGTTATTGGTTAAAAATCTTGTATAAAACAAAAAATAAATCGTTATTTTGCAACGTTTAATAACTACAAGTAACAAATTATCAGTTCGGGTATTTTCTATTAATTATAAGTAAAAAGAAAATGTATCGAGAACATACTTCACAAAAAATAAATAAATGACATTCGATTTAGAATATAACTCAGAAAGACCACTAATGATAATTCCAGAATATGGTAGACATGTTCAAAAATTAGTAAATCATTGTGTAGCATTAAAAACCATTGAAGAACGAAATGAAATGGCGAAAGCTATTGTAGATGTTATGGGAAATTTACAACCACATTTACGCGATGTTCCAGATTTTAAGCACAAACTTTGGGATCAATTATATATAATGTCTGATTTTAAATTGGATGTAAAATCTCCTTATCCGCAGCCATCAAAAGAAGAATTACAAGAAAAACCAGAACCATTAGCATATCCAAAATCTGCTTCTAAGTATCGTTATTATGGTAAAAATATACAAACCATGATAAATGTAGCTTTAAGTTGGGAAGAAGGCGAAATGAAAGAAGCATTGGTTTTTTCAATTGCAAATCACATGAAAAAATGTTATTTAAATTGGAATAAAGATACGGTTGATGATGCTGTAATTTTTAAACATTTATTCGATTTATCTGATGGAAAATTAGATTTAAGAAACTCTAATGAAGAACTTTCTGAAACGAAAAATTTATTAAAGAAAAGAAATTCTCAAGGTCAGAATTCATCAAAAAATAATTATAAGAAGCCACATAACAATCAACATAAAAATAGAAAAAGATAATAAAGAATGGCATCATTTAAGATTGAAGGCGGACATAAATTAAGCGGGACAATAACTCCACAAGGAGCAAAAAATGAAGTTTTACAAATACTTTGTGCAGTTTTATTAACTCCAGAAAAAGTTGTAATTAATAATGTTCCAGATATAATAGATGTAAATAAACTAATTTTTATTTTAGGAGAATTAGGTGTTAAAATAGAAAAATTAAGTAGAAATTCTTATTCTTTTCAAGCAGATGAAGTTAATTTAGAATATTTAGAATCTAAAGATTTTAAAAAAGATGGAAGTTCTTTAAGAGGTTCTATTATGATTGTTGGTCCTTTATTAGCCCGTTTTGGAAAAGGATATATTCCACGTCCAGGAGGTGATAAAATAGGAAGAAGAAGATTAGATACCCATTTTGAAGGTTTTATTAGACTTGGCGCAAAATTTAGATATAATAGAGAAGAACATTTTTATGGCGTAGAAGCTGATGAGCTAATTGGCACAAAAATGCTGCTAGACGAAGCTTCTGTAACTGGTACAGCAAATATTTTAATGGCATCTGTTATGGCAACAGGAACTACAGAAATTTATAATGCAGCTTGTGAACCTTATATTCAACAATTATGTAAAATGTTGAACTCTATGGGGGCAAAAATTTCTGGAGTTGGTTCTAATTTATTAATTATAGAAGGTGTCAAATATTTAGGAGGATGCGAACATAAAGTCCTTCCAGATATGATTGAAATTGGTTCTTGGATTGGTGTTGCGGTAATGACACAATCAGAATTAACCATTAAAGATGTAAGCTGGGAAAACCTTGGGCAAATACCAAATGTGTTTAGAAAGTTAGGTATTAAATTTGAAAAAAGAAACGATGATATTTACATTCCAGCACAAAAATCATACGAAATACAAAACTATATAGACGGTTCTGTTTTAACGGTTGCAGATGCGCCTTGGCCAGGTTTTACGCCAGATTTATTAAGCATCGTTTTAGTAATTGCTACACAAGCAAACGGAACTGTTTTAATACATCAAAAAATGTTTGAAAGCCGTTTGTTTTTTGTTGATAAATTAATTGATATGGGAGCAAAAATTATTTTGTGCGATCCTCATAGAGCAACAGTAATAGGGTTAAATCATAAGTCAAATTTAAAAGCAACTAAAATGACTTCACCAGATATTAGAGCAGGTATTTCTTTATTAATTGCCGCATTATCAGCAAAAGGAACAAGCATAATTAATAATATAGAACAAATAGACAGAGGTTACGAAAACATAGAAGCTCGTTTAAAATCTATAGGGGCTAAAATTCAAAGAATAGAAGATTAAAAACTGGTTTTTTAGAAGCTATTTCCCGCTTTACACTATATCTTTTTTCCGAAAAAGAAAAAAGGATGTCGTTTCAATCGGGGCTAGGCTAATTTACAAGCCAATTAATAACATAAAAAATAGTGTCAGTTTGACACTATTTTTTTGTTGGCAACATTTTTGCAAATAAAGAAGAGATAATTTAACGGTTACAAAGAAATGAGTCAGAAAGAAAATATAAAAGAGGAAGAGTTGAATAACGAACAAGAAAACGCTCAAGTTGATGAAAATCAAGAAATTGAAGCAGAAGTTGTAAAAGAAGAACCAACAACAGAAGAATTAGTTCAAGCAGAAAAAGATAAATTTTTACGTTTATTCGCAGAGTTTGAAAACTATAAAAAAAGAACTTCTAGAGAAAGAATAGAGTTATTTAAAACTGCTGGTCAGGAATTAATGACATCTTTACTGCCAATTGTAGACGATTTTGAACGTGCTTTGGCACATATTGAAGATGATAAAGAGGCCGAAGAGTTAAGAAAAGGAGTTTTACTAATCTATCAAAAGTTCTATAATACTTTAGAACAAAAAGGGTTATCAAAAGTAGAAACCAAAGAAGGTGACGTTTTTGATGCAGAAATTCACGAAGCAATTACACAAATTCCTGCTCCATCACCAGATCTAAAAGGAAAAGTAATAGATTGTGTAGAAAACGGATACAAATTAGGAGATAAAATTATACGTTATCCAAAAGTAGTAATAGGACAGTAAATTACAATTAACAATGTACAATTACCAATAATCATTGATTGTTGGTAATTGATAATTGAAATAAAGAATGGCAAAACAAGACTTTTACGAAGTATTAGGAATTTCTAAATCTGCTTCTCAAGCAGAAATAAAGAAAGGATATAGAAAAATGGCAATTAAATATCATCCAGATAAAAACCCTGATGATAAAACAGCTGAGGAAAACTTTAAAAAAGCTGCTGAAGCTTACGAAGTTTTAAGCGACGAAAATAAAAAAGCACGTTATGATCAATATGGTCATGCAGCTTTTGATGGTCCTCAAGGCGGTGGTGGCTTTGGCGGAGGCGGTATGAATATGGATGATATTTTCAGTCAGTTTGGAGATATTTTTGGTGGCGGTGCTGGTGGTTTCGGCGGCGGTTTTGGTGGTTTTGGCGGTGGAGGCCAAAGACAAGCTAGAGTAAAAGGAAGTAATATGCGTATTCGCGTAAAACTTACTTTAGAAGAAATTGCAAAAGGAGTAGAGAAGAAAGTTAAAGTTCGTAGAAAAGTACAAGCTGATGGTGTAAAATATAAAACTTGTACAACTTGTAATGGTTCTGGGCAAGTAATGAGAGTTACCAATACCATTTTAGGTAGAATGCAAACAGCAACTACTTGTAGTACTTGTTCTGGATCTGGAGAAATTATAAGTTCAAAACCAAGTAATGCAGATGCACAAGGTTTAATTGTTAAAGAAGAAACAGTTTCAATAAATATTCCTGCTGGTGTTACAGAAGGTGTTCAATTAAAAGTTGGCGGAAAAGGAAATGATGCTCCTGGAAATAATTCTATTTCTGGGGATTTATTAGTTTTAATAGAAGAAGTGCCACACGAAACTTTAAAAAGAGAAGGAACTAATATTCATTATGATTTATATATTAATTTTTCTGAAGCTGTATTAGGAACTAGTAAAGAGGTTGATACAGTTACAGGAAAAGTTAAAATTAAAATAGATGCAGGAACTCAATCTGGAAAAATTTTAAGATTAAAAGGAAAAGGTTTGCCAAGTATAGAACGTTACGGAACAGGAGATTTTTTAATTCATACAAATGTTTGGACACCACAAGAGTTAAATAAAGAACAAAAAGCATTTTTTGATAAAATGTCTGATAATGAGAATTTTACACCAAATCCAAATAAATCAGATAAATCATTTTTTGAGAAAGTAAAAGATATGTTTTCTTAAAAAAAATCTTAATATTCACAAATTACTGTTAATTTTTAACATAAAATTATAAATAATATTTTTTTTAATATATCTTTGAAGTGTTGTTGAGAAATCAATAACACTTTTTCTTTTTCATAGCAATTTTTCCCACTCAAAATTTAATTTTGAGTGGGTTTTTTATAAAAATAAAGTTCTTTAATAAAATAATAGTAGCAGACTTATCTTATCGCCCTAAACTTGATTTAGGGAGGAAAGTCCGGACACCAAAGAGTACTCATAGCGGATAACATCCGTCCAGCGTAAGTTGAGGACAAGTGCAACAGAAAGCAAGTACAGTTAGGCTGTAGTGAAACCAGGTAAACTCTATGAGGTGCAATGCCATGTATATTAGAGCTTGAGAGCTACTCGCTCGATTCTAAAGGGTAGGCAGATTGATTCTAAAGGCAATTTTAGAACTAGATAAATGATAAGAGCCTTTTATAAGGTACAGAATTCGGCTTATTAGTCTGCTATTTTTATTTTTAAAAATTTCTTGCAAATAACTTAAAATGCTTCTTTTTATTGAATTATATTCACAAATATTTAAAATAAGTTTTATTTATTCATTAATTCGAGCAATCTATTATTTTTAGTTTAAAGTTGATATAAAAAATGTAAGTTTGTCTTTAAAATAAAATAAAAACTTATACAGTATTACTTTTTTGATTTTTATAGAATTAAAAGTTTTACGCTAACTAAAGATTTCTTTCATGAGTATGTATCAAGATTACCTTAAGCAGATAGAAGACAGAAAGGTTCAAGGCCTTCATCCGCAACCAATTGATGGCGCTGAATTATTAAGTGAAATCATTGCACAAATTAAAGATTTAGAAAATCAGTATAGAGAAGAATCTCTTAACTTTTTTATCTATAATGTATTGCCAGGAACCACCAGTGCTGCTGGTGTAAAAGCTAAATTTTTAAAAGAAATTATTTTAGGAGAATCAATTGTTAAAGAAATTACTCCATCTTTTGCTTTTGAACAATTATCTCACATGAAAGGCGGGCCTTCTGTAGAAGTTTTATTAGATTTAGCTTTAGGAGATGATGCAGCAATAGCTAAAGAAGCTGCAGAAGTTTTAAAAACACAAGTTTTTCTTTATGAGGCAGATACTGCACGATTAGAAAAAGCATATAAAAATGGAAGTGAAATAGCTAAAGAACTTATAGAAAGTTACGCTAAAGCTGAGTTTTTTACGAAACTTCCAGAAATTGATGAAGAAATTAAGATTGTTACTTTTGTAGCAGGAATTGGAGATATTTCTACAGATTTATTATCTCCAGGAGGTGATGCACACTCTAGATCAGATAGAGAATTACACGGTCAGTGTTTATTTGAACATAACAAAGAACAACAAAAAGAATTATTAGAATTGCAAAAGCAACATCCAGATAAAAGAGTGATGCTAATTGCAGAGAAAGGTACAATGGGTGTTGGTTCTTCTAGAATGTCTGGTGTAAATAATGTTGCTTTATGGACAGGAGTAAAATCTAGTCCATATGTTCCTTTTATTAATATTGCTCCGATTATTGCTGGGACAAACGGAATTTCTCCAATTTTCTTAACAACTGTTGGGGTAACAGGTGGTATTGGTATTGATCTTAAAAACTGGGTAAAAGTTAAAGATGCAGAAGGAAATACAGTAAGAGATGAAGCTGGTGATCCTGTTTTAGAAGAAGCGTATTCTGTAGCAACAGGAACGGTACTTACAGTAAATACAAAAGAGAAAAAATTATATAATGGAGATGTAGAATTAATGGATATTTCTGCTTCATTAACACCTCAAAAAGCAGAATTTATAAAAGCTAAAGGTTCTTATGCAGTTGTATTTGGTAAAAAATTACAAACTTTTGCTTCAAAAGTTTTAGGAATTGATGTAGTCCCAGTTTATGCACCATCAAAAGAAATTTCTATTGAAGGGCAAGGATTAACTGCTGTTGAAAAAATATTTAATAAAAATGCTGTTGGTACAACTCCAGGTAAAGTTCTGCATGCTGGTTCAGATGTTCGTGTAGAGGTAAACATTGTAGGTTCTCAAGATACTACAGGTTTAATGACTTCTCAAGAGTTAGAAATGATGGCAGCTACAGTTATATCTCCAATAGTAGATGGAGCTTATCAATCAGGTTGTCATACAGCTTCTGTTTGGGATAATAAATCGAAAGCAAACATTCCTAGATTAATGAAATTTATGAATGATTTCGGATTAATTACAGCAAGAGATCCAGAAAACAAATACAAGCCAATGACCGATGTAATTCATAAAGTTTTAAATGATATTACTATTGATGATTGGGCAATAATTATTGGAGGAGATTCTCATACAAGAATGTCTAAAGGTGTTGCTTTTGGTGCAGATTCTGGAACAGTTGCTTTAGCACTTGCTACTGGAGAAGCTTCAATGCCAATTCCACAATCGGTAAAAGTAACATTTAAAGGAAATATGGCTAGCTATATGGATTTCCGTGATGTGGTTCATGCAACTCAGCAACAAATGCTTACTCAGTTTGGTGGAGATAACGTATTTCAAGGAAGAATTATTGAAGTTCATATAGGAACATTAACTGCAGATCAAGCTTTTACATTTACAGATTGGACTGCAGAAATGAAAGCAAAAGCTTCTATTTGTATTTCTGAAGATGCTACTTTAATTGAGTCTTTAGAGATTGCAAAAGGTAGAATCCAAATTATGATTGATAAAGGAATGGACAATCATTTAAATGTTCTTCAAGGATTAATTGCTATAGCTGATAAAAGAATTGCTGAAATTAAATCTGGCGAAAAACCAGCATTAACTCCAGATGCAAATGCTAAGTATGCTGCAGAAGTTGTTATTGATTTAGATTTAATTGAAGAGCCAATGATAGCAGATCCAGACGTAAATAATGCAGATGTTTCTAAGAGATATACACACGATATTATTAGACAATTGTCTTATTATGGCGGTACAAAACAAGTAGATCTTGGTTTCGTAGGATCTTGTATGGTACATAAAGGTGATATGAAAATATTGGCTCAAATGCTTAAAAATGTAGAAGCAGAATATGGTAAAGTTGAATTTAAAGCACCTCTTGTAGTTGCGCCACCAACTTATAATATTGTTGATGAATTGAAAGCAGAAGGAGATTGGGATGTTTTAGTAAAATACTCAGGTTTTGAATTTGATGACAGTGCGCCTAAAGCAGTTGCACGTACAGGATATGAAAATATGTTATATTTAGAGCGTCCCGGTTGTAACCTTTGTATGGGAAATCAAGAAAAAGCAGAACCAGGAGACACTGTAATGGCAACTTCAACACGTTTATTTCAAGGAAGAGTTGTAAAAGATTCTGGAGAGAAAAAAGGAGAATCTTTACTTTCATCAACTCCAGTTGTTGTATTATCTACAATATTAGGAAGAACTCCTAATTTGACAGAATACAAAGTTGCAGTAAAAGGTATTAACCTTACTCAATTTACTCCACCTCACAAATTATTAGTTAGAGCTTAAAAGATAATTTAATTATAATTAGAAAGCCTGAATTTATACTCAGGCTTTTTTTTATGCCCTTAAAGAATGAAAAAATTTCTTATAATTATTCTAATTTTTGTACATTAGTGTACTTAATATAAATAACAAAAAAAAATAAATCTTATGGCTTTTGATATTGAAATGATTAAGCAAGTTTATGCTTCTATGTCGGAACGTGTAGACGCTGCTCGTAAAATCACAGGTAAACCTTTAACGCTAGCTGAGAAAATTTTATACTCGCATTTATGGGATGTAACTCCAGAAAAGGCATATGTTCGAGGTAAAGATTATGTGGATTTTGCTCCAGACAGAATAGCTCTCCAGGATGCAACTGCACAAATGGCATTATTACAATTTATGCAAGCTGGTAAAAGCAAAGTAGCTGTTCCTACAACTACTCATTGTGATCATTTAATTCAAGCTAAAAACGGAGCATCTTCAGATTTACAAACTGCTTTAAATACAAGTAATGAAGTTTTTAATTTCTTAGAATCAGTTTCTAATAAATATGGATTAGGTTTCTGGAAACCAGGAGCAGGAATTATACATCAAGTTGTTTTAGAAAATTATGCATTTCCGGGAGGAATGATGATAGGTACAGATTCTCATACAGTAAATGCTGGTGGTTTAGGTATGGTTGCAATTGGTGTTGGTGGTGCTGATGCTGTTGATGTAATGGCAGGAATGGCATGGGAATTAAAGTTTCCAAAACTAATAGGAGTTAAGTTAACAGGTAAACTTTCTGGTTGGACAGCACCAAAAGATGTTATTTTAAAAGTTGCTGGTATTGTTTCTGCTAAAGGAGGAACCGGAGCAATTGTTGAATATTTTGGACCTGGAGCAACCTCTATGTCTTGTACAGGAAAAGGCACAATTTGTAATATGGGAGCAGAAATTGGTGCAACAACTTCTACTTTTGGTTATGATGAATCTATGGAGCGTTATTTGCGTGCTACAGATAGAAGTGATGTTGCAGATGAAGCAAATAAAGTAAAAGAGTATTTAACTGGTGATGCTGAAGTATATGCAAATCCAGAGCAATATTTTGATGAAGTTATAGAAATAGATTTATCAGAATTAGGTCCTTTATTAAATGGTCCTTTTACACCAGATTTATCTACAAAAGCTGGTTCTGATATGACTGAAATTGCTAATAAAAATTCTTGGCCATTAAAAGTAGAATGGGGCTTAATTGGTTCTTGTACAAATTCATCTTATGAAGATTTATCAAGAGCATCTTCGATTGCACAACAAGCTATTGATAAAGGTTTAGGAATTAAAGCTAAATTTGGAATTAATCCTGGTTCTGAAAAAGTAAGATATACTACAGAAAGAGATGGAATTTTAGAAACATTTAAAGCATTAGGAGCAACTATTTTTACAAATGCTTGTGGTCCTTGTATTGGTCAATGGGCACGTTATGAAGATCCAAAAAATGCACCAAAAAATTCAATAATACATTCATTTAATAGAAACTTTGCTAAACGTGCAGATGGTAATCCTAATACACATGCGTTTGTTGCATCACCAGAATTAGTTGCTGCAGTTACTATTGCTGGTCGATTAGATTTTAATCCGATGAAGGATAAATTAATCAATAAAAATGGAGAAGAAGTAATGTTAGATGAACCTACTGGATGGGAATTACCTCCAAAAGGTTTTGAAGTTAAAGATGATGGATATTTAGCGCCAGAAGAAGATGGAAGTGGTGTTTTAATTAAAGTTAATGAAACTTCAGATAGATTACAATTATTAGATCCATTTACTCCAATAGGAAGTGATATTTCTGGAGCAAAACTTTTGATAAAAGCGCACGGAAAATGTACAACAGATCATATTTCTATGGCAGGACCTTGGTTGCGTTATAGGGGGCATTTAGATAATATTTCTAATAATTGTTTAATTGGTGCAGTAAATGCTTTTGGCATGAAAACTAATTTTGTTAAAAATCAATTAACGGATGAATTTGGAGGTGTGCCAGATACCGCAAGAGCTTATAAAGCTGCAGGTGTAAAATCTATAGTTGTTGGTGATCATAATTATGGTGAAGGTTCTTCTAGAGAACACGCGGCAATGGAGCCAAGACATTTAGGTGTTGTAGCTGTTTTAGTAAAATCTTTTGCTAGAATACATGAAACAAACCTTAAAAAACAAGGAATGTTAGGTTTAACATTTGATAACGAAGCTGATTATGATTTAATTCAAGAAGATGATACCTTTAATTTTATTGATTTAAATGAATTTGCTCCTGGTAAACCTTTAACCATTGAAGCTGTTCATGCTGATGGGACTAAAGATTTAATTATTGCAAACCATACTTATAATCAAGGACAAATTGAATGGTATAATGAAGGTTCTGCTTTAAACTTAATTAAAAAGCAAAACGCATAAAATAAAAGTTGTTTAAAAGGAAACTCTCGAAGAAATTCGGGAGTTTTTTTTGTAAGCTATAGTTGCCTTTTTAGACTTTTATAATAAATAACTTTAAAGCAATTTTTTATGACAAACTTATGGTTCTTTGATAATGTAAATTTATTTAATCTTCTTTGTCCTCATAAATTTAAAGATTATAAAAAATATCACTCTTTTCATGCTTATAAAAAAAGCGATTATATTTATTTTGAAGAAGATGCTGCTAGTAAAGTTTATTTAATTGAAAAAGGAAAAGTAAAACTTGGGTATTATAATGAAGATGGTACCGAAATTGTAAAAGCTATTTTAACTAAAGGAGAATTGTTTGGAGAAAAAGCTATTTTAGGACAAGAATTAAGAAATGAATTTGCTCAATCTGTAGATGTATCAACATCTATTTGCCCTATAGGAGTAGAAACGATGCATGATTTAATGCGTGATAATAAAACTTTTAGTTTAAAAATTTATAAATTCTTAGGACTTCGTTTTAAAAAGTTAGAAAGAAGATTACAATTAATATTATTTAAAGATACTAGAACTCGATTTTTAGAATTTACAAAAGAATTATGTGAAGAATATGGTAAAGATTGTGAAAAAACGGGAGATAAAGTAATTGAACATCCTTATACACAAAAAGATATTGCTTCATTAATTGGTACTTCTAGATCTAATTTAAATGTACTTATGAATGAGTTAAAAGAGGAAAACATCATTAATTTTAATAGAAAAGAGATAAGATTACTTCAAAAAATAATATAAGTGTTAGCTAGCTAACACTTCATGATTCTTAATGCTTATAACTTTGTCATCAACATTAACATAAATATTAATAAGATGAAAAAAGTTTTAAATTTAGCATTTGCTTTTACAATTGCAACATTCTTTGTTGCTTGTAGCGACGACGAGAACACATTAGCAACAACAGGAGATTTAACCGTAGATTTAACAGGTTTAGAAGAGTTAGGATCAGATTTCGTTTACGAAGGATGGTTAATTGTAAATGAAAATCCAGTAAGTACAGGTACTTTTACAAGTGTCTCTTTTCCTCAAACGTATACTGTAGGAATTAATGATTTACAAACTGCAAGTAAATTTGTATTATCTATTGAACCTGCAGGAGAAACAGGAGAAGCAGCTTTAGAACCAGCAGCAACAAAAATTTTAGAAGGAGATTTTTCTGGTAATTCTGCAAATGTATCTTCAACAGGAATAGTAGGAGACTTTAGTACTTCTTGGGGAAAATATATTTTAGCAACACCAACAGATGCTGATGATACAAATGAAGCAAGTGGAATTTGGTTTTTAGATAATTCTGAAACAGCAACAGTAGCTGGTTTATCTTTACCAACTTTAACAGATGGATGGAAATATGAAGGATGGGTTGTTTTAAACGGAACACCAGTTAGTACCGGTACATTTTCTGCCGTTGATTTAGCAGATGATAATGCAGCGATTTCACCTTATAAAGGAACAACTGGTAATGGACCAAGTTATCCTGGAGAAGATTATCTTATGGGTTCTGCAGCAGGCGTTAATTTTCCTACAGATTTAAAAGGTGCAACTGTTGTAATTTCAGTAGAACCAAGTCCAGATAATAGTGCTGCACCTTTTACTTTAAAGCCTTTAGCTCATGTTGTTCCTGCTGATGCAATGAACCATACTGTAATTTCAATGGGAGCAGGACCATTAGCAGTTTTATCAGGAAGTGTTTCAAGATAACAGAAAAGAATACAATCTACTATTATGTTAATGGTTGATTTATATGAAGGGCAATTATGTGTTTATAATTGCTCTTTTCTGTATATAAAAATACCCAATACAGTATAAAACTAATATTGGGTAACAACTAACCGAAAAGTTGTATTTTATTTAGTATTTATTTTTAAAGGCATAATATAAATCTCTCCTTTTTTAGCTCCTTTTACTATTACTTTTTTGTAATTCAATTTATGTTTAATAATAGATTTTAATTCATTAATTTTAGAATCTACAGAAACAATAACTATTTCATTTTCATTATTAATTATAAATGAAATTTCAGCAGAACTAGCTTCATCTAATTCTAAATACAATTCAGAACCTAACATAGAAACAATTTCTGTTCTAATCTCTTTGGTAATTTCTGATGGCTTTTTTTTTGATGCTGTAGTTGAAAATGTTGTTGCTAAAGTAATCGCTAAAATTGCTGCAAAAGTTTTTAAATTTCTCATAATAAGTTTGTTATTTAAGTTTATATATGAGTAAGACTACTAAGTTTTAAAAAGGTTTCATTTAAAAAGGCACTTTAATAAATTCTTAACAAGATTTAACTAAAATTAAGAATATAAAAAAATAGATAAAAAAGAGAGTTATTTTTTTGCTTTTTCTACCAGTTCTAATTTATCTACGGATGTTTTTGTTGTAAAAAAACCATAGTTAATAGTAACTTTTTTTCTGTCAATTTTATCAATTGTGCCAACAGAATTAGAATCTATAATTCTTACTCTATCATTAACTTTATAGTTGTATTCAGATTTTTCTTTGGCAATTTTAATGGCTTCAATTTTCTTTTCTTTTCTAACTTCTACTACTTTTTCTAAAACCTCTTTTTCTATAGTTTTAATAATTTCTTGTTGCTTTTTTTCTACAACTTTTGCTTTTTGCTTTTGAGCTTTTGTTTTAGGTTTTTGAGGATTTTTCTTTAAATGTTTTACTTTTTCATCTGTAACCCATTTATTAAAATTACTAGTTAATTCTTTTTTATTGTTAGTTTGAAAGTATTTATTTATCAATTCGTTCATCTTTCTACCTAGAGAAAGCATTTTTTGATTACTATCATACAACTCTTGAAAACCAGCTAATTTATCTTGAATTTTTTGTTCTTTTTCTTGTAAATTATCTAAATGCCTTTGTCCTTTTGTTTTTTGTTTTTCTAAATTATCAGAGTTTTTTTGAAGTCTATTTCTTTCTTTCTGAAGATTAGAAATTGTTTTATCTAAACGAACCTTTTCTGTTTCAACTCGTTTTTTTGCTTTGTTGATAATATTAAAAGGAATTCCGTTTTTTTGTGCAACTTCAAAAGTAAAAGAACTTCCTGCTTGACCAACAAATAATTTATATAAAGGCTCTAAAGTTCGCTCATCAAATTGCATGTTTGCATTTGTAACATTTTCTAATTCGTTTTCCAAAACTTTTAGGTTAGAATAATGAGTTGTTATAATTCCGAATGCTTTATTATGATAAAATTCTTCTAAGAAAATCTCTGCCAAAGCCCCACCTAATTCAGGGTCAGAACCGGTACCAAATTCATCAATTAAAAACAATGTGTTTTCATTACATTTTCGTAAAAAATTACGCATGTTTTTTAAACGATAACTATAAGTGCTTAGTTGATTTTCTATTGATTGATTATCTCCAATATCAGTTAAAACAGTACCGAAAATATAAGTTTGACTGCGTTCATCAACAGGAATTAAAATTCCACTTTGCAACATAATTTGCAATAAACCAATCGTTTTTAAAGTAATACTTTTTCCGCCAGCATTAGGACCAGAAATAACAATAATTTGTTGTTTTTCATTTAGTTCTATTGTTTGAGCAACAGTATCTATTTTTTGTTTCTTATTCTTTTTCCATAAAATGGGATGATATGCATTCTTAAAAAATATCTTTTTTTCTTTTGATATTTTAGGCAATATAGCATTCATTTCTAATGCATATTTTGCTTTTGCACCAATTGCATCTGTATGAATTAAAAAAGTAATATATTCTTTTAATAAATAAACAAAAGGGCGAATTGTTGTTGCTAAAGCGCGTAAAATTTTTACAATTTCTTGCTTTTCTTCATAAATTAAATTCTGATATTCTCTGCTATAAGAAAGTGTTGCTTGCGGAGCAATATAAACGATGTTTCCAGATTTTGAAGCACCGAGTAAACTACCAGCAACTTTTCTTCTGTGCATAGCAGAAACAGCTAAAACTCGTTGATTATCAACAACGGTTTCTTTAATATCATCTAAATGTCCTGCAGAAATTGCTTTGGTTAAAGCACTTGTAAAACTAGCACCAATTTTTCCGCGAACATTATTAATATCTTTTCTAATTTGTTTTAAATCAGATGAAGCATTGTTTTTTACTTCGCCAGAAATATCAATAATTTTCTTAATTTCATCATCAATAAAAGTGGTAAACTCAATTTTTTGAGAAAGTTCAAAAAAAGTTGGAAACTGAATTTGAAATTTTTTAAAAAATTTTATCAGCTCATTTACAGTAAGTGAAGTAGTTGCTATTTTTAAAAAAGCGTCTGTTTCTATAAAACTATTTTCAATAGCTAATCGTTTTACACTTTCTGTAATATTGTCAAAGTTATGATTAGGAACCCTGTTTTCACTTGTAAATGAAGTTACATATTCATCTACTAAATGAAGTTCTTTAATTAAAACTTTTTTATTGTGAATAGGTTTAATTTCTAAAACTTTTTCTTTTCCTAAGCCCGAAAGACAAAACTCTGAAATGTGTTGTAAAACCGTTGAAAATTCTAAATCTTGTAATGTTTTATCTGATATGTTCGTCCTCAAATTTGTATTTTTGAATTATACAAGACCTATAAAAATTAAAAATATAAAAGGTCTATTTTAACAACAAAAATAAGAAACTATGCAAGTAAAAATAGCTGATACTTGGAAAAATATTTTACAGCCTCAATTTGAGAAACCTTATTTTAAAGAACTCATAGATTTTGTGAAATCAGAATATCAAAAACATACTTGTTACCCACAAGAAAATGACATTTTTGCTGCTTTTGATTTTTGTGCTTTTGATGATTTAAAAGTGGTAATTATTGGTCAAGATCCTTATCATGGAGAAAATCAGGCAAATGGTTTGTGCTTTTCTGTTAAAGATGAAATTAAACATCCACCGTCATTAGTTAATATTTTTAAAGAAATTTCCACGGATTTAAATCAAGAAATTCCACAAAGTGGGAATTTAGAAGAATGGGCAAAACAAGGCGTTTTATTACTAAATGCAACGCTAACTGTGAGAGCTCATGAAGCTGGAAGTCATCAGAAAAAAGGTTGGGAAACTTTTACCGATGCTGTTATCAAAAAGATTTCTGATGAAAAAGAAAATATTGTTTTTTTGCTTTGGGGAAAATTTGCAGAAAGTAAAACGAAACTTATCAATATAGAAAAACATACAATTTTCACAGCTCCACATCCTTCTCCTTTAGGTGCTTGGAGAGGTTGGTTTGGAAGTAAACATTTTTCTAAAACAAACAAGTTTTTAAAATCTATTGGTAAAAAGGAAATTAATTGGTAATTAAAAAAGAAAAGATAAGAATTTACGAATTTTAATGAAACAAAAGTTCTCGATACAATTTTCTCCTAAAGTCGAAAATCACTCGAACTGACAGTATGTTTAAACTCTGTGTAAAATAATAAAATATATTTGTACTCGAACTCACATACTGTCAGTTCGAGTGAAATTCTTTTTTTAAGAATTTTGTATCGAGAACACAGTCATAAAATTTAATTCGTGTGGTAATAAAAGATACTGAAACAAGTTTAGTCCAAAAAAAAATCCGCTAAAACGCGGATTCATTGAATTTGAAATTAAGAAACAAGTTAATTTATGTTAAATCAACTTGTTGTAATGTTATTTGGTTTGTTTCATTATCAGCTAAACCACAAGATTGAGATGTGCTTCTGCAAGAAGATAAACAACTGATTCCTAAAATACAAACTACAATAAATACTGCTTTCTTCATGGATTTAATTTTTTAGAATTTAAATGTACATATTTTTTATGAATTCTCCTGAGTTTTTCTTCTTTTCAATAACGTTAAACTTTACCATTTTATTTTGAATACGTGTAATTAAATTTTTGGTAATTGTTTTTCCGGCATTCCATTCTGTTATTTTAAGCCATTTTTGGATGTCATCAATCTTTTGCTCGTATCTTTCAGCTAAAATTTCATCAAGATTATCTATTTTTTTAAAGTCTTTAGTTTCTGCATTTATAATGTCTAAAACTTTTTTAACTTCCTCAAAATTATTTTCTAAAACTTCATTTCTAACGGCAACAACAAAACATGGCCAAGGAGTAGGGCAGTCGTCAATTCTTCTAAAAGTTCCATTATCTACCAAAGGTTTTGTAGTAAAATGTTCCCACATAAAATATTCGGCATCTCCATTTGTAAGCGCATCAATACCACCTTGTAAATTACCAACAACCTTAAATTTTAATTTTTGTATATCCCAATTTTGATTGTAAGCATTTACAATTGCCATTAAATGCGAGCCAGAACCAAATCTACTAATTGCAATTGTAGCGTTTTCTAAATCTTCAATTTTATTAAACTTCGATTTTGATCCTACATGAATTCCCCAAATTAAAGGAGATTTTACAAAGGTTTGCACAATTTTAGAAGGATTTCCGTCGGCAATATCTTTAATAATTCCTTCTGTTAAAACAATAGCAATATCAACATCTCCATTTCTTAACGCCTTGCACATTTGTCCAGTACCACCAGGAAAATCTTGCCAGCGTAAATTAATATTATGTTTGTTGTATTCTTTATTTTTAAGAGTGATATACCAAGGATAATTAAAATGCTCTGGAACACCACCAACTTTTAAGTTGGTCATTTACTGTATTAATTTTTCTAATGTATAAATAATTAAATCTGCAATTACTTTTCCAGGGTTTTTACTAAAAGTTCCGTTAGCTCTATTTGCAATAATTGCATTTATAGAGCAGGCATTATGCCCTAATAATTTAGATAAACCATAAATGGCAGAAGTTTCCATTTCTAAATTAGTAATTCTATGACCGTTAAAATTAAAGCTATCAATTTTATGATTTAATTCTGCATCTTGAATTGCTAATCTTAAAACTCTTCCTTGTGGTCCATAAAAACCACCAGCAGTTGCTGTAATACCAGTATATGTTTTTTCTGATGTAATTTTTGTCTCTAATTCTTTAGAATTTTTAATAATTACAGGATAAGATTTTTTATCGCTCCAATTTGTGTGAGAAACAAAAGCTTTTTCTATATCTGGGTTTGATATTTCATCAATTAGATAGGAGTGAAGAAGCCCATTTAAATCTAAACCATGAGAACCTATTACAAAAGAATCTACAGGAATATCTGCTTGTAAAGAGCCAGAAGTACCAATTCTAACAATGTTTAATTTAGTTAATTTTTCTTTAGGTTCTCTAGTTTTTAAATCGATATTTACTAAAGCATCTAATTCATTTAAAACAATATCTATGTTATCTGGCCCAATACCAGTAGAAATAACAGTAAATTGTTTGTTTTTATAGGTTCCTGTTGTTGTTTTAAATTCACGTTTTTGTGTAGTAAATTCAATAGTATCAAAATGTTTAGAAATTTTATCTACTCGATCTTGATCACCAACAAAAATAATAGTTGTTGCAATATTTTCAGGTCTTAAATTTAGATGATAAATACTTCCATCAGGATTTAAGATTAATTCAGATTGTTTTATACTCATTTATGATGTAATTTGAAGTAGTTTATTTGTTTCATTATGAAACAAAAAACTGTATTTTTTTGAGCCTCCAAGATATGAAATGTCATTTCTTAACTGGCCATAAAAATTTATTTGATTGTCTAAAACTTCTTTTCCTTTTTTAGAAAGCTTTACTGGATTAAAAGAAGAAAATAATTTATCGAGTGTTTTTATACTATACTCGTATTGTAAATCTCCAAAGCCGTAAACTTCTTGATCATTTATTAATTGATGAACTAATTCTTTTTTTGATGTTAGATTGTTTTTCTCAGCAGTTTTTAAAATAGTATTTTCAATTTTGTTTAATCCGTTTTCTATGGATGGAAAACGTTGTAAATGTGCCTCTATTGCAGATGCTAAATGTTGAAAAGGCGACATAGGATTAAATTTGTACACCGTTTCTAAACGTAAAGGAGAATCTGAACAATACAATTGCCAAATATAATCTGCATATTCAATATCGTCTTGGTTAAGTGTAACTCTATTTTTAAAATGTTGTAGAATTTCTTTTTTATTTAATTGAGACAAACCTAATAATTTGTTTGAACCTTTGACTTTACCACTAGAAACCAAGGTAATTTGATGTCCTTTTCTATAGCGTTTTAACCAACTTATTACTGCTAGCATGTTAATTTGACAAAACAAATCATGTTCAAACCATAATACAATTTCATCTTGTTCTTTTTGACTACAAAGATTTCTATATTCTTTTAAAGTATAATCTATAAATTTCTTTTTGCTGATATTATAAGACGATTTTAAAAAATCAAACCTAGTTTTCCAGAAATTTTCGCTACCAATATCTGAGGTTGTTTTTCCTTCAGAAAGCATTTCTCTCCAAGTAATAAACTCACCAGAAAATTTTAATTTTTTGAGATAATTAGTAGTAATATCTCCATTAGTGATGTGTAAAATAGATGCCCCCATAATTTTTACAAAACGTTTAAATATTTATTTTATTATACTGATTTAAAAGTGATTATCCTCCAACTCTTTTTACATTAAATCCTTTGTTTTTTAGCATTGTCATTATTTTATCTCTAAAATCTCCCTGAATTATAATTTTATCATCTTTAAAACTACCACCAACAGAAAGTTTAGTTTTTATTTCTTTAGCAAGCATTTTAAAATCTTTGGTTGCACCAGTATAACCTTCTAAAATAGTAATTGGCTTTCCTTTTCTTTTTTCATACTTACAAATTATTGGATCATCTTGTAACCAAATTGTCGATTTTTCAACTACTGGTTCTTCAGATTCAATATGTTCTGGAAATAAATTTTTTAATTGATCTTTAAAATTCATTTTTTTGTTTGAAGTTAGTAGTGGCAATAACCAATGAGTTTATAACTGTAAACTAAGCTAACTGAATACTTATTTTTTTAATCCTAATTCTCTTAAACGTTCATCTAAAAATTCACCTGCTGTAATATCACTAAATTGTTTAGGGTTATTTTCGTCTATACAGTTTTCTAAAACATTTAATTTCATATCAGAAATTGGATGCATAAAAAACGGAATTGAATAACGAGAAGTTCCCCACATTTCTTTTGGAGGGTTTGTAACTCTATGAATTGTAGATTTTAGTTTATTGTTACTGTGTCTAGACAACATATCACCAACGTTAATCATTAATTCATCTTCTTCTGCTACAGCATCAATCCAATCTCCTTTATGATTTTGAACTTGTAAACCTTTACCTTGGGCGCCCATTAATAAAGTAATTAAATTAATGTCTCCATGTGCAGCAGCTCTTTCGGCTCCTTTTGGTTCTGTTTTTATTGGTGGATAATGAATAGGGCGTAAAATACTATTTCCGTTTTTAATATAATTATCAAAATAAGTTTCTTCTAAACCTAAATGTAAAGCCAACGAACGTAATACATATTTGGCTGTTTTTTCTAACATTTGGTATGTTTCCTTACCAACTTCATTAAATTTAGGTAATTCTTCTACAATTACATTTGCAGGATATTCATCTGCATATTTAGAAGTTTTGTCTACATATTGTCCAAAATGCCAAAATTCTTTTAAATCTCCTTCTTTTTTTCCTTTTGCAGATTCTTTTCCAAAAGAAACATATCCTCTTTGACCTCCAATTCCTGGAATTTCATATTTTTCTTTTATATCAGTAGGTAATTCAAAAAAGTTTTTAATTTCTGAATATAAACTTTCTACTAATTCTGTATTTAAAAAATGACCTTTTAAAGCTACAAATCCTATGTTTTCATAAGCATGACCAATTTCATCAATAAATTTTTGTTTTCGGGTTTTATCGTCTGATAAAAAGTCTGCTAAATTTACACTAGGTATTTTATTCATATTTAATAATTTAAAAAAGAGGGATAAATTTACTAAAAAATAAGTAACAAAAGACTTATTTTTATTTTTTCTTAAAAGGTATCAAGTAACTAATGGTATAATTGAACCCAAAACCAGTACTTGTTTCATAGATTGTATTAAAACCTGGCGCGTATAAAGTTTTAAAATTTTCTGGTTCTTTTGTACTCATCATAACTTTATAAGAAATACTTGCACTAACAAACAAATTATTAAAAGTTTCTACTTTTAATCCGAATAAAAACTCTGTCCAATGTGCATTTAAACTTGATGCTGTAACTGGTGTATCTATTAAATCTGCAGGAAAATAAGTGCTATTAACATTTGGAGTATAACTATTTAAAGTCTGATCAAAAAGGCTAAAACCATATCTAAAACCCACAAAGATTTCGTTATTCATATCTAACCAATTTTCATAAGCATTATAGTTAATACCAAGTCTTGCATAACTTCCTTTTACGGTTGAGTTTGTATAATCTTCATCTGTAGTTTCTTCTTCATAACCTAATTCTGCAGCCACAAAAAAACGTTTAGAAATTCGGTAATCTCCAACAACCTCAAAGCCACTATAAGAACTACTAATACTTGATAATATAGGTTTACTAATATCCATTCCTAAACGAAATCCATAGGCAGATTTGTAAACAATAGTGTCTTTTTTAGGTTCTTTAATTTCACTTTTTGGTTTTTCTGGCTTTCTAGGATTTTGAGAAAATCCATCAACTAAAACAAATAAAAAGAAAATACTAATGAAATATTTGTACATGTGCTGAATTTTGATCTTCTATTATTGTTAATGTTTCTGGTGTAAATTCTTTAATCCAATTTGTATTATCAGATGAAAAAGTAACGTCATTAAAGATCACTTTATAACCACAAGATCTTGAAACGTATACATCTTCTGGAGTATAATTTATTGTGAATGTCGTATAAAGATTATCAGCTTTCGCACCATCTTCTTCATTTATTTTTAGATGATAAATAGTTTCTGTTGTTAACGAATTTAAAGGAATAGCAATACTATCTGTAGTTATACTTGTGTAATCATCTATAGTATCTTTTCCTTCTGCCCAAACGGATAAAAGCTTCGCCGTTTTTAATGTTTCTTGATTTGTTTCATCATAAAAACGTAAAACTAAATTTGGAGTAATTGGGTTTTTAACACAAAAATCATCTTTTTCACAAGTAGAAAAAATGATCGTAATTAGAATTAAAATAGGAATGATTTTTTTCATTAATAAAATTAAAAAATAAATTCAAAAGTAGTAAATAAACTCAATTAAAAAGCGAATTCATGAAATATTTAAAAGTTAAAAAATGCCAATTCTTAGGTAAATATTAGAAAGTCAGTGTTTGACTATATCCGAAGAAGGGATTCATAAAACTTTTAGAAAAAATAAATGAGTTTAAAAAACAGCTAATTATTCTACTTCTACAATTTTATTGATAGCTTCTGCTAAAGCAAAATCTAGTTCTGTAACACCTTGTGCATCATGTGTTTTTAGCGTAATATCTAAAGTATTGTACACATTTGTCCATTCTGGATGATGATTTAAAGCCTCACATTCAAACGCAATTCTGTTCATGGCAGACATGCAATCTTTAAAACTACCAAACTCTAAATCTGTGTGCAAAGCTTCATCATAATATTCCCAATCTGGTAAAGATTCTAATTTTAATTCTATTTCGAATTCTGTGAGTTTTTTCATCTGACAAAAAATAATTTAATTGATTTTTTAAAAGTAAAGATAATCTTTTTAGTCTTTGTTTTACATTGAAATATACCTACATCTAGGTATTTTAATAAAGTTTTTTTTTAAATATTTTTGATTTTATTAATTTATAAAAATTTTATTTTATGAAATCTATAAAAAAAACAATTTTATTATTTACTCTCTTGACACTTTATAATTGTTCAGAATTAAATTCTGCACTCTCAAACGTAAATAGAGGTATGGGAGGAAAGTGCAGGGTTTACATAGCAGAAAATTATCTTTATGACAGTTCAAGTGATAAATGGTTGTCTGGAAAATATTATACTAAAGATAGAGACGGTAACGACATTGATTATAAAGAAGATAGTTGGATTTCTAGTTGTGGAAAATATTATGCAAATAAAGGCGTTTTTAGCACCTATTACAGAACTAGTCCTTATTCTAATGGTAAATATAAGTTTGTAGTTTCGTGTTCTAGCTGGTATTAATAATTTAATTATCTCTCAAATAAAACCACAGTTTCTATATGACTTGTGTGTGGAAATTGATCTACTAAACTAATTTTTTTAATTTGATAACCAGCTTCAGCCAATAATTCTGTATCTCTTGCTTGTGTTGCTGGGTTACAAGAAACATACACCATTCTGTCTGCATTTAAATTGATTATCTTTTGTAATGTTTTTGGTGCAATTCCTGCTCTGGCTGGATCTAAAATAATTGTTTTTATTTTATCTTTATATTCAGGGTGTGCAACTAAGAATTTACCAACATCTGCAGCATAAAACTGTAACCCTTCAATATTATTTCTTTTGGCATTTTTTTGTGCATCTTTTATTGCTGATGCAACAATATCTACCCCAACAATTTTTGCGTTTTCACTTCTAGAAGCCACAATTTGACCAATAGTTCCTGTTCCGCAAAATAAATCCATTACAACAGTATTATCTACTTTAGATTTATCTTCTAAAACATATTCAACAACTTTAGAATACAATTTTTCTGCACATTTAGGATTTGTCTGAAAGAAGCTTTTCATGCTAATTTCAAAATTTAAACCTAACAATTCTTCCACAATTTTATCTTTTCCGTACACTAAATTGATGCTGCCAGAAGTTGCAATGGTTCTATCTCCAGTTTCATCATTAATTGTATGTAACAAACCAGCAACTCTATTGCCAAATAATTCAACCAAATAATTTGCGAATTTTTTTAAATCGAAATTTGGTAATTCAGGTGAAGTTGTCACTAAATTGAATAACAATTCATTGGTTTTGTAAGATTTTCTAACCACAAAATATCTAAAAAAACCAGTTTTTTTTGGTCCATGCCAAGGTTCTAAACCTGTTTCTAAACAATAGTGTCTAATGTTTTTTAGATTGTCTTCCATTTGTTTATCAAATAAACCAGAATCTTTCTCTAAATTATCTCCCATCCACCAAACACCACGTCTTTTAAAACCTAGTGTAAATTCATCTTTATCAGTTTTATTAATACGATCGTAACCAATTGCAGAAAAACCATATTCCATTTTATTTCTATAATGAAATACGTTTGGAGACACTACTAATTCGTCAAATAAATCTTCGATATTTTCAACTTTACCAATTCTTTTAAATAAAGATAAAGTGCTTTCTTTTTTATACTGATGTTGTAATTCTATGGGTAATTGAATGTAAGGTGCGCCAGGAATGTCTTGAAACGGAACTTCAACTTCATTTTCTGATGGTTCTAAAACATCAATTAATTTTGCTTCTGCATATTTTTTACTAGACTTGCTTATTTGTGCTTTCACCAATTGTCCTGGTAACGTATTAGGAACAAAAATAACAAAACTGCCTTCATCAGATTTTATTCTGGCAATTCCTTTTCCGCCAAAAGCGTAATCTTCAATTCTAAGTTCTAAAACTTGATTCTTCTTTACAAATTTATTTCGTTCTCTACGTGGCATATTTCAAAATTATAGGATTGCAAAATTAGGAAAAGAAATTTGATTGAACTCTTTTAAAAGTATGAAAGAAGAAGTAACTATTTATACTTTTTGTAAAACCTTAATTTTGATAGAATTTTACCTTAAAGTTTTAATAATAAAAAGCCCTTAAAAATAGAAATTTTAAGGGCTTTTATTGTTTTAAATATTAATTAACTTATTGTTTTATTATTCGTTTAAAGAATATAGTATTATTGTTGTCTTTTATTCTTAAAGAATAAATTCCGGCAGCTAAACCAGAAACATTAATGCTTTCTTTATTTTTAAATTCTAAAACTTTTTTTCCTGTTAATGAATAAATGCTAGCATAAATAACTTTTGAGTTATTTAATTTAATATTTAAAACATTCTGAAAAGGGTTGGGGAAAATAGTTATTAAACTTGTGCTGTTTATCGGATCAAGAACTGATAAACTACTAAGGTCAATAATATATTTTAAAAGGCCTAAATCGCTACTACCAATATAAGCTGTTATAGTATCTTTTTCAAAATGAAAAGCAGAAGAATAAGCTTGTATACCTAATAATTGTTCGTTATTAATTGTTTCCCAATTAGCTCCATAATCTACTGAATAGTATAAAGTGAACTTGGTGTATAAAGAATTATAAGTTGATGCAATTATAGCACCACTTGTTTCTGAAGAAAATTCGACTTTGTTTACTAAATCTTTGGTTTTTTTTACCCAATTTTCTCCATTATCCTCAGAAATAAAAATACCTTTTGAAGTTGCTAATGCTAAAAAATCATTGTTTTTTGGATCTTGTTTTAAATCAAAAATGATATCAGATTCGTCTAATTCATCTAAACCTTTACTATTGTTTTCCCAAGTTTCTCCCTCATCAATTGAAGAATATACTTCGTTTCCAATAGACAATGTTATTTTACCTGTGTTGTCTATAATAATTCCGTAAATAAAATTTAAAGTAGGAAGTTTAATGTCTATTTGTTCTACTTTATTAATATCGGTAAAATCTATTTTTTTTAAAACAGTTTCACTTGCTTCATAACCAGCAAAAGCAGCAAAAATTGTTTCTGTATGATTAGGGAAAGTTGCTTGAGCTGTAAATTTATTTTTAAATAAACTTAACAATTGATTCTTTGTAGCCCCATTATCATTACTTACATAAAGTGCTGATCCAAAAAAACTTGAACTAAAACTATAAATACGATTTGGGATGATTTGATCTACTAAAGTTTGACTTTCTCCACCACTAGAAAAATTATTAAGAGGCAAAATATTATAAGCAGTTTCTTTACCTGAGTTTAAGTCTCTGTGAATATGACCCTTTTGAACTCCATAATACAAGTTTGTATTAGTTTCATTTTTAAAAATAGCAGTGCTACCAGTACTAGTAAAATATGGTGAATAAATTTTGCTAACTGTTTGACCTCCCTCGCTTGAAAATAATGGAATGTAATTTGAACTTATAATTACTTCTTGATTATTTTGTGGATTGTAGCTTGCATTTAACCCGTAGTAATAACTATCTGTGTTATCATCTGGGTAAACTGTATTTTCAAAAGTATTTCCACCATCTTCTGAAATAGCAATCTCATTTTCTTCTAAAACAATAATTTGAGAAGGGTTGTTCTCATTAAATTCTATAACGGTAATATTGTTTAATGTGCTAGTTGTCCATCTTATAGAAATAATATCAAATGTATTACCATTATCAACAGATTTGTATAAGTTTTCTTCATTACCACCAAAACTAATACCTGTTCCTAAAAAAATAGTTTCATCGTTTGAAGGATCAAAAGCAATAGGATCTAGAACAATTCCTGGTAATTTTTCTGTAAAATTTCTACCAGCGTCATCAGAAATAAAAAGACCTCCGTCAACTTCAAGTTTTCCATTACCTCTTGTTAAAAATATTTTATCAGGATTATTAGGGCTAATAGCAACTTTATTAATAAAAACGAAATCATTATCATTTGTATAATAAATCATCTCCCAATTAGCACCTCCATCTGCTGTATAAAAAGTTTTACCTTCTGTTTCAAAACCAACAGGAAATTTTGTAGCCACAATTAATACGTCCATATCATTGTCATAAAAATCATAAGATACTAAATAACCTAAATCTTTTTGGTTGGGCAAAGGATAAGTTTTAATAATAGATGCAGATGAAATTTCATAAACCATTACAGCATTTACTTCAGTATTAGGTAAATGTGCTGAAAACGTTAATGATTTTCCATCAGAAGAAAGTTTCATGTCTTTTATACTAGCTCCATAATAAATAAGTGAGTACAATACTTGCCAATTTTTACCATTATCTTCTGATACTATAATGTGGTTGCCAAGAGTTACAGCATATACTTTATTTGGGATAGTTGCATCGTAAGTAACATTAAATATTCTTCCAAATTCATCAGATCCATCAACTTCAAGTTGCCCAAAAACAGACTGAAATGTTAAACATAAAATAAATAATAAAAGAGTAATTTTTATTTTCATAATTAAAGTGATTTTAGTGAATGACAATATTGAAATATAAAATTCATATAAACTAAAATTACAGAATAATTACCGTGACAAGAAAAAGAATTAATGTGACAATTAACATTAAATACTTGATATGTAGGTATATAGGTCTAAATTGTATTTTAACTCCATTTTAGAGCTAATTCGTTCTTTTCTTTTTCTTGAAGCTTCAATAGTTATATTAAATAAAGAAGCTATTTCTTTATTTGTTAAATTCATATAAAGATAACTGATATATCTAATATCATTTGCAGTAAGTTTTGGGTGTTGCTTTTTTAATTTGGATATGAATGTATGATTCACTTGTTCAAAATGAGTTAAAAAACTTTCCCATTCAGTATCACTCTTTAAAAGATTTTTTAATTCAGTTACTTTTCTTGAAAGAAAAACATTTTTAGAAACTTCTGTTTGGCTAGATAAAGAGTTTATTACTTCTTTTAATAATTCATTTCTAGCTGAAACTTGTAGCGCTTTTGCGGCTAACTTTTGGTTGCGTTTTTCTATTTCATTTTTTAATCGTTCTTGTTCTAAAAGAGAAAAAGCTTCTTTGGCATAAAGTTGTTTTTCTAACACTAAATTGTCACTTTTCTTTTTCTGAAGTTCTAATTGAATTATTTCTTTACTTCTATCATCAAGTATTTTTCTTTGTTTATTTTTTATAGAGCTATTTCTAAGCGCCCAAGTAATTAAGCAAATAATGAGAAGTAAAATAGTTAACAATCCGTAAAATAAAAAGCGATCTTCTTTTTGTTTTTCTTGATTTTTCTTTAGTTCTTGTTTGTAGTTTGCAATTTCAAACTTTACTTTATTGGTTTCAAATAGATGACCATTTTTAATCTTATTTAAAGAATTTGTTAGTGCAATTACAGAGTCTTTAGCTTCTATTGCTTTATCAATTATGTTGCTTGCTTTGTAAACTTCTGCCAATTGATTAAATGCCGATATTCTATTTTCAGAATTTAGAGAAGCCTCTAATGCAGCTTTAGCATAGCTTGTGGCTAGTGATAATTTTCTTGATTCTTTATAAATGTTAGAAAGTAAAATTAATATAGATATTCTTTCTTCTGAGTATGAAATACCTTTTAAATTCGGTAGAATTTTAGTTGCTAAAACTTTAGCTTTTTCAAACTCTTTTCTTTTATAATAATTATCTACTATTGCAGTTTCTGCTAATATTAAAAGAGAAGGTTTGTTTTTAAATATTTTTTTTCCATTTTCTAAATAATTTAAAGCAACATCTAATTTATTTTGTTGGTTAGTAACAATACCTAAATTAATTGAATACAATCCTTTTTTAGTCTCTAGATTATTTTCTAACGCAAGTTTATAGGCTTTGCCAAAATATTCTTCTGCTTTTTTAAACTCATTTTCTTTACTATATAAAATTGCTATATTATTTAAAACAATCATTTCTTCATTTTCATCAAGATGTTTAAGAGCTATAGTATATGCGTCAAGATAATTGTTTAAAGCTTCCCCATAATCTAACATTGAGTAATAATTAGCACCAATGTTATTTATCGCTAAGAATTGTTGTTTATACCAATGTTTTTCTTCAGCTATAGAATTAGCTTTAGTTAATAGTTCTAATGACAAAGAATACTCTTTATTATTCATTGCTTTTACTCCTTTAACTAGTAAACTATCTAAACTTGCTTTATTCTGAGCAAAAAAAGTGGTACTTAAAAGAATTAAAAGATATTTAAAAATAGACTTCATACAAATAAGAAATAATTGCTAAATTAACTTTTATTAAAAAAAAACATAATTAATAATGTGTTTTATTTTAAAGAATATTTAATGTTATTGCTGTTTTTGTAGATATAATGTTTGTTTTAAGTGAATCAATTGGTTTTTATAGATAAAACCATAATTTATTTTTAAAAATTATATTCCTTTCAACAATCTCTAAGTTTTTTAAAATTTTAAGATATCAATAAGTGCTAAATGATAATTACTATTAAAATAATTTGAAACTTTTATAATAGTTGTTCGGTTGTGTTATGTAGATGATTATAAACAAAAAAGAGTTTCTCCCTTTATAGAAGAAACTCTTATTATTCAGTTAAATATTTTGCTATTTAATACTCATTATGTAATCATACAGAGCTTTTAAATCTACTGCTTTCATATTTTTTGTAATACCTAAACTAGCATTCATTATTGCTATTTGACCAGGATCTTTATCAACAATAGGTTTGTTTTTACCTTTTAAAAAAGCTATTAAATCCCCTTTTTCAGTTTTATATTTTGTTGCAATATCTTTTACCGAAGGTCCAATAACTTTAGTTTTTTCTTGATGACAACCTGTACATGCATTTTTTTTAAAAAGCCTTTTTCCTTTGTCAATAGAAGATTGCGGAATTGTATTTAAAATTTCTTTTTTTTCTGTAAAACTTACTATCAGAAAAGAAACACAAACAATAAAAGCAAGACTAAATATGACTTTTTTCATAATAACTGTTGATTTTTAGTGTACAAGACAAATTTAAAGAATATTTTTTTTTAATCATTATAAAATGAAACTAATATTTAGTAATTTGCGGCTATTCGGGGATGATTTCTTTCCCACGCTGAATTTTCAGTTTCACTGAAAGGATAAAGGTAGAATAGGAATGGTTATTTTACTCGTTTAGCGAGTTTAATTATTAATTTTTTTTGAAAATATAAAAATAATGTTTTCAAATATTGTTTTTAGGTTAAACTAAAAACATAAAACTTAAATTATTTAAAATGGCTGTTTTAGACAAATTAACTTCGCAAGAAGCAATCGAATTAGAAAACAAGTATGGCGCGCACAACTATCATCCACTTCCAGTGGTTTTGAGTAGAGGAGAAGGCGTGTATGTTTGGGATGTTGAAGGAAAAAAATATTATGATTTTTTATCAGCATATTCTGCAGTAAATCAAGGTCATTGTCATCCTAAAATTGTAGATGCAATGATACATCAAGCAAAAACCTTAACCTTAACTTCAAGAGCATTTTATAATGATATGCTAGGTAAATATGAAAAATTTGCCACAGAATATTTTGGTTTTGACAAAATTTTACCAATGAATACAGGAGCAGAAGCTGTAGAAACTGCTTTAAAAATCTGTAGAAAATGGGCGTATGAAGTAAAAGGAATTCCAGAAAATAAAGCAGAAATTATTGTTTGTGAAAATAATTTTCACGGAAGAACAACTACTATTATTTCATTTTCTAATGATCCTGTTGCTAGAAAAAACTTTGGTCCATATACAAAAGGATTTGTAAAAATTGAATATGATAATCTGCAAGCTTTGCAAGAAGCATTAGAAAGTAGTAATAATATTGCAGGTTTTTTAGTAGAACCAATTCAAGGAGAAGCAGGTGTTTACGTACCTTCTGAAAATTATTTATCAGAAGCTAAAAAAATGTGCGAAGAATACAACGTATTATTTATTGCTGATGAAGTGCAAACAGGAATTGCAAGAACAGGTAAATTATTAGCTGTAGATCATGAAAATGTAAAACCAGATGTTTTAATTCTTGGTAAAGCATTAAGTGGTGGTGCTTATCCGGTTTCTGCTGTTTTGGCAAATGATCATATTATGAATGTAATAAGACCTGGAAATCATGGTTCTACATTTGGAGGAAACCCAATTGCAGCAGCAGTTGCAATGGCGGCTTTAGAAGTTATTAATGATGAAAATTTAGCAGAAAATGCAGAGAAATTAGGTGTTATTTTTAGAGAAGAGTTAACTGCTTTTGCAGAAACTAATAGCTTGGTAAAATCTGTTAGAGGTAAAGGTTTATTAAATGCAATTTTAATAAATGATACAGAAAATAGTTCTACAGCTTGGGACATTTGTATAAAACTAAGAGACAATGGTTTGTTAGCTAAACCTACACATGGTAATATTATTCGTTTTGCACCACCTTTGGTAATGACAGAAGCACAATTAAGAGATTGTGTTGCTATTATTAAAAAGACTATTACAGAATTTAAAAAATAATTTTTTTAAAAAGATAAATATTTTAGCCAGTAACTTATGTAATGCAAGTTTCTGGCTAATTTTTTTTGTCTATTTTTGATATATAAATTAATATATTTGATTATGATAGGAAACCCAATTACACAATTAGAGCAATTAACGATAAATACAGAAGCAAAATCCTTTTTAAAAGAAACTGCAAAATGGGCATTCTTTTTATCTATAATAGGATTTATAGGAATTGCTTTTTTAGTAGTTTTGGCTATTTTCTCTGGAGTTATTTTTAGCGCTATTCCGCAAGCAAAAGAAGTTCCTTTTGATCTTGGTTTGGCTATGACAATTGTATATTTATTATTTGCAGTTTTATACTTTTTTCCGGTGTATTATTTAATGCAATTTTCTAATAAAATGAAAAAAGCTTTAGCAACAAAAGATGATACTATTTTAGCAGATGCTTTTAAAGTTTTAAAATCTCATTATAAATTTATTGGTGTTTTTACAATTATTATATTGTCTTTATATGCAATGCTAATTGTAGTTTCTGTAGTAACAGGATCTCTTTTGTAAGAAAAAATATTGATGAAAAAAAAGAGGAAGTTTATTTTAAACTTCCTCTTTTTTTATCTAATTAATTATTTTTCTTTTTAAACAAACCATTAATAACATTTTTCACTTTGTCTTCATTGTTCGTTTTTGTTGTATCTTTTTTATCACCAGTAATTATATTTATCAACTTGTCTTTGGTGCTTGTGCTTGTAGAATCTTTTTTAGTGTCACCACCAACTAAATTAAGTAGTTTATCTTTACCAGAATTTATTAAATTTTGCTTTTGCTGTTCTACTAAATTTTTAACCAAGTTAGCTGTAGCGTCTTTTATGTTTGTTGTAAAACTAGGACTGCTAAAGCTTCCGTTTAAACTTGCATTAACAGGAATACTTGTAATTTTTTCTGCATCTTTTGATGATAATTTTGCAATTAGATTGGTTACTTCTGTGCCTAAATATTTTACAGGAACATCAAACTTAATATCATAATTCATTGTATTATCAAAACCATGTTTTCCACCAATTTCGATACCAATATCTTGATATTTTAAAGGAATTGGCTTAACAGTTACCGTTCCGTTTTCGAATGATAAATAAGCATTAATTCCGTCTAAATTTAATTTATCAGTATTTAAAAATGAAACTTTTTCGCTTAATAAACTTAACGCTTTAGAATTACTAGAGTTTAATGTTGGATTTAATAGTTTTCCAAATAAATCTCCAGAAATAGTTTTTAAATTTGGAGTAAAGTCATCACTTAAATTTCCAGAAACATTTATTGTAGAATTCATTTTACCGTCAATTGTTTTGGCAATAGGCGCAATGGCTTTTAACATGTCTAAAGTGCCAAAAGAATCTGCTATATTTAATTCTTTTAAATTTAAATCCATGCTAAAACTATAAGTATCACCTTTTGTAGAAACGTTACCTGTAAAACCAATGTTTCCTCCAAAAACTTCTGTTTTTAAATTTTCAAGATTTACAGTTTCGTCTTTAATATAAATAGTTCCAGAAACATTTTTTAGGTTGATATTATCATAAACAACAGTTGTAGCAGTTGCGTTAAATTTGCAATCTAAAAAAGCAGGGATTTTTATTTTTTCTGTTTCTTCTTTTTTATCAACAGTAGCAGTAGTACTCGTATCAGTAGCTAAAAAATCTGACACTTTAAATGTATTTGAATTTAAACTAAAGTTCCCTTTTAGTGTTTGATCTTTAAAAATAAAACCATAAAAATTATCTAGATTTCCTGTAATAGAAATATCAGAATCTCCAGTTTTTGCATCAAATTCATTTAATTTAATGCTGTTTGTGTTAAAAGTAATGGCCGTTTTATTAATGTAAAAAGGTTTCGCAACATCTTTTCCATCATATTTAAAATCGTTTACTTTTACTTGACCAGCATTTTTAATGTTTTCATAATTTCCTTTATCAACAGAATTCATGTCAAAATTGGTGGTAATATCAGCATTTAAAATTCCAGCTAATTCTTGTTCAATTGGTGCAGGATACACTTTACCAATATTTGCTAAATTTATGGTTCCTTTTGCTGTTAAGTTTATTTTCGGATTTGTTGTAATATCTTTAATATTTCCGTTGGCAGCAAAAACATCAGTATCTATTTTAAAAGTTAATTTATTTAGGTTGATGTAAGTGTCTTTTATATTTCCTGTTTTATTGATAACTCTTGTATCAATATTGATTTTTTGTACAGATTTTGGCAAATCATTATACTTAAACATTGCATCTTTTGAAGCAAAAGAAATATCAAAAGCAGGAATTGTAGTTTCTGATAAAACACCTTTTACAACGCCATTTAAATCAAAATTACCTGCTGTTTTTATCGCATTTAAATCTCCTGAATATTGTTTAGGTAAAAGCGCTAACAAGTTTTTAAAATCTGATGTTGGTGTTTTAAAAGTGATGTCATAAACCTGTGTTTCATCAAGCATTTGAATAAAACCATTAAATTCTAAAGGCAACTGATTGATATAACCTGTATTTTCTTTAAAAGTATATTTGCTATTTTTTAAATCTATTCCTAAAACAGCATTTAAAGAAATTGCAACATTGTTAAAATAATTGGTATTTTCATAATCAAAAGAAAGTTTTGCTGTGGTTTTTGTATCTAAATCTAAAATTTCTTCAGCAAAATTACCTTTTCCATAATGATAAATGCTGTCTAATTTCATTTTCATATTAGAACTTCTGTCCAAATACATAAAACTCATGTTTTCAAATTCATAATCTTGAATGTTTAAAGAAAATGAATCTGATTCTGAACCGGTTTCTTCTGCTGTCTCATTTTTTAAAGCAATATCATAATTACCAATACTTTCTGTATTAAAAATGATGTTTATTTGTCCGTTTTTAGAAGAAAAACTTTTAAGTTCAAGCGCTTCCTCTTTATCTTTAAAGAGTTCGGTAATACTCATACTTACACTTACCTCTTTAGTGCTAAATAATGTATCGCCAATAAAAGGAGCTTTATTTGCAACTACAACATCTTTTACAGTTAAACTAGCTAACGGAAAGTTCTTAAAAAAACTTAATTCAGTATCTTTAAAAGTTACGGTTGCATTTATATTTTCGTTAATAGTTGTAGATACCATTTCTACAATTTTATCTTTAAATAGAAACGGAATAGCAACCAATGCAATTATTAAAATTAAGAAGACTGCAACTAACCATTTTAAGACTCTTTTTACTAAAGAATTTTTCTTTATTTCTTTGTTCATATTTCTATTTAATTATCATGTAAACCAAATGCAAATTTATTGTTTACAGCAGATAAACGTGTTTATTTTTCGTTAAATTGTTTACTTTATAAAAAATCAAACAAATAAGAATCTTATTTTTTATGATTTAAATATTTATTGTAAAAAAAATGCAATTCAATAAAGAACTGCATTTTTATTATAAATAGATTCTTAGTTTTATTGACCAAAAATTTCCATCATTCTTTCTTGCATTACTTCTTCGTTTTGTAAGTTTTCCCAACCAATTTTAGAGATTACCCAAACAATAAGAAGTATAAAAATTAGATTTAAAATAATACCTATAATTCCTAATATTTTACCTGCACTTGCGTTTCCAGAACTTGCATAATTTTCAGGATTATTTTGATAAACTTTTAAAGCTTTGTTACCTAAAACAAATGCGGCAATACCTAAAGGCAAACCTAAAACTCCATAACAGATACAGGTTAGTAACGAGAAAATTCCTAAAACTAAAGAGACCGTTGCATTTGGTAATGTTTGTTTTTCCATATTATTTTTTCTATAAATTAAAAAGAGGTTTCATTTTGATATAATAGCTTATTACAATTATCAAAACATTAACAATCGCTAAAATAATAATAATTTTTTTACCATTTTTAAACTTGAACTTTAAATGTAGTAATAAAAAAAAAGCCATTATCAATATTGTAAAAATTGCAGGATACAAATTAAAAGCAGCTGTAAAATCACCTTTTATAACAGAAAGTAAAGATCTTTGAAAACCACAACCTAAACAATCTATTCCAAAAAGTTTTTTGTTTAAACATGGCAACATGTAATCTTCTAAACTCAAAATTTAAATGTGTGTTTTTTGATATTGTTCAAGTATTTTTATCAAATTTATTTAAACATGTCCATTCCTGGAATGTTTGGCATTCCTTTTTTTGCTGCAACTGCCATTTCGGCTTCATTAATTTTTGATGCTTTTTCAATCGCTTTATTTAATGTGATAATTAAAAAATCTTCTAATTCTTCTTTATCACCAAGAAGTGTTTCATCTATAGAAATTGATTTTATTTCTCTGTTTGCTGTTAGCGTTACTTTAATTTTTTTATCAGCAGAAGTTTCATCAACCAAAACAGAATCTAATCTCGACTTTGTTATTTCTACTTCTTTTTGAGCTTCTTTAAGCTTATTCATCATTCCTGATAAGTCTCCAAACATATTTTTTATTTTAATATTTAATAGATTGCAAAATTACTAAATTAGTAATAAAGTTAAATCAAAAAAAAATGAGAAAAATATGTGTAACAACAATATTAATAAGTCTTATTTTTGCAACCGCTTGTAAAAATGATACGAAAGATATGAAGAGTACAGATGCACAGTTTCCAATTGCTGATAAACAGCCTACAAAACTAGAAAAACATGGAGATATAAGAATTGATAATTACTTTTGGATGCGTTTATCTGATGCCCAAAAAAATGCAATTGTAAAAGATGAACAGACACAAAAAGTAGTTGATTATTTAGAGGCAGAAAATGCATATTTTGATAAAGTAACCGATTATACTAAGAAATTTAAGGAAAATTTATTTCAAGAAATGAAAGGTAGAATTAAAGAAGATGATTCTTCTGTGCCTTATAAAGATAACGGTTATTATTACATAACTCGTTATGAAATAGGGAAACAATATCCTATTTATAGCCGAAAAAAAGACAATTTAGAAGCACCAGAAAAAGTTCTTTTTGATGTAAATGAATTAGCAAAAGGTTTTGAATATTTTAAATTAGGAGGATTAAATATTTCGCCGGATAATAAATTAGCCGTTTTTGCAACAGATACAGTTAGTAGAAGACAGTATTTTTTACGAATTAAAAACTTAGAAACAGGCGAAATTTATAAAGATATTATAGATAATACAAGTGGTGGTTCTGTTTGGGCAAATGATAATAAAACTATTTTTTACACCAAGAAAAATCCAGAAACATTAAGAAGCGAGAAAATTTTTAGACATGTTTTAGGAACTCCAGCATCTGAAGATGTAGAAATTTATCATGAAGAAGATGATACTTTTGGAACTTATGTAACCAAAACAAAATCTGATGAATATATTATTATAGGTTCTCATAGTACACATTCATCTGAAGCACAATTTTTAGATGCGAATAATCCAACAGGAAAATTTAAATTAATTCAAGCAAGAGAAAAAGAGTTAGAATATGATATTTCTCAATATAAAGAGCATTTTTATATTTTAACAAATAAAGATGGTGCAACCAATTTTAAATTGATGAAAACGCCTATTTCTAAGCCAACAAAAGAAAATTGGGTAGATGTAATTCCGCATCGAGAAGAAACGTTATTAGAAGATTTTTCTATTTTTAAAGAGTATTTAATTCTAGAAGAACGTACAAATGGCTTAAATAAAATTAGAATTAAACGTTGGGATAACAAAGAAGATTATTACTTGCCTTTTAATGAAGAAACTTATTCTGCTGGTGTTTTTGGTAATCCAGAGTTTGATACTGATATTTTAAGATATGCTTATAATTCTTTTACAACACCAAGTTCTGTGATTGATTTTAATATGAAAGATCAATCTAAAGATATTAAAAAAGAGCAAGAAGTTTTAGGAGGAAAGTTTCATAAAGAAAATTATGAAAGTAAACGAGTTTGGGCAACTGCAAGAGATGGAAAAAAAGTTGCTGTGTCATTGGTACATCATAAAAACACCAAACTAAATGAAAATACGCCATTATTACAATATGCTTATGGTTCTTATGGTCATACAGTTTCTGATAGTTTTTCTACAACTCGTTTAAGTTTATTAGACAGAGGTTTTGTATTTGCTTTGGCTCATATTAGAGGAAGTCAATATTTGGGTAGAGAATGGTACGAAGATGGAAAAATGTTTCATAAAAAAAATACGTTTACAGATTTTGTAGATTGCTCTAAATATTTAATTGATAACGGTTATACTTCTTCAAAACATTTGTACGCAATGGGCGGTTCTGCAGGTGGTTTGTTAATGGGTGCTGTTGTAAATATGAATCCAGAATTGTACAATGGTGTTATTGCTGCGGTTCCTTTTGTAGATGTAGTTTCTACAATGTTAGATGATAGTATTCCTTTAACTACAGGAGAATATGACGAATGGGGAAATCCTAATAACAAAGATTCTTATGAGTATATAAAATCATATTCACCATACGATCAAGTTGGGCATCATGCATATCCAAATATGTTAATTATTACAGGTTTTCATGATTCTCAAGTACAGTATTGGGAGCCAGCAAAATGGATTGCAAAGCTTCGTGAGTTAAAAACGGATACCAATTTATTGATGTTACATACAAACATGGATTCTGGTCATGGAGGAGCTTCTGGACGATTTGAAGCTTTAAAGGAAACAGCAGAAGAGTTTACTTTTTTATTAGCACTAGAAAATAAATTGGAATTGTAAAAAAATAAGTGTTAAAATTCAATTTTTATAATTCAATTAGGTTGTGTATTTTTGCACTCGATTAAAAAAATGAAACGTCATTGCGTTTGACTTCACTTTTACATAGCTTTTAATAAAGTGTGTTTTAAAAAGTAATAAAGCAATATCACAAAAAAAAGAGTATTTCTTAATTACTGATGATAGAAGTTAAGGTACTTGCAATGACGTTTTACTTTTTAAAAAGTTAGAATGACAAGAAATCAAGGTATTACCGAGAATATTTTAAAACTAGTAGGAGAAACTCCTCTCGTTAAATTAAATAACATAACGAAAGATTTAAAAGGTTCTTACTTTGCAAAATTAGAGGCTTTTAATCCTGGGCATTCTGCAAAAGATAGAATTGCTTTACATATTATAGAAGATGCAGAAAAAAAAGGAATTGTAAAAAAAGGATTTACAATTATAGAAACTACATCTGGAAATACAGGTTTTAGTTTGGCAATGATAAGTATTGTTAAAGGCTATAGATGTATTTTAGCAGTAAGCGATAAATCATCTGTAGATAAAATAGATATGTTAAGATCAATGGGAGCAGAAGTACATATTTGTCCTGCAAACGTTGCTCCAGATGATCCAAGATCTTATTACGAAGTTGCTAAAAGAATTCACAAAGAAACAAAGAGATCTGTATACATTAATCAATATTTTAATGAGTTAAATATAGAAGCACATTATAGATCTACAGGTCCAGAAATTTGGAAACAAACTGAAGGTAAAATTACGCATTTAGTTGTTGCAAGCGGAACAGGAGGTACAATTTCTGGAACAGGAAAATATTTAAAAGAGCAAAATCCGAATATTAAAATATTAGGTGTAGATGCTGTTGGTTCTGTGTTAAAAAAATACCATGAAACAGGTAAGTTAGATCCAAAAGAAATAAAACCTTATAAAATTGAAGGTTTAGGTAAAAATTTAATTCCTACTGCAACAGATTTTGATGTAATAGATGTGTACGAAAAAGTGACTGATAAAGAAGCAGCTTTTACATCAAGAGAAATTGTAAAAAGCGAAGGTATTTTTCCAGGTTATACATCTGGTGCTGTATTACAAGCAGCTAGACAATATGCAGATTCTGGTATGTTCGATGACGAAAGCTTTGTGGTACTTATTTTTCCGGATCATGGCTCTAGATATATGAATAAAATATACAATGATTCTTGGATGAAGAAACAAGGATTTCTATAAAAATAATACTTATCAACTATTTTGAATAACTGTAAAAAAAGCAGTTAATTTGTAATACTTAAAAACAAAGAACATGACGAAAGATTTATTTGAAAGAATAAAAGAAGACAAAGGTCCTTTAGGAAAATGGGCAAAACAAGCCGAAGGATATTATGTGTTTCCTAAACTAGAGGGACCTATTTCTAATAGAATGTCCTTTAACGGTAAAAAAGTAATTACTTGGAGTATTAATGATTATTTAGGCTTAGCTAGTCATCCTGAAGTTTTAAAAGTAGATGGAGCAGCTGCTACAGAGCATGGAATGGCTTATCCAATGGGAGCTAGAATGATGTCTGGACATACAAAATATCATGAACAATTAGAAAAAGAATGTGCAGAATTTGTTGAAAAAGATGCTGCATATTTAGTAAACTTTGGATATCAAGGTATGGTTTCTGCTATTGATGCTTTAGTTTCTAAAAACGATATTATTGTGTATGATATGGATACACATGCTTGTATTATTGATGGTGTAAGATTACATGCTGGTAAACGTTTTGTATATCGTCATAACGATATGGAAAGCTTCGAAAAAAATATAAAGCGTGCCAAAAAAATGGCAGAACAAACAGGTGGAGGAATTTTAGTGATTTCTGAAGGTGTTTTTGGAATGCGTGGAGAACAAGGTCGTTTAAAAGAAATTATTTCGTTTAAAAAAGAATATAATTTTAGATTGTTAGTAGATGATGCTCATGGTTTTGGAACTCTTGGCAAAGATGGAAAAGGAACAGGAGTAGAGCAAGGTGTGCAAGATGAAATAGATGTTTATTTTGCAACTTTTGCAAAATCAATGGCTGGTATTGGTGCTTTCTTTGCTGGTGATAAAGATGTAATTCAATATTTACAATATAATATGCGTTCTCAAATGTTTGCAAAATCATTACCAATGGCAATGGTTAAAGGAGCATTAAAACGTTTAGATATGTTGCGTACAATGCCAGAGTTAAAAGAAAAATTATGGCAAAATACGAATGCTTTACAATCTGGTTTACGTAACGCTGGTTTCGATTTAGGAACTACACAAACTTGTATAACTCCAGTATATTTAAAAGGAGATATTCCAGAAGCGATGGCAATGGTAAATGATTTACGTGAAAACCACGGTGTTTTCTGTTCTATTGTTGTGTATCCTGTAATTCCTAAAGGGTTAATTATTTTACGTTTAATACCAACAACAACACATACACAAGAAGATATAGATTTAACTATTAAAGCCTTTTCTGCAATTAGAGAATTATTAGAAAACGGAACTTATAAAAAGATTGCAGCTTCAATGATGTAATTTTTAGACTTTAAATATTAGAAAACCGAACAGAAATGTTCGGTTTTTTTATGATCCAATATTTTATTTTAAATATGAGAGAACGCTGTTTTGTATTAGATGGTTATAAATATTTCTTGGTTTTTATTTAATTCTCCAACTAAAATTCATTTTAATGCCCATTCCTTTTTCTGATTCTATAGAGATAATTCCATAGTTTTCCGAAATAATTTTCTTTACAATTGCAAGGCCAATACCTGTGCTTTTAACATCTTCATTGACATCTAATTGACTAAACATTTTAAATATTTTATTATGATATTTAGGGTCGATTCCTGGGCCATTATCACTTACAGAAAATATATATTCATTATTTTGTTTTACAACAGATATATGTATAATAGTGTGTTTTTTATCGTTATATTTTATGGAATTACTTAGTAGGTTTTGAAAAACATGATTTAATTCAATTTTGTTAGCATAAATTTCTAAATCCTCATCAGGAAGATGAATTGTGTTTTTTTGTTGATTGTCTACAACTCCTATAACTTTATGCAATAAATCATTTAGTTTAAACCATTCTTTTTGTTTATTCCCTTTGGCTACTTTAGAATATTCTAAAAGGCCATTAATTAAAGCATCCATTCTTGCAACCACATCTTTTAATAAGTTTATATGGTTTTTTGTATCAGCATGTAAAGTAGTTTTAAGATCTTCTTCAATAAATGAAACAAGTGCATGTACAGACACTAAAGGCGTTTTTAAATCGTGAGAAACAATATGATTAAAATCGTCTAATTCTGCATTATAATTTTCTAAAAGTTTTAAATTTTCTTCAAGCTCAAGGTTTGCTCTTGATAGTTGATTTGATTGTGTAGAAATTTCTTTTTTCTGTTGTAATGCAATTTCTTTTGAATGTTCAAGTTCTTGAAATGAATCTGAAAAACGTTTCATTAAAAGCATAGAAAGGAGTAAAAAAACCAGTATATATCCAAAATTTACATAAATTATGGCATTTCCGTTTTCTCCTAAAAAGAAAAAAACATGTATGTAAAAAATAATAGAACCTAATATTATACTTAAAAGAAGCAAAATAGATTCAAGTCGTTTTGCAATAATTGCTTTTATAACTACTAATGTAACATAGATTAAATTAATGATCATTAGTATTAAAAACGGAATAAGTAATTTTGTGAAATGAGGAGGAGATAAAGAAAAAATAAGTATTACAAGTGCTAAAAAACTAAAAACAATAATTTTAGAATACGCTCTATAAATAAAATTATAGAAAATATTATTAAAAAATAAACTTCCTGATGCTCCTGCTAAAAACAAGGTAATATATTCAAACTTCGTTAATAAAATAAAGCTAATAGAATCGAAAATAACTGTAAAAGGAGCATATCGATCACTTAAAGATATATAAGATAAAGAGATACAAAGAATAGCAAAATAAAGAATTGCCTTGTCTTTGTTCCAATATATTAAATAGAAAAATAAAAAGAAAACACCTATAAAACCTAAGCACCCAATAAAAATCATGTCTGCCATAATTCTTTTAGATTTTAAATCATGCAAATGATTACTGGCACCTAGTATTAGTGGTTTGTCAAGACCTCCTTTATTATGATAATAATTAGCAACTTGAATAACAATTTCAAAATTATTTTCATCAGTATTTAACGGAATAATTTGAGAAAATCGTCTATGAATTGTTTTAGATCTCGTTTTACCAACGTGACCCATTTCAGAAAAAAAATGGCCATTTATCCATATTCTAGAAGATGAATATGCGGAGGGAATATATAATGAGACGTGAGGTCTATTTTTGTTAATTCTAAAATTTAATCGATAAGTAGCATATCCAAAAGAAGGTGATCTATCAGTTTTGGGAAGATTAAATTCAGTCCAATCTTTAAGTGTTACAATTTTAAAAGGTTTGTAATTATTAAAATTTCCTGGTATTATTAAATCGTTCCAATAAAATTCCCAATTAGTATCGAGATAAATTTCAGAATCATCGTTAATTTGCGTATCTCGAAGATCTATTATATTAGTTTTCTCTTCAATTAGCTTAAAAGCAAAGGAATATTGCAAAAAAAATAATAAAATAAAACAACTTATAAACCTCAAATTATGATATTTTATTAACTAATTATTTCTTTTAAAAATTATTGTGTACAAAACTACTTTTATATTTCGGTTGACTAAAGTACTTATAATTTATATAATTTTCAATGATTAAAATAAGATTTAAAATTATAGCAGTTCATAAAACAATAATTTCTAACTTATAGGGTTGATTTATAGTTATTAACTGCTTTTACTTTTTGTTAAGTTTTTTTTAACAAAATAATTTACACGGTATTTATATAGTAATCAAAACTTTTATTACATATTTTAAATAACTGTATATTTGTTTTAAATCAAACCAAATAGTATGAAAAATACAGTCTATTTTTTGTTATTAATTGCAACATTCATTTCTTGCAATTCTTTAGATAATACATCTAAAAGTAAAATAGATTTTGAAGGAATTTCTGAAAACATAAAACCCGGAGATAATTTCTTTGAACACGTTAATAAAGTTTGGTTAGATTCTGTTGTTATTGCTGATGATCAAGTTGGTGTTGGTTCGTATAGTTTTTTGAACATTCCCCAGAAAAAATTATTAGAAAATATTTTAATAGAAGTATCCGCAGAAAACCATAAAAAAGGAAGTATTGAACAAATGGTTGGTGATTTTTATACTTCGGGCATGGACACAATTAACATTAATAAAAGAGGTTTTGAGCCTTTAAAAGCAACGTTTAATAAGATTGATGAAATAAATTCTGTTGCTTCTTTAATGGTTTTTGTAGCTAACGAGATGAGTTTAGGAACTCAGTCAATCATCAGTATGTATGTGTCGTCAGATAATGAAAATAGTAATGTAAACATGCTTCATTTTGGGCAATCTGGTTTAGGTTTACCAGATCGTGATTATTATTTTAAATCTGATGAAGCAACGGTTGCTATCCAAGATGCATATAAAAAATACATTAGCACATTATTTACTTTATCTGATGAAAATGAAGCTGAAAGTAAAGCAGCAATTGTATACGAAATTGAAAAAAAGTTAGCAGTATCTCATAAAACAAGAATTGAACGTAGAGATATTAAAGCCAATTTCAATAAAATAAATGTTATCGAACTTTCAAAAAATGAGCCTAATATTGGTTGGGCAACTTTATTAAAACAATTAAATTTAAAGGCAGATTCTATAGATATTGAACAACCTAATTATTATAAAGAGTTAAATTCGATGTTGGTTTCAATTCCTATTTCTAATTGGAAAATATATTTAAAAGCGAACACTTTATCTATTTATGCAAATATATTAAGCAAACCTTTTCAAAATGCAAGCTTTGAGTATACAAAAGTTTTATATGGGCAAGATACGCAGAATACACGTGCACAATTAATGGTTAAAAAAGTTGATAGACAGCTAGGTTTTGCTCTCGGCCAGTTATATGTAAAACGCTATTTTAACGAAGATGCAAAACAACGAGTTTTAGATTTGGTAAATAATTTGCAGAAAGCATTTGAAAACAGAATCAATCAATTAGATTGGATGAGTGATGCAACAAAAAAACAAGCGAAAGAAAAATTATATACAATTACTAAGAAAATTGGTTATCCAGATGTTTGGAGAACTTACAACGCAAACATTGAAAAAGATGCATATTTTGAAAATGTTGTTGCTTTAAATAAAAATGCATATCAATATAATATTGCAAAATTAAACAATCCGCCAAATAGAGATGAATGGGGTACAACGCCAGCAACAGTTACAGCTTATTACAATCCGCCTTTAAATGAAATTGTTTTTCCTGCCGGAATATTACAATTTCCATATTTTGATATTACTGCTGATGATGCTGTTAATTACGGTGGAATAGGAATGGTTATTGGTCACGAATTAACGCATGCTTTTGATGATCAAGGTGCGCAATTTGATAAAGATGGAAATGTGAAAAACTGGTGGACAGATGAAGATTACACCAAATTTAAAGCCAAAACACAATTAATGATTGATAGATATAATTCGTTTACAGTATTAGATTCACTTAAGATAAAAGGAGCTTTAACAGTTGGAGAAAATACTGCAGATAACGGCGGAATTGCAATTGCGTATGATGCTTTTAAGCTTACAGAACAAGGTAAAAGCGATACTAAAATTCAAGGTTTTACACCAGATCAGCGTTTCTTTTTATCAATAGCAAGAATATGGCGTGTTAAAACAAGAGATGCTTATTTGGCAAATTATATTAAAACAAATCCGCATTCGCCACCAATTTGGCGTGTAAACGGACCTTTAATGAATTTTGATCCTTTTTATGATGCATTTAATGTACAGCCAGGAGAGAAAAATTATAAAACTGATGCTGAAAGAATTAAGATTTGGTAAAAGTCTATTTAAAATACTAATTTCTAAAAATTAAAGTAAAAACCTCATCGATAAAAATATCCTTTTAGTATAGTTAATTAACTTATACATCTATTACAGTTTTATAAGATTAGATATAGTTTCACATTTGTAGTGTTAATTTAAAACATTAAAAAAATGAAATTATTTCTGATTATAGCAAGTTTCTTTATTTTGCAATTATCTTTTGCTCAAGAAACAGCTAATACAACACAAAAAATATGGTCTTTACAAGATTGTATTGATTATGCTTTAGAAAATAATATTACTATTAAAGACGCAATATTAAATAAAAATATTGCCGAAATTGATTATAGTACTTCTAAATCATCTAAACTACCCAACCTTTTTGGTAGTGCTTCACAAAGTTTTTCTAACGGAAACACGATCGATCCTATTACTAGTAGTTATGTAACAGAACAAATACATAGTACAAATGTGGGGATTAATACTTCTATGACTTTATTTCAAGGAAACCAAATAAATAACCAAATAAAACAAAATAAAATTTTATTTGATCAAAGTATTTTTGAAGAAGAAGTAGCAAAAAATAACATTGTTTTAAATATTTTAGAAACCTATTTACAAACTTTATACAGTAAAGAAAGTATTGTAATTGCTCAAAATAATTTAATAGCTTCAGAAGCAGAAGTTTTAAGAGCAAAATCTAGATTAGATGCAGGTACGATTGCTTTAAGCGATTATACAGAAGCTCAAAGTCAAGCAGCAACAAACAAATACAATGTTATTAGTGCAAAAAATGACTATCAGCAATACATAATTGTATTAAAACAATTGTTAGAATTATCGCCAATAGACGAAATGGAAGTTGAATCTGTTGATGAGAATTTAGATTTATTAAATATCGAATTAAATAAAGTAGAAGTTTATAAAAATGCATTAGGTTATTTGCCCGAAATTCAATCAAGTAGTCTAAATGTTGATGCAAACAAAAAGCAATTAGAGATAGCTAAAGGAGGATTCTTACCAACGTTAGCATTATCTGGTAGTTTGGGTTCTGGTTATACTAGTATAAGTGATAATACTTTTTCTGATCAGTTTGATGTGAATTTTAATCAGAAATTAGGTTTGTCTTTAACGATTCCTATTTTTAATAGAAATCAAACAAAAGCAGCAGTAAAAACTGCAAACATTAATATTGAAAAAGCAGAAATACAAAAACAAACAACAGAAAAAGAAGTGTATAAAAAAGTTGAAACTGCTTACCAGAATGCAATGTCTGCACAAGAGCAGGTAATAGCTGCCGAAGCATCTAAAGAAGCTGCAAAAGATAGTTATCAATTAGCGCAGAAAAAATATGAGTTAGGAGATTTAAGTACTACAGATTTAGTAATAAGTCAAAACACGTATACTAATGCACAACAAAATTATTTACAAGCTAAATACTTAAATATTTTATATCATCAATTATTACAATTTTATCAAGGAAACAAAATCAAACTATAAACAATATTCTCATGAAAAATAATAGAACAATCATAATAAGCAGTATTTTAATTTTGGTACTTGCTATTGCAGCTTACTTTTTCTTTAAAAATGATGATGCTATAATTATAGAAGCTAAAACAATTACAGCAAAGAAATCTAATGTAACTACCATGGTTACAGCAACTGGTACTATAGAACCTATAAATCAAGTTGATGTTGGTACACAAGTATCTGGAGTTGTAGAAAAAATATATGTAGATTATAACAGTGTTGTTAAAGCAGGGCAATTAATTGCAGAATTAGATAAAACGAATTTAAAAGCTTTTAAAACACAAGCACAAGCTTCTTATGACAATGCAGTAACGCAAAGAAATTATATGAAAACAATTTACGAAAGACAAAAATCGTTGTATGATAATCAAGTAATTAGTAAATCAGATTTTGATGAAGCAACCTATAATTACAAAACTGCAAAAGGTACAGTTACTCAACGTTTATCAGATTTGCAAACTGCAAATACTAATTTAGGTTATGCAAATATTTATTCGCCAATTGATGGGGTAATCTTGTCTAGAGATATAGATGAAGGGCAAACTGTAGCTGCAAGTTATAGTACACCAACATTATTTACAATTGCTCAAGATTTAAAAGAAATGCAAGTAGAAGCAGATGTAGATGAGGCAGATATAGGAACAGTAAAAGAAGGACAAAGAGTAGAGTTTACTGTAGATGCTTATATAGGAGAAACATTTAATGGAGTAGTAACTCAAGTGCGTTTAGACCCAACTGTAACTTCTAATGTAGTAACTTATACAGTTGTAATTAAGGCAGATAATGAAGATTTAAAATTAAAACCAGGTTTAACAGCAACTATTTCTGTATATACTTTAGAATTAAAAAATGTTTTGTCCGCAGAAGCTAAGGCAATTAATTTTAAACCAGAAGCAGAAATTTTATCAACCTATAATTTACATCATAATTTACCTGAAACTACTTTTAATAATTCTTCAAAAAATAAAACACTTTGGGTATTAGGTAAAGATAAAAGTATTACCGAAAAAATAGTAACATTAGGTGCAAGTGATGGTGTAAATGTTCAAATTTTAAGCGGAGTTAATGAAGGAGATAAATTGGTTTATAGTTTAAAAGGTGTTTCTAAATCAGAAGGAAAACCTGGAGGAGCTGCAGGATCAGGTGAGAGTCCGTTTATGCCAAAACCACCAGGATCAAAAAAATAAAAGCCATGACTAAAGAAATTATTAAAATAGAAGACTTAAAACGAGAGTTTATAATGGGAACCGAAACGGTTCATGCCCTAAGAGGTATTTCTTTTAATATTAAAGAAGGAGAGTTTGTTACCATTATGGGATCTAGTGGTTCTGGTAAAAGTACATTGCTAAATATTTTAGGATGTTTAGATCAACCAACTTCTGGAACTTATGAAATTGATGGTGTAAAAGTAAAAGATTTAAGTAGAAATGATTTGGCAACTATCAGAAATGAAAAAATAGGTTTTATTTTTCAATCGTATAATTTATTAGCAAGAACATCTGCAATAGAAAATGTTGAATTACCTTTAATTTATAATAGTAAAGTTTCTACAGAAGAACGAAGAAAAAGAGCAATTGAAGCATTAGAAATGGTTGGTTTGGGTGATAGAATGGATCATACACCAGCACAACTTTCTGGAGGACAACAACAACGTGTTGCTATTGCAAGGTCTTTGGTAAATAACCCAGTTATGATTCTTGCTGATGAAGCTACAGGTAACTTAGATACAAGAACATCCTATGAAATTATGTCTTTGTTTCAAGAACTAAATAAAAAAGGGATTACGATTACTTTTGTAACACATGAACCAGATATTGCTACATTTAGTAATAGAACAATTGTATTAAAAGATGGGCATCTTATTAAAGATTATAAAAATGAGAATATACAATCTGCAGCAAAAGAATTAGCGAAATTACCTAAACAAGAAGACTAATTATGAGACTATTAAATCTATTAAAAATTGCATTTAAGGCTATCGTTTTAAATAAAACAAGAACCTTACTAACTATGTTGGGTATAATTATTGGGGTAGCTTCAGTAATTGCCATGTTAGCTATTGGAGAAGGTTCTAAAGAAAGTATTAGAACAACAATTTCTAGTATGGGATCTAATATGATTACTATAAGACCTGGAGCTGACGATAGAGGCCCAGCTAGAGGTAGTGGAGGAAACGTTCAAACTTTGATACTTAAAGATTATGAAAAAATAAAAGAAGAAGCTAACTTGTTAAGTTACATTACACCAGTTGTAAATAGTGGAGGCCAAGTAATTAATGGTTCTAACAACTGGCCAAGTACTATTTATGGTGTAAATCCAGAATATCTTAATATTAAAGTAGTAGGGTTACAAAGCGGAAGTATGTTTACAGATGCTGAAGTAAAATCGGCTTCAAAAGTAGTTTTAATAGGCCAAACAGTTGTGGATAATGTTTTTCCTGATGGTCAAGAACCAATTGGTCAAATGATTCGTTTTAATAATATTCCGTTTAAAGTAATTGGTGTATTAGAAGAAAAAGGAGAAAACACCTTTGGTCAAGATCAAGATGATGTTGTTATAGCACCTTATACAACAGTTCAAAAACGTATTTTGGCTATCGATTATTTAAATCAAATTATGGCCTCGGCTGTTAGTGAAGATGATGCACCAGAAGCAGTAACACAAGTTACAGAAATTTTACGTTCTCAACACAAATTAATGGATAATGAAGATGATGATTTTACAGTTCGTTCTATGGAAGAGTTAATTTCTACATTTAGTTCTACAAGCGAAATGTTAACTGTTTTATTAGTTGCAGTTGCAGGAATATCACTCTTAATTGGAGGAATAGGAATTATGAATATTATGTATGTTTCCGTAAAAGAACGAACTCGAGAAATTGGATTACGAATGGCAGTTGGTGCTAAAGGATCAGATATATTAATGCAATTTTTAATTGAAGCTATTTTAATAAGTATTACCGGTGGAATTTTAGGGGTTATATTAGGTCTTAGTGCTACAGTTTTTATAGAGAAATTTTTAAATTGGCCTACAAGCGTTGCTTTATATTCTATAATAATCTCATTTGTAGTTTGTGCAGTAACTGGTATTTTCTTCGGATGGTATCCTGCAAGAAAGGCATCAGCATTAGACCCTATAACAGCTTTACGTTATGAATAATAAAAAGAATAGAATCAATTAACGTTACAGATTCTATTAGAATAAAAAATAATATATTATGAAAACTTATAAATTTAATAAACCTATTATTGTATTGACTTTTGTATTACTGATCTTAAATTTACAATCTTGTAAAGGACAAAAAAAAGATTCAAAAGCAATTGAAAAAAAAGTGAATAATTATGTTCAAATTGCAACGGGTCAAACTGTTACTTATGATAATGATGGAGAAGTTTTAACAAATTTACAGCCTAATGATTCTCTTTACGGACAAGATGCTACTTATTTAAAAGGCAAAAAAATGTCTTTTAAAAAAAATGAAGATGGAACAGTTTTAGACTTAAATTCTGGATTGATGTGGCAAGAAATTCCTACAACAGAAGGATTTGATTGGAAAGGAGCAAAAGAATATACAGAAAATTTAGAACTAGGAGGATATGATGATTGGAGAATGCCAACAGCTAAAGAGTTATATTCAATTAGTGATTTTAGCGAAGGTTGGCCTTATTTAGATACTACTTATTTTTCGCTTGTAAATAATGAACACGTAGATAAAAGTGAACAATATTGGACAAGCAATAAATATGTAGGTCATACAGAAGAAGGTAAATATGCAGCAGTTTTTGGAGTAAACCATGCTACTGGTCATATAAAAGCATACGCAGGTGAAGAGCCAAAAGACAGAAAAGATAGAAAAGGTCCACCTCCAGGAAATCAAAAACCACAAGGTGCAAAAGGAGAAAATAGCAACGAAAATAGACCTCCACCTCCTGGTCAAGGTAAAGGAACTAGACCTATAGGGAATCCAATGTTAAAACATGTACGTGCAGTTCGTGGGGCTATTTATGGCACAAATCAGTTTATAGATAATGGAGATAAAACTATTACAGATAAAGCATCTGGTTTAATGTGGTCTAAAGATGATAGTAAAAAAGGTTTAGATTGGAAATCCGCGCTTTACTATGCAGAACATTCAGAATTAGCAGGATATTCAGATTGGCGTTTACCGAATGTGAAAGAGTTACAAGGAATTGTAGATTATGATTATGCACCAGGAGCAAAAGATTCAAATTTTGATAGCGCTGCAATTGATCCAATATTTTCTACTTCTGAAATTACGAATGAAAATAACGTTAAAGATTATCCTTATTTTTGGACAAGTACTTCTGCTAGATTTCAAAAAGGGAAACCATATTATTATGCTTGGTATGTTTCTTTTGGGCGTGCTGTAAATAACGAGGGTTTAGATTTTCATGGAGCAGGAGCTGTACGTTTTGATACCAAACATGAAAATGGACCAGCAAGTGAAGGTGGAGAACGTTATAATAACTATGTTCGTTTGGTAAGAAATGTTGAATAGTTTATTCTAAAAAAAACAAAGGGATATTAAGATTATAATCACATAATTATTAGTTACTAAACAATAAAATAAGTAACTAAAGTTATTTTGATTTGTAAACATAAAAAGGTTGTTTTAAAAGACAACCTTTTTACAATTAACCAAACTATATTTTAGTTTAAACTTGCTAATAATTTCTCTGCAACAAGCTGAGATGAAGCAGGATTTTGACCTGTAATTAAATTTCCATCCTGAATAGCATAAGGTGCCCAAGCATCTGCGTTTGAGTAAAAAGCACCAGCTTCAATCAACATATCTTCAACTAAAATTGGTACAATTTCAGTTAATCCAACTTGAGTTTCTTCTAAATTAGAAAATCCGGTTACTTTTTTGCCTTTCACTAAATACTTTCCATCAGTATTTTTAACACCTTTTAAAGCTACTGGCGCATGACAAACAAAAGCTATTGGTTTCTGCTGAGAATTGAATTTCTCGATTAAAGCAATAGATGTTTTGTCATTTGCCAAATCCCATAAAGGTCCATGACCACCTGGATAAAATACTGCATCAAAATTATCTGGATTCATATCAGATAATTTATAAGTATTTGCAATTTTAGCTTGTGCATCTGCATCTTTATTAAAACGTTCTGTGTCTGCTGTTGCAGCATCTGGCGAATCGCTACTTGGATCTATAGGTGCAATACCTCCTTTTGGTGTTGCAATAGTAATAGTTGCACCTTTATCTAATAAAGTGTAATATGGATTTGCGAATTCTTCTACCCAAAATCCTGTTTTTTTTCCTGTATCTCCTAATTTATCGTGAGATGTTACTACAAATAATATTTTCATTTTCTTATTTTTTTAATTCTATTTTTCTTCTGATTTTTTATCAGAAATTACTTTTTAATGTTTATGATTTAAAGTGATAAATCATAAAATCTAATAAGCCATTTTTACAATTTTCTCAACCTTATCTGGTGATAAATTTTGATGTTCTCCTAAACCTAACCAACCACGATCTGTAAAACGTTTTGCTATTTTTTCAGCAGTTCCTTCGTAGTCTTTTGTATAATCAGATAGTTTTGTATCAATGCCTAATTCATGAAAAAAGTCGACTGTTTTTTCAATTGCAGCGTGTGCTTTTTCATCTGTATTTCCATCCGTAATATTCCAAACACGTTCACCATATTGTGCTAATTTTTCTTTTTTAGCTTCAAAATTGAACTTATAATGACTTGGTGTAATTACTGCTAAAGTACGTGCGTGATCAATACCAAATAAAGCTGTTAACTCATGACCCATTGCATGAACTGCCCAATCTGATGGCACTCCTTTTTGAATCAATCCGTTTAAAGCCATTGTACAACTCCACATAAAATTAGAAGCCGCGTTATAATCTGTAGGATCTTTTAAAACCTTCGGAGCAACTTCAATAATAGTTTGTAAAATACTTTCTGCAAAACGATCTTGTAGTAAAGCACCAATAGGATACGTCATATATTGTTCTAAAACATGCGTAAAAGAATCCATTAATCCGTTTGCTAATTGACGTTCTGGAATAGAAGAAATTACTTGCGGATCTAATATAGAAAACTCAGGAAACAAACCTGGGCCACCCATTGCTAGTTTTTCTTTGGTTTCTTTTCTTGTAATTACAGCACCAGAATTCATTTCTGAACCTGTAGCAGGTAATGTTAAAACAGTACCAAAAGGCATTCCTTTTTCTGTTCTAATGTTTTTGGTTAAAATATCCCAAGGAGAATCGCCTTCATATAAAGCAGCAGCAGATAAAAATTTAGTTCCGTCAATTACAGATCCACCACCAACTGCTAATAAATAGGTTATTTTTTCGTCTTTAATTACTTTTAAAGCATCCATTAATAGAGCATATTCTGGATTTGCAGGAATTCCTCCAAACTCAACAATATCAACTTTTGCCAAAGCGTTTTTTACTTGATTGTATATTCCGTTTTTCTTAATACTTCCTCCTCCATAAAGCAATAATACTTTGGCATCTTTAGGAATTTCATTTTCTAATTTCTTAATAGAATCCTTACCAAATATAATTTTAGTAGGGTTTTTAAATTCAAAATTGTTCATCTTCTTTTCTTTTTAATCGGTTAATTTAAAACGTATTTACTATTCAATAATAGTCACTAATTCTTCCATAGGTTTTCTAACTTTTACTAAGTTAACCAACCAATCTGCATCTTCTTTTCTGTAACCAACAGGTAACATTACAGCGCTACGTAATCCTTTTTCTCTTAATCCTAAAATTTTGTCAACAGCATTCGCATCAAAACCTTCTAAAGGAGTTGTGTCTACTTCTTCAAAAGCAGCAGCAGTTAATGCTTCTGCAAAAGCAATGTATGCTTGTTTTGCAGCATGGTTAAAGTTTTCTTCTGAATCTCTTTGTGGATACATACCTAATAACATCTGACGGTAGTTTTCCCAACCTTCATTTTTAAAGCCACGAATTTCGTTTGTTAAATCGAACATGTGGTTTATTCTATCTTCAGTATATGTATCCCAAGCAGCAAAAACGAGTAGGTGAGAACAGTCTGTAATTACAGATTGATTCCAAGCCACTGGTTTTATTTCTTCTTTAATAGCTTGATTTTTAATTACAATTATCTCGAATGGTTGCAATCCGCTTGATGTTGGTGCTAAACGTGCAGCTTCTAAAATTCGTTCAATTTTATCTTCTGATACTTTTTTACCATTCATTGCTTTTGCAGCGTATCTCCAGTTTAATTTGTCTAATAATTCCATATTATATATTTTATTTTTTAATTATTTATGTATTGCGTATTCTTTAATTTGATCTGATTCTATTCGTTTTATTGTTGGTTTTATAGATGCTAAATTTTGCATAGCATCAGCAATTGTAGTTGCTTTTATAATTTTATATTTTTTTAAATTTCCGATAAGAAAAATGTTTACTATTGGAAAAATCACATCATACAAGCGCTCCAAAGGTCTGTTTTCAGTTCTGTCACCTTGTATATAGGAAGGCTGTAAAATGTAAGTATTTTTAATACCAAAACTTAAAACTGAATCTTCCATTTCACCCTTTAATTTATTGTAAAACAAAGCACTTTTTGAACTAGCACCAAGAGCAGAAATCACCATAAAAGTCTCAATATTATTTTCTTTGGATAGTTTAGCGGCTTTGGTTGGTATACCATAATCAATACTTCTATACACTTCTTTATTAGGCGTTTTCTTTAACGTTGTACCAATACAACAAAAGACTTCATCCGCAGTAAAATCTGATTTAAATGATTCTAAATCAATAATGTTACCAATAAATTGTTCAACTTTTAAAGGTAAACCTTCAATTTTTTTTCTAGAGAATAATTTAATTGATGTATAATTATCATCATTAATTAACTTTTGTAAAAGTAGGTTTCCCGTTAAACCAGTTGCTCCTAAAATAATAGCTGTTTTATTCATTTTTAAATTAAATAGTATTAAATTTTTATACTGCTCCAAGCAGCTTCGTAAGCTTCTTCTATATGAGTTTTATCTAGTATAAATGCGCCACGATTTTGTGTCATCATTAAAAATGATAACGGATTTATTGCATACGCATATAGAAGATAATCTGAAATTGGCTTTATAATGCCTTCTTTTTTGCCACGTTCCCAAAGATCGAGTAGCGGTTGCAAATGTTTAATTCCTTCTTGTCTGCTTGTTTCATCAATAATTGGTGTATTATCACATTGTGCTAAAAACATCGCATTTTCGCATTCATTTAATTTAAAATCTGCAATTCGTTTCCAAATCAATTTAAATCCGGCTTCAACGGGCATTGTTTCGTCATAGGTTTCAAAAGCATATTCTGTGTATGCTGCTTTAACTTCTATATATGTTTGATTTAACAAATCTTGTTTATTTTCAAAATATAAATAAATTGTAGCAGGAGAAACATTTGCCATTTTAGCAATTTTACTCATTGGTGTTGCATGAAAACCATTGTTGTTTACCAACTCGATAGTTGCTTTTACCAGTGCATTTCGTTTATCAATACTTTTTTGAAGCTTTGCCATTTTCTATAAATTCTGATACAAAGATATGTAAAAATGAACGTTCATTCTTTTTTTTAACAAACATTTATATATTCTTAAATAGGCAAAATTGATAGTACTAAATTAAAACTATCAATTTGATTTAAACTAATAGGATATCAGATGAATAGAAACAAAAAAGATAATAATATTAAGAATACAAAATCAGAAAAACTCCTATCATAATTCCGACTAACGGAATTAATTTTTTGCGCTTATTTTTCTCTTTAAAGACAAGTCCACCAACAACAACCGCAATAAGAATCTGACTTCGTTTAATAGCAGACAACAACATAATAAGTGCATCAGGATCTTGCAAAGCTTTAAAATAGAAATAATCTGCAGCTTGTAATAAAACACCAACTGCAATAATAGACCATCTAAATTTAAATGCTTTTCGTTTTTCTGCATACGGAAACCAAGTAATTGTTAAGATAATCAGTAAAATAAGGATGGTGTATAAGCAAAACCAAAATTGCAAAGTTTGCGGATTTAAACTTAAATTCTGAATTAAAAATTTATCATACAAACCACTAGAAGCACCTAAAAAAGTGGCGCCAATAATAGCAAAAATCCATTTATTGCGTTTAAAATTAATGCCTTCTTGTTTTCCAATTCTAGAATACAAAATCACGGAGAAAATAATAAAGAAAAATCCTATCCATTGATATACATTAGGACTTTCTTTATAAATAACAATAGCGCCAATAAAGGTGAAAAACGGCCCAGCAGAGCGAATTGGAGTAACAATGGTAATTGGCAAATGTTTTAAAGCCTGATAGGCTAAAATCCAAGAAGCAGCCATTATTGCCGATTTTATAAAAATAAAACCATGTATTTGCCACGAAATTTGCTGAAAATTATAACCATTTTCTAGCGCATCATCAGGATAAAAAATAGCAAGTACATAAAACGTAGCCACAAATAAGAATCCACTAGAAATAGTGCCTAAAAGAACCGGAAAAACTTCATTGCCTTGTACTGCATGTTTTTTACATAAATTGTGTAATCCTAAGAAAAGTGCGGCCAATAAGCCTAAATACATCCACATGGCGCGAAAATAGTTTTTTAAGTTATTTTAGCGTCTCTAAAACTTGAATTACTTGGTAATTCGAAAATTTCTAAATTGAAATACGGAACAGCAGCAATAACATGATCAAAGATATCTGCCATAATGTATTCGTAATTTTTCCAGCGTTTATCGCTACTAAAAGCATAAATTTCTATAGGAATTCCTTGCGGTGTTGGCGCTAATTGACGCACCATAATTATCATGTCTTTATTAATACCAGAATGATTCTCTACATAAGTTTCTATATACTTTCTAAATACACCTAAATTGGTAAGGTTTCTACCATTTAAAAGTAATTCTTTATTGATATTATTGTTTGTGTTATAATTCTTAATATCAGATTGACGCGTTTCTAAATAAGCAGAAATCAATTGAATTTCCTTTAAGTTATGTACTTCATCATTCGTTAAATAATGTACGCTTTCTAATTTAATATTTAATGCTCTTTTAATTCTTCTTCCGCCAGAATCTGCCATTCCTCTCCAGTTTTTAAAAGAGTCAGAAATTAAAGCATACGTAGGAATTGTAGTAATCGTTTTATCAAAGTTTTGCACTTTTACAGTAGCTAAATTGATCTCTATAACATCACCATCTGTATCATATTTTTCAAAGGTAATCCAGTCGCCAATTCGTACCATGTCATTTATTGAAACTTGAATACTTGCAACAAAACCTAAAATAGTATCTTTAAAAATAAGTATTACTACCGCAGAAGCTGCACCAAGAGTTGTAATAAATTGAATAAATTCTATGCCTGTAAGTATCGCAAAAGCAGATAACACACCAACTACCCATGAAAATATCATAAATACTTGAATATAACTATCTATAGGTTTATCCTTTAAACTTGGTAAGGTTTTAAAGTAATCTTTAAGAGTGTGCAAAAGGCTTCGTACAATCCACAGTACAAGGATAATTGTAAAAACCTCTAATCCTTTTTGAATAATATTTTCAAAATAACTAAAGTCAACAAAAACAATAGGAAGAAGCTCTAAAACAATAATTAAGGGAATAATATGAGCTATATTTCGTGGCGCTTTGTTTTGCACTAATAAATTATCAAAATTCGTTTTAGTTTTAGTTGCAAATTTTGAAAATAATTGCACTATAATTTTACGAATTAGAAAATCAATTAAATAGGTAATTATAAATAGCCCAAATAATAAAGCAATCATGTTTAAATATTTGGCTATAACAACAGAAGTACCTGTCGTTACTAAATAATCGTATAAGAGGTGCTCAATTTTCATTAATTGGTAGTTTTAAAAGAAAGTATATCAAGTTAGAAAACGTTGTCTTTTAACGGGCTATAAAAATACGGATTTACGGATGCAATAAGGTGTTTCTAATGATAATTATTATTACTAAATAGTACTTAAAAGTTAAAGTAAACAATGATAAAGTCTTTATAAAATAATACTAAAACCCAATTAAAAAGTATGTCTTTGTTCGGCTATAGAAGATGCGTTTAGCAATTGATGAAATAGTTTGATACTATCAAAATTACGTGTAATTTCATCGGAAACAGCAACTCCAGAAATACCAGTTGCTAAAATATCTTTAACATCTTTTGTGGTGATTTCGCCAACACCAATAATAGGAGTTTCAGTTTTTAAGGCTTCAATAATTACTGTAAATCCATTTAAACCTAAAACGGTTGGCATATTTTCTTTGGTTTCGGCACTTCTAAAAGGACCTAAATGAATATAATCGACTTGATTGGTGATTAATTTTTCGCAATCTTTCAACGTATTTGCCGATCCACCAATAATTTGCCAAGTGTATAAATGTATTCTTGCTTTTGTGTTGCTAATCGTATTTTGGTCTATATGAACTCCATCTGCTTTTACCGTTTTTGCAATTTTATAATCGTTGTAAATCAGTAATCGAGTTTGAAAATGAGAAGTAATTTCTCTTGCTTCTTCTGCTAATTTTAAATGTTTTTTTTCTGATACGTTTTGTAAATGCAATTCTACTATTTCTGCACCTGCAGAACAAGCTTTTTGAATATTTTCTAGATGTTCTTCTGGAGTATTTCCTTGAGATATATACTGTAATTTTGGTATCGTCATGAAATTATTTTTTGACAATTAATTAGTTATAATTAAAAGTATTAAGTTTATTTTGTTGAAATTACTCTAGCGTGTTGCATAAAATAAGATTCATAGCGTTTTAGTGATGGATGCATTTTTTCTGAGTACATTACAAACTGACATTTATGAATACTTTGTGTAAGTAACATCATAGTATTGTGTGCAACTTTTTGTTCTAAAAAGGCAGCGTCATCCATACTAAATATTTGTAATTGTGTGGTATTTATACCTTCTAATAAAAACAACTTATTTAATGTTTTTGGTGTAGCAATCAAAATATCTACACCTTCAAATACTTCTGATTTTATAACATCAATATGTAATTTTTCATCACACAAATAAAGACGTAACGGATGATGTCTAACATATTTTAAAAAGGCTTCGTAGATTTCTGATGCTTTTTCTCTATTCTCAACTAGAACTATAGCTCTTGGTGCGGTGCCAACTTCTTCACATTTTAATTTTTGCAAAGTAGTAAGAATCAACGTAGTTGTTTTTCCGCTTCCTTCTGGAGCTGTACAAAAAATGTTTGCGCCACTTTTAATAACAGGAATACTTGCTTTTTGAAAAGGAGTAGGCGTTGTTATTTCTAGATACTCAAACATCTCTTTGATATCGGAATGTAATTTTTTAAAAGGCATAGAAATTAAAGAGATAATTATTATGTAATATTCAGTTTAAAGAGGGCAAATATACAATATAAATTATGTATCAGTTTTTTCTGTGGTTACTTTTCCTGGTGATGATAAAACTACTAAGATTTATAAAAACTACACAGTTTAATAATCAATCAGAAAAAATAAGATTTCTCAAGCTGAGATTATAAAAAACAATAAAATTAAAAATACAAAACATGTAATATTAAAAGCACTTATTCAGCATTTTTCCAAGCTTGTTTTAAGAATTCTAAGTCTTTTTTAATTCTCGAAAACACCTCTTTTTTATCAATAGTTATTTTTTGATTTCCTTTTTCTGCGCCACCCAAATCATACTCTACATGAAGAGAAACAGGAACATTAATTTTATATTTTTTTAGTAAAGAAAAATAGCGATTAAAATCAACCATACCTTCTCCAACAGGAACGTTTATGGGTTGCCATTTTCCATCAACAATTCCCCATTTTACATCTTTAATAACAATAGAATTTATATATGGTTTTATACGTCTTAAGCCAAGTTCCCAACATTCGCCACCTTCAATTACCGCATGTCTAATATCATATTGACTACCAAAATAGTTGCCATTTGTTGCTTCAATAATAGGAAGTAAATCCCAAATTGGCGCACCAACATTCATCCCAGAATTATTTTGATAACCTCCAATAAGGCCTAATTTTTCATTCAGAATTTCCAATTCTTTTGCTTGTTTTCCAAATAGCGTTTGACTTTCTACAATTGATGTATCTTCTGGATATTTTAACCAATCTGTTCTGTAATTTGTAAAACCTAAAGAACTTGCGGTTTCTAAAACAGACTTTTGCACACTATTATGAACATCCCAAACATTTGTAGACATCATTTTTGGCTTCAAACCATGTTTTTTCATGGCTTCAACAGCTTTAGGTAAATCATCTTTCACATTTTCTGGTAATACGTGTCCTTTTGGTCTTACAGTTAAATCTAAACCATCAAAACCCATATCTACAGCAGCTGCAGACATATCATTATAATCTAAAAATTGTAAATGTTTTGAAAACAAAGACACATTAAGTTCATCATTTGTTGATGAAAAACTTTTATCTACAACATTTTGAAAAGAAAATAAAGGAATACTTGCTAAACCTATTGCTGAAAGTTTGGTGAAATCTCTTCTAGAATATTTTGTATTTAGCTTACTCATTTTTTTTGTATAATATAAAAATTATTGTTTGATACTTGCCTTTTGCTAAGATACTTATTTTGGGTTAACCAATTTTAAGAGTATGTATTTTTCTATATTCTAAAGCAATTTTATTGTAATTTATAAGGATACTTAGGTAAGTGTTAGTTTTAAAAAACTTTTACAACTTTTTTATTGAATAATAAATACCTAACAGTAGGTATTTTCATTTATTATATTTTTTATAACTTTCAAAATTGCTGATAATTGAATTGTGGTAAATAATATGAAATTGTTAAATGATAAAAAACACTTGTTTTAGAGTATTTTAGGTGCATTAAAATAAATAAAAATTTTTAGTTTAAATTAATATCAGAATTTACAAAAGATAAAAATGAAATGTAGTAACAATAGTATTCGTTTTATAAAAAAGCTTTTTACAAAACAAAAAGGGTGTTTCATAAAAAACATTATTCAATAACTACAACTTTTAATATTTTTATAAAAAACAAAAACAAATGAACTATAAAAGTTACACTCACATAGGCAAAAAGAAAGTAAATGAAGATTATTTAACGTGTTCTAAAAATAGCTTTATAGTTTGTGATGGTGTTGGTGGAGAAGTAAGAGGAGAAATTGCAAGTAAAGAGGTGGCTACTTTAATTTTAAAAAGACTTGAAAATACTCAAGATGACTTATCCAAAGAGAAAATTTATGATGCTATTATCAATGCTCAAGAAAAATTAAATAACTATATCAAAGAAAAAGAAGATTTAGTAGGTATGGCAACAACTTTAGCCGCTATTTTTATTTCTGAAAACGGATTTTACTCTACACATATTGGCGACAGTAGGGTATATATTGTAAGACCAAGCAACAATACATTTTGGCATACTTGGGATCATTCTCTAGTTGGAAATTTAGTTAAAAATGGCGAAATTTCTAGAGAAGCTGGTAGAAAACATCCTATGAATAATCAAATCTTTAAAGCGATTAAAGCAAATTTTAAAGACAAAGTCACAGAGCCAGAAATCCATTTTATTACGGATATAAGAAAAGGTGATCTTATTTTTATTTGTTCAGATGGTGTTTCTGAAGCTTTTTCTGATGTTGCTTTGTTAGAGTTACTTGCCGATGAAACTAAAGACCTAACTGAAAAAATAGCGATTATAGAAAAAAAATGTTCAGAAGATAGTATAGATAATAATACAGCTTTTTTATGCGAAGTAGAAAAAAAGGATATTCCTAATACAACTATAATTCCTTTAGAATGGTCGTCTATAGATTCATTACATGAAAATGATAGTTTAGAAACTGTAAGTCTAGAAGATAATCAGGAGGAAGAAATAGAAAAACCAAAGAAAAAGAAGTGGTTTCGATTTTAAGAATTTAAAGAAACATACTAACATCAATAATTAAAATTTTAAAAAAATGACACAGCAAGAATTTAAAGAACGATATGAATTTAGTATTAAAACCGATAAAATTGGTGGAGGTAGTTTTGGTACAGTTTATAAAGCTTATGATAATTCTTTAGATAGGGAAGTAGCCATAAAAATATCTGAAGTAAAATTTGTAGGAGATAAAGAGTTTTCTCTTTTAGAAGAGTTTAAAGCAATAGAAAATATTCCTGTAAATAAATTTATAGCAAACTACGAAGAAGTATTTAGATATGAATCTTTTAATGGAATTTATGATTATGGTATTATGCAATACTATCCTTTAGGAAATTTATCTAATTATTTAAAGAATAATAACTTAAATCTAGAAAAAAGAGAAAGTTTAGTTGTAGGAATTTTAAACGGAATCTCTTTTTTACACAAACATAAAGTAGTTCATAGAGATTTAAAACCAAGTAATATTTTAGTTGTTGATAGAAGAGGAGAATTAATTCCTAAAATAACTGATTTTGGATTAAGTAAACAAGCAGAAGGCGATGGTAAAGCATCTCGTTTTACAAATAGTTTTGCAGGTGGAACCTTACAATATTCTAGTCCAGAGCAATTAAAAGGATTACCATTAAAATTAAATACAGATTTATGGAGTTTTGGTGCAATTGCTTATGAAATTTTAACTGGTAAAACACTTTTTGAAGCTGATGTAAAAGGAACTGCAACTGCAGAATGGCAAAATGAAATTACACAAAAGATTTTGCATAAAGATGTAAGTGAGCAATTAAATATGGTTTCAGAAAGATGGCAAAGAGTAATTAAAGCATGTTTAGAAAGAGATTTAACCAAAAGAATTAAAACTTCGGATGAATTATTTACCATTTTAAATAATGAGAAAATAGAAGAAAATATAGCGTTAGCTGCACCAATAGCAAATAATGATGCAACTATTATTAAAAGTAAAGAACCAGAAAAAGTAATTTCTACAAAAAAGATAGAAGAACCTAAAAAAGAAGCTGCACCAAAGCAAAAAATAATTCAGAAAACGCAACCAATTCCTAAAAAAGAAAAACCAAAATGGATGATACCAACTATTGCAGCAGCAGTTATTGGTATTTTAGGTGTAGCTGGTTATTCTATGATAAAGCCGGAAGAAATAAAACCTTTAAATACCAATTATCAGATATATGAAAAAGATGGGTTGTTTGGATATAAAGTTGATGATAAAATTGTTATACCTGCAAAATATAGTTTGGCTAGAAGTTTTATAAATGGAGTAGCAAATGTTGATACAAAAGATAGTAGTTTTTTTATTGATAAAACAGGTTTTTGGATACCAAATCCTACAATAGCTATTAAAGACTCTATAAGTGAACAAGTTGAAAAGCCAATTAAAAAAGAGACAATAAAAGAGTCGGAAACCATAGAAAAGAAAGAAATTATACAACCTGTTAAAAAAGAAGAGGTAAAAAAGCCAATAAACAAAATAACTATAGATTATAAAATAATTCCCAAAAGTGAATTAAGCAGTTGGATTAAAAAAGGAAATAATTTGCAAAATACTATTGATGCCGCAAATGCTGGTAATGGAGTTGCGCAAAGAAGATTAGGGAGAATAAATGCTTTTATTTATGATAATATTGACAAGAAAATATATTGGTATAAAAAAGCTGTCTTAAATGGAGATGCAATAGCACAATCAAATCTTGGTGTTTCTTATCATTATGGAGAGAATGGTCTTAGACAAGATTATAAGGAAGCTGTAAAATTATATCAAAAAGCATCAGACCAAGGTTATCGGGGAGGTCAGCATAATTTAGCTGTAATGTACAGAGATGGCTTAGGAGTTGAAAAAAATATAGATAAAGCTCTTTATTGGTTTAAAAAAGCAGGAAATCAAGATTATTTAATTTCACAAACTTCTGTAGGAGAGATATTATATTATGGTAGATATGGTGCTAAAAAAGATTATACAGAGGCTTTAAATTGGTATAAAAAAGCAGCATATTTAAATGATGTTAATTCACAATACACAATTGCATTCATGTACGATAATGGTCAGGGTACCACATTTAATTGGAAAGAAGCTTTTAAGTGGTATACAAAAGCTGTAAACCAAGGGCATACAATTTCTAAAAGAAAAGTAGGAGAATTTTATTTTTTTGGAGTTGGTGGAGTTTCTAAAAACATAACAAAAGCAAAACAATTATTTAGAGAAGCAGCTAATAAAGGAGATAAAAAAGCTAAAAGCTATTTAACTGTTATTGATGATTATAAAAATCAAAATACCTACTTAATTACACCTTCTAAATATGGCAATACTTTAAAAGCTAGTAGTGCTACTATAGATGAATTAGCTAAAGGAGATCAACCAGAAACCATTTCTAAATATTCAAATTCATGGTCTTATTCTTTTGATTATACTTTAGGGCAATCTTCTAATGTACAAATTTGGCCAGCAGCAAGTGCCTTTAACAAAGAAAGATATGATGATGAAGTAGATTATTCAAGTTATTCCTCATCAGAAAGATATACAAAAGATGGTACAAAAAAAGTATCAGTTGGTTTTAAAGATGGTGGTGGTTATAGAGGAATTGGCTATATGTATGTAAGAGCTGGATTTAATTCACCTAGTGAAGTTTTAGAGGTAAAAGTGCCAATGATGGCTTGTTGGAAACCTAGAGATGAATATTAAAAAAGTATTTTAGAAATATTTAGTTTAAGAAGTACAAGATATAATGAAAATTATTTATATATAATGACACAACAAGAATTTAGAAACCGTTACGAATTCGATCTCAAAACCGATACTATTGGTGGTGGGAGTTTTGGTACGGTTTATAAAGCGTACGATACTGTGTTAGACATTGAGGTGGCCATAAAAGTTTCTGAAGTAAAAATAGTTGGTGATAAAGAGTTTTCTCTATTAGAAGAATTTAAGGCAATAGAAAACTTAAAAAAGCATCAAAATATAGCTAATTATGAAGAAGTATTTCGTTTTGAATCTTTCCCAACTGTTTTTGATTATGGAATTATGCAATATTATTCTTTGGGTAATTTATCTCATTATTTAAAAAATAATGAGGTTAGTATTGCTAAGAGAGAGAAAATTACAAAAGGAGTTTTAGAAGGAATTGCCTTTTTACATCAGCATAATGTTGTGCATAGAGACTTAAAACCAAGCAATGTTTTAGTAGTTGATAGAAAAGGAGAAATTATTCCTAAAATTACAGATTTTGGTTTAAGTAAACAAGCAGAAGGCGATGGTAAAGCATCCCGTTTTACCAATAGTTTTGCTGGCGGAACCTTACAATATTCTAGTCCGGAGCAATTAAAAGGAATGCCATTAAAATTAAATACAGATTTATGGAGTTTTGGCGCAATTGCTTATGAAATTTTAACAGGAAAAACACTTTTTGAAGCAGATAGCCAAGGAACTGCAAGTGCAGAATGGCAGAATACCATTACACAAAAAATATTGCATGCAGATATCAATGAAGAGCTACAAAATTTACCATCAAAATGGCAAAAAGTAGTACGACTTTGTTTAGAAAGAGATGTTAACAAAAGAGTCCAGAATACAGTTATTCTATTTAAAATTTTAAATGCTGATGAAAGTGTAATTAATTCAAATGAATTACAAAATAAGAACGTTCAAAAAAGTGTTGAGTCGAATAATGAAGCTACAATTATAAAAGGGAATAAGGAGCTAAAAAAGGATGTAGAAAAAACAAAAGAAACTTCACAAAGTCCTGCATTATCTAAAAATGATGCTACGATTATAAAAGGAAACAAGAAGGAAGAAAAAGTAGTAGAAAAACCTAAACCTTACACAAATCAAAAAGTAACAAAACTAAAAAAGGAAGAATCAAAATGGATGTTGCCTGCAGTAGCTTCTGTAGTAATTTTAATAGCAAGTACAATTGGGTATTTTATGTTTTCTTCTAAAGATATAAAAGTCCAAGATGCAAAACTGAGTATATTTAAAGAAGGAAACTTTTATGGATATAAACAAGAAAATAAAATTATTATACCTGCCAAATATAAAAGCGCTGCTTTGTTTGTAAACGATAGTGCGATCGTAAGTATAAAAGATTCTAGTTTCTATATTAATAAAAAGGAGAATTGGTTAGGAACATATTTAAAAGATACAATTTCTTTAACAAAAGGAGAAGATTATTATTATGGTTTCAATGGAGTTAAACAGCATTATACAGAAGCATTAAAATGGTTTTTGAAAGCCGCAAAAAATAAAAGTGTGGATGCTCAAAATTATTTAGGGTATATGTATCATTTTGGAAAAGGGGTACCTATAAACTATGAAGAAGCTCAAAAATGGTACTTTAAAGCAGTAGAACAAGGAAGTGCTAGTGCACAATCTAATTTAGGTTCTATGTACCAATATGGAAGAGGATTTAATATAAGTTATAAAAAAGCACTAATATGGTATCGTAAATCCGCAGAGCAAGGTTTTGCTATTGCACAAAATAATTTAGCTTTCATGTATCAATATGGTTATGGAGTTTCAATAGACTATAAAGAAGCTATGATGTGGTATCAAAGAGCTGCTAATCAAGATGAATTATTTGCTCAAATTAACATAGGAAGGATGTATGCATCAGGAAGTGGTGTTGAAAAAAACAAGAAAGAAGCAGAGAAGTGGTATCTTAAAGCAGCTAAATTAGGAAATGAAAAAGCGAGTTGGTATTTTAATAGGTATGGATATAAATCAAATAAAAAAAAATGGGATGTTTATTTTGATAAATTAAAAAGGTTAAGAATAAAAAATAGAATAAAAAACATGTTTGAGAGTGGAGAAGGGATATCAAGAAAAGATATCAATGAAATCTACCTTTATTATTAAAATTTTATAATGACACAACAAGAATTTAGAAAAAGATACGAATTCGATCTTAAAACCGACAATATAGGAGGAGGAAGTTTTGGTACTGTTTATAAAGCTTATGACAATGCATTAGATAGAGAAGTTGCCATAAAAGTATCTGAAGTAAAAATAGTTGGTGATAAAGAGTTTTCTTTATTAGAGGAATTTAAGGCAATAGAAAATTTAAGTGCGCATCAAAATATAGCTAATTATGAAGAAGTATTTCGTTTTGAATCTTTCCCAACTGTTTTTGATTATGGAATTATGCAATATTATTCTTTGGGTAATTTATCTCATTATTTAAAAAATAATGAGGTTAGTATTGCTAAGAGAGAGAAAATTACAAAAGGAGTTTTAGAAGGAATTGCCTTTTTACATCAGCATAATGTTGTGCATAGAGACTTAAAACCGAGCAATATTTTAGTTGTTGATAGAAGAGGAGAAATTATCCCTAAAATCACAGATTTTGGTTTAAGTAAACAAGCAGAAGGCGATGGTAAAGCATCCCGTTTTACAAATAGTTTTGCTGGCGGAACCTTACAATATTCTAGTCCAGAGCAATTAAAAGGTTTGCCATTAAAACTAAATACAGATTTATGGAGTTTTGGTGCAATTGCTTATGAAATACTAACAGGAAAAACACTTTTTGAAGCAGATAGCCAAGGAACAGCAACTGCAGAATGGCAAAATGAAATTACTCAAAAGATTTTGCATAAAGATTTAAGTGAAGAATTACAAGGACTTCCTGGTAATTGGCAAAAAGTAGTAATGGTTTGTTTAGAAAGAGACTTAACAAAAAGAGTTCAAAATACTGATGAATTATTTTTACTTTTAGATGATAAAAAAACAATAATCACTTCAAATGTAAATAGTGTTTTTCCTAAACAAATAAATAAAGATACTGAAACTATCTCTCGTAATAATGACGCAACTATTATAAAAGGATCAGAGAATTTACATCAAGATAAACAACAAGAAGAGGAACAAGTAAATATAAAATCATTTAAACCAAAAGATTATAGTACTAATAAACCTAAAAAAAAGAATTTTAAATTTATAAAAACAGCAATTGCATTTGTGCTATTAATTTGCATACCATTAGGATATTTTGCAAATAAGAGCTATAAAGAAAATAAAATTTGGGCTTCAGCAAAACAAATAAATACAAAAGAATCTTATCAAGACTATTTAGATAATACAGCAAGTATTGAAAATTTAGAAGAAGTAAAGCAAAATTTAGATTGGATAAAAGCTATAGAAAGTAATACTGTTTTAGGGTTTCAGAAATTTGAAAAAGATTATCCTAAAAGTAATTTTATTTTGAAGCTAGATAGTTTAATGAAATCTTTATCATGGTCAATTAAATTAGAAAAAAATAAAAATGGTTCAGGAAAATGGACTGAAAATCATATGCTTCCTGACGAGCCCAAAGTCTTTAATTTAAAAAATGATAATATTTTAATTTCAAGAAACACAAATTCTAATGGGAATAATAACATTGAATTGAAGTTTATAAATAAATATGGAGAAATGGTTTGGACAAAATCTTTTGGTACTTCAAAAAAAGATTTAGTCTATAATGCTTTAACTATTGATAAGGATAAAACAGCAATTATTGCTTATAATTATTTTAGTTTAAAGGGAGTTTATAAGCCTCAAAAAGATTTATGGATTATGTTATTAGATAAACAAGGCGATTTGATTTGGGAAACAAAATTTAGTAAAGACAATTTAGGTGATGTAAGCGTTAAAACCAATGATAAAAATAATATTATTGTTTCTGGAAGTTTTAGAAAACATGATTCAGAAATTGGTAATGATTGGTTAATTGTATTAGATTCTAAAGGCTCAAAATTAATTGATAAAGCATTTAGCGATACTAACTTTAGAGGGATGTGGCATGAATTTTTACCATTAGATAGTAACTATTTGTTATACTGGAATAATGGACTAGATTTAAAAACACCAAAAGGGATTATTAAAAAATTAGATTATAATGGTCAGGTCATTTGGGAAAAAACTTTAGGCAACTACATAATAAAATCTGCAAGTATCAAAAGAGATTCTATTCTTGTTAATCAATCTAGAGGTTTTTCTAATGGAGTGATAAAAGACAGTGTTGTTGATTATTATTTAGATTTTGATGGAAATATTTTAGGAAAAAAATCAAAACCTTTAGAATATTATGCTTGGGGAAATCCAGAGAAAGTAAAAAGGCTTACTTATCATAAGTATTCAATAGTGAAATTAGAAGCTAATAAGCTTAAAAATACTACAAGTATTTCTTTAAATTCTTTAGATAATAAGTTATTATTTGAACAAGAATTAAAAGGAAGATCTGAATTAATATACGAAAAAGGAAAAAATAACTATTTAACTCTAAGTGGAGATGATAGTAGTTATAATTCAATTAAAGATGCTACATTATTTTCTATAAATAGAAAAGGAAAAATTTTATACGATGAAAATATAAAAAACTGTGTAATTCTTTCTTTTCGTGATTACAATTCAGATGAAAGTCAATCTACATTTTTTTACAGATATGATAACGAAGACAATTTGATTTTAGAAAAAAGAGATCGTTTTGGCTTTAAGTATGAAACAAAAGAATAAAATTATTTTTAAAGGACTATTCATTAAGATCATCAATCTTAATGAAGTTAATAAATAATAAGAAAAGTAAGACATTGTAGTTTTTTTAAAAAAAGCTACAGAAACTTTTGATAGATTTAAGGATAAAAAAATATAATGACACAACAAGAATTTAGAAAACGTTACGAATTCGATCTCAAAACCGATACTATTGGTGGTGGGAGTTTTGGTACGGTTTATAAAGCGTACGATACTGTGTTAGACATTGAGGTGGCCATAAAAGTTTCTGAAGTAAAAATAGTTGGTGATAAAGAGTTTTCTCTATTAGAAGAATTTAAAGCGATTGAAAACTTAAAAAAGCATAAAAATATTGCTAATTATGAAGAAGTATATCGTTTTGAATCTTTTCCTGCTATTTACGATTATGGAATTATGCAATATTATGCGTTGGGTAATTTATCTCATTATTTAAAAAATAACGAAGTTTCGTTAGAAAAAAGAGACAGTATTACCAAAGATATTTTAGAAGGAATTGCTTTTTTACATCAGCACAAAGTAGTGCATAGAGATTTAAAACCTAGTAATATTTTAGTTGTTGATAGAAGAGGTAAAATTATTCCTAAAATTACAGATTTTGGTTTAAGTAAACAAGCAGAAGGCGATGGTAAAGCATCTCGTTTTACAAATAGCTTTGCTGGCGGAACGTTACAATATTCTAGTCCGGAGCAATTAAAAGGATTGCCATTAAAATTAAATACAGATTTATGGAGTTTTGGTGCAATTGCTTATGAAATTTTAACAGGAAAAACTCTTTTTGAAGCAGATAATCAAGGAACTGCAAGTGCTGAATGGCAGAATACCATTACACAAAAAATATTACATACTGATGTAAGTAAAGAATTAGAAAAGTTACCTGTAAAATGGAAAAAAGTGGTAACAGCATGCTTGGAAAAAGATGTAAATAAACGAATTCAAAATGCAAGTACTTTATTTTCTATTTTAAATGACGATGAAAATGTTCAAAAAGAAAATTTTGAAGAAAAAGAAACTATCGTAAAACCGAAAAAATCTTATAAAGAAAAGGAATCAACTTCAAAAAATAATAACGATGCTACTAGAATAAAAGGAAAAGAAAAAACAGTCATTAATAAGGAAAAAGAGCCAATAAATAAAGAACCTATAGAAAATCGAAAAAGCAAAAATCTGCTAGTTTATGTTATTTCTATAGTTTTTATATTAGCCATTGCCTTATTCTTTTGGAAACCTTGGGAGAAAAATATTGAGACTAAAGATTTACAAACTTATACAGCCTTTAAAAACAAAGCAGCCAATGCTTATAAAGTAGATAGTTTAGATTTAGCTCTAAAATATTACAAAGAAGTTGATTCTTTTATGAACGGCTTAAACATAAAAGCAGCAAAACAATTATTATTAAAAGAAGGTATAATTGATAGTATTAATTCTTTAAATAAGATAATAAAAAATCAATTAGAACTTGCTATTAAAAAAGAAAATGATGCTTGGGATGTTGCAAAAAAGACTAATACAATTGATACTTACAATCGTTATTTAAATGAGTATCCTAATGGTGTTTTTAGTGAAACTGCTAAATCATTAGTTTTAGATTTAAGAAAAAAACAATTAACTCCTAATCAAATAAAAAAACAGGTAATTACCGCTATCAAACAAGGAATTGAGAAAAGAGAATCAAACAGAACAATAGCACAAAAATTTTTAAAATTACAATCTAAATTAACAATTTATAAATTGTTAAACGCAGTATATAAAGTTAACAATACTAACGGAATTGAATATGACTTTTTAGAGTTACTAGATAATGTTGCTAATTCTTCTAATAATTTTTTAGAGATAAAAGATTATTACAAAAATAACATGCTGTCTAGAAAAAGGTTATCTCAAATAGTACCTTTTTTATTGAATGATATAAATAGTAAAATTGTTTCTAATACTCAATTTGATAAGGAATCATTTAATCTTTTAAGTGCTGATGTTTCAATTGTAGATTGTATTGCAGAGACAGAATTAAAATTTAATACAGGAAGATACGATAATCGATTTATTGATAATCAAAACAGCCAAAGATCAATATTTAATTTCTTAAGAATGATTAATGAGGCAATTTTGTCTTCAAATAAAAGTAAATCAGCAATTAAAAAAGATATTTCTGTTGGTATCAAAAAAGTAAACAATGAAATATATTATTTAGTAAAATCTATGAATATGGATGCTCAAACTAGAGAATTATTTAATTCTAATACGCTAAGTAATGGCAACTATAAGCTAGTTAAAGATTCTTTTAAATCAAGTTTAAATTCAGCTATATCTAGCGCTAATGGATTTTATAGATTTCGTTATTTAAGAAGTGGAGAAATTAAATTAGATGATATTTAAAATTAGTTTAGTGTAAAATATAAATGAGAGCAGTAATTATGAATCAAGAAAAATATAAAAAACTATACAAATTCAATTTCAAAACCTAATTAGAATCAAATTTTAATGAAACAAATAAATACCATACAATGTTTAAATTTTTCTAATATTGAAGATGCTTCATTTTTAGAAGAAAATGCTAGTTTACTTTCAGTTTCTAGTAAATTATCTTTTTTTTACTTAAAAGAAGATTCTTTAGATAACAGAATATTGTTACGTAAATTAATAAACACCAATGAAAATGAACATTTTGTGGTGGTTTCTACAAATAAAGAAGTAGCATTTTTAGCATGGAAAGCAAATGTGTTGGCTTTTATGCATTATCAGAAAGAGTTATCTGTGGGGTTTCATGAATTTAGAAATCGATTTAAAAAATATCCACCGATAAAAGAAGAAATCAAAGAAAAATTAAAAATTAATTTTAAAGGTGGTTTTGAATTGGTAGACATTACAAGTATTTGTTTTTGTGTAGGGAGTGGTAATTACACCTATATTTATTTAGAAAATGGAACTAGAAAATGTATATCATATCCTTTAAATGTATTAGAAAATAGAATAAAAGAAGTCTCTTTTTTAAATAGAATAGGTAAATCTTTTATAGTAAACATCAACAGAATTAAAAAAGTACAAAGTCAGCATATAGTTTTTAAAGGAGCTACAGAAATAGAATTAAAATTAGGAGAAATTTATATAAAAAGAGTGAAACAAAATTTACTTTGGTATTAGTATGAAAGCATTTACAATAGGAAGAAACGAAAATAACGATTACAAAATAGATAACAATACCGTTAGTGGTAATCATGCAGAATTGCAAATTGCCAATGATTTTAAAACTTTTACGCTAAAAGATTTAAACTCTACAAATGGCACATCTGTTAACGGTCAAAATATTATATCGAAAAGAATTGATGAAAAGCAACGCATTCAATTAGGTACATTTTCTTTAGATGTAGAGGATTTTTTTAAAAAAGTGCAGGCTTATATTTTAAAAAATAGAACTGAGTTTTCTACAGAGTTTCATCAACTAAAAGAAATTGAACTAAAATATAAAAATGAAAAACAGAATGTAAATAAATATTTTAAGTTAAAATCTGCACTTTTAAAAGGTAGTATTACTATTGGTTTAATGGTGTTGGTTTATAACAATGCCTATGTAAAATCTATCGAAGGAATAAGAATATATTTAATGTTAGGTATTGGTACTATTGGTGGTTTAATTTCTACAGCATCAATTTCTGATAAAAAAGTAAAAGAAAAACTAGAGGATTTGTATATCGATTTTTCAGAAAAATTTCATTGCCCAAAATGTAAGTTTGATATGACTTCTAAAAGTTGGCGATTTTGGAAATCTAAAAAGAAATGTCCGAAATGCAAATGTAATTGGGTTAAATAAAAAGTTATTTTTTGAAAAATAAAGAAAACATAGAAATGATTACCATAGAAATTGAAGTTCCTAAAAAACCAGATACAGAATTTTTAGCGGATGAAAACTTTGTTTCTTTGGATTTAGAAGAAATAGAAAATACGCTAATTACTGATGAAATTACACTAGAAGACCTAGAAATAGATACAGCACAAATAACAATTGATGAATTTGAAGATGATGATTTTGAAGAAGATTTTAATGAGTTAAATCCTTTGGATGAAATAGATTTAGATTTTGATGAAATTTTTGAATAATAAATAATATGGCAGGATATAAATGTAAAAAATGCAATACCAATAACACTGTTTTACAAGAATGGATAGAACTTGGCATTAGCAGAGTAGTAACTTGTAAATTTTGTGGGCATAAGATGAATTTAAACTTAAAGCCTAGATCAGTACAAAATAATCCTGGTACACAAGTATCAGAAAACGGACAAGGTTTTAATCATTTTATGGAAAATGAACCAGGTACAAATGTTGTAGGAATCAATAAAAAATCGAAAAGTAAGTTCAAATTACAGATTTTAAAAAGTAATGGTTCTGCAAGTAATTTAGCTGTTAAAAATCCGAAAGAAAATTATACCATATTTATTGGTAGAAATCCGGAAGGAGCAAGTGGTAATTTTAATGCAGAAAAAGATGTCTCTTGGATTTTGGATGACGATTATCTTTCTAGAGCGCATTGTAGTATAAAAGTTCAGAAACAACAGAACAAAGTACAATTTATCATAGAAGATTTAAAAAGTACAAACGGCACACTCGTTAATAAAACAAAACTAGAAAACGAAGATCAAATTTTACTGCATCTTGGTGATGAAGTAGAAGTAGGAGATACTGTTTTTACCTTAACACAAGCTTAAATTTTGTTTTCATTTAATAAAACCTACGTTTCGTGAAGTAAATTTTATCAGAAATAAAAAAAGAGATAATTTTAATAAACTTTAAAAAGAAAAAAATGGAGAAAAAGACATTCATAAAAGGAGCAAGTCAACCATCAAAAAAAAATACAATAAAATTTAAAGGAGTTACCAAAAAACAAATTGAATTACTTAAAGCAAAAAGATTACCATTTGCTGCTGCTTTAGGATTAATTGCTGGTATTGGATCTCAATATGCATTTTTAAGCGCAACAGGTAAAATAGTTGAAAAAGAAGATGTTGATACTGATGAAACTGATGCTGAGACAGAAGAAACTTTTGATTTTGAAGTTCCAACAGATATAGAATTTTCTGATGCTGTTAAAGAAGATATGTCTTTTGCAGAAGCTTTTAAAACAGCAAGAGAAGATACAGATGGTTCAGGTTTTTTTAATTGGCATGGCAACACTTATCATACTTTAAATAAAGAAGAATGGGACGCGCTTTCTGATGAAGAAAAACAAGAATTTTACGATAAAATTAAAGAACATTCAGACTTTGATAATACTGATTATAGTAAAAACGATACAGATGAAACTGATGTTATAATTGATGAGGATGAAACTGATGAAAATAATGAAAACGAAGACGAAACTATTGACGAAGAAATAATTGATGAAATAAGTTATGATGATATTGTTTTTAATGATGACAACGATATTATTGATTCTAATTCGGAATTAGAAGAATTTGTAACACTTGATGAAATTGGTGAAACTGTAGATATTATTGAAGGTTTAAATGATGGTGACGCAACAGAAGAAGCTGAAGGGATTGAAGGCGGAGTTACATATGAGGAAACAGAAATTGAAGAAACTAATATTGAAGACAGTTCTTTTGAAGAGACAGATTTTGAAGACAGTTCTTACGAAGAATCAGATAATGACGATACATCTGGTGATGATATAGATTATGATGATGATTATCTTGATATAATCTTTTAAAAAAAAACTGGTATATGAAAAAAATATTTTTAATAGTTTGTTTAATTTCAATTTCATTACAGAGCTGTAAATTAATAGAAAACTATAAAGCTACAGAAGGCTACAAAGTAAATGAAGAGTTTAAAATTGAATTAGAAAAAGAAGGTGATGGAGGTTATCAATGGAGTTATATACCAATACCAGAAGTAGAACAAATAAACACTTCGAAAAAAATAATTAAAAGTGAAGGTAAATTATTAGTTAGTTATAACAAGGTTTTCACTTTTAAAGCACTTAAACCAGGTACTTATAATTTAGAGTTTCATTTTTTAAGAAGTTTTGAAAAATTAGATTCTATTCCAGAAGATTTTAAAAAAATAATTAAAGTAAATATTAAAAAATAATACTATGAAAAATTTAAGAATTGTTTTTATTACAATGCTATCATTGTATTCTTTCTTTGCAAATGCACAGCAAAAAGGTACAGGATTAGTTGTACCAACAGATCAAGAATTTAGAAAACTGTTTAAAGTACAAAGTGGTTATATTCAAGATGGTCAAAAAATATATGATCTTACATTAACTAAATATGGTGATGAAAACGCTACTTCTTTCGATTTAAGAGACTATAATGGTGTAACTTCTGTAAAAGATCAAGGTACTTGTGGTTCTTGTTGGGCTTTTGCTGCTGTTGCAACAATAGAATCTAGCCATGCTTTAATAAATAAAGAAAAGTTAGATTTATCAGAACAATCTTTTGTTAATTGTGTAAATGATAGTAATGGTTGTAGTGGTGGTTGGTATGATTTTGCTTTTAATTGGTTACTAGAAAACGATGCTGAAGTAGCTTTAGAAGGGCAAACACCTTATGAAACAGTACAAAAAAGTTGTGCTTTATCCGAAGGAAAATCTAATGTAAAATTAGCAAATTATAATTTTATTTCTGGAAATCCATCAACAGTAGAAATTAAAAACTTATTGGTTAAACATGGTGCAATGTCTGTTGCTTTAGATGCAAATACATTCGAGTTTCAAAATTATAACAGTGGTGTTATAAAAACAATGAATACTTTTCCTACACATGCAGTAACTCTTATTGGTTGGGATGATGATAAAGAAGCTTGGTTAATTAAAAATTCTTGGGGAGTAAATTGGGGATTAAATGGCTATGCTTGGGTTGGTTACAATACTTCTGGACTTACCGCTTTTTCTTGGGCAGATGTTACAAAAAACGATTTTTTACCAGAACCAAATAATGATACAGACTTAGTAGAAATAGATTTTGTACATGCACTTGGTTCTTTACAAGTACATCAAGAATTATACGTTAAGATTGATGATGAAGATCCAAAGATTTTTGGAATGAATAAAAAAGGCGTTAAATATCATAATAGAGTATTTGCGACTAAAGGAAAACATAAGTTTGAAATTATAACAACTTCAATTATTAAAAAAGAAAACAAGAAATCTTTAATTTTTGGATATTCAAGTGCAAACGTAAATGTAAAAAAGAATAAAACATATAAATTAGTTTATAAAGAAAGATTAAAAGAATCTAATATTTTTAAATTAACGCTTGAAGAGGATGATATTAAAGTAGATTAAATCATAAAATAAAGATTTTTTTTTTTTGAAAAGTAATAATTAAACTTCATAATTAATCATATAAAATAAGATCAAAGTTTACAAAGCAATAAAATAAAATATGCAAACAAGAGATTATGATGATTATATATATGTGTCATCAACATTAGGTTTTAGAAAAGTAAATGACGACGGTAATGAAGTGTTTGTAAACAAGGAAACTGATGGCTATTGTAATTTATATGCTGATAGTATTAGCGTTAGTTATTTACATAGCATGAATGATGCTCAAATAAATGCAATTCATTTTTTTGAAGAAAATCATGAATATATTTTTGAAGTTTTAATGGCTCATTTTTCTAAAAGATATCAAAATCCAAAATTAGAACTTGGGTTTAGAGATGTTAATATTTTAGATGAAAATGAAAACGAAATTTGTTTCACAGAATATGCTTTTATTGATGCTAAAAAAAATAAAATAAAAATTAAAATGCATCAACTTAAATTGATTAATTAGATATGCTCTACATTAAATTCGCAATAAAATCACAAGAAAAATTTATAGCTTTTAAAGAAGTATATAATCATATGTGTGCTGTTAGAAAACCAGGTTATCAAGAAGAAGAAAAAACAATAGATTGGGAAACTGCTACTGATGAAGAAATTGACCATTTTATGGATGAAGATAAACCTAAAATTGAACTTTTTAATCAGTTATTTCCTGTTTACGCTCAAGAGTTTTTACGCAATTATTTTTCGTACGATAAAAGCAAAAGTATTTTGGTAAGAGCAGATATTTTATCTTTTTTTAATTATTTAGAATATGGTTTTGAAGTTGATTTAGATGCTTTAGAAAAACAAAAAGAAAACGAAGTAATTGTAAAATTCTCTACAGGAAATTATCCTTATGGAGGAATGGAACGCTTTTTAATGACGCTAAAAGCATTTGAATTAAATCCTATTGAGTGTTTTGATGGTTATAATGTGTATCTATTTCAATGGACTTCAGATTATGAACATGACGCTATTATTTTATCAGAAAAAACAAAAGAATACATAACTTCTTTACAACAGAAATAAGAGTGAAGAACTCTTAGAAAAAGAAAGATTTTTAGTATTCAAGATGTATAAAGTATATAAAATGGTTTGTAAATTTAATATTAGAATAACTGTATTAAAAATCGCTATATTTTTATTTCTGATATTTTTATGCAACGTTTCTTTTGCTCAAACAGCCAATAATAAGCATAAAACATGGTTAAATAAAAAAACAACTTTAAATATTTTATATACAGATTAATCTGATAATAAGAAGAATTTAAAAATTGGTTATTTAAAATAAAGTAAGAAAAATGAAAACTAAAAAGTTAAGAGGACACAAACGTATTTTCAAAAATATAGAAAATTGGAAAAATAGCAGTTTAAAACTAGATTTAAAAGATTTAGAAGAATATCAAAGAAACTATGAAAAAGTTTGGGTTCGTCCTTTTAGTGATACTTCAATATCAGGAAAACCAATTCCGGTTCCAAAAAGAAAATCTCGAAAACTAATTTTAGAAAGTTTACTTGCTATTTTTAATAGTTGGGAAACACAATTAAAAACGTTGGATAAACCTTATTATTTAGCAATTTGGTTGTACGAACCCAATATAGCCTATTCGCAAGTAGTTTGTGCAATTGATGGTTTTTTAAACTTTTATGATATTACTTTTTATCGTCCAGAAAATCAAAAAAAAATGCCAACTCAAAATTATGGAAATTTAAAAACGGAGTTAGATACTTTTAATTGGCTTTATGCCAAAGATGATAATTACTTTACCAGTGAAGATTTAAAAATGACTGAAGATGAATATTATACAATTGAAGAATATTATAATTTTCAAAAATGGTATAAACGAAAATTAAAACAAAAATTGAGAACTTACACAGATAAAGATGGTAAAATTACGTATTATATTCCTAAAGACACTGTTTGGATTGGAACAAGAAGAGGCTAAATAAATCAGAAGAATTGTAATTATAAATTTTATTTGATACAGGTTAAAACGAAAAAGCATCAAGTTAAACCTTGATGCTTTTTTATTGTGAACAGAACTTAAAGTTCTTATTGTTTATATAAACTATTTCATAAGTTTATTAAGAATTTTTCTTTGTAATGACTCAAATTCTTCTTTAACTTTTTTTACGTCTTCAATATCTTCTCCTATTAAAACTTCATGTTCATTATTTTTTAAAACTTTAGTTTTATGGGTTTGAATAGTCTGTTCACCAACAACATTCTTAGTAACACCTCCAGTAATTACATCTTTGTCATATAGATTTTTATCGTCTTTTTTCATAATATTGGTTTTAAGATTCATTTAAATATAAGAAAAATTAAACTTTTTTCCAAATTTTCACAGCCTAAGTTTACTCAATTTCTTTAGCTCTTTTTATAATATTTTCTGGAATAGCCTTTTTAGCTTTTGCGCCCATCTTTTTTAATTTTTCAACGCTATTTATTAAGTTTCCTCTACCATCAAAAAGTTTATTCATTGCATTAGAGTATTCTTTTTTACTATCATCAATTCGTTTTCCAATAGTAACTAAATCAGTTAAAAGGCTTTGAAACTTATCATATAAAGCACCAGCTTGTCTCGCAATTTCAATTGCATTTTTTTGTTGCTTTTCGTTCGTCCACATAGAATCAATTGTACGTAAAGTAGCCAATAAAGTCGTTGGAGTAACAATAACAATGTTTTTTTCGAAAGCTTCGTTGTATAAATGAGTATCAGCATTTATAGCAACTGCAAATGCGGGTTCAATTGGTATAAAAAGCAACACAAAATCTGGAGATGCTATTTTATAAATATCTTCATATTTTTTTTCTGATAATTGGTCTACATGTCGTTTTAAAGAAGCAACATGTTCTTTTAAAAATTGTGCTTTTAAAGTTTCATCATCTTCATTTACATATTGCTCATAAGCAGTTAAAGAAACTTTAGAATCTACTATCATTTTTTTATTATCTGGCAAATGAATTACTATATCTGGTAAAATTCTTTTACCATCTTCATTGGTAAAGCTTTGCTGCACATAATACTCTCTATCTTTCTCTAAACCAGATTTTTCTAAAACTCTTTCTAGAACTAATTCGCCCCAATTTCCTTGTGTTTTGTTATCGCCTTTTAAGGCTTTTGTTAGGTTGATAGTTTCCTTGCTCATTTGCAAATTCATCTCTTTTAAACCTATAATTTGCTGACGTAAAGCAGCATGATAATCGATACTTTCTTTGTGCGTTTGATCTACTTTATCTTCAAAAACTTTTATTTTTTCTTGAAGCGGATTTAAAATAATTTTTAAATTTTCTTTGTTTTGTTCTGTAAATTTATTCGATTTTTCTTCTAATATTTTATTAGCAAGCACTTCAAAATCATTCGTAAATTTTTGTTGTAATTTTTCTACTTCGCTTTTATGTTCATCCAACTTTAGTTGCAAATTTTTGTTTTCTGATTCTTGCCTTGTATTTACAGTTATTAAGTTTTCTTTTTCTTGCTGATTATTTTTCAGTTCTTTTTGAAGCTCAATATAATTATCTTCAACCATATCTTTAGATTGTTGCAATAATGCAACGCGTTCTTCTAAAGTAGATTTCTCTTTTTCTATGAAGGTTTTTTCTTTTTCTAGGTTTAATTTGGTTAAAAGTTTACCAATAAAAAATCCTACAAAGCTAAATACCAGTGCTATTAATAAGTAAATAATCAATTCGTTCATCATGTCAATTTAAGTTCTTAAATTTATCACTTTTAAAACAGACAATGAAAGCTATTGCAAAATTTATATTATACACCATTTTAGGTTGGAAATTGGAAAACGATTTTCCAAAAGATATAAAAAAATATGTTGTTATTGCTGCTCCGCATACAAGTTGGGTAGATTTTCCTATTGCTATTTTATCTAGAATGGCTTCTGGAGTGATGATAAATTTTATCGGCAAAAATTCTCTTTTTAAAGGTCCTTTTGGCTTTTTTTTTAGAGCTTTAGGAGGCACACCTGTTGATAGAAGTCAAAGTAATAATTTGGTGGATGCAATTATTGATATTTTTAATTCTAAAGATGAATTTAGACTTGGTTTATCGCCAGAAGGAACTCGTAAAAAAGTAGATGCTTGGAAAACAGGTTTTTATTATATTGCTAAAGGAGCAAATGTGCCAATTGTGATGGCAACTTTAGATTTCGAAAAAAAGCAAGTTAAAATTTCTGAACCTTATTATACAACTGATGATAAAGAAAAAGATTTTAAAGTTTTTTATGCTTTTTATCACAATGTAAAAGGTAAAAATCCAGATCAATTTTAACAAGGATTTTTAAAACCCTTGCTAAAATTGAGTTTTTTTAAGACTTATATTTGTTTGCAACTTTTTGTGCAATTCCTACAATTACTTCAGTAGCTTTTATCATCGATTCTACAGGAACATACTCAAATCGTCCATGAAAATTATGTCCGCCAGCAAAAATATTTGGGCAAGGCAAACCTTTGTAAGAAAGTTGAGAACCATCTGTACCACCTCTAATTGGTTTTATTAAAGGCGTAATACCAATTTCTTTCATAACTTCCTCTACAATATCTACAATATACATAACCGGAGTAACTTTTTCCTTCATGTTAAAATATTGATTTTTAATTTCTACTTTAACCAAATCTTGCTGTAAACGCTCATTAAAATCGAACGCAATTCTTTGCATTAAGTATTTTCTTTCTTCGAATAAATCGAAATCGTGATCTCTAATAATATATTCTAAAACAGTTTCTTCTACATTTCCGGTAATGTCATGTAAATGGAAAAAACCTTCATAATCTGTTGTTTTTTCTGGAACTTCTGTAACAGGTAGAGACGAAATAAATTCGTTTGCAATTAATATTGAATTTATCATTTTTCCTTTTGCATATCCTGGATGTACAATTTTACCAGTAATTGTAATTTTAGCACTTGCAGCATTAAAATTTTCGTATTCTAATTCGCCAATTTGACTTCCATCCATGGTGTAAGCCCATTTTGCACCAAACTTTTCTACATCAAATAAATGTGCTCCTTTACCAACTTCTTCATCCGGAGTAAAACAAATTCTGATTTTTCCATGTTTAATTTCTGGATTTTTAATTAGATATTCCATTGCAGTAACAATTTCTGTAACACCAGCTTTATCATCTGCGCCTAAAAGCGTTGTTCCGTCTGTGGTAATAATTGTCTGACCTTTATATTGCAACAAATCTTCGAAATAATCAGGAGATAAAATAATGTTTTTCTCTTTGTTTAAAACGATGTCTTTTCCGTCGTAATTTTCTATAATCTGCGGATTTACATTTTTTCCTGTAAAATCTGGACTTGTATCAATATGCGCAACAAAACCAATTGTTGGCACTTCATAATTTAAATTACTTGGCAAAGTTGCCATGATGTAACAATTTTCATCTAACTCAACATCTTGTAAGCCAATTTGTTTGAGTTCTTTTTCTAGAATTTTTGCTAAATCCCATTGTTTTTTTGTGCTTGGAAAAGCAGGATTGTTAGGATCTGATTCTGTATCAATCGTAACATATTTTATAAAACGTGTTGTAATGTGTTGTTTATCAATCATTTTTATTGATGAATTTTAATATTTTCTATTAATGAAAAAGAATTACAGAGTCTTTCGTTTACTAATGAATCTCCATAGATTTCTGTTTTTGCTAAGATAAAACTTTGCGCATTAATTTTAATAAAAGTATGACAAGTTTCATACATAAAATTCCCTTTTTTTCCTTTATAGATTATATAAATTGATGGTTTTTCTAAAAGTGTAATTTCTTTCGATTTTATTTTAATCAAGCCTTTTGTTAAGTTTTCTTGTTCTTGCTGAAGGATAAAAGCATCATCAAAATTAATTTTATTTCTGATGAATGTTACATCTAATAAAACAGATTCTGTAAGTTGTTTTGTAGTGTCTGCTGCAAAAATTGAGGACTGCACTTCATCTTGATATAAATTGATTTTCCAATCTTTTGGTAAATCAATTGAGAATAAATTTTTTACATCTTCAACCTTTTCTAAATTTTTATATGCTGATGTTTCACAATTAAAATCTTTACTAATTTCTGATTGTTTTGAACAAGATAAAAATAGGAGTGAAGCTATTAAAAGAATACTATAACTAATTTTTGACACAGGTTTTATGGATTTATACAAATAAATACTCATTTAAATTTTTAAAATTATTTTACTCTAAAATTAGTTTTCCTATTTTCTGATTTCCACTTAACCAAGCTGTATTTTTATCAACAAACTGAATTGCATAATAATCATCTTTAGAAACTTCTACCCAAGTATTTCCTGCATCATTAGAGAAAGAAACACCCGTTTTACCAACCGCAAAAATTTCTTGTCCGTTTGTATTAGGCACATATTGTACACAACTTTTATAATTAGGATTTTGATTATCGGCAACTAAAGTCCACGTTTTTCCACCATCTTTCGTAATTGCCTTATTTGCCTTGTTTTCTGTTGGTTTAGAATAATCTCCGCCAATAATAATTCCGTTATTTTTATCAGAAAAATCAATAGAATAAATACCTTGAGGGCCATTTCCTTGAATTATAGGAGTTTCAAAAATTTGCCATGTTTTTCCAAAATCATCAGACTTTAAAATACGAGTTTTTTTTCCTCCAGAAGCAATCCAAACTGTGCTTCCAATCGTTTTTATATTGGTATTACTTGCTGCAAAAAAAGCTTCATCATCAGCAAATTCTGGAAGATTATCACAAGAAATTTTACTCCAAGAATTTCCTCTATCAGCAGTTAAAATAACAGATGCACAATCTTCTGTTGGATCGCCAACTGCAATTCCGTGTAAACCATCATCAAAAAATTGAAGCGCATCATAAAATACTTTTTCATGATTTTCTGTATACACTAATTCGGTTTTCTCTTTTGATATTTTATATAGCAACGCAGGATTCGCAATTGAAAGTGCAAAAAAAGCATCGCCATTTTTGGCTAAACTTCTAAAATGCGGAATGATAGAATCTTGATAAGTTATGTGTTTTGTAGACCAAGATTTGCCAGCATCCGAAGTAAAACCAACATCAGCTTTAGAACCAGCATAATGCATAGTGTTTGCATCAATTGCTACAATTGCTCTAATACTTGTATTGTCCATTTTAAATTCTTGAATTTTAATATTTTCAATATTTCTAGGAATGTATTTTTCATAGCAAGAAACTATTAATGTGAAAGTTAAAATTAGTAATGTTATTTTTTTCATACGTTTTATTTAAAATTATTTATTTATAAATCAGTTTTAAAATTACTTTTTAATGAACTCATTATAATTACTTTCTGTTTGTAATAATTTAATTATTAGTTAAATAATTAGTAACTGTAATTTTGTTTTTTATATAATTTGTATAGTTCTTTTAAATAATATAAAAAGGATTTAAAAATAGGTTGTCAATTTTAATTGCATATTGTATTTTTAAAAAGTTATATTTCAAAGATAAAAAGATTTTTATGAAAAAAGCATTGGTAATTTCTGGTGGAGGAAGCAAAGGAGCATTTGCAGGTGGTGTTGCGCAATATTTAATGAAAAAAGAAAACAGAGATTATGATTTGTTTATTGGTACATCTACAGGTAGTTTAATGGTTTCTCATTTAGCTTTAGGTAAATTAGATGAACTAAAGCAATTATATACCAATGTTAATCAAAAAACTATTTTTAGTAATAATCCTTTTAAAATTAAAAAAGTTGCCGGCGAAAAAGTAATAAGTATTAGACACTTAAATACATTATGGAATTTTTTAAACGGAAGAAAAACTTTTGGTGAAAGTAAAAACTTACGTAGTTTAATTAAAAAGAAAATTACGAAAGAAATGTACGAAGAAATTAGAAAAAGCAATAAAGAAGTTGTGGTTACTGTTTCTAATTTAACTGCAAATCAAATTGAATATAAATCGAGTAATGATTGCGCTTACGAAGATTTTGCAGATTGGATTTGGGGATCTTGTAATTATGTGCCTTTTATGAGTTTGTTAGAAAAAGATCATTGTCAATATGCAGATGGTGGTTTTGGGTCTTTAGTGCCTATTAGAGAAGCAATTTTAAGAGGAGCAACAGAAATTGATGCTATTATTTTAGAAACAGAAGTTTCTCATTTTAATAAAATACCATCTAAAAATCCTTTTACATTGTTATTTGATGTGCTAGAATTTATGTTAGTGCATGTAGAAAGACATAATATTACAATTGGTAAATTGGCCGCAAATAATAAAAATGTAAAATTGAATTTATATTATACACCTACAGTTTTAACTACAAATTCTCTAGTTTTTGATGAAAAGTTGATGCGTAAATGGTGGAAATCTGGTTTTAAATATGCAAAATCTAAACGAGAAGAATTAATGAGCGAATTTAGACCTGATGTTTTAACTGATCAAGAAATTGAAGAAGGTGTAGATAATGTTGAGAAATTAGTTTTGTAGTTTTTAATTTATGAATTTTGATTTTAAAAATAAAATCCAGCTTTTTTAGCTAAATTTTTAGTATCAAAACATTTATTTATTTAAATTAATAAACATATTATCTTTTGCAGGAGTTGCTAATTTTGAGTTGAAAAATTCATTAAACTCGAATAAGTTTTTTGTCTTAGTACTTGTTTTAGAATCTGTTGTAATATATTCTATAGTTTTATTTAATAAAGGATCTGAGCGCTCACCAAGAACACCTAAATTATTATAATCTTCGCCCAATTCAATTCCAGACAATGTTTTTCCTGGAATAATACCTTCGGGATAGTTTTGATTGTCTTTATTGCTAATTTCTAACACCAAAGGTTGCATAGCATAGGTATGATTTGGATTTAAATTACTACCATTTCGTTGAGAATTATCAGAATCATAAATGGTAATAGAACCAACTTGTTTTCCTCTAGTAGTTTTACCAACCAATTCTACATCAATATAAGAACTTAAAGAATTTATAACCAATTCTGAAGCAGAAGCTGTGCTATAACTAGTTATAAAATACACTTTATTTAAATGTAAACTATTAATACTTTCTTCTAATATAACAGTTCCGTTTTCGTCTGTATTTCTGATTTTATTAGTAAAATTATTTAAAAATCCGTCTGAAGAGTATTTCTTCATTACTTTATCATTCCAAACTTCTTGCGAATATAATTCACCATTAAATTGCCCAGTTACCATACTTCCTAAATAGGTTGCAGTACTAACAGAACCACCACCATTATAACGTAAATCTATAATTAATTCAGTAATATTTTCTGATTTTAAATTGGCAAAAACAGCATTTAATTGTCCGTCGTAATTACTTGCAAATTGATTGTATAATAAGTAACCTATTTTATTTGATCCTTCTGTAAAAACTTTGATAATTGCAACAGGATTTTCTTGTAATTCTACTTTTGATAAAGAAATAGTGTTGTTATTAAAAATAGGATTTCCATCATTATAATTAGCAAAACCAACAGTATAATTAGTAGTATTACTAAATAATAAAGCTTCATAATTATCATAGGTTAATTGAGAGTCATTAATGTAATTAAAAATCATTCCTCTGGAAATTCCATTAGTTGCAGCATCAGAATTTTCAATAACATAACGCACATATCCAAATATTTTGTTAGAGTTATTTTTATATTCTACCAAACCAAACTCCATTCCGTTACTAAGATTAATTCCCTGAAAAGAATTTTCTAAAGCAACATAATCATTTACAATCCAAGAAAACCGATCTTCAGGTCTATTTAATAAACTTTCAAAAACAGCTTCTGGAGAAGAATATCCTTTAAAATTGATATATAAGTCATTTAAGTTAGAAAATTTGTCATCAGATAAATTAGGCACATCTTTTTGCCATAAATAATAGTTGTTTAAACCTTCCCAAATAAAATAATTAATATCATCATTTATAGTTGTTTCTATTGAGTATGCTTTTTCTTTTTCGCAAGAAGAAAAAAGAGTTACTATTGATAAAATACAGATTATAAGTGTTTTATTTATTGTAAAATAGGTGTTCATATTTTTGTTTGATGAAAATTACTGTAAAAAACTCTTAAGAAATTACGACGTTAAAGTCGTTAAATTAACGCAATTTAATCATATTTAGTGTTTTTTATAGCATCGTTGTAACAAAATAAATGATGCATCGTCTTAATTATGTAACCTGATATAAGAGATGAAAAAATATCAGAAAAACAAATAAACCAAATGAACCAATCAGACTTTTTAAAAGTTGTTTTACCGTTTAAAGATAAGGTCTTTAGATTAGCGAAAAGACTCTTAGTTTCTACAGAAGAAGCTGAAGATGCTACTCAAGAACTGATTTTTAAATTATGGAGAAGCAAAGAAAAAATTGCTGATTATAATAATGTTGAAGCATTTGCAATGACCATGACAAAAAATTATTGTTTTGATCGTTTAAAAAGCAAACAAGCAAGTAATTTAACACTAGTACACAGTAATTATAAAGAAAAAGATACGTCTTTAGATAAACAAATGGAATATCAAGACAGTGTAAACCAAGTACATTTATTGATAGAAAAATTGCCAGAGCAACAAAAAATTATAATTCAACTAAGAGATATAGAAGAATATGATTTTGATGAAATCTGTAAAATGGTAGACATGAAACCAACAGCTGTAAGAGTTGCATTATCTAGAGCAAGAAAAACAATTAGAGAAGAATTAATTAAAAAACACAACTATGGAGTTAGCTAACATAGAAAAATTAGTAGAAAAATATTTAAATGCAGAAACTACTTTGCAAGAAGAAACAACCTTAAAAAACTATTTTAAAGAAGGTTCTGTTGCACCACATTTGCAAGAGTATGCGTATATGTTTAATTATTTTGCTGCTATAAAAGCTGAAACTTACACAAAAACCATTGAGTTAGAACCTAAGAAATCTAATAAAAGAAGAAACTATAAATGGTTATCTGTAGCAGCATCAATAGTGTTATTATTTAGCGTATTTATTGGTAAACAAGAATACGAAAGATACCAAGCATTAAAACAATTTGATCAAATAAGTAAAGGATTAAGATTACTTTCTACCAATCTTAAAAAAGGAGAAAAAGCAGTTGCAACCTTATATACTTATGAAGATACTGTAAAAAAAATATTAAAATAAAACCAAGTAAAAATAGTAAAATAAGTAAACACAGAAATTATGAAAAAAATAATAATGTTAATAGCATTTATTGTTACACCAATTGTAACAAATGCACAGTCTTTTTTTGATACTTTAGAAGATACAGAAGGAGTAGATATGGTTGTTGTAACCAAAGATGCTTTTGAGCTAATATCAAAATTTAAAAATGTAGAAATTGAAGATAATGAAGGGATGAAAGTCTTTCAAATGATTCAAGAATTAAAAGAATTTAAAATGTTTTCTACGGATAAAGCATCCGTTGCAGACAAAATGGAAAGCATGGTAAATTCTGCCATTAAAACGCAAAACTTAACGCAATTAATGCGAATTAAAGAAGATGATTCTCGTATTAAAATCTATGTAAAATCAACAAAAAACAAAGATTATGTGAGCGAAGTTTTAATGTTTATTAAAGGTTTAAGTAAAAAAACAAATCAGGCATCAGAAGCTGTAATTGTTTCTTTAACAGGTAATATAGACATTAATAAAATGTCTGAATTAGCAGATACTTTTGTAAAAGAGGGTAACAATAAATAATACTAAGATTGTAAAGTTGGGTTTTTAAAAACCTAACTTTACAATCAATTAAAACACACAAAATGAAAAAATTAACCACACTATTTTCTGTAGTTTTTTTAGTACTTTTTGCAAGTTCTTGTAAAAACGAAAAATCACTGCAGAGTTATTTAGTAGATACCAGCGGAAAAGAAGGTTTTTTTACCGGAGATTTACCTGTAGGTTCTATGTTAACTGCGAAAGCAGATGTTTCTGAAGAAGTAAAAGAAACGATGAAAAGTATCAAAAAAATTAATGTTGCTTTTTTGAAAAAAACAGAAGATAATACAGCTGCTTATGAAACTGAAAAAGCAACACTTAAAAATATATTTACAAATAAAGACTATAAAAGTTTAGGAGCTGTAAAAGCAAAAGGAATGAATGTAAAAGTGTATTACACAGGTAATACAGATTCTTTAGACGAAGTAATTGCTTTTGGGTATAGTCCAGAATTAGGAGTAGGAGTTGCAAGATTATTAGGCGATAATATGAATCCTTCAAAAGTAATTGAAATGTTAAATAGCGTAAAAATGGATGAAGACAATATAAAAAACTTCGGCAAAATTTTTACCGGAAAATAAAGCTATAATTAGGTAGTTTAAAGCTGTAATCTCTTAATAAGATTACAGCTTTTTTATTTATATTTGAAAAAAAATTAGTTTGAAAATTAAAAATAGTTTATTTCTTTACCTTTTTATCTTTCTTATTTCTTGTGAATCTAATGAAACTGTAGAAATAGAAAAAATTCCAACAGCTACAATTACTTCCTATTCTATTTTAGATAATAATAACATTTTTATTCAAACAAAAACGGATTTAGAATTTTCGGATCCACAATCTAATTTTTTAGAAGAACATGGTGTTTATTGGTATAAAAATACCGGATCTAAAGGGAAAATCAATTTAGGATCACTTCAAGAAAATCAATTTATTGCAGATATTTCTCAAGGTTTATTAAAGGATTCTATTTATAAAACGTATCCTTATATTAAGTTTCAAAACAAGTATTTTTATGGAGATACTTTAACTTTTAAAAGCAATTTTACTTCAATGGTAAAAATTGATAAAGTTTTTCCATTAAACGGATTTATAAATGATACTATAACCTTTGAGGGAAAAAACTTTTGTGCTGAAGATTTTAGTAACACAATTTTGCTTGGAACTTTTTCTCAATTACATATTATTTCTGAATCAGATACTTTAATAAAAGCAGTAGTACCAAGTTATTTAAGAGAATCAGAACTTTCATTAACTTTAAAAACGTGTAATACAACTACTCAAATAAAGGATAAATTTACGATTAATGAACCTATTATAGATTCAATAAGTTCTGGTGAGAAATTTATTGGAGATGTTTTAACAATTTATGGTGAAAACATTCATACCTCAATATCAGAAGTTTGGTTAGAAAATATAAAAACAGAACTTGTTTATAATAATAACTCTGTAGATAGTGTGTCTATTAAAGTTCCAAAAAAATTATCTGTTGGTAAAGTAGCTTTAAAAATGAAAGTTTTAGACAGGATAATTGAAAAGCCAAACTATTTTGAAACTACAACTCCTTATATAGAAAGTTTATTGCCACAATCTGTTGGTTTTTTAGATACCTTAACTATAAAAGGGAATTATTTTATTCAGAAAAACTCTAATTTAAAAGTGTATGTTGGTAATAGTCTTCAAAAAATTGTAGCCTTAAAAAAAGGCGAAATAAAGATTTTAATTGATAGATATTTTAACGACACAAATCCGAAAGTAAAATTAGAGTTTACAGACTTTACAATAGAAAAACCCGTTCAAATATTGCCGCCAACAATAGAAGGGTTTAATAAAGAAATTTACCATTTAAATGAAACCGATTTTACAATTAAAACAGAAAGTTTTTTAGACGATGATATTGAAATTGGTGGAAGACCCAAAACATTTGGGGTTAAAAGCGAAATTGATATATTAGGAAACGTAAATTTGTCTTTAATTAGTTGGTTGAATATTAACTTTTATAGTTGGAACTACAACTTAACAACTCCTGGTAGTTTAGAAATTAAAATTACAACGCCATTTGGCGAAGATTCTAAATTGGTTAAAATTCACAAACCAGAAATAATTTCAGTAAACAAAGAAGAATTTAAGTACAATGATCATATCATTTTAACAGGAAATAATTTTGCGTATAGAAGTTTCACAAAAGTGTTTATTGATGACGAAGAAGTTCCTTTTCAAGCAAACTCAGCATATACTTTAAATAATAGTAAAATAGAATTCCCTTTAAATATAAATACTACAGCTGGTAAGCATAAATTATATGTAATTACTGCAGGACAAAAATCTAATGAAATAGAATACAGTATTAAAAAAACAGAAGTTTTTTCTTTAAGTAGTAATTCGGGTACAAGAAGAGATCTTTATGAAATTACAGGAAAAAATCTTCAAAAATTAGATATTACAGCAGACGATTTTTATGTTTTTCAAATAAGTGAAGAAGATGAAAAAGTAACTTTTATGTTGCCTTATTTCAATAAATTAAAACCAAGTTTTAAAATCACAGCTTCAAGTGGAGATCAAAAATTTGACTTAGGCACTTTTAATGGTATTGAACCTTTTGATTTTTATGAACAAGTATATGAAGATGATGTTCCCTATTACAAAACTCACATTTCTTTTTCTGATGAAGAAAATTGGTTTTTCTGCAATAATAAAGGGGTTTATAAATTTTCTTTCATTAAAAATAAATGGGAATTATTTGATAATAACCCTCCACCATTTGGCACACCCATTTTTGGTGAAAAAGCATATATTTCATTAGAAAATGGAATTGCTAAATACCCAATTGGTAGCAAAGTTTATCTTTATGATACGAATACTAAAATTTGGAGTGAAGCTGCGCTTACAAATATCAGTGTAAAAAATGGAGTTATTGTGGGGGATTATTTATACGGAATTCAATACAATACCAACGATTTTTATAAAGTTAATTTGTTAGATAATTCAGTTGAGAAAATAAACAAACCTTCAGATTTAAATATCCTTTATGAAAATATTACTTATGGCGATGATAAAATATTTATAAATCCTTTTCAAGGAAGTGGATATTATTATGATATAAAAACCAACAATTGGGTAAATATGGGAAGACCAAGAGATTTTTATGGAACGTATAATAATGTTTCTTTAAAATATTACAATGGTAGTTTATACTTTAGTGGTGGTTATACCGATGGTGGAGTAGAACATAGATTATATGAATATAATATCAGTACAAATTCGTGGTCAGAAAAAAACCCAATGTTACAAAAGTTAATGAATCACGTAACTTATATAAAAGATGATACCATGTATTTTAGCCTTGGTATCGGTCAATATTATTATATCAATCCGTATGTTCAAGTTTACGATATCAAAAATGATCCGCACTAGTTTAACGGCGCATTAACAGTATATCTTATCATATTTGCTAATTTTGTTTTTACTAACAATACTATTTTATGAAATTTCAGAAGTTTATTATTTTTATTTTTATTTTATTTTCATTTTTAAGTAGTGCTCAAAATGCAACTTACAAATCAGAAAGAGAAAAAATTCATGATTTAGTACATACAAAATTAAAGGTCGATTTTAATTTTGATAATAAAACCATGAATGGTGAAGCCTGGATTACCGCAAAACCGCACTTTTACAACACAAATACAATTACTTTAGATGCAAAAGCAATGCTGATTCATCAAGTTTCTATGAATAATGCTGCTTTAAAATATACCTATGATGATGGTTTGAACTTGATTATCAGCTTAGCTAAAACCTATCAAAAAGACGAGGAATTTACTATTTATATAAAATATACAGCGCAACCAGAAAAGGTGTATCAAAAAGGAAGTGCAGCAATTACAGGTGCAAAAGGCTTATATTTTATAAATGCTGATGGATCTGATAAAAATAAACCTACACAAATCTGGACGCAAGGAGAAACAGAATCTAGCAGTTGTTGGTTTCCAACAATTGATGCTCCAAATCAAAAAACATCCGAAGAAATTTATATTACGGTTCCTAATAAATATGTAACGCTTTCTAATGGCGAATTGATTAGTCAGATTAAAAAAGGAAATAACAGAACAGATTATTGGAAATTTGATCAAAAACACGCTCCGTATTTATTTTTTATGGGAATTGGAGAATATGAAATTATCAAAGATTCATATAAAAATATTCCTGTAAATTATTATGTAGAAAAAGAATTTGCACCTTATGCAAAAGATATTTTCGGATTAACGCCAGAAATGATTGGTTTCTTTTCTGATAAATTAGGTGTAGAATATCCTTGGAATAAATACAGTCAGATTGTTGGTAGAGATTATGTTTCTGGCGCAATGGAAAACACAACTGCTGTAATGCATGGCGAACAAGCATATCAAAAACCTGGGCAATTAATTGATGAAAATGTGCAAGAAAATACCATTGCGCACGAGCTTTTTCATCATTGGTTTGGCGATTTAGTAACCGCAGAAAGTTGGTCTAATTTAACGTTAAATGAATCTTTTGCCAATTATAGCGAGTATTTATGGAGAGAATATAAATACGGAAAAGTTGAAGCAGAAATGCATTTATTTGAAGATGTTGATGCGTATTTAAACGGACTAAGTGAAAGTAAAGACTTGGTGCGTTTTAATTATGACGACAAAGAAGATATGTTCGATTTGGTGAGCTACAATAAAGGTGGCGCTATTTTGCACATGTTGCGTACGTATTTAGGTGATGAAGCTTTTTTCTTAGGATTAAAAGAATATTTAAATACCTATAAATATCAAGCAGCAGAAGTGCATCAGTTGCGATTAATTTTTGAAAAAATAACAGGTAAAGACTTAAATTGGTTTTTTAATCAATGGTATTTTGGTTCTGGACATCCAAATATTGAGATTTCTTACGATTACAATACGTTAAGAAAAACGGTTACAGTTAATGTTGTTCAGTTACAAGCAGATACTTTTAAATTTCCTTTTGCAATTGATGTTTTTGAAGGTGGAAAAAGAACTAGACACAGTGTTTTTGTGGAATCAAAAGATGCGTCATTTTCGTTTCCGTATACAAAACAACCAAATTTAATTCAGGTAAATGCAGATGGATCTTTGGTTTGTGAAATTCATGAAAACAAAGTTTTAAGCGATTATATTTTTCAGCTTAAAAATGCAGATAATTATGCACACAGAAGAGAAGCTTTTTTAGAAGTGGCAAAAAAGCAAGACGATAAAGATGCATTTAACGCAGTAGTTGAAGCTTTGGATGATAAAGCGTATAAAATTAGAGTTTTAGCTTTAAAACAAATTGATTTAATCAATAAGTTTTCTAAAAAAGATGTGATTCTAAAAATTATGAATATTTCCAATACAGATACTAAAACATTAGTACAAGCAGAAGCAATAAATACGTTAGGAAAATTAACAGACCCAGAATTAAAATCAATTTTTGAAAAAGGATTGCAAAGTAAATCATATTCTGTTTTGGGTAAAGCATTGGTTTCTTTGTATTATGTTGATAAACCAGCTGCAATTGCAAAATCGAAAGAATTACCAGATGAAGTTCGTAAAATTTTAGCAACGCCTTTAACAAAAATATTTATTGAAGAAAATGACGAATCAGAATTGCCTTTTGTAGCAAAAAGTGTATTATCTGGAATGTTTTTAACGGGTGATGATGCTACTAAAGTGTTATTTCAAAAAGCATTTAAGCAAATTTCTGAAACTAATAATTCTGAAGCAATTCGTAATTTAGTGGATGATATGGTTGAAAAAGGAAAACAATATAAAAGCTTTAATTTTGATAAAGTTGTTATTAACTTAATGCGAGATATGGTAAAAGAGCAGCAGAAAGTTAATAAATCTAACAAAGAAAAGAATATAGAAATTATTAAAACAGCAATGGCTAAGTTGTTGTAAATTATATTTTTAAAAATAATAAATGCTATATTTAATTGCAATTACTGCACTTCTTATTGTTTTGATTGTTAGTTTATTGCCCAAGAAAAAAGCAAAAGAAATTTCATTTAAAAAAGTTGATATTCCAGCACATTGGCATCAATTATTAGAAGACAACATTCTTTTCTATAAAAAATTAACTTCGGATGAGCAGCAACTATTCAGAACAAAGATTTTTCATTTTTTAAACACAAAAAATATTGAAGCAGTTCATTTTAAGCTAGAAGAATTGGATAGTTTGCTAGTTGCTGCAAGTGCTGTAATTCCTGTTTTTAGATTTCCAACTTGGAACTATTCCAACCTAACAACTGTTTTAATTTATCCTGATTATTTTGATGATGATTTACAATTTAACAGTAAAATTAGTGACAGAACAATAGGAGGTTTGGTTGGTTCTGGAAGATTTGAAAACCAAATGATTTTATCTAGAAAAGCATTGCATCATGGTTTTAGCAATAAAACTGATAAAGGAAATACAGCGATTCATGAATTTATTCACCTTTTAGATAAAGAAGATGGTGTTATTGATGGAATTCCTGCTGCTTTGTTAGACAAACAATATATAATTCCGTATTTGCAATTGGTTCATAAAGAAATGGAAGCAATTAATAAGGATACTTCTGATATTAGAAATTATGGAGGGACATCAGAAATTGAATTTTTAGCAGTTGCAGGAGAATATTTTTTTGAAAGACCAAAATTGTTTAAAAGAAAACATCCAGAATTATATAAAATGCTGGATGCTTGTTTTATGAAATCGTAAGAATAAAATAAACAATAGTTGTTGCTTTTTTTATTGTGTAACAAATTGATTTGTGATGTTATCTACATCTTTTTGTGTAACTTTTTTGGCAGATTTCTTTATCTTATTTATAAATTCTTTTACTTCTTCTACACTTGCAGGACCACCTAAATTCTGACCATTAGCATCAAAAGAATCTGTAATAATTTTTAAATCTGAATCTAAAATTACCCAAAAAGGCAAACCTGCTTTATCACCTTTATATTGCTTTAATAAAGCTGTAGAACCTGGGTTTTCTAAATGTTCTTTTCCTTTTGCTTCATTTACTACAACTGGTACCATAATATAATTGTCTTCAAAGAACTCTTTTGTTTTCTCAGATTTCATGTCTTTGGTCATTTTATGACACCAACCACACCAAGAAGCTTCAAATTTTATAAAAATAGATTTTCCTTCCTTTTTTGCTATTTCTTGAGCATTTTTTAATAAAGTATCTGTAGTTTCTTGTGCCGAAACTTGGAAATTAACAGCTAATAAAGTGGTTATAAAAAGTGTTATAATTTTAAATTTCATGGATAATTTTTTAAGGTTTTGTAAATATAAATAATTAAGATAACTTTTTTAAAGCTTCAATAATTTCTTCAGGTTCAGAACGTGTTCTGTAATCAACATTTACATAATTCCATTTAACTGTGCCGTCTTTTCCTACTATAAATGTAGCAGGAATAGGTAAAACGTTACCATTTCCATTATTAATTTTTTCTAAATCAAGATTACGATCAACTCGCATATGTTCGGCTAAAAACTCAGGTACTTCCCATGCAACACCAAATTGTGTGGCTACTTTTGCATCTTGATCAGATAATACAGTAAAATCCATTTCGCTAATTTCACTTTTTGTTAAAGATCCATCAGGAACTTGCGGACTAATAGCAACTAAAGTAGCTCCTAAGTCATGAATTTCGCTTAATCTTGCTTGCAAAGCTCTTAATTGTAAATTGCAATAAGGACACCAATCTCCACGATAAAATGTAACAACAAGAGGACCATTATTTAATAATGTATCTAACGATATTAATTTTCCATCAGGATTTGGAAGCTCAAAATTGGGTGCTTTTTCTCCAACTTTACATGCATTTTTGCCTTCTTCAAAAGCTTTTGCTTTCTCAATAATATCATCAACACCTTTCATAAAATCAGGTTTTGCATTTCGTCCAGCTGCAATTTTAGCATCCGTTTGTTCTCTTAAAGTCTTCATTTTTAAATTATTTTTTTCTGATACTTCAAATGTAAATATTTATAATACTTTTTTATGTGAAATTAGTATTAAAACTTAAAATTGATTTTTTAGTTATTACTGATAATTTTTTTTTGAGAAATCAAACTTCATTAAAAGAAACATCCAGAATTATTTAAAATACTGGATGCTTGTTTTATTAGGTAGTAAAGATATTTTAGAGTGATGTTTACTAGAATGTAGTGTCAATTTAAATATTTATCATCAGATTTTAGATTTTATCCTACTTAAAGTTTCTTGTGATATATTAATGTAAGAAGCTACAATCTTATTTGGTAAACGTTTAACAATATTTGGATTAATTTTAAATAATTGTTTATATCGTTCTGATGCATCTAGCGTAGTAAAAGAAATTAATCTTTTAGAATTATTTACATACGCTTTCTCTAAATAGATACTATAAAAATCTTTCCATTTGGGAATAGTTTTCATGAGATGTCTAAAATCTTCGTGGGTGATGTATAAAAGTTCGCTATTTTCAATAACTTGAATAGTTTCTTGAGCAGGTTGCTTTGTTATAAAACTAACAAGTTCTGTTGCAAATTGATTTTCAAAAGCAATATAACGCGTTACGTCTTTACCTTCTTCATCTAAGTAAAATAGTCTTAAACAACCTTTTTTTACAAAATAACTAACTTGACTATTTTTTCCGTTAGAAAGTAAAATTTCATGTTTCTTTTTTTTTATTGTTTTAAAATAAGACAGCACAATTTTTAAATCGTCATCTTCAATGTTAATATTCTTTTTTATGAAATTTGTAAGTTCAATATAGTTTGTCATTTATTTATAATCTCTTACAAATTTACGATAATGAATAATATCTTGTATGGATAGAACGATCAAATTATGCTCATTTGCAAATTGTGAAATAGTGTCAGTTTTTGCCATTGTTCCGTCATCGTTCATTAATTCACACAAAACTGCTTCTGGTTTTAAGTCAGCTAATTTCATTAAATCTACGCTACCTTCTGTATGACCTTTTCTTTCTAGAACACCATTATTTTTTGCTCTTAAAGGAAAAATATGACCAGGTTTCGCTAAATCGTTACTTTTTGCATTTTTATTAGCAGCCACTTTTATAGTTCTTAATCTATCTTTAGCAGAAACGCCTGTCGTAACTCCTTCTTTTGCTTCTATAGAAATTGTAAAAGGTGTTTGAAAACTACTTGTATTTTCTTTTACCATATATGGTAAATTAAGTAAATCTGCTTTTTCATTTGTTAAACAAAGGCAAACTATACCGCTACATTTTCTTATCATTAATGCCATTTGTTTAATGGTCATATTGTGAGCTGAGAATATTAAATCACCTTCATTTTCTCTGTCTTTATCATCAGTTAAGATAATTCCATTTCCGTTTTGAAGATGTATTAATGCTTTTTCTAAACGTTCTTGACTGTCTTTATCAATTGTTTGTAATGTCTCTAATTCTGTAAATATCATCTTAAAATCTATTTAATTTTCGATTACAAAATTAATGTTGTCTCAAGTTAAACTAATTGATGTAAGTCAATAAATTAATTTATTTTTAAAAAAGAAAACATCCAGAATTGTATAAAATGCTGGATGATTAAAATGATTTTCAATATAATATAGAGAATCTCTTTTGATGAAATTAGCGTAAAATTTAGAAACATTTATTGCATTAATATAAGATTGCTTATATAAAGTATAATCTAAATTGTTATATAAAGGACTTGTCTGTTTTAGTTGTTCTTTTAAAAGGAGAGCTGCTTTTTCGAAATGATATTCTTGTAAGAAGTGCCCTAAATGAAATTCTCTTGCCATTTTTTTATTTTAATGTATGCTAACTTAATAGTGATATAAAGTAGTTTTAATTATTTAAATTCGAAGCTAACGAAGTTAGAGTATTTTTAGGCATATAAAACACAATTACAACCACTCCTTATTAAACAAGTTATCAACCAAAAATCAACTCTCCAATCTCCATCGCAAAAAACCAACCAAATTTTTCACTTACTTTTCCAAAATCACATAGTATCTTTGCAATTTATGTATAATTCATGTCTATAAATACACTTTTAATAACTCCGCCCTTTACACAATTAAATACTGCGTATCCTGCAACTGCATATATTAAAGGTTTTTTAGATTCTAAAAATGTAAAAACCGAGCAATTGGATTTAAGTATTGAGTTGTTTACAGCAGTTTTTACCAAAGAGTTTATAGATGCAATTTTTAAACAAGCAGCAATGTTGGGCAATAAAGAGTTGCCTTTGGTTTGGAAACAAAAAGAAGAATACATCAATAAGGTAGATGCTGTTATGAATTATTTGCGTGTGCAAGAAGTTACTGCTGCGTATCAAATTGTACATAAAGATTTTTTACCTCACGGACACAGACGCATAAAATTAGATAAAGATTTAACAACCGAGTTTGGGAAATTAGGAATTTTAGATAAAGCCAAACATATTGCAACGTTGTTTGTAGAAGAATTGGGCGATTTTATAAATGTAAATGTCGATGAGTTTTTCTCTTTTACACGCTATGCAGAACAAATTGGTAGAGCAGCTTCTAGTTTTGATGAGTTAGACGAATGTTTACAGTTTGAAACAACTTTGATAGAAGACGAAATGCTGTATTTGTTGGATGAAAAATTACAACAAAAAAATATTAATTTAGTGTGTTTTACAATTCCGTTTCCTGGGAACTTATTTTCTGCTTTGCGATGTGCGCAGTTTATAAAACAAAATTATCCAAATATTAAAATTGGTTTTGGTGGAGGTTATTGTAACACCGAATTAAGACGTTTGTCTGATACTAGAATTTTTAATTTTGTAGATTTTATTACTTTGGATGACGGAGAAGGTCCGTTATTAAGAATTACCGAATTTTTAGACGGAAAAATAGGAGAGGAGCAATTAGAAAGAACGTATATCTGTAAAAATGATACAGTTATTTATCAGAATAAATTACCAAATACTATTTTTCATCATAAAAATTTACCAGCGCCAAGTTATGTTGGTTTGCCTACAGAAAAATATTTGTCTTTTTTAGATGTCATGAATCCGATGCACAGAATGTGGTCTGATGGAAAATGGAATAAACTCACAATTTCTCATGGTTGCTATTGGAAAAAATGTTCTTTTTGTGATGTAAACCTAGATTATATCAGTAATTATCAAAATACAACTTCGGATGATTTGGTTGATAAAATTGAAAAAATAATATCAGAAACAGGAATTACAGGTTTTCATTTTGTAGATGAAGCTGCGCCGCCAAAAATGTTGAGAGCTTTGGCAAACAAATTGATTGAGCGCAAAGTGTATATTACTTGGTGGACAAACATCCGTTTCGAAAAAACTTTTGATGCTGAATTGTGTGCTTTATTATCAAAATCTGGTTGTATTGCTGTAACTGGTGGTTTGGAAGTTGCATCCGACAGGTTGTTAGATAAAATGAAAAAAGGAGTAGATATTGGTCAGGTTGCTAGAGTTACGAAGGCTTTTGCAAACGAAAATATAATGACACATGCGTATTTAATGTTTGGTTTTCCAACAGAAACGGCACAAGAAACGATTGATTCTTTAGAAGTTGTACGTCAATTATTTCAAAATAATTGTATTCAATCTGCTTTTTGGCATCAATTTGCGTGTACAAGTCATAGTCCCGTTGGTAAAAATCCTGATGAATTTCAAATCAACATAATTGGTCCAGAATTTAAAGGTTTTGCAGAAAACGATTTGTATCACGAAGATCCAACAGGAGCAGAGCATCATTTATACAGTGAAGGTTTAAATTTGGCTTTAAATAACTACTTAAATCACAAAGGTTTTGAAATTCCGATTCACGAATATTTCAATTTTAAAGTTCCTAGAGTTACTTTAAAAAGTAATTTGATAAAAGAATATTTAGATAAATAGCAGAATCAGTGTTAATACAATTCCACCAGCTGCAAAATACATTCCTTTTTTAAATACGGGCATTTTTGGTGTGTACATCCAAAAAGCAGATAACACAAAAAATAATAAGGAAACACCAAAAAAGATGTTTAAAAAATAAAGCGGACTATTTGTGTTTGCTTTATGCAAATGTTCCATTCTATCAAGTATAAATGGTAATTCTTGTTTTTTTACTGATGCAATACCTGTTGTTTGGTTGTAAGTTCCATTATTAAAATAAATAATATCACCTTCTTTCTTTATAACTTTTGCTCTCTTTTTAAATATAGGTTTTACTTGATTTGCAGTTAAATTGGTTTCCAATTTTTGTTCAGTAATTACTTCTGTTTTTAAGAAGTCTGTATCTCTATAAATCATTATAATTCCGCTTAAAGCATACACAAACATAATTCCTGATAAAAAATACCCTAAATATCTGTGAATAATTCTTACTTGAAATGAAAACGGAGTTTTTCTTTTTGCCATGAGGAGATTTTATTTAAATATCTATTTTATAGACTTTAATTTATTAATTTGGTTTAATTAAAAACCTGCTTTTTTTTGAAATTAGTTGTAATTGTATAAATTGGTAGTGTAATTATTTTTCAAGTAATAAATTAAATTTACAAAACATATTTTTCGAAAATATCTTGTAATTCTTTTTCAGGATTTTCGCACAATCCAGGATGTGTTTTAGAACTCTGAATAATTGTACTTCTGCAAGCAGCTAACCATCTAAAACGATCGGATATTTCTAATTCGCCAATTTTGCCTCCAGCAGCTTTTCCTTCACAAATTAATTTCCAAGCGTTTAAATAATTGTTTAAAGTTTCCAATTCAATTTCTGATGCAAAAACTTTTAATTTATTTGGATTGATTTCAAATTTTATACCTAAAAATTTTTTCCTTTTCGAAAAAAGGAGCACACCAATATTAAAGAATTCTTCGCGTTCTACTTTTGGTACAAATCTGATGATGGCATATTCAAATGTTACTTTATCTTGCATCTTCCGCTTCTTTAACTAATGTATCAATCATCGATAATTTTGCATTTAAAAAAGAAATATATGCAGCTCTCATTTCATCAGCATTTAAAAAATCGCCTTCACTTTCTAACCAATCTTCAGGAATGTTCGCAACAATTTCTTTTATTACATCAGTATTTATAATTTTTTTTATTTCTGATAAAGCTTCTTGTAAAGAAGTTGCTTTTGGTAGAAGTACATGATCTTTTATCAAAGGGAAAGTTCTTGATAAATGATTTTCCCAAGTTTCCCAATGATGATGAAAGTACAAACTTGCACCATTATCAATTACCCAAAGTTCTTTGTTCCAATTTAGCAAATTGGTGTTTTTTGCAGTTCTGTCAATATTACTAATCAGACTATCTAAAATTACAACTTTAGAAGCTGTTAAAGAATCAACATCAGAAACCAAAGGATCGTATGTTATTGAGCTTGATAAAAAATGCAATCCTAAATTTAAACCTACGCTAAATTTTAATAAGTCTTGAATTTCTTCATCGGGTTCTGTTTTACTAAAAGAATCATCAAGATTCATAAAAACCAACTCCGGAACATTTAAACCAATTGCTCTTGCCAATTCGCCACCAATAAATTCTGATATCAATGCTTTCTTGCCTTGACCTGCACCTCTAAATTTTAGCACATATAAAAATCCATCATCTGCTTTTACAATTGCGGGCAAAGAACCACCTTCTCTTAAAGGTTGTAAATATTGCGTAACATTTACGGTTCGAATATCAATTTTATTCATAGGTACTAAAATATGCTATTTAAATAAATTGAATACAAAAATGAAAAAATCATTTTAATTCTTTTCTTCAATTTTATATTATTTCTGATATTCTTCAAAAGTTCCATCAGCATAAAAAACCACAATTCTTTGAATTCGTTTTCCATCATTTGAGTTATTTGCGAACAAAGTTGGAGTGGAAGTTTGGGTTACAGTTTTTTCATTTTTAGGAAAAGAACCTATTCCGTTTAACAACCAATGAATATCTACATCCTTAAATTCGGAGGTGATTTTTAAAACAAAATCTAAACTTGGTTTGTTTCTTCCTGATAGAATATGAGATATACTTGAACGCTGAACTCCTATTTTATCTGCGAATAAAGAAGCCGATAAATCATGAAATTCCATCACTTTTTTAATCCTAGTTGTAAATTCTAAACTGTTTATCATTGTAACATTTGTTTGTATTACAAATGTAAATTAAACTTTGTAAACAGCAAAATATAATAAATAGATTGTTTTAAAAGTAGAGTATTTTAGTTGAACTATAACTTTATATAAATTACATATTTATATGATTATCACGATATTGAGTTTAATTTTAGTTGTATGTGGTTTACATCAAAGGTTTGTAGGGTGTTTTATAAAAACTAAAAATCAATTAAGTTTACAAAAGTAAATATACTTTCTAAAAACTTTATTTACAATTGTAATATCTTGCTAATTTACAATTGTAACATTACAATTGGCTGCTTATTTTCAATGTTGTAAATTTGCGTTTCTAAATAGAATATACACGTGCAAATATTATCATCAGTAGTAGTAAAGAAAATTTTTAAAGACCAAAAAGAAATATCGCTTTCTGGTAAATGGATAACTTTTAAAAATATCGAAAAGCTATTTTTAAAACATCAAGATGCTTTTGAAATTACTCAACTAGGATTTTCTGAACAACAAAGACCAATCTATAAACTAAAAATAGGTTTTGGTAAGAAGAGAATTTTATTATGGTCTCAAATGCACGGAAATGAAAGCACAGGAACAAAAGCGTTATTTGATTTATTTAATTGTTTTTCTAATTGTAATAATCAAGAATTAAAAACCATTTTAGAAGAATGTACATTGGTTTTTGTGCCAATGTTAAATCCTGATGGTTCGCAAGCTTATACAAGAGTAAATGCAAATAATATCGATTTAAATAGAGATGCTGTGGATAGAGTTGCAAAAGAAAGTAACCTTTTAAGAAATTTATTAGAAGAATTTAATCCGCAGTTTTGTTTTAATTTACATGACCAAAGAACTATTTTTGGAGTAGAAGGCACTAAAAATCCAGCAACTATTTCTTTTTTAGCACCATCAGAAGAAATAACTAGAGCTTTAACTAAAGGAAGAATTGAAACGATGGATGTAATTGTTGCAATGAATTCTTTATTGCAAAATATCATTCCTAATTTTGTTGGGAGATATACAGATGAGTTTTATCCAACAGCTACAGGAGATAATTTTCAAAAACTAGGTTATAACACTATTTTAATAGAATCTGGTCATTATCCAAATGATTATCAGAGAGAGTTTTCAAGAGAATTTACATTCTATTCTATATTACAAGGATTGTTTCATGTTGCCACTGCTACCAAGTTTAATAGTTTTGAACCGTATTTTTTAATACCAAATAACGATAAAATCTTTTATGATGTTATCCATAGATATTCAAATTCGGAAAAAGATGTTGCTTTTCAGTTTAAAGATGAAATTATTGATAAAAAATTCGTTTCAAAATTAGAGAAAATACAAGAAAATGACCTAAAAACGAAAATTGGACACAACGAAATCGTTTTCGAGGGTAAATTTGATTAAGTATTTATCAATTTTATACCTGTTTAGTTAAATTAAAATCATAAATTTGCAGTGTTAATTGAATAATGCACAAAAAATGAAAAAATTTACCTTAGACGAAATAGATCATCAAATTTTAGATGTATTAATAGAAAACGCAAGAACGCCATTTACTGATATTGCTAAACAATTATTAGTGTCTGCAGGAACTATTCATGTTCGTGTTAAAAAAATGGAAGATGAAGGAATCATTCAAGGTTCTACTTTGTCTTTAAACTATGAGAAAATGGGCTATTCCTTTATAGCACATGTAGGCGTATTTCTAGAAAAAACATCTATGACACAAGCTGTAATAGAAAATTTAAGAAAAATAGAAAACGTTACAGTTGCCTATGTTACAGCGGGTAAATATAATATTTTTTGCAAAGTAAGAGCAAAAGGAACCAATGACGCCAAAGATATTATTTATAAAATAGACGATATTCCGGGTGTTAATAGAACAGAAACTATGATTGCTTTAGAAGAAAGCATAAATGATAAAAAGAGGATGATGCATGCAATTTTTAAAGAATTGTAAGTTTAAATTTCCTTTTAAAACATATAAATCCTTATCAATTATTTTGATAAGGATTTTTTTATGGAATACACTTCATTATCTGTATGTTTGTTATAAATTATGAAATCAATAATTTATGAACCATTTACTTAAATATAATTCAAGCCATAAGCTCAAAAATTCAAAGTTGCTTAGTTTGTACAAAAAAATGCTAAAACCTCGCTTAATAGAGGAGAAAATGCTGATTTTATTGCGTCAAGGAAAAATTTCTAAATGGTTTTCTGGAATTGGGCAAGAAGCAATTTCTATTGGTGTAACTGATGCTTTAGAAAAAAACGAATATATTTTGCCAATGCACAGAAATTTAGGCGTTTTTACATCTAGAGATATTACTTTGCATAGATTGTTTTCTCAATGGCAAGGAAAAATGAATGGTTTTACAAAAGGTAGAGATCGAAGTTTTCATTTTGGAACACAAGAATATAATATTGTAGGAATGATTTCGCATCTTGGTCCACAATTAGGTGTTGCTAATGGAGTTGCATTAGCCAATAAACTAAAGAAGAATAATAAAATTTGCGCTGTTTTTACAGGTGAAGGAGGTACAAGTGAAGGTGATTTTCACGAAGCTTTAAATGTAGCTTCTGTTTGGAGTTTGCCTGTTTTATTCTGTGTAGAAAATAATGGCTACGGATTATCAACGCCAACTCAAGAGCAATTTAATTGTAAAGATATTGCTGATAAAGGAATTGGTTACGGAATAGAAAGTTGCATAATTGAAGGTAATAATATATTAGAAGTTTATACAAAAGTTAGTGAAATAGCAAAAAGTGTACGTGAAAAACCAAGACCTATTTTAATAGAATTTAAAACCTTTAGAATTCGAGGTCATGAAGAGGCGAGTGGCACAAAATATGTTCCTCAAGATTTAATGGATTTCTGGGCAGTAAAAGATCCTTTAGAAAATTATCAAGCATATTTAAAAAAACAAGGAATACTTACAGAGGAAATTGAGGTTTTATATAAATCAGAAATTGTTCATGAAATAAATGAACATCTCAAAATTGCTTTTGATGAAGAAAAAATTATTCCAAATGTAGAAACAGAACTCAACGACGTTTATAAGTCTTTTGAGTATCAAGAAGAAAAACCATCAGAAAATAAAAAGATAATTCGCTTTGTGGATGCAATTACTGACGGATTAAAAGAGTCGATGCATAAACATGTAGATTTAGTAATTATGGGGCAAGATATTGCAGAATATGGTGGTGCTTTTAAAATTACGGATGGTTTTTTAGAAATTTTTGGTAAAGAAAGAGTTAGAAATACACCAATTTGCGAATCTATAATTATTTCAACTGCTTATGGTTTGTCTATAAATGGTGTAAAATCTGTTGTGGAAATGCAATTTGCAGATTTTGTTTCCTCTGGCTTTAATCCTATTGTAAACTTATTGGCAAAATCTCATTACAGATGGTCTCAAAATGCAGATGTTGTTGTGAGAATGCCTTGCGGAGCAGGAGTTGGTGCTGGACCTTTTCATAGTCAAACAAATGAAGCTTGGTTTACAAAAACACCAGGTTTAAAAGTTGTGTATCCAGCATTTCCACAAGATGCAAAAGGATTATTAATTAGTGCAATTAATGATCCAAATCCTGTATTATTTTTTGAACACAAAGGTTTGTATCGTTCTGTTTATCAAGATGTTTCTGAAGGTTATTTTACCACAGAAATAGGAAAAGCTGCACTTTTAAAAGAAGGCAATCATTTATCAATTATAAGTTATGGAGCTGCAGTTCATTGGGTTTTAGAAGCTTTAGAAATAATGTCAGAAATTACTGCAGATGTTATTGATTTAAGAACTTTACAACCTTTAGATGTTGAAACAATTTATACATCAGTCAAAAAAACAGGAAAAGCAATTATTGTTCAAGAAGATTCTATGTTTGGCGGCATTGCAAGTGATATATCAGCATTAATTAATGAAAATTGTTTCGAGTTTTTAGACGCTCCGGTAAAAAGAGTGGCTAGTTTAGAAACACCAATTCCGTTTCAAACCGATTTAGAAGCACAATATTTAGGCAAATCATTGGTAACAAAAGCAATACAAGATTTACATAATTATTAAGTATATTTAGCATCAAAATAAAAATATCAGCAATGAACAACAAACAAATTATCTTTAAAAAACGTCCTTCTGGTGTTCCAGATGCTGCAACTTGGCAGTTAGAAACAAACCAAATTCCTGAATTAGAAGAAGGAGAAATTTTAATACAACAACATTATATTTCTTTAGATCCTGCAATGCGTGGTTGGTTAAATGACTCAAAATCTTATATTCCGCCAGTAGAAATTGATGCTGTAATGAGAGCTGGTTCTATTGGAAAAGTGATAAAAAATAATGGAAATCCTGATTTTGAAATAGGAGATTGTGTTACAAGTTGGGGAGGTGTGCAACAATATGTAATTACAGATGGCGAAGGTTGGTATAAAGTTGATACGCGTTTAGCGCCAATGCCAATGTATATTGGTACTTTAGGAATGCCAGGAATGACTGCTTATTTCGGAATTACAGAAGTTGGTAAAATAAAAGAAGGAGATATTGTATTGGTTTCTGGAGCTGCTGGTGCAGTTGGTAGTATTGTAGGGCAAATTGCAAAAATTAAAGGTTGTACTGTTATTGGTATTGCTGGTGGAAAAGAAAAATGCAATTATTTAATTAATGAGTTGGGTTTTGATGAAGCAATTGATTATAAATCAGAAAATATTTATTCTGCTTTAAAGAAAAAATGTCCAAAAGGAATTGATGTATATTTTGATAATGTTGGTGGTTTAATTCTAGATGCTGCTTTAAGTAAGTTAAGAATGCATGCCAGAGTTGTAATTTGTGGTGCAATTTCTCAATATAATAACAAATCTAAAATTTCTGGGCCAAGTAATTATTTATCACTTTTAGTAACTCGTTCTACCATGCAAGGTATGGTTGTAATGGATTATGCAAATGAGTATTCTAAAGCTGCAAAACAAATGGCAATTTGGATAAAAGAGGGTAAATTAAAATCAAAAGAAGATATTTATGAAGGTATTGAAAACTTTTATGAAACCTATAATAGATTGTTTTCTGGAGATAAAAAAGGAAAGCTTATTCTAAAAGTGATTGAAGATTAATGGAGCATTTTTTTCAATGCCCTTATTGTTGGGAAGAAATTTCTATGCTTTTAGAAGCCAATGTTCATCAGCAAATATATATTGAAGATTGCGAAGTTTGTTGCAATCCTATAGAAATTACAGCAACATTTAATCAAAATGAATTAATTGGTTTCGATGCTCAATCTATAGAGCAATAAATAAAGAAAATACAACTTTTATATAATTTATTTTTGAAGCTATTTCCTGCTTTACACTATATCTTTTTTTATTTGTAAATTCTGCTAATGCAGAAATTACAAATAAAAAAAGGATGCCGTTTCAATCAGGGCTAAACCAATTTACTAGCTTTTGGTTTAGCTTAAAAAGGCAAATTACGCTAATGGGTTTTTCCAAGAAAACACTTTAAATAAAGATATCCAATCTTCAGTAAAAGAAGCTTTTAAGGTTAGAGTTTTTGACGAAAAAGGATGTGTAAACTCTAGTTTTCCTGCGTGTAAAAAAAGGTTTTTCCATCCAAAGTTTTCATCAAACATTACATCATGATTTTTGTCACCATATTTTGCATCACCAATTAACGGGTGACTAATTTTATTGGTATGCACTCTTAATTGATGCATTCTTCCTGTTTTTGGCTTTAATTCTACTAAACTATAACGAGAAGAATCATAAGGTTTAACAGGAATGTTTAAAGTTATTTTTTCTAATGTTTTTAAATATGTTAAAGCATCTTTGTGTACGTTAGCATCTCGTCCTTTTACAGGAGTATCAATTGTTTTTGTATCTGGAGAAAATCCACGGACAACACCATAGTAGGTTTTCTGAATTTCATCATTGGTAAACAATTCTTGAAATTTAGAAATGAAATCTTTTTTTTTTGCCATTAAAATAATTCCTGATGTTTTTCTATCTAATCGATGAATAGGGTAGACTTTCAATCCCTTTTCATTCTCAATAATTTGTAGTAGAGAATCTTCATCAGCTACATTTCTAGAATGAAAAGCATGATGTACCAAAACATTGTTTGGTTTATTTACACAAAGAAGATAATCATCTTCAAAAATGATTTCTAAGCTCATTATTTTAGGAATTAAATTAGAATTAATTAGTTTTTAAGGCTAGTTTTAGTTTCTTTTCAGAAAACTTTAAATAAACTATAAGTAGTAATGCGATAGAGCCACAAACAAAAAAACCAATAAATAAAGGTAAAGCTCTAACACTTATAAAACTACCAATAAAAGTTGCAATTGGTACAGCCATTATTGTAGAGAAAAAGCCATTTATTGCAGCTCCAATTCCTGCAATATGACCAATAGGTTCCATTGCTAAAGCCCTCGTGTTTCCAAAAAGAAAGCCAATACTAAAGAATTGTAAACTAAAAAACGGAATTAAAATATAAATACTTGGATTTGTTTCTCCAGAAAAAAATAAGATATAAAACAAAGGAACTACAGTAAATAGAACTGTAAAAACAGAAACCAATTTAAACATACCAAGTTTAACTACTAGTTTTCCGTTTAAAAAAGTAGCTAAACCAATACTAATTGCTAAACCTGCAAAAATAAAAGGAAATTCTTCTTTTAAATTGTATTGCTCTTCAAATATTTGTTGACTAGCACTTAAATACACCATAAACGAACCTGTTATAAAACCAGAAAATATGGTAAAAATAACGGCATATTTATGTTTTAAAAACTCTTTTGCGCCTTCCATAAAAAGAGTGAACTTAAACTTCTTTCTATTTTCTAACTTTAATGTTTCAGGTTGTCGTTTCCAAACCCAAATCATAGTAAAAAAACCAAATATTAATTGACTATAAAATATTGATTTCCATCCATATAAATCTAACATAAGTTTACCAATAGCAGGTGCAACAACGGGTACTAAAATAAAAATAACAGTTATAAAAGACATCACTTTAGCCATATAATTACCACTAAAACGGTCTCTAACCATGGCAATACTTATAGTTCTTGGAGCCGAAAGCCCAATTCCTTGTAGTAATCTACCAACAATCATCATTTCTAAACTAGTTGCAAAAACACAAATTAAACTTGCTAAAGCAAAAACGATGAAACCAACATAAATAATAGGTTTTCTTCCGAAACTATCAGAAAAAGGGCCAGAAATAAGTTGACCAAAACCTAAACCTAAAAAGATCATTGTTATAAATAACTGATTATTTTTAGGATTAGTAATGTGTATTGATTTACTTATATCTGCAACTGCTGGCAATAAAGCATCTATTGCTAAAGCTACTAATGACATTAAAGATGCCATTACGATGATAAATTCTAATTCTGATTTTTGTCTAATTTTCACCGGGCAAAAATACTTTTATTTAAACTTAAAAGGTGTTTGAAACTCTTAAAGTTTATTAAAAAAAGCAACTAACTAACACTGTATAATTTACGGTAATTATTCAACTCCAATTTGGTTTATAACGTTATCGTTTCCAAATCCTTTGGGGTTTTCTCCCCATTTATTTACACCAGGTTCACTATCCATACACAATAAAACTAGTAACCAAATCCAACCAATAATAGGAAAAAATAATAGAAAGAAATACCAGCCACTTTTGCCCATATCATGTAATCTTCTTAATAAAACTGCTAAAGATGGAATGAAAACTATTAACGAATATATATACGAGGCAATTGTAAAGTAAAAAGTAGCAAAAGCAAAATCAAGAATAGAAAAAGTCCAAGAAATTAAAACGTTAAACAAAATAAACATCCAATATTCTTTACGTCTAGCTCTTCCAGAAAAGTCAAAATATTGATTAATTACTTTTAAGTACCAATTCATTATTTGTTATTAAGTTTATTAATTTTCTGTAATACCTTTGGGGTAAGGTCCCCATTTATTAAGTTTAGGTTCACCAAGCAAAATTAATAATATTAACAACCAAAACCAACCAAGAATCGGAATAAAAACAAAAAGAATATTCCAACCATTTTTACCAGAATCATGCAACCTTCTTAATAAAACAGCAATACTTGGAATTAATATTATAGCAAGAAAAATGTAAGGAACATTTGTTAAATCTGCATCTGTAAAACGATATAAATTGGTAAGTATCCAATAAATAAATATATTAGTAAGAAAGAAAACCCAAAACTCTTTACGTCTAGCTCTTCCACTAAAATTGAAATATTGATAAAAAGCTTTAAAATACCACTTCATAACTGGTTGATTTAGAATTAATTCATAAAAATACTAAAAATTTAAAAAAGACCTCTAGTTTTTAATTCTAAATATTTGTTAATCGTATTGCCTGTTAAATCGGCTGGTTTTGTTAATACAGACTGAATTCCGTATTTTTTTAGTTCATTTACAATTTGTTTCTTTTCATACATAAACTTTTCAGCAATAATTGTATCATATACTTCTTGAATAGTTTCTGCTTTTGCATTTGTTAAAATATCTAACTCTGTATTTTTAAAAAACACTACTAATACTAAGTGATTTTTAGCCAAAGCACGCAAATAGGGTAGTTGCCTATTTAAAGCATCGATAGTTTCAAAATTTGAAAATAAAATAAGTAAACTTCTATGAGTAATTTTCCTTTTTACAACAGCATATAAAGTACTAAAATCAGATTCTGAAAAGTTTGTTTTAATGTTATGCAAAGCTTCTGATATTAAACTCATTTGTGAGCTTCTTCTTTCTGCAACAACCCAATCTTCTAATTTTGTTGAAAAAGACAACATACCAGCTTTATCTTGTTTTCTTAAGATAATATTACTAATTGCTAAGGTTGTATTTACTGCATAATCTAATAAACTTAAGCCATTAAATTGCATTTGCATGGCGCGTCCTTTATCAATAATAGCGTATACAGATTGCGATTTTTCTTCTACATATTGATTTACCATTAATTGGTTTCGCTTTGCGGATGCTTTCCAGTTTAAAGTTCTAACATCATCACCAGAAACATATTCTTTAATTTGTTCAAACTCTAAAGAATGACCAATTCTTCGTACTTTTTTTGTTCCGTAAGAAATCGTTGAATTGTTAAATGCTTGAATATTAAAATCGCGTAACTTTAAAAAAGAAGGATAGCATTTTAGTTCTTTTTCTTCGCCTAAAATGTATTTTTTAGTCGCTAATTGTAAGCGAGAACTTGCATACACATTTACATTTCCAAAAAAGTAAACACCTCTTTCTTTGGGTGTTAAATTATAATGTATGGTTTTTTCTTGGCGTTGTTTTAATTGCTGATGAAAGAAAAAATCTCTTTTCTGAAACTGATAAGGCAATTCTTCAATTAATGATAAATGCGCTACAAATGGATAGTTGTTGGTAAGTTGTAAGGTTATTTTGTTTTCATCACCGTTTGATAAGCGCTCTGGTAAATAACGTTCTATTTGAATGGCGTTTTTTGTTTTGTAAAGTAAAAAGACATCAACAAAGGTTAAAATAGTTAAAACGAATAATAACACTTTCGAAACTTCAAAAAAGATAGGAGCAAAGAAGCCTACAACAAACAATATCGCAATGGTTGCTAAGGCATAGAAAAATCTATTGTTTAGAAATAATGTGTTGTAAAAGTGTTTCAATGTTTGTTTAATTGTGTAAATGTTTAATTGTTTTATTGTAAACCGTGTCATTGCGAGGCACGAAGCAATCTGTTTGTTGTTTAGTTCTACTAAATTAGAGACTGCTTCGTGCCTCGCAATGACATTTTTTACTTGCTAACCACTAAGTGCAACTACTAACTAAAACTACCTCGGAATCTCTACGGCTTCAATAATTTGTTCTATAATTTGTTTACTCGTTAAACCTTCCATTTCTCTTTCTGGCGTTACAATTACTCTGTGTTGTAATACGGGAATGGTAGCTCTTTTAATATCTTCTGGCGTTACAAAATCACGACCTTCAATAGCTGCAAATGCTTTTGATGCTGATAAAATAGCAATACTTGCTCTTGGCGATGCGCCTAAATATAAAAACGAATTTGTTCTTGTATTCACTACAATATTGGCAATGTATTTTAGTAAATTCTCTTCAATTTTAATCTGTTTTACCAAAGCTCTGAATTCAACAATTTTAAAACCGTCAATTATAGTTTCTATTTTGCTGTCTTTGGTGGTGTTTTCTAGCGCTTGCTCTCTAATTATAATTTCTAATTCTTCATCAGCACTAGGATACTCTACAACTACTTTAAACAAAAAACGGTCTAATTGCGCTTCTGGCAATCTGTAGGTTCCTTCTTGTTCTATTGGGTTTTGAGTGGCTAAAACAATAAAAGGTTCTAGCATTTTATAGGTAAAACCATCGATGGTTACTTGCTTTTCTTCCATCACTTCAAACAAAGCGGCTTGTGTTTTTGCAGGCGCTCTATTAATTTCATCAATTAAAATCATGCTAGAAAATATAGGGCCTTGTTTAAACTCGAATTGAGAGGTTTGCACATTAAAAACAGAGGTTCCTAAAATATCCGAAGGCATTAAATCTGGTGTAAACTGAATTCTACTAAAACCAACATTTATTGTTCTAGAAAGTAGTTTTGCGGTGATGGTTTTTGCTACTCCAGGAACACCTTCAATTAAAACATGACCATTGGCAAGCAACGAAACTAGCAATAAATCCATCATTTCTTTTTGTCCTACAATTACCTTTTGTAATTGCTGTTTTATCTTAAAAACACTCTCTTGTAATTCGGCTAAATCAATTCTATTTTCAAAAGATAAGTGCTCTGAATTTGTTTCGTTATTTGGTTGTTCCATGTGCTTGTTTATTAAAGAAAGTTTCAATCATTTTATGTAAGACAAGTAGTTCTTCTTTAGAACATTCTGACCTTTTATGTAAAGTGATAATTGTATTTATTAAATAGTTTGTATTTTCAATTTTATTACCTGATTTCGCTGCTAAATGCTGAATGAATTCTTTGTTTAAATTGTTGGTATTTAGCAAGTATTTTGTTCTTACTTTTTCTAAGAAATAGGCAATCTTTTTATCCGCTAAATTCTTATGATCGTCCTCTTTTAAATACAAACTAGAAATGGTTTGTGTAAATGCCACAGTGGTATTATCTAAGGGATTGATAATAGGAATTGCGCGTTGTTTTCTGCGAGCATTAAACAACATAAATAACAAAACACCCCCAAAAGAAACAAATAAAAACCAAGTTAGCGTTTTGTGCTGTAAAAAGAATTTAAAGATCGATTTGTTGTCGTCGTCAGAAGAATCTGCATAGTTACTTTTTTTAATCTGCGGATCCCAATACACTGTGTTTTCTGGCAAATAAGAAAATACATTTTCTACATAATTTTCTTTGTCTTTTAATAAGTAATAATTGGTAAATACAATCGGATTCGTGTGTATATAGATCTCGCCAAAACCGTGATAAATTTTTATAAAGTTGGGTATTTTTTCTCCGTCAATCTTTGTGGTTCCTAAAACGATTGTGGTTTTCTCATTATAGGAAACCACATAATTTCTACGGATGTTTCTATCAAAAGTAAAAGTTTGATTATCAAAAGACTCATTTTCTAAATGGAATTCACCTTTTAATTCTTTTAAATTTTCAACTCCATAGACATCTTTGTCTAAATTGTTCGTTTTAAATGCTAACTGTTCTCTAAGTTCATCAGAAAAATAATTGAGTGCTAAAAAAGCAGTATTTCCGCTATAAACGAATCCTAATAAATAACTTACACCATCATCCGTTAATTTATTCGTGTTGCTCTTTATACAAATATAATTGGAAAGCTTGTTTTTATCAATATTATTTTTATCAATTAGAAAATCGTATAAATTCTCTTTTAAGTAAACAATTTCTTGATTTTTAAATAGTTTATCTGCTTCATTATACACAATATAGGTGCCAAAAGGACTTTTCTCCTTTTCTCTAAAGTTCTCATCCCAATTGGTTTCTTTACAACTAGTTAGCTGTAAAATCATCCCCAAAAATAGCAGACTTTTTAGTATGTGCGTTGGTATTTTCAAAGAATCTGGTTTAAAAACGATTGATATTTTTGCTGTGCTGCTTTAAAGTTCTGTGCGTCAATGGGGAACTCTCCATACCAAACATAACTATATACGTAAGAAATGTAAGAAAATTGACTTCTTAGTGCTGTGTTTTCTATCTCAAAAAGGTATTCTGAATTGGTTTTATCTTTATGATACGCAATCATTTTTTTGGTTGATAAGCCTTTTAAAGTAGTAAGATAATAATACCGAATTGCCAATCTAAAATTTTGATTGTCAATTGCTTGTTGTAAAAGTGTTGCTAAGTCTACATCATGAATGTCTTCATCTTCATAAATTAATTGCTCTTTTTTTCTTTTGGATACATTGTTGGTTTTCCAAAATTGATAATCGAAACCTAATACTATTTTTAAGATGATAAAGATGATAATTCCGCCTAATACATACGGAAATATGTTACTCATAAAGAACACTAAACCTTGTATAAAACCCAAATCAAAAGGAGCTGAGTTGTCTTTTTTTTCAGGCACATTTTCTTTGTATTGGAAATCTTCATCCGAATATTTATCTTTTAAATTGGATGAAAATGTTCTTTCTTTACTAATATCCGTGTTTTTAGTATAAACGATGGTATCTGCTTTTTCTACAACAATTGTATTGAGATCTTCTTGTGCATGCACAAAAAAGGTCATCAATAAAAGGAGGGAAGCGATACACTTTTTCATTTATCGAAGTCCGTGTTTTTTAGCAACTACAAATGGTAACACCAAATAATAATAACTAATGGTTATAAGACTGAAAACAATAATAGCAAAACAAAAAATTGTAGGCATGGTGTTGGAATACCGTGTAATATATCCTTCTAAAAAAGCAGCCATAAGTGTAAACGGAATGGTACTTATAAAAATATAAAAAGCATCTCTCATTCCTATTTTAAAAGACTGAAAACGTTTTAAAGTTCCTGGAAATAAAATACTTGCCCCAATAATATAGCCTGCAGCAGCTTCAATAATCATCCCAAATATTTCGTAGGTTCCGTGAATCCAAATGCCTTTTAAACTATCAAATAAACTGTTATATTGATAAAAAAAAGCTTGAAAGACCGCCACCATAATAGCGTTGTATACAATATAAAATCCGGTACCGATGCCTAAAAATAAGCCCGATAAAAACATCGATAAGCCCACTCGTTGGTTGTTATCATAAATGCCAATAAAAGTACCCCAATTGCTACCGCTTTTGTAAATTGCCATCGCATCGCCACTTTCTATATTCTCTAAAGTCTGATCTACATAGGTATTTCCTAGTATTTGACGTGCAAAAGACTCGTCATTAAAAGTAGAAAGCAATCCTATAAAGAAACAGATAAAAAAGAAAATAAACGAAATGTAAAAGTATTTTCTGTATTTGTAAGAGAGTAGTGGCACTTTATGTAAAAAGAAGCTCATAAATACATTCTGGTCACTTCTTTTTGAATCGTATACTTTATGAAAACTAGTTTTCGCTAACTTATTTAAGTAGCTAGTAACCTTGCTTTTAGGGTAATATGTTTGCGCATATACCAAATCGTTCATGATTTTAATATGCAGGTTGGCAACGTCATCTGGACTTTTTTTCTCTTTATTTGAAAAACTTAGTTCGAATTCAAGCCATTTTTCTTTATTTTGCTTTATAAAAGCGACCTCTCTCATATAGAGCGAATTTACTACTTGCATGAAAACACTCCAAATAAAAACGGCACAAAATGTAAATATAAAATTTACTGTGGCTACAGTATTTCAGAGGCTATTTGCTTTTTCTATAGACAATCTTTTAAAATTTGCTTATTTCTATTTTGCCTTTAAATTTTTTGGTTTTAGTTCGTTAGATACTTCTTTAAATGGAGATGGCTGGACCATTAAAGCGATAGAAGTGTTGTTTTTAGTGCCCATTACGTTTTACTCGCTATACACAGAAATTTTAATGGATGGGCAAACCATTGGTAAACGCTTGTTAAAACTAAAAGTGATCAATGTAGATGGCTTTAAACCATCGATTACTGATTACATTATGCGTTGGTTTTTAAGAATTGTAGATTTTAATTTGTTTTTATTGCTGTTTGTGTATGTGGCTTCTTTAGGATTAAATGAACATACTGGATTGTTGGTTGTGCTTTTTCTATTCGGAAAAATGGTAGGATTCTTTCTGATTTTATTTACCAATAAAAGTCAACGATTTGGAGATGTGATTGCAAATACCATCGTTATTTATTTAAAGGATGATGTACAATTCTCTGAAACCATTTTAGAAGATATCAAAGAGAATTATGTACCAACGTATGCAAATGTGATTAAGTTGTCTGATAATGATATGCGTATTATAAAAGAAACTTATAAAACGGCTGCCAAACATAATGATTATAAAACGCTTATAAAGTTACGTTCTAAAATTCTAGAAGTAACTGGTATCAAGTCTGTACATAATAGCGATTTAGAATTTATAGATACCGTTTTAAAGGATTATAATTATTATACGCAAAGTATGTAGGAGTATTGGTTTTAAAATATTCTATTTTACATAATATAAATTATAGTACGTATACATAGTAATTTTTGTATAGCCGTTTTTCAGGCTATTTACACATAATTGTAGATATAGTGCCTTTAGGTCTATATCGTCAACAATTATGTTAAAAGAAATTACGGCTATTTAATTTCTAGCTTTTAAATGATTGCTATAAATCTCTATTAACTAACGATAAACATTGTTATTGGGGTGTTTTAAAATTCGTCAACAAGTGTTAATTGTATTTTCGTAGAATCTCATACTTGGTAATCTGTTTATTGGGTAGTTTTTTAATCATTTATTTTTGAATTACTACTAAAATTATAGTATATCGAGTGAGATTTGTTATTAATTTTACCCAACCATACCCGTAATAAAAACATCAATAAATGTTTTCATTTTTGTTAATATTCTATCACCAATTTCACGGGCTTTTAAAATGCTTGGTCTATTGTCTAAACATTTAAAAATGTCTTGTCTAATAGGTTCTTGACCATTATAAGTATAACTTTGTATCAAAGCATTAAACTGTTTTTGGTCTAAATGTTCATCTTCACAAATTTTAGACAATGCTTTTACTTTTTCTTCTTTCCAATAATTTTCAAATTCGTCGGTAATACTGTCTGCATCTGTAATATGAGGTAAATTTTCTTCAATAAATTTTTCTATCAATTCTCTTTTACTTCTTAATTTTACATTACCACCTAATAAATCGATAATTGCTTTTTTCTGTTTTTGAGCTTCTGTTTTATCTTTTACTTTTATTTTAGATAATAACTGTAAAATATAAACGATATTTATTTCATCTCTATGAATTAATTCTAACTCAAAATCTACATCGTTTAAAATAGATGTTTTATGGGTTCTTCTTTGTTCGTCTACAAAATCTTTAATATCTAAGTATTCGCTTTTATAGTTTTCAAATGTTTGCTCATCAATATCTAAATTTTGCCAGTCGAAATCTACATAAGATTCTAGAACGTTTTTTGCTCTTAAAAGCCTTCTAAACGCTTGTACAAATTGAAGCTTTTGCTCCTCTCCTACTAAATTATCTACACTTTTGTGTGTTGGTGCAATTGTTAATAACGCTTTTAAGGTTTCATCAAATTTTGTAGCAATGTCTTCATAAGGTGGCATAATTATAGTTTCATTGGCTTCTTTATTAGAAAACAATGTAATGGCTTCATCTGTATCCTTTTTTAAGTTTCTAAAACATACAATATTACCTTGAGATTTATTTTCTCCTAATATTCTATTGGTTCTAGAAAAAGCCTGAATTAAACCATGTTGTTTTAAGTTTTTGTCTACATACAAGGTATTTACTTTTTTAGCATCAAAGCCAGTAAGCATCATATTTACAACAATAACAATGTCTAAGCGGTCTTTAGCATCATTAAAATTCTTCTTTTCTCGTTCTTTTAAACGCTTGCTAATGTCTTTATAATACTCTTCAAATAATTTACTGTCTTTAGTTGAAAAACCAGTGTTGTACATTTTGTTATAATCTACAATGTATTCATCTAATTTTTCTCTAGAATGGCTAGATTTATAGCTTAGTTCACTTTCTGCAGCAACATCCAATTCATCGTCGGGTAAATAATCTTGGGCATCTTCATTTGCTTCATTTGCTCCATAAGAAAAAATAGTTGCTATTCTTAAATTGTGTTCGCCAGCAATTTTTTTAGCTTTAAAAATATCGTAATATTTAATTAAACTTTTAATATTACTTACAGCAAACAAAGCAGAAAAATGTTTGTTATCTGTTTTTGTACTGTGGTATTTAATAATATAATCTGCTATTTTTTCTAAACGTTTTTCGTCTTTAAAAACTTCTGTTTTGTCTATATCTTCTACATCAATATCTAGTAATGTGTTGCTTTTCTTTTTGTAACGCCCTATATATTCTATTCCAAATTTTAAAACATTACCATCTTCTATTGCATCTGTAATTACATATTTGTGCAAACATTTACCAAATAGGTCTTTGGTGGTTCTTTTTCCTAAATTGTTTTTAGAAGCATTGTCTGCAAAAATGGGTGTTCCTGTAAAACCAAATAATTGCGAATTTGTAAAATAGTCTGTAATTAGTTTGTGCGTTTCTCCAAATTGACTTCTATGACATTCATCAAAAATAAGGACTACTCTCTTACTTTTTAAATCTGCTAATTGCTTTTTATAATGCTCTTTAGAAATAGCATTGTTTAATTTTTGAATGGTTGTTAAAACTAATTTAGAATCGCTTGCGAGTTGTTTTACTAGGTTATGGGTGTTTTTGGTAACATCTACACTATCTTTTTTAAAAGAATTAAATTCATTCATGGTTTGATAGTCTAAATCTTTTCTATCTACCACAAACAACACTTTGTCCACTTGTGGCAAATCCATAATAATCTGACTTGCTTTAAAAGAGGTTAAAGTCTTACCAGAACCAGTAGTATGCCATATATATGCATTGTCTGTTGTGGTTTCTACTTGTGCTACTAACTTTTCTACTGCATAATATTGGTAAGGTCTTAAAACCATTAAAATTTTATGCGTTTCGTTTCTTACAATATACTTGGCAATCATTAACCCCAAATGATTTGGGTTTAAAAAAGCATTGGTAAAATCTGGTAGTTCTTTAATATTTTTATTGTGTACATCAGACCAGAAAAAGGTTTGTTTTACAGACTGTAACTCATTATTAGCAAGGTATTTTGTGTTTACGCCATTACTGATGATAAACAATTGTACATATTGAAATAACCCACGATTAGACCAAAAAGAATGTTTTTGATAGCGATTAATTTGATTAAAGGCTTCTTTTATTTCTAAACCACGTCTTTTTAACTCTATTTGTACCAAAGGCAAACCATTGATTAAAATAGTAACATCATATCTGTTTTTATAAGTACCTTCTTGGGTGATTTGATTGGTAACTTGAAATAAATTGTCTGTCCAAACTTCACTATTAAAAAAACGAATGTAAGTAGCTTCTCCTTTATCATTCTCAAACTGAAAACGTCCTCTTAAGGTTTTAGATTTTTCGAATACATTTCCTTTTTCTAAATGGTTTAAAATCTTCTCGAATTCTTTGTCTGAAAAAACACAGTTATTAAACTGTTCTAGTTGATGTTTTAAATTAGCAACCAATGCATCTCCATCTAAAACCGTTACATTTTGATAGCCTAAACCTACTAATTGTTTAATTAGGTTGTTTTCTAGTTGTAATTCTGATTGTTTACTCATTTCTTTTTCTTTTCTCACTCGTCATTTCGAGGCACCCAATTAATACTCGTCATTGCGAGGCACGAAGCAATCTGTTCGTTGGGTTTCTTGCTTTTTATTAAAACTCGTTTTCACTTTCTATATGTTCTCACTCTTGCGTTCTCACTCTTGCGTGGGATTGCTTCATTTCGTTCCTCATTCGCAATGACACGTTCTCTTCTGTCATTGCGAGGAACGAAGCAATCTCTAAGTCTCAATTAACAGATTGCTTCACTCCCACTGCGTTTCGTTCGCAATGACTTGTGCTACTCATAATACAATTCTTCCCATTCTGGATTTATACTTTCTATTAATGCAATTTTTCGTGCTCTATTTCCTGCTTTTAATTGCTTTTCTCTTGCAATAGCATCACCTATCATTTGAAAGGATTCAAAATACACCAATTTATCTAAATTATACCTAGCGGTAAACGATTTTTTATCAATTTTTGCTTTGTGTTGTTTTATGCGCTGTTCTAAATTAGCAGTTACACCAATGTATAATGTGGTGTTGTTTTTATTGGTTAATATGTAAACGAATCCTGGTTTCATTTTTTTTCAAGTGTCATTGCGAGGCACCCAATTAACACTCGTCATTGCGAGGCACGAAGCAATCTGTTCATTAGGTTTCCTGCTTTTTATTAATACTCTTTTCACTTTCTATATGTTTTCACTCTTGTGTTCTCACTCTTGCGTGGGATTGCTTCATTCTTCGCAATGACTTACGCTACTCGTCATTGCGAGGAGTTGCGAGGAACGAAGCAATCTGAAGCAATCTGTTTGTCTATTTAGAGATTGCTTCATTTCGTACCTCATTCGCAATGACATCTTGCTTGTCATTTTGAGTTTACGAAGCAATCTAAACAAACATTTGCTGCAACAAACCTTTTTTAAACGCTTGTGTTTTGTCTATTTGTGTTTGTACGTTTTCTATTTTAGTATCGATGGCACTTAAATAAGTGGCTATTTTTTGTTGTTCTTTTAGGGATGGAAGACTTATTTTAAATTTTGATGTTGCTCCAATACCAAAGAAATTCATTGCGCTTCCACTATCTTGAGATCTAACCTGCTTCCTAACTTTAAAAGAATTCATTGAATGGTACAAAAAAGTACTTTCTATAATATTCATATCAACTCTTAATAACGTTAATTGTGGTCCAATATTTCCGTGAGAAATTGTTGTATCAACAAAAGCAATAGCACCTACATTTGCTCCTCGATTTGTAAAAAGCACATCATTTAACATTAAATGTGCTTTTTTTAATTCTTGATGTTTTTTAATAGGTATAAAATCAATTTTATTTGAAATGATTGAACCTCCAGTACCCAATGCTTTTGAAGTTAAAAAAGGAATACCTATTTCTATAAACTCATTTGTTTTAGGGTATGATGCTCCATAATTACCATCTTGAATTTTAATACAAACCTCACCCAACCTCTTCTCTTCCCAATCAGGAAATTTCTTATTGTTATCAAGAGATTGCTTCGTGCCTCGCAATGACGGTGTGGGTTTAAAACGCAATTGCTGACTAAACAATTGTTGCATCACTCCTTTTTTGTAGTTGGCTAACAATTCCTTTTTTTTGTTGAGTTGTTGTAGTTTGGTATCTACTGCTGTTAAAAATGTGGCTATTTTTTGTTGTTCTTTTAGGTTTGTTAATTTGATTAAAACTTCACTTAAACTGTCTTGACCAACATTATACCTTGTACTTCCACCACTTTTCGTTGTTATCTCTTTTCTTGCTGATGAAGTTTTTAGTAAATAATTAATAAAATATGGATTATAATCTACTTTTTTTCTTCCTCTAATTACAAATCCACCAAATACAGCACTTTTATTTTTATCAACATAAACATTTGCTTGACCTACTTCTTCTCTTGTTTCTGAACTTCTTTGAAAAAGCACATCTCCATAAATAACTTCATTTTTTTCAAGTTCTTTATCTGTTATCTCTACTTTTCCAAAAATTGAATCATAAGTAATTACAGATTCTCCAATAATATCAAGAACGTTAATGAATTTTATTCCTGTACCATATTTTTCTTTATCAGAATTTAAACCATTTTTAAAGGTAAATAAATCACCTAATGTAGTTTTTATCCATTCACCTTCAAACTCTTTAAAACGAAGTTTAGGAACTAAAGAAAGAGATTGCTTCGACGAAAAGTCACGCAATGACGCGTTTTTATTAGTTTCGTCATTGCGAAGCTCTTGTTGCGAGGTACGAAGCAATCTTGCTGAAGCAATCTCTTTTTTATTGGCAGATTGCTTCACTCCGTTCGCAATGACGTTTCCCTCTGTCATTGCGAGGCACGAAGCAATCTGTTTGTTATTTTCTTTCGTCATTAAAAAGGTGTTTCAATATTTAATTCTTTACAGAAATTGGCAATGGTTTGGTCTGTTGTTGCCATATCTTTTTCTAAGGCTTTTAAATCCGAAGAAACATTGAAAAGATCTATAGCTTCTTCTTCTTCAAAAGTATCTACATAACGTGGTATATTTAAATTGTAATCGTTTTCTTGTACTTCTGCTAAACTCGCAACATAACTATATTTGTCTTTGGTTTGCCTTGTTCTATAGGTTTCAATAATGTTTGATAAATGATTGTCAGTCAAGACGTTTTGTGTTTTTACTTTTTCAAAATCGTTACTAGCATCCACAAATAAAATATCTGTAGTAGGTCTGTTTTTTTTCAAAACCAAAATACACGTAGGTATGCTTGTACCGTAAAAAATATTAGAAGGCAAACCAATAACGGCATCCAATTGGTTTTTATCTTCTATTAAATATTTACGAATATGTCCTTCTGCTGCTCCTCTAAACAAAACCCCATGAGGCAACACACAAGCCATGGTTCCAGTATCATCTAATTGATAAATCATGTGTTGTACAAAGGCAAAATCTGCTTTACTTTTGGGTGCCATTTTTCCGTAAGGCGAAAAACGCTCATCACTAATAATACTATCTGGATTCCATTTTGCAGAAAAAGGCGGATTGGCAACTATGGCTTCAAAACGTTGGTCTCTATGTTTTGGTGATGGATTTACAAGTGTATCTTCATTATAAATATCGAACTTTTTGTAATGTACATCGTGCATAATCATGTTCATTCTACACAAGTTGTATGTTGTTGGGTTGCTTTCTTGTCCAAAAAAAGCACCAACTTCTTTAACTTCTTTAGCAACTCTTAATAGTAAAGAACCAGAACCACAAGTTGGGTCGTACACAGATTTTAAACGCTCTTTATTGGTGGTTACCAATTTGGCTAATATTTTAGATACTTGTTGTGGGGTGTAAAATTCGCCTGCTTTCTTCCCTGCTCCAGAAGCAAACTGACCAATTAAATACTCGTAAGCATCACCCAATACATCATTTTCATCGTTTTCTAAATCAAAATCAATGCCTTGTAAATGCACTAACACTTTTACAATCAGTTCGTTTTTAGCTTCTTCTGTTTTACCAAGTTTACTACTGGTTAAATCTAAATCTTCAAAAAGGTTTCCAAAATCGTCTTCAGATTCACTACCCATAGTACTTTGTTCAATATTAGTGAGTACTTTTTGTAAGTCCTCTAAAATGAATTTATGTACGCCACCAGAGTTTCCTCTTTTAGCGAGTTCATCAAACAATTCCGATGGATGTAAGAAATACCCTAAAGCATCTAAAGACGAAAATTTTATTTCTTGTAGTAATATTTCTTCTTGCTCGTTTCCTAAAACCTCGTTATAAGTTAAGTGATCTGGTTGCAAAATATAATTAGCATGCAAGCTCATTTTTTTACTTAAATATTTGTAGAAGATAAAGCCTAGTATATAATCTCTAAAATCATCTGCGTCCATATTACCACGTAAATCGTTGGCAATATTCCACAAAGTTTGTTGTAATTGTAGTTGGTTTTCTGACATTTAAATGTTGTAGTTGTAATTAAAAGATTGGTTGACTACTTAAGGTAATAATACCTTTAAAGTAGTTTTACAAACTAGCAATTTATTTTTTGTTTAAAATTAGTAAAATTGATAGAACTACCAAGAGAATAATGCATCATTTTATAATAATTATACAACTGTCATTACAAAGAAGAAACGACTGAAGTATTCTGTTGGTTATAAAACTTAGATTTTGATTTGTTTTTCTTAATGGCTAACTTATAATAACGAGCGCATGAGTGTCAATCACTAAGATTATATTTACTAGTATCTAGTAATAAATGAAAAGAAGTTGCATTTTTTTTATGGCAAAAAAAAAGGTAAATTGTGGGGAGAGCAGGATTCGAACCTGCGAAGACGTAGTCAACGGAGTTACAGTCCGTCCTCGTTGGCCGCTTGAGTATCTCCCCTTTATATTTATTATTTTAAAGAACCTTTTTTCTTAAAGACAGCGAATATACAATGTTTTTATAATTGTACAAATAAAGTATTATTATTTTTTTAATTACATGTTTTAACCTACTAAAATGAGGTTTCGAGGGTATTTTAAACGTGTTGCAATTGCATTTTTTTGAGAAAGTTTTTTGAGCACAAAAACACCTTTTAAAACATTGTATTATAGTGTTTTGAATTGAAAAACACCTATAAATTTAATCGTATTTAGTGACACATCCTGACACACTGTGACACACTATGACACATTTTGACCTGTATTGACTTCTCTTGACACAAAATAGCAGTTTTTAAGGGGTTTTGTTCGAGTCTTGTTCGAGTTCTTGTTCGAGAACGATAGTAGTCTATTTTTTAAAAATAGATCATTTACCGAAGGAGACTCGAACAAGACCCAAATAAGACAGGGGGAGCAACAATTTTTTAGTGTCGTTAATAATTAGAGATAGTTCTCTTATAAAATTAGAATTAGGTATTATGTAATACTATTTTCAATAGCATTTTTAAGTACAGAAGGTTCGCTACCCTTACCAATACTTAGTAGTTTTGAACCTTTTATAGGAATGCCGTTAAAAGGTCTGCTATGCACCTTACCATCTGGAGTACGTTCAAAATACGCAAAACCAGTTATAATACCTGTTACAGATTTATCTTCTACCACCACCTTCACCTGTAGGCCCCATATCTCCACCTATTTGTGTAACTGTACTATTTATAGTAAAGTAATCGCCAGTATTTGATCCTCCGGTATATGTACCAGCGCTGTATAAACCGTTTGTTTCGGTACCATTGCTTACACTACCACCTGTATATATGTAATATGTTTCTCCTGTTTCTAATTTTGCATTGGCATATATAATGGTATTTACCGTATATGGCACTTCAAAAGTTAAGGCTTCCGTACCATCTTCTGATTGAATATTTAATAGCTGATTTGCACTAACTCCATCAAAAATAACTGAATTTTGAGTACTTGCACTCGCTGTAGGAAAGGAAGTATTTAATCCTAATCCTAAAATGGTTCCTCCTGTAATTTTAAAAGTGTCGTCGTCGCAATCAAAACTACCATCAGGTTCATCTGTTCTAGTTGTTATTGCAATAGTAGTACCGCCTGTAATGGTAATTCCTGCATTACTATCTATAGCATCATTAAGAGTAGTATATGCATAGATATTACCACCATTGATGTATAAAATTCCGTTTGCATTAATAGAATCATCATAAGCATTAATGTTTATAGTTCCGTCATTAATTGTCATAATTGCCTTTGATTCTATTCCTTCTCCTGCTGAAGAGTTAATTTCAAAAGTTCCGCCATTTATCGTTACATTTGGTGTAATCGTATCATCTGGTTCGTCTTCTTCATCAATGTCGTAAGAAGCAGCAATACCATCATCTCCAGTATTAATTGTAAATGTTCCGTCGTTAATAATAATATAACCTTCCTCACAATCCATTCCGTCACTATCTGCTGTTAAATTAAGTGTACCACCATCTACAATAATATAATCATTAGTATGTATGCCATCTGTATCTGCAGAAACTGTAATTGTTCCGCTAATTACTCTAATATAATCATCACTTGCAATACCATGTTTGTAGTTTCCTTTAACATTTAATGCTCCTGTACCACTAAATACCAATTGTCCCTCACTAAAAAAAGCAGCTTTGGCATCTTCATCATCAGGTATATTGCTGTAGCTTGATGCATCTGTTAAGTTATTGGTACCCTCTAATACCACAAAAATGGTTTTTGAAGTTTGAATATTAATTGCAGGACCATCTGCATTTGTAATACTTAAATCCTTTAAAGATAATTTGAGTTTTTTATCACTATAAATTTTTAACATCCCATCAGAAGTTGTTCCTGAAATTTCGTAAGCCACTTCGGATATCGTAGAATTAATAGTTACTTCGGCACCATCTTGGGTAATTACCACATTATCAGGAACCGGATTTGTAATGGTTGCCGATGTATTAGAAAACACAATTTGTATGGTATTTGCAAAAGTGGCATTTTCTACTAAATCACCCTCATCTGCACCTGTGTTATCAGTGTCTCCTTCTGCAGTACCAGATGTATTTGTATCTGTTATAACTACATCTTCCGATAGTGAGACTACTAAACTTTCTTCGTTTTCATCACTGCTACATCCTGTAAATATTGCTATTATCAAGAATAATAGTGAAAATAGACCTAAACTACTGACTTTGTTTTTTAAAGCTACATTTTTCATTTTTAATTATTTTATTATGCTTATACTAGTTTATAAATTATAATTGCTACTTATCTAGTAAGTATGTTATTTTAGATGCACTTACTCATTAAAACTTGTGTATACTTTGTTAAAAAAAGCATAAAAAAAAAGGTTGTTATTAAAACTTTAAGACAACCTTATAAAACAAATTCAGCAAAAAATATTTAATTAAAATCTCTAACCAACCTTACATAATTCTTTATTCTTAAGGAATCTGCAGCATTTACAGATTCTAAAAGATAATCTTCAATTTTTCCAGATTTAGGATCAGAACGTTGCGCACCTGCACCATGCCAATCATAATATTCTGTTGCGCTACTATTATCTTTACTATATGCTTTTCCGAAAGCCACATAACAAGCGGTGTATTTAAAATCGCCTTGTGTTGTACTAGACCAAAACCAACTATCTTCTGTACATTCAAAAAAGTTTTCGTCAATTGCAGGAAATGTTTTTTTATCATAATCTACAATACTCTGTAGCTCTTTGGTATTAGGTACTCTCCAATCTTCATAACCTGCTATTTTGCGATTTTTTGCAACTTGTAAAGCCTCAGCCCAATTGTAAGTTTTACCATTGTCTGCTTTTTGCCACATTAATCCCGTTGCTTTATCGGTAATTGTTCCATTTTTATTATCAACAAAATTATTAACTCCGTACACATTTTCTTTTCCTCTAACTGCTCTTACGTTGTTTCCTGGATCATGAACACCTTTGCTGCCATCAAAATACAAACCTGTTTCATAGGCTTTTATATGTCCGTCGGCAAAATTGAACCCGAAAGCACCTTCCATTTTTATATTCTGTAAAGGGCCTTTTACATATTTAGTACTAGACCAATATTGCCCTGCAAAAGGCATTCTCTTATCGTATTCAAAATCAAAATAATCTGTGTTTAAATACGGTTGTGATTTTTCTAAATCTTGCGGATATAATTCGCCATTAGAATTAAGAAGTGAATACAACTCTTTGATGGTTGGCATTCTCCAATCTGTATAACCTCCAATTTCTAGATTTTCTACATAATTAAAAGCATCATAAAAATTATGACGTTTAAAATCTGGTGTTTTCTGCCACATTAAACCAGTATTTAAATCTGTTACGGTGCCATCTCCATTATCTTGATATGAAGATTCTATTCCTTTAAATTGTGCATCTTGACCGTAAAATGCATCTTCTTTACTAGGTTCATCAATTTGATTACCTTCGTTATCATAAAATTTATCCTGCCCCGTATCAGTTAGAACAAAATGAACTTTATTTAAATTAGTGTTTGCTTTTTTATGCTTTGAGGTATTACATCCTATTAAAGACAAAGCAGCGCAAAAACTAGCGACTTTTAAATATTGTGTTTTCATAATATTATTATTTAACTGTTAGTACTTCTTTTATAATTTGATATATGTTATTAACCTGTTTTATATTCATAAAAATATGAACACTAGAATTTTAATAGTATTAAGTGTTATAAATTACTCATATTTTCTAGAACACTATCATTACTATTTAGTAATGAAACCTTCTTCATTTCATCTTTTTTTACTAAAAATAAGGAAATAATAGCTGAAGCGCCATCACTTACCGGAAAAGAAGCCCAGATACCTAATAAACCGAAATAGCTATTTAAAAGGTAAGTTATTGGTATAAAAAGTAATATAGGTCTTAATAAGGCTAAAAAAGTTGCCTTCTTATTTTTTTGAAGTGCTTGAAAATATCGTGTAAT